>JBLIRO010000043.1:0-42496 GCA_049472335.1 bacterium | reverse complement strand
AAACCGAAGTTCGAGGAAACGGAAAAGATTTACGAGAAGGCTCGTGATTGGATCATCGACGACGAAGCCATGTCCTGGACCGACGACGGCTACTATACGCATTGTCTTCCCTGTGACCGTGGTTTCGAGGTTGCCGACAGCGTCCTGGCTGTGGACCGGTGGCTATGGTTTCTTGCAATGGAAAACATCTTTACAGATGAGGACAGCTATCTGACAAAGGGGTGGGACTATCAGATCTATTATGATCCGAAAACAGGACAGATACACCCATTGCAGCACGACGGCAATGAGACCTTTGTCAGCCGTTTTGTCAATCAGAGCCCCTTTGAAGGAGAGGGTGCTGCGTCACGTCCCTTGATAAGCCGGCTCATGGCTGTCCCACAATTCCGCGAGCGTTACCTGACGCATATAAGGACCATTGTAGAGGAATCTCTTAATTGGGATGTCCTTGCACCGCAAGTCGAGGCCTATCGGGCTCTGATAGCGGATGAGGTGCAGGGGGACACAAAGAAGCTGTATTCCTATAGCGCATTTGAAGCCAGCTTCACAGATATTGAGAATTTTGTCAATAACCGGTGCAATTATCTGCTCAACTATCCTGAGATAAGCAAGCCGACACCTGAGATTTCTTCGGTTGTCCGCGAGGTCACTTTATCAGACAATAATTCGGTTATTCCTGGACAGCCTGTATGGATAATCGCAACTGTTCAGGCAGGTTCTGACATTGAGCAGGGAATACTTTATTACACAGCAGGCAAAGGTCCATTTGAGTGTGTTTCAATGTTCTTTGCCGACGTTAATGGTAATCCGGATGATGGTGAAATTTTGGTTGCAGAAATACCCCCATTCCCTGCCGGCAGTTTAGTTCGGTATTATGTCGAAGTCAGGACTGCCGATGACGGTGAAGGCAACTCCTTTGCGCCTTACAATGCTGAAGATTATATCTTCTCATACAGGGTCTATATGCCCGTTGCTGATTACACACCTGTTGTCATCAATGAGCTTATGGCAAGCAATAAGACAACCATTCAGGACCCCCAGGGAGATTTTGATGACTGGATTGAGCTCTTAAATATCAGCGGTCAGGAGATAGACCTTTCTGGAATGTATCTGAGCGATAATGAAGATAATCCGCTAAAGTGGGAAATACCGGAGGGCACTATACTTGCCCCTGGAGCCTACCTGATAGTTTGGGCCGACGAAGATGGCGGTGATGAACCTGGTCTGCATGCCAATTTCAAGCTTTCGGCTTCAGGTGAAATAGTATTATTAGTGGATAAGGCAGAGCATGGAAATGCACTTCTTGATTCCGTGGAATTCGGTAATCAAGAGACAGATGTGTCTCTTGGAAGATATCCTAACGGCACGGGCGGATTCATGATGCTCAATTTACCGACTCCAAATGAGGAAAATTATTTAGACAATGATGCAGATGGATACTCACCCGGAGAAGGGGACTGCGCTGATGACAATCAGGCTGTCAACCCGGGGGCTGCCGAGGTTTATGATGGTATAGACAACGACTGCGACGGATTGGTGGATGAGGACATCGGAGTAATCGCAAAGGTTTCTCCGTCTTCCGGCAAGAAGGGTGATGATGTAAAGGTTACAATCACCTTGATTGAAGAGATGACTATGTTCCTTCCTGAATTGGATTTATTAAGCGTAAAGATCGGCTCACTGGAGGGGAGTGACATAGCTCTCGAGGGACTGAAGATAAATGCCTTATTTGATATACCAGCCAACAAAACAATAGGGAAGTATGATGTCTCGGTTATATTCCAGGGTTCGGACGGACAGACAATAATCTTTACCAAACCCGATGCCTTTGAGATCGTAGCGGGCAATACGGATACCCCGGGTAATCATTTTGGCTGGTACATTGGCAACCATTATGGATGGTTCAATCCATTGACCCAATATAGCTCTCCGTACTGGTTTTTATCAGAAAGACTTTCCGGATTTGGACAGAATACTAGCTTGTCAATATTCTTGAATGAATTTATATCCGAACTGGAAGATTGTTATATGCTATTTAAACTTAATGAGTATAAGCTAAAAGGGCAAAACCGGAATGAATTAAATTTTAAAAATCCGTTTGGGCACGACAACAAACCCGGACTCGGAGGATTATTTAAAAACGGGATAAAATATCCGTCCCAGACCGGATTAATTTTTGAATTTGAAGACTGGTTTAACCTGTTTTAAAGCATGTTATGTTCCGGCCACAAAAATGATCCGATTTAAACTTTTTGTGTAGGTCATGACGGTTTATTTTAATCATTTATTTGGCCGTTGATAAAAATAAGCCTGCATGGTTTATTAGAAACTATGCAGGCTTATTTTTCCCTAAAGACTCCAAAACAACCTTTTACGAATTCATTATTAAAGCCTTAACTTAATGATATTGAAATTCAAATCCATTAACCGGGACAATTATCCATAAACTCTTGTCTTTAAAACCAGATTGTGTGAGATCCCAGTATATATCTGCTGAAGTAAGATTCTGGCATCGATATAGTCAGGATGTAATTGGAGGCACTTTTTCAGGTACGTAATCGCCTGCTCCGATTTGCTGGCATCCAGAAGTAATTGTGCTAATTTATAGCAGGCGATATAATCATCGGGCCAGAGTTCGACAATGGTTTTCCATTCATTAATGGAATTATCTATCTCCCCAAGAAAATAATAAGTATCGGCAAGGCTGATATGTGCATCCCGATTAATCGGATTAAGCTCGATAGATTCCTTAAATCTTTTAAGTGCCTTTTTTAAATTTCTTTTTCTGAGTTGAATACCTCCCAAATTCCCAATGGCCATAGACAATACAACGGGATCCTGGGAAAGGGATCTCATTTTCTGAAACTCTTTAACACCTAAATCCAATTCATTTATTTTTAGATATGCATTTCCTAGATTATAATGAATATAGGCAACCTTAGGATTGATCTCCAGCGCTTCTTTATATTCCTTAATGGCTTTCTCCGGCATACCCAAAAAATCATAAGTCAGGCCAAGGCTATTTTTGGTATCATAATTTTGCGGATCAAGCTCAGCCAGTTTTTGAAAAATATGCACAGCCTTCTCCGGCCTCCCTGTGTTCGCATAAATCAAGCCGGCAGGAAAAAGGGCCATTTTATTCTCAGGGTCTTGCTTCAGGACCTCTTCATATTTCTGAAGGGATTGTTCAATCTGCCCCTTTTCTTCAAAACCACGAGCCTCATCTATCATAACGAGCAGGTGTGCTTTGTCCTTTGGGTCAGGGAGTTCATGATCGGCTTTTCCTGCTGATGTGTCATCATTGGAACCACTGTAGCTAATATATCCCAGACTCATCAGTCTTTCTCTTGCTTCATTTGAAAGCGTAACCGATTTTGCATTTTCAACGGCTTGAGCCTTTTTAATCAAATCCTTTTTTAAACTCAGAAATCTCTCATGTAAGGATTTTGCCTTTTGAGGATTTATTGAGAAAAGATTTTTCAGTTCCTTAGGATCTTCCTTCAGATTGTATAATTCAGATTTTGGTGCATAGATATATTTCCATCCTTCGAATGTCAAAATACCCTCCAGGGGCGCCCAATTTAAATTCAATTTGGGATACTGGGACTCACAGTAGAGATCTATCTTCATGTCTTTGTCTTCACCTTTAAGAAAGTGCACAAGGCTGGAGCCCTGAATAAGCAATCCCTCAGCATCAATACTTAAAAGTTCCAGGATTGTAGGCATGATATCTATCGTGTTAACCAGTGAGGCAACCTTTATGCCTTTTTGAGAATGCTCCGGACAGCTTATAATTAAAGGAACATGCAAGGTCGTATTGTAAATAAAAAGTCCGTGTGTCTGCTCATTGTGATCCCAAAGTCCTTCTCCATGATCACCCACTAATATAATGCAGGTATTTTTTGAAAGGGATAATTTGTCGATTTCATCTAAAAGCACACCCAGGCATTGATCAGTGTAAGCGATTTCTCCATCATAAGGCCTTTCTTTGTAAAGATTATCAAATGGTGAAGGCGGATTGTATAATGAGTGAGGATCAAAATAATGTGCCCACAAGAAAAAAGGCTTTTTATGGTTTTTTTGAAGCCACTTTTTAGCTATATCAGTTACCTTTTCACCGATTCTCTCGTTTTGAGTATGATCCTGTACATCTCCCTTTTTTTGAAAAAAATAATCGTCATAGGAATCAAATCCCTGATTCAGCCCGAAATGCGAGGCCAAAACATATGAGGAAACAATTGCGCCTGTCTTATAATTCCTGTTTTTTAAGATTTCAGCCAGGGTGTTTGCAGAATCCTGGAGTATGAAAGTGCCGTTATTTTGAACCCCATGTTGAATGGGATACTGACTCGTCATAATACTTGTGTGAGATGGAAAGGTAAGAGGTGATGATGAATACGCATTTGAAAATAAAATACCATCCTTTGCCAATCCATCAATATGTGGTGTTTTGATCGAATCATATCCATAGCAAGCCAAATGATCGGCCCTTAAGGTATCGATTGTGATAAGGATGATGTTCAGGTTTTTCTTAGGGCGGGACATGCCGTAAGCAATAGGTATTGATCCTGCAGAAATAAAAATCATAATTACGGACCAGATAAAAATACTTTTTTTCTGGAAAAACATAAAAACTCCTTTACAGTAATGCCTTATGAAAAAAATTAGTGAGGTATGTATATATTGTCGGAATATACTCCGCATTATATCTGCATAATCATTTAAAATGCTTGCAGTTGTAGTGATATTAATATCTTTAAACTCAAACCAAGTCCTTTCTGTTGAAAAAATGAGGGATTTGAACCTGAAAAATTATCTGATTTTAGTAACTATTTCATGAAGATTAAAAAAATACAATTTTTATGCCAAATCAATTTATTTATTATAATACATCTCTAATTATTTATTATAGCATATAAAAGTCTTTAAACAAAACAGGATAACATAAAACATTTATTGGATAAACATTTTTAAATTCACTTTTAAATTCAATCTGTCGGATGATTTATAGTTAAACTTTGTCAATCTTATATACAACCTGTATAAATATTCATCGTTATTAAGTTAAAATGCGGACAATTGAAACTATATATTTCGGTTAATGACATTATTTATACTTGCCCGGTTCGACCAAATGGTTTCATAGTTCGACTATTCAGGCGAGCATCAATATGATATCAGTCTGAGAAAAATTTCGACAAAATCCTTTGTTTTTATGATATTATATTAAATAAGCATATCTGGCATGAGAATTGAGAAAGTTTATTTAAAACAAATATGACAAATTTAGCTTGACATTTAATATCAATGAGTCAAGGCCTAATGGATTCGCAAAAAAGTCATTGTTTTATCTTTTAAGGATATTTATAATTATTAAATGTTTTTTACAGATTTAAAGATGTCTCAGGTGAGCAAAACACTCGGGAAAATGGTATTGATTCCCCTATTATTAGGAATGCTATGCTACTCATCATGTATTGGCCCAAGTGATGACAGCTTCGATATAAGTGATAGTGTTCCCAAAATCCTCGTAATTAATGAAATTGTATCGAGTTCCTCAGGGGATGGCAATGACTGGATTGAGTTGTACAATGTATGTGAATGTCCCGTATATCTAAAAGATTACTCCATAGTAGACAATAATATAGAGCACGATCCCTTTCCGCTGCCTGATATTACACTTGAATCTAACGATTTTTTCGTTTTACTGGCAACGGAAGAAGAGCCTGAAGATGGCTCGTATTACGTTCCGTTCAGGTTAGGCGCAGATGACAGTCTCACCCTTTATTGGGGTCTGGCTATTGTGGATGTGCTGGACTGGGAAGAGGGCCAGGCACCTAATGGCTGCAGCTACGGCCGGTTTCCTGATGGTAGCGGTGCACCTTCTACTTTGCTGCCGACACGGGGCTTTATGAATAAAAGGATTTTCAGGCCTCTACTGGTTATTAACGAAATCGTAGCCAGCCCTGCCGAAGGAGGAAGTGACTGGATAGAGCTCTATGTTGACAGCAATGACTCGGTGTATCTGGGAGATTATGCGCTGGTAGATGATGCTGAAGGACGCGAGCTTGCACCTCTTCCTGATGATATCACCTTAGAGCCGGGAGAATTTTTTGTAATACTGGCAACGGATGAAAAACCTGAAGACGACTCATATTACGTTCCGTTCAGATTGGGTGCCGATGACTGTGTTACCCTTTATATGGACTCCAATATTGTGGATGTGCTGGACTGGGAAGATGGTCAAGCCTCTGAAGGCTACAGCTATGGCTGTTTCCCTGATGGCACAAAACTCGATGGTACAAAAGAGCTTTGGACTCTCACTCCTACTCCAGGTCAACCCAATAAAAAGCCTAGAGACGACGAAATGACTCTTTACGAATCCAATAAGATCTAAATTAAAGAGTCGGAAAAATTCCTCTAAAAACTCGACCATTCAGTCTATATATCGTCTGGAAAGTCGAAACCCTTATACAAAAACCTCACAAAGATTGATATTATTTATTATATTACAAGAAGTTAACCTTTTCTGGCCTTTTGGCATGATATTTGGATTATTTAAATAGCACATTTATTTAACCTTATGCTAAAAGCTGTTTGCCGTTTTCAGGAAAAAGTCAATATGGATAAAATATACTGGGAGGTTATGGACGATGTTTCGCAAAAATATTTTAAAAGAGTTGTTTGATAAAAATATATTAAAATGGATCGGATTGTTCTTCTTTATTGTTCTATTTGGGACTTTGATATCTTATAATGTTTGCCATGCGGATGGCCTGGTTATTAATGAAATTGTTGCCAGGGACCCTTATGGCGGCAATGACTGGATCGAATTTTTTGTAACCGGAAGTAATTCCGTATATCTTGGAGATTATAAAGTAGTGGATGACAATGAGGCACACGGGCGCGTATCTTTGCCCGGGATTACCTTGGGGCCGGGAGAATTCATCGTGATACAGGCTACTAGCGAAGATCCTGGTGACGGTTCATATTATGTGCCCTTCGGGTTAGGCTCTGATGATTGTGTCACTCTCTATAAGGGATCGAGTATTGTGGATGTTCTTGACTGGGATGACGGGGACGCACCTGGCGGCTACAGCTATGGCCGGTTTCCAAATGGCACCGGTACTGCGCAGACATTGACTCCTACGCCAAACTCTCCGAATGAAGCTGCCCTCCCATTAGAGATCACTATCAATGAGGTGCTCGTCAGCGACTCCGGTGGTGAATCAGATTGGATCGAGCTTTATGTAATCGGTAATAATTCTGTTTATCTGGGTGATTATGCCTTGGTGGATGACAATCCTGCACATGAGCCAACTCCTCTGCCTGCTATTACATTGGGGCCCGGGGAATTCTTCGTAATAAAGGCAACGGCCGAAGGTACCGGTGACGGATCTTATTATGTACCTTTCGGGTTGGGTACCAATGACGGGGTGATACTATATCGGGGAGCCAGTATCGTGGACACGCTTGACTGGTCGGACGGAGATGCACCCATGGACCAAAGTTACGGGCGAATCCCGGACGGCATCGGTGAAGCACAACCACTTTCTCCGACACCTGGACAAAAGAATAAGATTTTTGATGTCTTTCCACAGGATAAGGTAGTAGATGTCAATATTGAAATGTATGATGCCCAATGGCAGGATATTCTGGACAATCCCATGTCTGAGCAATATCAGATAGCGGATATCGTCTATGATGGTATAAGGCTGGAAGATGTGGCTGTTCGAACAAAGGGAAACTCAAGCCTTATGACCGTGGCGAGAGACGAAGATGGCACTCGATACAGCTTAAAGGTTGATTTTAATCGCTATATTAAGGGCCAGAACCTGGCAGGTCTTCAAAAACTGAGTTTTAACAATGGATTCTCGGATCCTACCTTGATGCGTGATTTTCTCTCGTATAACCTTATGCGCTCACTTGGTGTTCCCACTCCGCGCTGTGCCTTTGTCAATCTTTATATCAATGGCGAGCTTCTCGGACTTTACACTGTCGTGGAAGCGGTGGATGATGAATTCTTTAAATCCCATTTCCCGAAAGGTGATGGTGACATTTACAAGGCAGAGATGGGCTCCTATTTAATCTATGATCCTAACAGTGACTACCCAACGCTGGAGCTAAAGACGAATGAGGATACCAGTGATCGAAGCACCCTCATAACCATGGTGGATGAGCTGAATAACTTTGGTGATTATGAAGCAGTGCTCGATGTGGATGAGGTGCTGCGTTATTTAGCCGTTAACACGGTTTTAGTCCACCTGGACAGCTATCATGGCGATATGGCACATAACTACTACCTCTACGAAGAAGACGGAGTCTTCAGGATAATTCCATGGGACTATAACATGGCTTTTGGCACCTTTAATATGGGATGTGATACCGATAGCGTATTGAAATTTATGATCGACGAACCCGTCATAGTAAAGTTTAAAGAGCGCCCGTTGATTTATAAGCTGCTGCTGGATCCGGGATATAGGGCGATCTATCACGGCTATCTTAATGATATTATCACAGGCCCTTTCGCCCCTGAGACTATGAGCCAGATCATAGATAATACGGCAAACCTGATCCGGGAGCATGTTTATGCAGATCCAACCAAATTCTATACCAATGAAGATTTCGAGCAGACCCTGACAAGTGAGCTGGAAACAGATCCGAACGATGTTTCCATTGCGGGATTCAACAGGGGATTTGGCTTTGTCATTGGCTTGAAAGAATTTGTCAGCGGGCGTGTGGCAAGTATCCGGAAACAGCTCGACGGAAAAGCACAGAAAAAAGGCGACGGTTATGGTAACTGCCCTGATCCGTGGGTGTATTGGGAGGAAGTTGATCTTGAGGATGCGATCCGGAGTGTTTCTCCATCTTCCGCCAGGCCGGGTGTGATGGGAGTAACAGTAACCATAACGATAGATGATGACATTTCGGATCTACTTGATGATTCAGATGTAGAGAGTGTAATGATAGGGACTTTGGAGGGATATAATATAGACCGGGATGATGAAGTGATAACGGCTGTATTCGATTTTCCGGTTTTTACCATGTCCGGGATGCAATTTGTTTCCGTGACATTTGAAGCGCCTGAGGACCTGGTGGATTCTCCCAGGTTCGGAGGAGGCATGAATTGGGAAGATATCGGTGATATTGATTGGGGGGATTTCCAGCCTCCGCCAGGTGGATTCGGGGGCTGGGGCGGAGGATTTCGACCCCCGCAGGGAGGCATGATGTTTCCGGGTGCCATGCCCCAGGGAGGTTTTCCTGGAGGATTCGGTGGAATGGGCGATATGGGAATATTCGCTATAATGGATGGTGATAACCTCGTCTTTACCAAATCCGAGGCATTTCAAATCATAGGAAGCAGTACTGGTATCTACCCACAGCAAACCGGATATGGTTATATGATGCCTTTGGGATACGGTCAGGGCGCTTACGGTTATGCTCCACAGACCGGATATGGTTATAATACGATGCAGGGCATGTACGGATTTACACCGCAAGCTGGCCTGGGATACGGATTTCAGAGCGCTTACGGTTATGCCCCGCAAACCGGATATGGTTATAATACGATGCAGGGTATGTATGGTTACACGCCGCAAACCGGTTTTGGATACGGATACCAGGGCGCATACGGTTACGCCCCGCAAAGCGGATTTGGATATAATACGATGCAGGGTATGTACGGATATACATCACAAGCCGGGCTCGGATATGCTTCTCAAGCCCGGTACGGATATATGCCTCAATCCGGGTTTGGATTAGGTTACGGACTCCAAGGCGGGTTCGGATTTGCACCGCAGGGTGGATTCGGGTTCAGCCCGCAGGCCGGATTCGGGCTGCAGGGTTTGTTCCCACGATTTTAATTTAAAATTCCGGCCACAAAGTGATCTGTAATTGAAGTTCCGCTGATCTGTTTATTGACTGATCATGGATGTGGCCGGTTAATATAAAAAGCCTGGATAGTTTCCCTGAAATTGTGCAGGCTTTTTCGCTAGGAGGTCACAATTAGGTTCAAGCCTTGATCCCGGTGGCTTTGAAAAGAAGCTTGCAATTTAAATAATTAAAATGTTATAAAATATTTTTTATTGAATGGGGGGGACTGCAGTGGTCTTTGATTGCTCTTCGATCTTCGAGGAGAACGTATGAAACTAGAAAAAAGATTTATAATCCGTATCAGTCTGATTTTTTTACTGGTGATAACTATTGTAGCACTGGCGGATTTATACGGTGAATTATTGTGGTTCAGGAACTTGAATTACGCCCCGGTATTTTGGACCATCTGGCTGTCCAAAGGATTACTGGGCATGTTTTTTGGGCTCATTTTTATCTTGATTGCCGGCCTTAATATTTATCTGGCAAGAAAGCTGGGCCCGCCCAAGACAAGCTGGGAATTGTCATACCGCTCAGAGGGCCTTAATAACGTAAAGGTCCTTCTCATTGAACCGGAAAAGATAAATAAATTTCTAATAATAGCTTGCATTATCCTGGGAATTGCTATGGGAGTCTGGCCCGCCATCCTGAGGTGGGGAGCCTTTCTGCGGTACTGGCGCCAGACCCCCTTCTCGATAATAGATCCCATTTTTCATAAAGATATCGGTTTTTTCGTATTTTCTTACCCAGTGCACCTGTTTCTACAAAGGTGGTTACTCTGCACGTCGGTCATCATTACATTGCTGGTGGGCCTCATCTACCTAAAGGATAAGGCATTGGATCTCAAAACAAGATCATTTATGTTTACCCGATGGGCAAAGATACATCTATCAGTATTAGCAGGTTTTATATTATTGTTCATTGCCTGGAACAGAAGGTTAAAAACTCTGGCGCTTCTCTATTCACAGAGAGGTGTTGTGTTTGGCGCCGGATATACGGATATGAACGCGCAATGGGTTGCCTATTGGGTCATGATCGTAATTGCCTTGATATGCGCGCTGGTCTTTTGGATAAATTCTCCCAAAAAAGGATGGAAATGGCCACTTATTGGTTTGGCTGTTCTCATTGCAATCAAAATTATTGTGAGTGAGCTATGTCCATGGGCGGTTCAGAAATTTCTGGTTGAGCCCAGTGAGCTAACCAAAGAAACGCCATATATTCTCAATAATATCAAGTATACCAGGCTCGGATACAATCTGGATCAGATCGAGGAAAAGGACTTTCAGGCATCCACTAACCTGACATTTGAAGATATAAAAAATAATTCATTGACAATTAAGAATGTAAAACTATGGGATAAGAATCCGTTACGTCAAACATATAAGGAATTGCAGGAGATGAGGCTGTATTACAACTTTATTGGCGTGGATGAAGACCGTTATACTTTTAACAATGAAAAAACACAAGTCATGCTTTCTGTCAGGGAGATGGATAAAGGAAATCTCCCGCCACGGGCCCAAACCTTTGAAAATAGATATTTTAAATACACGCATGGCTACGGCCTGTGTATGAGCCCGGTAAATAGCATGACCGAAAAGGGATTGCCCAACCTTATCATAAAGGATATTCCACCTGTGAGTCAGACATCTCTCAATATTACACGGCCTGAGATTTATTACGGTGAAAAAACCATCAGCTTTGTGATTGCAAACAGCAAATCCCAGGAGTTTGATTATCCCAAGGGAGATATCAATGTCTACTCACGGTATGAGGGAAAAGGAGGCGTTCCCATCTATCCCCTGTTCAACAGGCTGGTCTTTTCCATTAAGTACTTTGAGCCAAGGATCTTATTTACCAGCTATATTACTCCTAAAAGCCGCATTATGCTTCATCGTAATATCAGGGACCGGATCACGACCCTGGCGCCTTTTTTGACCTATGATCGGGATCCTTATCCAGTAGTGTCAGAAGCGGGCCGCATCTTCTGGATTCAGGACGCCTATACTACTACGGATAAATTTCCTTATTCCGAACGATATGTATTAAAATCTGACCCCGATTCTTCAGACCAGACAACACAAGTGCTTTTCATCGACAGGCAAACACAGAAAAAAATGATCAACTATATCCGCAATTCCGTGAAGGTCACTATAGACGCATATTCAGGTGAAACCTGCTTTTATGTCATAGATGAATCAGATCCCATTATTCAGACGTACCGAAAGATATTCCCATGGCTTTTTAAACATTTCAGCGAGATGCCTGAGGATTTGAAGGCACATATCCGTTATCCCCGGGACCTCTTCGAGATTCAGGCTAAAATGTACCGGGCTTATCACATGAAGGATCTACAGGTCTTTTACAATAAAGAGGATTTATGGGACCTTCCCATGCAAAAGAGTCTCTCAGGAAGAACAAGGTTTCTTATGAAAGGTTATTATATAATTATGCGTTTGCCTGAACAAACCCAAGAGGAATTTCTCATAATGGTTCCCTTTACTCCGGATAATAAGAGCAACACCATCTCCTGGATGTGCGCACAGTGCGATGGATCCGATTATGGCAGATTGCTGGTGTATAAGTTCCCCAAGGAAAAATTGATTTACGGCCCCCGTCAGGTAGAAGCACGAATTGACCAACAAACAAAGATCTCCAGAGAATTAACTTTATGGGGCCAGCAGGGATCGGATGTGATAAGGGGAGACCTGCTGGTCATACCAATCGAGGAATCAATTCTATACATTGAGCCTGTGTATCTGGTGGCAACCGATAAAAGCAGTCTTCCTGAGCTTAAACGGGTAATTGCTGTCTATGGTGAAAAGATAGAGATGAAAAAGACACTTATCGATGCATTGGAAAAGATTTTCGATGTACAGAGCTCCGAATTATCTTCCTTTTCATTGGGCGCCGAGACAGTCCATCCGGATCCGGATACGGATGAAGAATCTGTTATCGACCTGGCGCGAAAGGTGACTCAATATTTTCAAGCCGCTCAGGGAAGCATTCAGAAAGGGGACTGGATTGAATACGGACGATACCAGGAACTACTTGAGGAATCAATCCATGAATTGTCTATGGCTTTGGAGTTAGAAGATGATTAGGGAAAAAAGGAGAGAAACTAGAATGAGATTATCGATATTATATAGTCCTGATCCGGCTCTATTGAAAAATTCTGACCCGTGGGTTTATCCCAAAAAACATATGCAGCCTCCCACTTGCCAGAGACAGCATTGAGAAAATTGATTAAGGCCGGGTCCGCACATATTTTATTTATTACCGAATAGCTATTTGTAGTTTGTGAAAACCTGCATATATAGTTATTCATGCCGGCAGGGAATGTATTAGAATAGTCAGGTGTTGAATTTTCAAAAAACACCAGGGGTTCTTCGCCATCACATAACCTTCCGAAAGAGATATCTATGATCTGCTCGCCGAACACAACTTTATCGATCAACATATTCCCTCTTGAATCTGTGTCAAACAATCCGATTTGTTCACCATCCTTATTCAAATTGAAATTTGTATGAAAGATGCCTTCTTCATCATCGTTGTCAGCCCAAAAAAACAGATAGCCTCCCGAAGGGATAGTAATACCGGAGGGGATCTGCCATTTAGCGGGATTGGTCAAATCATCGGTCATATACATCCCGCCGAGATCAATTGTATTTTCACCGGCATTATAAAGCTCTATCCAGTCTTCAAAACTGTTTGGATCGTTAGGGTCTGCAATGACGCTGTCATTGTCGGCCATAAACTCGTTAATATAAACCAAGGGTGCCACATAACCCACTGCATATGAATAGGTTGTATCTGGGGCGGTAACCGGATCCATGGTTTGTGATCCGAGGTTGTCAGTTGCACTGACATAATAATTTATGACCGTGTCTTTTGAAAAGGCAGGGATCTGTGCCCCGAAAAGACCGTCGCCGCTCCCTCCGTCGTTATGCGTGCCGTCATCGCTCATCGAGACAGACACAAATCCGTCGCCCGCGTCGTATAAAAGACGAACATTTGACAATGTTCCGTCATCAGTAACAATGCAAGTAACCCAAACCGGTTCGTCTTCACCGGGTATGTTCGGAGTATGCTTCAGGCCGGCAATTTGGGGTGGAGTATTATGTTGACTGTTTTGCGTGACGGGAGTCGCAATCATAAAGCCCCATGAAGAAGAGCCATCCGGATATCTTCCATATGAAACATCGGGCATCTGCTCGTCAAATTTGATGGAATCGAGCACGGTTGTATGATCTGATGCGAGCAATATTATCTCCTCTCCATCTTTATTCAAATTGAAGCTTGTGTGGGTACTACCCTGTTCCTCGTCATTGTCGGCCCAAAAGAGCAAATATCCGCCAGGCTGAATAGAAACACCGGCAGGGATCTGCCACTTCGTAGGATCGTTAGGATCGTCTGTCAGGTACATGCCGCCCATATTGACTTTCGAGCTGCCTGAATTGTAGATCTCGATCCAGTCTTCAAAAGCCCCTGATTCATTAGGGTCCTCAATTGTGTTATCATTATCGGCCATAAATTCATTTATATAGAGTTTTGCAAATGCCCGGGTGCTATTGCCCGGAATGATAGGGATGGGCAGGAACGTAAATAGGAGAAAAGAAAGGCCCAAAGCACTTATTAAAAGGTACAATTTACCTTTTTTAAAATTCAATTTATTAATCTGCCCATCCCAAAATATCCATCTCATAAAAAACATCCGTTAACTCCTTTTTTTTTCTTTATAAGACTCTTTTAAAAAAACTAATACGGTTCCTTTAATAATTTTTTACCTGTTTTTTATAACTAAACATCAGAATGTTTGCCTTGCTGCCGTTCCTTTCATTTGAAATAAAAAGATCCCCCTCAGGGCTAAAACAGATTCCTTCCGGCTGTTTGAAGATCTTTTTGTTTAATTTTTTAGCTGTAATAATTTTTCCTTTTCGATCCATGACAATAAGCATCCTGTCGGCTGAGGAAATAATATATATATCATTGGTTTTAGGATGTATGGCAATGCCGGAAGGCCGGAAATTGATATCACTTTTTCGTGGATTGAATAAATTAAAATTTCCGATAAGGGATCTTTTTGAAGAATAACGTCTCCCGATATCCATTAAATCGTCAATGTCGATTATCCAGGCAGGTTCTCTGGAAATCTTTTTCGTTTGCAAATCAAAGCTATATACGGCCTTTTTCCCAGTCAAATCATCATTGCGTTTCTTTTTCAGATAAGGAGAATCCTTACAGGCAATTAGCAATACATTGGAATCTTTATCAAAGGCCAATCCTTCAGCATCATTCCTTCCCGAAAGTAATGTGTTATATTTTTTTATCTTTGGGATATTCGAATCAAGGTTCTTTAGCTTAAGGATGTTTCCATTGCTTTGTAAAATAAAGGTATTTTTATTAACGACCTCTACATCTTCATAGTCTTTTTCCTCGCCGAATTTTAATTTTTTTGTTATTTTTCCTTTCTCCAGATCAAAAATATAAATAGTCCCTTTTTCATCCTGAATACAAACCAGTTTATTTCGTTCCAGATAGGACAAACCGGAAATCTCGTCCAAACATCGAGGCATCTTGAATTTCCGTGAGGGTTGCGTAAGTGTGTAAGGAAATATAAAATTGTTTGTTTTATTATACCATTGTTCTTTTGTTAGATAGTCTTTATTTTGGGAAACGCTTTTTTCCCTTCCGATCAAGGTTATGAGAAACAGTCCTGAAAATAATAATGTCAGAAAAATATATCTTCTTTTCCAGATTTTTCTAAACCATATGTCCATAACATTCATCTTGATTAATCCTTAATGATCTATTAATATTTCAAGATACATAGTCACCATTGTAGCTAATCAGTGCGGCATGCTTGACACCGTCGATCTTTAAAAGTTTGTCCACTAAAGTTGCATCGTCAGAATGTATTCGTACCTCAAGCATCAATTCTACACCGTTGGAGTTAACTGTCCTTGATTGAAGTCTGTGCGCGGGCAGGAACTTTTGGATCTCGGATTCGGTTCCATTGTTATGTTGAATAACCAGGAGATAAGGATCTGTGCTTCCAAAATTCGCCCGGCTCAACAAGAATACGAATAGCCCGATCATAGGACTCCCTACAATGGCAACCATATAAAAGCCAGCGCCACAGGTAAGTCCCACCGCGATTGCCCAAAACATGAATACTATGTCTATGGGATCTTTTATGGCAGTGCGAAAGCGCACAATGCTTAATGCTCCAACCAGGCCCAGGGATAGGATAATATTGGAGCTGATTGGCATAATGATGAGCGCTGTCACTAATGCGGTCATGACCAGTCCAATATTAAAATTTCGTGTATAAAGAACACCTTTGAAGGTTTTGCGATAGATATAGAATATGAAAAGGGCCACGGCAAAGGTGATAAGCAATGTTAGTATTACCCTCTGTATGGTCAGGGGCCGGTCCACGAAAGACAAGCCTCCCAGTGTATTTATTAATTGATTTAAGGTTCCCATATCAATTGTCCTCCCAGTCGTTATATTTGTGATATTTTTTACATATGACAAATTTTCCTACAGACAGACGGAGTCGAATTGTACTGGGAAACAGTCCCCTAATGGCCTGGGGCATAAAATTATCATACTTTACCTCTAAAATAACACCCGCTTCCTCGATGGCCCCAACGGTGAAAATATCCTTATCAAAGATCGCCAAACAGTTAAGACCGGTGTGAACACCTATGTCAAATGTGATCCGGACATTACCCATAGGATGTATATAGGCCTCACGATAGTAATCTACAATCACATTAGGGCGTAAAAGATTACGCCTGCTCTCCAGATAAAATGTCCTTAGAAGGCGCTTTTCAGAAAATGCCAGAAAGGAGATATCACCGGACAATATTCTGTCAGCCTCTTCACGGGTAAGACTGGTGCTTTCTTTACCTATATATTGGTCCAGCTTGACCTTCTTTTCGAGCTTGATCACCGCGTCGCTATGATCATAAATGCGCATGCGGTATTTTTTACGACGGGCTACTCCAGCCTGTTTTTCAAAAAATGCAGTGTTTTTGAAATCATCGAAGTATAAGCTTCTGATGTGATATCTGCCGTTTGGACCCGCGTGCGGGTCCAAAGGTAAAAGAGCGGAAAGCCTGCTTCGAAGGATACGGTACTGCGGCGGATCAATGTAGTACTTTAATTCATGTCTCAAATGCAGACCTTCTCTCTCTATCATGTGTGTGAATCCCATTTTTTCATTATGTTAATGAATATACTGTGCCAAAGATTAATACCCTGTTGAAACAAGCAACTGAAATTTAACTATAGTTCCTTCTATATCAATTAACGTGCCAAAAAAATTTACAAAAATTTAACATTAATCTAATATTATCATAATATTTTATTTTCTTGTAGCGGATTAATAATAAGTGCTAAAAAAATTTAAAACTAAACACAGTATAAAGGCATAATGGCTCGCCCATATGGTCGAATTTAAGACCACGCGGGCGAATTATGTAATTAAACAAAAAAGGAATACTAATTTAAGCAAGAATGGCTGTATGTTGTAATCAGAAAAAAAGCAACAAAACCTTCAAATACGGATCGCTGGGAATAGGAAATAAAAATCAGAAGTCGAACTGCATCCGAAAAGAAATAGCATCGGCTTTACATTTCACTTCTGAAACCCCATCTATGAGGGTTGTCTGTATATAATTGGCCATAAGCCGAATCCATTTATTTAAATAATAATTCGCGCCCAATGTGTAATTTGAGACGCGAACACCATTATTGTTGTCCTCTGCATCGAGAAAGCTATAGCGGGACAGCAATTCCAGGGCGCCATATGTGTTGAGAGGTTTTATTGATTTAAATGTTCCCTTTTTATATGAACGTGTTTCACCGGTTAAAAAATAGCTTCCCTGTATATAATAACCAGCATAGGAAGCATCGTTGCCAACGGACGCTTTAATCCTTGCATTCATATATTCCGCCTGCATTGAAAAGGGTCCGAAAATCGATACTAATTCCAGGCCCAAAAGCTGAACTTCATCCGCCGGGGTTTCAACGCTTCTTACAATCTCTTCAGCAGTGTGTACCTCGGCATGGGTTTCAATTCTATATTCTTCTCCATTAAAATCTCTAAAAGATCCGGCAACCCCCATATGCAGAATACGCTTTTCATATTCCCATGGAGTGAAGACAAAACGGCCGGTCAAAGCATATGTATCCCTTTTGTTTTCATTGTCTTCGGCTTCATAAACCCCAATAGCCCAGGTAAAAGGTCTTTGATGCCCGGATATCTCAAAACCTGGATGATTCCCTGGCGCAAATGCATTGGTTGCCATGGATCGTTCAATCATGCTGATTTGCTTGGAACTGGTTAACTCTTCTAATCCGAAGGGTTCCTTTGTCTGCCCGATCATAAAGGCAAAATTATTCCATCCGGTAAAAGAAATGAAGGCATCCTCTATCTCCGGCGCCTGGTCTTCATCTTCAAAACTCACCTGGAATTCCACCTGCCAATCATCGTCAATCTCACACTCTATATCAATACTAGCCCGTCTTAATTCCGTCTTGTTGACTACCTGGTAGTTTTTTTGTTTCCTGTTTCTATGAATACCGTTAAACTGGTCATAGTCCCACATCAGGGTCACACCTAGCTTTAAGTCTGCTTTCTTTTTATCCATATCCATATCAATATCCTTATTCTTTTCCTTGTCCTTATCTTGACTCAAGTCATTATCTTTGTCCCTTCTTCTTTTTTGAAAAACCCGGCGGCCCGGCCGAGTCAAGGGCTTAATAAGTCCGGGCTTTATCTCTTCAGAGAAAAGGTGTGTAGAAAAAAAGATAAGCAATACCAGTATAAATACTGAGAGGATTGGACAAAAAGGACTCTTGTTAATATCCATTATCTAATCAATAACCGCTCGCAACACTCTGTAAGGTTTCAATTGCCTCTTGATGGGATAATCCCTTATTTCTCAAACCTGCATAGGTAAATGCGTATTCAGAATATCTCTTTTTTGGGGAATCCTGTGGCCATAAGATTTGATTAAGGCCTTCCATGATATTCAACAAAGATTCATCAATGCCGTTTGAGCTCAATCTATCACGGACTATTACGGACATATTTGCAATTTGCTGTGTGTCCTCTATATAGTTGTCCGATAACTGTGAAAGCAAAGAGCGAAAACGGCCAATGGTATCATCTTTCTCACTGTTATGGCCTCCGGTGTTTATGACCGCGAGCCGATATTCCAGGGATTCCTCTTTTAGTATATCGATAGGGGTATTCCTGCCCCAAATGCCGATCAACGCCAATAAAATCGCCCAAAATAGGGCAAGCCCGGTAAATAGTTTTTGCCACTTGAAAACTTCCCGTAACTCTTTCCCCTTTACGTGGCGTTTGGAAATATAGAGAGGAAGAATAATAGGACCGAGTATTATTGTTCCGATCGCCCATGGTATAATATTTAATTTTAGTTTGTGTCCGTCAATCAATACACAAATGGTAAAGATCAGATGTATTAAAAGCAGATAATTCATTCATATCCCCGCCGATTAAGATAACAAAATCTTACATAATCGGCATGTTTATGTCCGAAACAATCAGATCGATATCTTTTTGCAAATCAAAAAGATTCAATGTTTCAAGTCTGTTCGCTGCAAAGAATAATTCACATTTCGGATAATTATTTAATATAATAAAATAAAATTTGGATTGCAATTTTGAATCTTCCACAATTAAAACCTTTTGAGGCATTAAGTTATTCTCCTTCTTTAGATATATCATACTTTCGGGCTCCTTTTTAATCTGCTACATATTTTTCATCATGAACATTTTTTACGATTCTTTAATTTTTATAACTCAATAATCATGCCAAAAACTGAATAGTACATTAATGATCTGAAAAATTGTGATTAATTACACTTGAGCATATATTATACTGTTATAAAATCCGACTAAACGGTCGTGAGAGTTGCTAAAGTAACATTATTATTATAAAGATAAGAGTACCTTCGTCCGCATAGTCGAATTACTTACAAAAGGTTTTTTATTTTATGATGAATTTTGTTGATTTTACATACAGTTAATTGGTATTATTATCATGGCACAGTATTTGAACTTATAAATTTAGCTAAATGAAAAAAAATCGGAGGAATACATGAAATTTTATTTTAATAAAAAAAATAAATATAGATGGCGCAGTGTCCTCTTTTCGGTCTTATTCTTTTTAACATTTTGTTTTTTTGCTTTTGAATTTTTAGTTCCGATTTGTTGTGCCACAGAGAAAGATCAGGGAGAATCCATTGACTTTACGTCTTTCAGTCTCGAGGAACTTAAGCAGGTTACTATAATCTCAGTATTAAAAAGGCCCCAGAAACTTTCAGAGGCGACATCTGCCATTACTGTTATCACACATGAGGATATTAGAAGATCGGGCGCCACAAGCTTACCCGAGCTATTAAGAAACGTACCCGGATTTCAGGTAGCACAAATTGATTCCAGTACGTGGGCAGTAAGCGCCAGGGGATTCAATCACCGTTATGCCAATAAGCTTTTGGTGCTGATGGATGGGAGGAGCCTGTATACGCCACTTTTTTCGGGAGTTTACTGGAACGTGCAGGATACCCTCTTTGAGGATATCGAGAGAATCGAAGTCATCCGGGGGCCGGGTAGTACATTATGGGGTGCAAACGCAGTAAATGGTGTAATTAATATTATCACAAAAAATGCAGAACATACACAAGGTGGTCTGGTCACAGCAAGCATGGGTGATGAGGAGAAGAGATCCGGAGCTTTTCGTTACGGAGGAAAATTGGGAGAGAACGCCTACGGCAGATTCTATCTGAAATATTTTGAGAAGGATGAGTTTTGGAAGAAATCAAATACATGGCTAAAAATAAGATTAAATGAGGACGACGGATGGGATTCTTTGAGGTTTGGAGGCCGTTTTGACTGGTCATTTTCAGGAAGTGATTCATTGACTGTGCAAGGAGATACATACGATGGCGAGGACAGTGAAAAAATGGGATTCTTTGATTTTGTAAATAATTTCTCTGGTGGCAATATGATTGCGCGATGGACTCACTCTATTTCGAATACATCAGATATGTCGCTTCAGCTATATTATGACAAGACAAAACAGGAAATAAATGATGGCTTTCGTTTCCTATACAAAGAACAGTTTGACATCATTGACATGGACTTTCAGCATAATTTCAAACTGGGCAACTACCAGGAAATCATCTGGGGTTTTGGATACCGTTCCATTAGTGATCAATTTGAATTTTTCAAACATGAACCTGTACACTATGAACCAGATCCCAATATGAACGATCCCAACAACCCTTTTCCCCCACATTATTCCGAGGGTCCTCCCCTCGATCCCGAAAGCCGTGTTACAAATATCATAAGCGCTTTTTTTCAGGATGAGATATCCATTATCAATGACAGGTTTCGTCTTACACTGGGATCTAAATTCGAACATAATGACTATACCGGATTTGAAGTCCAACCTGGGATCCGGATGCTATGGAAAGCATCGGACATTCAAAATGTATGGGCGTCTGTTTCCCGGGCTGTTCGAACACCATCACGTTATGAGTACGATACTTACTCATTCATGTGGTCGCCAAGATTAAAAAATTCGGAAAATCTCATTGCCTATGAACTAGGATATCGCATTCAACTCACAAGGTCCTTTGCGCTGGATCTGGCATCCTATTTTAATGAATATGATCATCTAAACATTTACACCGATATCGATGCAGCGGCTGAAACCTATGGGCTGGAATTATCTGCAAACTGGGATGTATTTGAATGGTGGCGTATTGAGGCATCTTATACATACTTGAATATGCATATCACTCAACATCATTACCCTTCTCCTCCTGTGGATCCCAATTTTTCATATCAAGACACGAATTATCCGAAACCGCCGCCGCCGCCACCTCCTGATATTTCTCCGGCTGAATTCAGCCCGAACCATCAATTCGTGATCCATTCCTCAATCGATTTCTACCGTGACCTGAAGCTTGATTTGGAACTGAGATATGTGGACAATCTTGGCATTTTTGTCAATAGCTATACGGAATTGGATGCCCGTCTTGGCTGGAAGCCAAGGAAAGATGTGGAGCTTTCCATTGTTGGACGAAACCTCTTGCATGATCATCATTTAGAATTTCCATCTCATGGATTTCTCCCCTTTTCTGGAGGGGTGGACACAGAAGTCGAGCGTAGTGTTTATGGGAAGGTAACATGTCTATTCTAATAGTGGACAAAAACAAAAGATTTTGGCTCTATGCCATGATCATTTTTTGTGTCATGGTATTCATAGAAGTATGCGCAAACGCTCAAGCCCTTTATGGGCCCGAATACCGGGTCAAGGCAGGCTTTATTTATAATTTTGCGAAGTTTATAGAATGGCCAAAGGAAGATGCCGGACAGGACCCAAATTCATTACTTGTCTGCATTGTCCCGGACACACCGGAAACAGATGTCTTTCTGTCCTTGAAAAATAAGTCTATCGGCAATAAAAGGATAAAGGTAGAAAAGTACAATGATGTTAGAAATAAAGCTATAGAAAAATGTCAGATACTTTTCCTTGATTCAAAGGACGATGCATTCATAAGGGAGAGCCTTCTCATTGTTAAGTATCGGAGTATATTAACAATCGGGCATATAAAGGGATTTACACAGGCCGGAGGTATTATTAATTTTTTTACCGAAGAGGACAGTCTCCGATTTGAAGTAAATCTGGATGCCGCAAAGCGTGCCAGAATCAAAATGGGCTCACAAATTCTCATGTCTGCTGAGATTATAAAGGAAAAAAATAATTAATATGCCCATACTCCGATTTTTGATTGATTTTTTTTCTTTTCAAAATGTATCGATAAAGCGAAAACTTATTTTTATCATTATCTTCATAAGCTGGTTTACTCTATTGGTTGCATCGATCGCCTTCGTGGGAAAGGATATTATTACCTTTCGCAACGCGATGGTAAATGATATTACAAGCATTGCACAGGTTATTGGTATGAACAGCTCCGGCGCGCTTGTCTTTAGTGATCCCCGTACTGCTGAAAAGAACCTCTCAGCATTGCGCTCAAAGCCAAATGTAACCTTTGCCTGTATCTATGATAAAAACGGAAAGACTTTTGCTACCTTTTCCCCGCAAAATAATGCAAGAAATTTTGTGCCTCCGGAGCCAAAGGCTAACAGTCATTACTTTGAAAAAAATCATCTTTTTTTATTCCATCAAATCTTTCTTGAAAAAGAGATGATCGGAACGATTTTTATCCAATCAGATCTGTCAGAGATCCGCTCCCGTCTAAAGCAATCGGGCGGAATTGTCGCCATTATTTTATTAGTAGGTTTTTTGCTTGCCATAATGCTTTCATTTTTGTTTCAACGAGTTGTTTCTAAACCGATTTTGAATCTTGCCGGAATAGCAAAAATCATCTCAAAGGAAAAGGATTATTCTCTCAGAGCTGAAAAACGAAGCAGGGACGAGATAGGAACCCTTATTGACGGGTTTAATGAGATGCTGGATGAAATCCAGAAACGTGAAAATGAGCTGGAAAATCACAGAAATCATCTGGAAGAAATGGTAGCTGACCGGACAGCCAAATTGAAAAATCAGCAAAAGGCTTTGCAGGAGGCCCTTAACCGTGCAGAACAGCTTGCGGTTGATGCCAAGGCAGCCAGCCGCGCTAAAAGTGAATTTTTAGCAAATATGAGTCATGAGATCCGAACCCCTATGAATGCCATACTTGGTTTTACGGATTTACTGGATTCCAGAATTACGGACAAGGAACAAAAAACTTACCTTGAGACCATTAAGTCAAGCGGGAAGAGCTTGTTGATACTTATTAATGACATTCTTGATCTTTCCAAAATTGAATCCGGAAAAATGGAGCTTCAGCTTGATGTGGTAAATCCATTTACTATATTTTCTGAAATTGAACATATATTTACCCAAAATATTGCGGACAAAGGACTTTACCTGATAATGGAGATCGATCCCGATCTTCCCGAAAATCTGATTTTGGATGAGGTCCGCTTAAGACAGGTTCTCTTTAATCTGGTGGGAAATGCCGTGAAATTTACAGAAAAGGGATATATAAAGCTTCTTGCCAAAAAGATAATTAAAAAGGATTATTCAGGAAAGATTGATATAAAGATAACGGTTGAAGATACAGGAATCGGAATTGCTCCTGGCTCACTGGATACCATCTTTGAAGAATTCAAACAACAGGATGGACAAAGCACCAAAATCTATGGAGGAACCGGACTGGGGCTTACAATTTCAAAACGGCTGGTTGAAATGATGGGGGGCACCATATCTGTTAACAGCATTATACAAAAGGGCAGTACCTTTGAGATATTACTAAAGGATGTATCAATTCCACTAACGGATATGATTCCTGATAAAAAAAATGAAAACAAAACATTTAATTTTAAGGATATAGAATTTCAAAAGGCTACCTTGCTTATTGTGGAGGATATCCCTTTAAATCGCAAATTAATAAAGGAATATCTGAGGTACACGGATATCAAAATTTTAGAGGCCGAAAACGGTAAACAGGCGATTTCTCTTGCCAGGGAGCACAATCCGGATGCCATATTAATGGATATCAAAATGCAAGTTATGGATGGATACGAAGCAACACACCAAATCAGGAAAGATGCCGAATTGAAAGGCATCCCGGTTATTGCATTAACGGCTTCGGGAATGAAAAAAGACAAGGAAAAAATAATGCAGAGCGGATTCGACGGATTTCTGGTGAAACCCTTCCAGATATCGGATCTGTATAAGGAATTGGTAAGATTCCTTAAATATTCTGTAAAAATAAAAAGCGAGGTTAGTCAACCAATAAAAAAATTAAAAAAGGATATGCCGAAAAAACTAAACCCTAAAGTCATTGCAAAACTTCCGGAAATAATAGAGAAATTGGAAAATGAATTTATGGATTCATGGAGGATTGCGCACCAAAAGGGCCTTTTTGATGATATCGCCAATTTTGGCAGGCAAATAAAAGGGCTTGGAGAAATCTATTCACTAAAAATCCTTCAGGAGTTTGGCGATGATTTGGCTTTACATGTAAACAGCTTCGATATTGAAAGGATGTGCGCCACCTTGGATGCCTACCCTGAATTGATAGAGCAACTTAAGTTATTATACAGGAAAAAAACGCAGGGAAAGATATAATGATCAGAGATATGAAGAAAGAGCATAAGATCTTAATTGTCGATGATGTGCCTCATAATATTCAGGTACTGGCAAACATTTTAAAAGAAGCAGGTTATCGATTGGGATTTGCCAAAGATGGCGAGGCAGCTCTTACGCACATGAAATCCGCTAAATTTGACCTCATCCTTTTGGATATTATGATGCCCGGGATCGACGGATACGGGGTATGCACTCAGCTCAAAAAGGATAGCCAGACAAGGGATATACCGGTCATTTTTATTACGGCATTACATGGGACAGAAAACAAGACCAAAGGATTTGAACTGGGGGCCGTTGATTATATTACCAAGCCTTTTGACACAAGGGAAGTTTTGGCCAGAGTGAAGACGCATCTAACCATAAGGGATTACGCTACACAATTGGAACAAATGGTTGAGGAAAGGACTCGCCAGCTTGTCCATGCGGACCGTCTGGCAACAATGGGCACCTTTTCAGCGGCCATTATACATGAGATTAATAGTCCTTTATCCTATATCATGGGAAACACCAAGCTTTTGGAATTATTCTGGAACAACTCCCGACCTATACTGGAAGGACATGCCGAAGAGGATAAGACCGGTTATCTAGTCAAGGATGTAAAGGAAGTGGATGAATGGCTGAAATATCTGCAGGAGGGGTGCGACCGAATTTCCCATTTGGTTAAAAGCCTCAAGGCATATTCCAGGCAGAGTGATATACAGAGAGAACAAACGCCTTTGTTGGATATCATCAATGATTCACTTTATCTTATTGGGCATAAGCTAAAGATTCGCGGAATAACGATAGAAGTAACCGGCTCTCTTGATTTGAAGATATATTGTGATCCTCAAAAGATTTCACAGGTATTTGTAAATCTTCTTGATAATGCGTGTGATGCGATAACGGACCAGAAAGGCAGGATTACCATCGATGTAAATACCTTAAATGATGATAATGTCTCTATCAGGATCAGGGATAATGGCCCTGGTATTTCCAAAGAGATGGCAGATAAGATCTTTGAGCCTTTTTTTACCACTAAAAATAAAGATTGCGGCACCGGCCTCGGACTTTTTATTGTAAAAACCATTATCAAAGAGCATGGCGGAAGGATTTCGTTATCTCCCTTTCAGGGAAAGGGTACCGAATTTACAATAATCTTGCCTCAGGGGAAAAAATAGAACCGTCCCTTTTTTTCTACAATCCGTGACCTATAGGGAAGAGTCCGGGTAATTCAACTGGAATTCTTCCTCCGGGTCTTTCAAGACCAACGAGGACCTTGACAAGGGCGTTCAATGTTACTGGATTTGTTCCGTATGTTGCCAAAAAGCAAGGGATCTTCGGGAAACATAAAAGATCATAAGGGGTCATTGTTGAAACTACGATCATATCCTTATTAGCATGATAAAGTTTTTCAATAAGCCTTTTTTGAGAAGGGTATTTTCTTACATCATATGTGCCTACAATCAGTTGAGCATGATCCCTTAAAGCTGAAACTGCATAATCAATCTCTGAATCATCGGGATCAAGGGAAATTGAAATTGATTCTGCTTTTACATGATATATATTAAAGTAATTATCGAGCTTATTATCAATTTGGGGCCATATTATCGATATTGGTTCTTCTGAATTAACAGGGATGTACCCATTTTCATCCTTTATGAGGGTGATGCTCTTCTTTGCTATTGATCTGGCAAGCTCAAGGTGCTTGTCTATTCCGACCTTTCCCGGGATCTCATCTGTATTCACTTTTAACTCTTCGAAGAGCCCGTATTGAACCTTTGCCTTCAATATCCTTCTCACAGATTCATCAATACGTCCCATGGGAATTTTCCCTGAATGCACCAGGGAAAGGATATGCCTGAATACAACGATCTGATCTTCGGGCCCAAAATGTTTATCCGCGCCGAACAATAAAATATCCGCTCCAGCCTTTAAGGCCAGAATCGATGCTTCTGTGATGCTGAAGGTTTTGACTATCCCTCCCATTCCCAGTGAATCTGTTATAATCAGGCCTTTAAAACCCATTTTCTGACGAAGAAGTCCTGTCAAGATATTATAAGACAGGGTTGCAGGAAGTCCTTTTTTCTTTTCCAATGCGGGAATGACAACATGTGCTGTCATTATAGCCGGCACACCGGCCTCAATGGCCTTTTGAAAGGGCAAAAGCTCAATGGCCCGTAAACGTTCCAATCCATGAGGAATAACCGGAATGCCGATATGAGAATCAATGGTTGTGTCTCCGTGTCCCGGAAAATGCTTGGCCGTTGATATGATTCCATATATCCTGTATGTTTCGATCACAACGCCTCCAAGGTCAGCCACCTGCTCGGGAGATGCCCCAAAAGATCGTGTGCCTATAACAGGATTGTCCGGATTATTATTCACATCCATCACCGGGGCAAAATTCATATTGATTCCCAGGGCTTTGAGTTCCTTGGCAGTAATCATGGTCATGAAGCGAGCGGCTTTCAAAGAGCCTGTCGCTCCGATCGCCATATTACCCGGTAATACAGTTACTCCTTCCGTCAAGCGAACAACTCTGCCGCCTTCCTGGTCTATGGATATAAAAAGAGGGATGCGCGATCCATGATTCTTTGCCTCTTTTTGAACATCATTTATAAGTTTTCCCACCTGAACCGGATCTTTAATATTTTCGGAAACTGTGTAAAAAATTAAGCCTCCCACATGATATTTATTTATCATTTCCTTTAGACTTGGGGATAATGAAGGGCCTTTGAAGTATACAAGTAATAATTGTCCTATTTTTTCCTCGACAGTCATTTTTGCAAGGATTTGTTCGACCTGCATAGCGACAATTTTATCATAAATAGGAGACATCGGGATGGTTTTGGCTTGTTTTGATAAGATTAAAAGAAAAAAAAGTAAAATAAAAAAAATTAAGGCCGGAAAAGATCTTACTTGCCCGTTTTTTATATATATAATAATTTCCCCTTTCATTATAAAGGGTTTCACAATTTATTACATTTGAATTATTCAATCAATAATGATACCGGCATATCCTACCACATTGCTGAAATCTCCGGAAACATCCCCTGATGTCATATACTTGACAAGGGTGGCCTTTTTAGCTTCCAATTTCTTTGCAGCAAGAAGCATCGTTGTTACCGGAATTACGCCACACATGCTGATTTCTTCCTGAATGACCAACTCTAAGAGCCCCTGGGCGTCAAGGCTCAATATCTTATCGATTACTTTCTTATCGTTTTTATTGGCTTCCGTTTGTGATTTATAATGGGTGAGATCCGTGCTTGCTACAATAAGAGCGTCTTTATTATTGCTTTGAATACCATTTACTATGGATTGAGCAATAGATTGACACATTGAGAAATTATATCCGCTCAGAACTATGGGAACTATTTTCACATCGGGCTTAAGATATTGAAGAAAAGGAACTTGTACCTCTATCGAGTGCTCCAGCATTTGTGCCGCTGTGTCGGATTGAATAATATCTGAATTTTGAAGTATGGTATGTGCTGTTTCCTGA
Source organism: bacterium (assembly GCA_049472335.1). GTDB lineage: Bacteria > SZUA-182 > SZUA-182 > DTGQ01 > JAFGSM01 > JBLIRM01. The sequence continues at coordinate 13,933 of JBLIRO010000043.1, read as the reverse complement.
TCGATCTTTACCTCTCCCATAGGCATTTGCCAACTGCCTGTATCCATAATAGAAGCTCTTGGCCCATATCCTGTATGATTCGGACCCAAAATAATAACGCATCCAGGTATCTCGGCGCTGGAATATACCATTCCCGCAACCTGACCTGAGTAAATATATCCGGCATGAGGGGAAACAATTCCTATTGCCTTTTTTTTCTCTATCCTTGGATCTATTAACCTTTCTATTTCATCTGAAAGCCTATTGGGATTTCCCGGATAAAATTGCCCGGATACGGCTGGCTTTCTTATATTCATTTCCATCCCTCCCTTATAAATCTATTTTTTCAGTAATGATCATTTTATTCAAATGATCCAATCAATGACTCTTTTTCGATCTTATCACTTAATAACTTCCGATCATTTATTACATATGTAAAATTTATAGCATATTACCATAGCTCATATGCCAGATCAATTGTTATACTATCTAAATAATGATAAAATTGATCAATAAATCTTTAAGAGGTAAATATATTTAACTATATAGTTTTATCAATATGTACGATTCAGATTACGAGTTTTTTAAAAATTATTATCAATTGCTGGGTTTGGATCTGAATGCGGACGAGAAACAGATCAAAACCGCTTATCGCAGACTTGCGCATACATATCATCCAGATAAGAATCCGGGAGACATGGTAGCGCTTGAAAAATTCAAAAAGATTACAGAGGCCTATGGAGTTCTTATTCGTGACAAAATAAAAGATGGCAATAAACATTTTGGCAATATACCACAACCCGGACAATCCGGCATCTTTAATATACTTATGGATAGGTTGAAAAAAGGTTTTTTCAAGACTGTTAGACAAGCAAAAGATTTCTGGGATTCGATTGAAACTGATGATATTGAGGATAAAAGATATCCGAGATTCCGTCTTGAGATTACAAATCAGGAAGCAATAGAGGGAACAACCAAATCAATAACGATTAAAAATAAAGAAGGAATAAGAAAATACAGGATAGAGATACCTTCTGGGATTGAAGATGGTGTAAGTCTGAAGATCAAAGACCTGAATTTAAAGCCATATTATCTGACTATAAAAATTCTCGAAAAATAGAGTTCTTCTGTTTTATCTCATATATTCTAAGCTCTTCTTTATAATATCCTTTAATTTACTTATTGGAATTTTCTTCTATCATCCCATGAACATTGGGTCTTACAACCAATACAGGACATGGAGCAGTTCTGATGACCTTCTCTGTAACACTTCCAATAAGAAAATGTGCTATTCCGGACCGCCCGTGTGTTCCCATAACAATCAAGTCGACGGCTTTTTCATTTGCCACATTTAAGATCTCCTGATAAGGGCTTCCAAACCGGGTTATTTTGACAATTTCATTAATCCCCAGATCCTTGGCCTTCACTTCTGTTTCGTCGAGCCTTTTATTTACCAGTGTGGCTATCTTGGACTCCTGGAGATCAAGCGTTATTTCGTCCGCATATACATCATAGATACTGTGATGTATTTCGATTACCGTCATAATGTATACAGTAATATTGAATTGTCTGGCAAATGAACTGACATACCGCAAGGCCTCAAAGGAATAATCCGAACCATCCGTTGGCAAAAGAATCTTTTTTATGGATAACATTAATTCCTCCCGTATGATAGAAAATTTTATTTAATTCAAATCATCAATAAATTTGTCAAAATATTATTTAATATAATATATTATGTCTATTAATGAAGAACGTATCACAGAAGTTTTTTTTTGTCAATTCGGTATAACATTCAATCAGGATTACCTTAAAGTCAAATGATTCCGGTTTTGAACGAATTTTTAATCCGATACTTGATTTACTGTAAAGGCATTAACACACCTTGTCTCTTCAGTTAATGTTGTTGTATAATCAATATTATTTCAGAGAGCAAGATGAATGCTGCTTCGATATACTTTAAAGAGGTAATGCTCAATGAAAATATAATCGAGTATTTGTTTAAAATGAAATATAATAATACAAAAATGACGCCCATGAAAAAGGCCCTGATAATATCAATAGGACTTCATCTGGCAGGGCTTTTAGGAGGAGAGTTTTTTCTTTGGAGGTCCAGACTTAAAAATAATAAAATTATTTATCCTATCAGGCTTATAGAAATAGCGGAATCGTCTCCTAAACCAAAGGTGGTGAAACTACCTCCAAAAAAACAGGAGCGTACTGTAAAACAAGCGGAAAAACCGAAGCCTAAGGTCGTCAAAAAAAAGGTTCAACAAAAGCCGCTGGAACCAAAAAAAGGGGTACCGGTAAAAAAAGAAACACCTCCTGTAAAAAAGGAACAAAAAGAGGTTAATGAAGAAGCGAATAAACAAGCTATAAAGAAAGATGAAGAAAAAAAGATCAGCCAGGCCATAGAGGAGATTAAAAGGAAAAGGGCTTTGGCCGTTAAGGAAAAAGAAGAGTATTCTGAGGAATCAAAAAAATTTATTGAGAGGCAGCTTCAAATCTATGCTGCAAAAATCTACCATCTTATTAAAAGCAACTGGACTATCCAAACGTTTTCAAAGGATATGGAAAACATTGAGGCTATATTGGTGATCCGCTTAAATCCAAATGGGGAGTTGGCAGATGTAAGGCTCGAAAAAACCTCCGGTTTTAATCATTATGATGAGTCGATTATCAGAGCAATAAAGAAGACAGCTCCTTTTCCTCCTCCTCCATTGGATTTGAAAGAAGAAGAACTGGAATTTGAAGTAAGATTTCATCCTGATGAAATGGGATGATTTTCATCAATGTAAATTTAAATAGTGAGAAAAAAATTTGACTTTTTGGTGATAAAATAAATAATAGATAAAAAATTAAAATGGACTTCACGAATCCATTTTTCTCATTTAATATGAAAAACATGTTAAAAAAAACATACAAGATTTCTGTTTTATTTTCATTACTCCTTTTTTGCCTTTTCGTCACAAATTCCTGGGGACGTCGTATCAGGATTGACATATTTGGTCCGGAGCTTGTTCCTTTTCCCATTGCAATAGCTCCATTTTCATTCTCCGGCAGAGCAAATCAGACCACAGCAAATCAGATAAGGGATACCTTGGTAAATGATCTCGAGATTTCCGGTTTTTTTGAGGTGAGCGGGCCGGAGTCCTTCCCGCCCGGCGCATTGGAATCATTAAAGGATCCCGATTCCGTTGATCTTACCCCATGGATGAATCACCCCAGTGAAGCGCTTGTAAATGGTGGTGTAATTCAAAAAGAAGACAGAATAGAAGCCTTTTTCCGACTTTTCGATCTTGTCGAGCAATCATTTGTAACCGGTCTTAAATATGGAGGAACTCCGGAAGAAATAAGGAATATTTCACATCGAATGGCTGATGAGATAACGTTTCATCTGACCGGCCAAGTTGGCGTTGCCCATACAAAGATTGCTTTTGTAAGAAATCGTAACAGAGTAAAGGAAATCTATAATATCGATTTCGATGGTCATGGATTGACTATGTTGACCAGACACGAATCCATCTGTCTGGCTCCTGAGTGGTCCCCAAATGGTAAAAATATTGCTTATACCTGTTTTCGAAAAAGGAATCCAAACCTTTATGTATATAATCTTTCAAAAAACAATTATACAATCCTGTCTTCACGGGATGGAGTGAATGCCGCCCCTGCCTGGTCCCCGGACGGCACCAAGATCGCTTTGATGTTGCGCAGAGGTGACAGAACCGGAATTGCAATCATAGATATCTTGAAAACAGATAGTCCGGTCTTTTTAACTACAAGAGGCGGAAATGAGTCATCTCCGACCTGGTCCCCGGATGGGCGGATGCTGGCTTTTATATCAGACCGTTCCGGCAACCCTCAGATTTATACAATCAGGTCGAATGGAAGGGATCTCAATAGGATAACTTTTAAAGGAAATTATAATGCTTCACCAGACTGGTCTCCTTTGGGGGACCGTATCGCATTCTGTGGTATGACAGACGGAAAATTTGATATTTTTACCTGTACCTCTGACGGCAAAGACTTAAGACAGTTAACGAGAAATTCAGGTAATAACGAGGACCCGACATGGTCTCCGGATGGGCGCTTTATTGCTTTTAGCTCAAACCGTTCAGGCAATTCTGATATTTACTGTATCAATGCCAATGGAGCCAATCTAAGACGGATCACTTTCTCTGAATTTGAGGAAACAGAACCTGATTGGTCTCCATATTTTTTGTAAACATAAAACGGGGTTCGGCCAAGAATGAAAAATGTGTATTTATTATTTGATCAATTTTTGAAAGGAGGTATTTTAATGTTTTCTTGCAGAATTAAGCATCTTGCAGGTATGATTACTATTGTATTATTGATTTGTTTTTTGGAGGGGTGTGCTCCTGTTCAACAAAAAGAGCTGGCAGGCTTGCCGCCGGTGGAGCCCCTTGAAGAATCATCTCAAAAACAGGAGGAATTTTTTAAGGAGTCACCCTCCAAAATAGACACAGAAAAAATCGATTCAACCGTCAGCAAAAAAACCTACCAGGGTATTGAAGGTGAATTTATGGAAACACCTTTACTCAAAGACTGTCATTTTGAATTTGACCGTTATGATATTACTCCTGAAGCGCGAAAAATTCTGGCAGATAATGCGAACATCCTGAAAAAAATGCCCAAAAGCATTATTCAGATTGAAGGTCATTGCGATGAAAGGGGAACGAAGGAATATAATCTGGCACTTGGTGAGAGAAGGGCTGCCAGTGTCAAGAATTATTTAACCTCACTGGGAGTGCCTGATGGAATTTTATCGACAATCAGCTATGGAGAAGAGATGCCTATAGATGACAGAAGTAATGAAGAAGCCTGGTCCAAGAACAGAAGGGCCCATTTTATTATTTTGACAAAAAATTAATATAAACTGATTATAAAATAATAAGCTTTGCAAAGACAGGCTGTATTAGTTCTATAATTTTATTTAATTTAGCTAAAACATTAACCTTCAAAATGGCAAGATATGTTTAAACATTATTCAAGATTAGGTTTTTTTGGTAAATTTTTCTGTTCGGTAAAATTCCTGTTTTTAGCGCCTTTTTTTATAAGCATCCTGTTCTTTGGCTGCGCATCCACCCAGGATCTTGTCCTGACAAACAGGAGAATCCATGATCAGGCCGAAAGGTCTGAAAACCTTAAAAGGGTGGTTGACGAGCTGAAGAAAAAGGATTCAAGCCTTGAAAATGAGTTACAGGATTTATTTACACGTCTTGCTGATATGGATGCTCAGATAAAGTTTATTCATGAACAGATTTTAACCCTGGAGGCAAAGCTGGAAGATTATAGACAGTTATTAGACCGATCCATTTCCGATACTTTGAGCGAGAATGAAAAGATCCTCATGGATCTTGAAAGGATGGAAAGTGCCATTAAAAAGATCTCCAAAGAGATGAATGCCGTTCAAAACGCCCAGATGGTTAAGTCCTCACAGACTGCCTATGACGTAGAGGATTTAAATGAGGAATCTTTTTATAATCTGGCCTATGACACTTTTAAGCAGGGACAATTCGATAAAGCACGTGAGCAATTCAGTTCCTTTCTTGAGAGGTTTCCAAAAGGGAAATTTTCCGATAATGCCCGCTTCTGGATAGGTGAATGTTATTACAGAAAGAATGAATATGAAGAGGCCATCCTTGAATATGAGAGGGTTAAAAACGAATATCCTTCTGGGGACAAGGTTCCTTCCGCCCTTTTCAAACAAGCCCTCTCTTTTCTGAAACTCGACAAGAAAGAGGAAGCAAGGATAATATTTGAAAATCTGATTCTGCATTATCCTCAGTCTGAACAGGCTGGGATGGCCAGGGAACAATTAGAAAGAATTAAGTAATCTCTTTGTCAATATTTCAAAACTTGGCTCCGATTGCATTAATAAAGAAGTGTGCACTTTAAACAATTAAAATCTCATGTACAAAGAGTAAAATTTGTGGAGAGCAAAATATGTATGAGACATCGGATATTAGAAAAAATTTGAAGATTCAAATCGACGGAGATCCTTATATAGTAATTGACTTCCAGTTTGTAAAACCAGGTAAAGGAGTTGCTTTTACACGCACCAGACTTAAAAATATGATTACGGGAAATGTCTTGGATAAAACATTCAGATCGGGCGAAAAGATAGAAGAAGCATCCCTTGAAGCACATAATATGCAATTCCTATATAGCTTGGACAACAGATATCACTTCATGAATACAGAGACCTATGAACAAATCGAGATGGATGAAAATCAGGTTGGAGACGCAAAGGATTTTTTTGTTGAAAATTTAGAGGTTGAGGTTTTATTTTTCAAAGGGCGACCTATAGGTATTAATCTTCCAAATTTTGTTGAGCTTCAAATTATGGAAACTGAACCCGGCGTCAAAGGAGATACTGCATCAGGGGGAAGCAAGCCTGCAATTATGCATACAGGAGCCAAGATTCAGGTGCCTTTTTTTATCAATGAAGGAGACTGGATACTGGTGGATACAAGAACCGGGGCATATGTGGAACGTGTTAAAAAGTGACACGGATCGCAACGAAAAAGTCGAAGCTTCAATATAACCGGTATAACGATCCTATCCTTAAAAATATTCTAATAAGGCATAATGTATACAGGCAAATAAGGATTTTTTTTGCCCAAAGGGATTATGTAGAGGTAGAAACACCCGTTCTAGTCCCATGCCCGGGTGTAGATCCGCATATTGATGCAATTTCAGTGGAAGGGAAAATGTATCTTGCCACATCCCCGGAGTTACAAATGAAAAGGCTATTGGGTATGGGGATGAAGAGAATATTCCAGTTCACCAAGGCATTCAGAAAAGGAGAACAGGGAGAGCTTCATAATCCTGAATTCAATATACTTGAATGGTATCACACAGAGAAGGATTATTATTATTTAATGGACGAAATAGAGACCTTAGTCAGGGATTTGGTCGAAGTGGTAAGAGATTCAGGGGAAGATAACTTAAAACTCGGCTCAGATCCTTTTCCTAGATATGAAGTGGACGAGCTTTTTGAGGCTTATGCCGGTTGGGTTCCATCTCTTTGCTGGGACGAGAATAGGTTTTTTCTGGACTTCATCGAAAAGATAGAACCGCATATTTGTTCAATACCTGCCATAATCATATACAATTTCCCTGCTCCAGTTGCCAGTCTGGCGAGGCTTAAGTCCGATAATTCATATCAGGCTGAAAGGTTTGAGCTTTATCTTAACGGACTTGAGATTGCCAATGCATTCTCAGAGCTTACCGATCCGCAGGAAAACAGAAAAAGGTTTCAAGATTCGCAGGAGCGAAGGAGGGAGATGGGGAAAGATATTCATTCATTGGATCAAAGATTTATTCAAGCATTGGAAAAGGAATCTTTACCTCCTTGCGCGGGAATAGCTTTGGGACTTGACAGACTCATCATGGCCTTGACCGGTGAACGAAGCATCGAGGAAGTAATGTCCTTTCCGGTCTCAAGGCTTTAGATTCTGTTAATGAACTGATAAAAAAAGGTTAAATTTTTCACTCTGATTTTCTGGGTAGTAATTTAATTTCGGATTAATAAATCGGATTAATAAAAAATATATGGTGATCTGGGAGACGCTATGAAAGGAATCCTCGTTTTAGAAGACGGAAGTCATTATGAAGGTTTGTATATAGGTGCTAAAGGAGAAAGGCCAGGAGAGGTAGTACTAAATACTGCTGTGGTCGGATATCAGGAGATTATGACCGATTCGGCAAATGCAGGAAAGATCCTTGTCCTTACTTATCCTTTGATAGGCAATTATGGAATGGCAGGGAAATTTTCAGAATCTGATAAATGCTTACTAAACGGACTCGTAATTAAAGAGGAAAGCAGGATCACCTCCAATTGGCAGTCAGAGGAAGCATTGGGAAGCTTTTTAAAAAAGGAAGATATAGTCGCTATAAGTGAAATCGATACAAGGACTGTAGCTGTATCCATAAGAGAAAAGGGTGAAATGCTGGGTATTCTATCCGACAACATTACGGGAAAAGTGGAATTGCTAAAGCGGCTGAAAGATTACAAAAAAAATAGAAAAACTCAATATATAAAAAAAATATCCGTAAAGGAGGTCTATGAATGCCAAAAAGCCCCTTCAGGAAAGAGAATCGGTATTCTTGATCTGGGGGTTTTAAAGGATTTTATTGATCAATTAAAGAATCTGGGATCTAATATTACTCTTATTCCTTACAACTTAGATGAGCGGGATATTCTATCTCTCAATCTTGACGGATTGATCATCTCAAATGGCCCTGAAGAGGATGATGCAGTGCCACAAATTGTTGAGATGGTAAGGAAATTGATGGGCAAGCTGCCTGTCCTGGGTATTTCCTTAGGCCATGAGATCATAGGCTTGGCCCTGGGCGCCGAGAGAAGAAAGATGAAGGTGGGTCACCATGGTGTCAATTATCCGGTTTCTTCGTATACCTCGAATAATAAAGGTGAAATTACGGTACAAAATCATTCCTGGGTTTTGGATGATGAGTCCATTAAGGAAATTGATCATATCAGGATCACCTCACGCAATATCAATGATAATTCCATAGAGGAGATGGAAAGCGGGGATCTGGGTTTTATTTCCGCACAGTACTACCCTGTAAGTCCAGGATTTAATGAGGTTAATGATCTATTTATAAGGTTTTTTAGAATCATAGACAAAAGAGGCAACCATTAGGTTTAAAAACTTCGGATCCTTTCTATAATCCATGTTAATTCAGATTGATTGTGCCAGGAATAGATATCAATGGACCATGTGCAATTAATATATGATATAGGCGAATTAAGCGGAATTTTTGCAACCAGTGCAAGTATTGAGACCATACTTCAAAAGATAGTGGAGATGGTTGCCAAACATATGAAGGCAGATGTATGTTCCATTTATCTATATAACGAGGAGAAGGAGGAATTGATTCTAAAGGCCACGAAAGGACTTAATCCTGATTCCATAGATAATGTAAGGCTGAAACTGGGAGAAGGGATCGCGGGTTTTGCATTGAAAGGGCCTATGCCCATTTGTGAAAGGATCGGCAGTGAGCATCCGAAATATAAATTTTTCCCCGGTATATTTGAAGAGCGATATGAGGCTTTTCTGGCTGTACCCATATTGCGCGGGATAACCAAAATAGGTGTTCTTATTGTTCAGCGCGAGAAAAAGGTCTGTTTCAAAAAACATGACATATTGGCCATGCGTGCGGTTTCATCACAGCTTGCGGCTATTATCGAAAACGCCAGACTTCTGATGAAACTGAACCCAAGGATTCAAAAAACAACATATCATGATCCATTAAAAGACAAAAAACTTATCAAAGCCAAGGTAGCTTCCGAGGGTTTTGCGTATTCAGATGCCACTGTACTGGATAATGAAAAAGCCTTCGACTTACTGCTCAATATGACTTTCGACAGGGAATTCACTATGGAGGATTTTGAAAATGCCCTGAGATTGAGTGAAACACAACTTGAAGTCCTCCAGGAGCAGGTAGAGGAAAAACTTTCCGATGTGGCATCACTGATATTTACGGCCCATTTAATGATTTTAAAGGATAAAGGGTTTGTCGGTAAAATGAAAAGTCTTATTATGGAGGGGGAATCCCCTCCCCTGGTTGTCAGAAATGTTGCAAGGGAATACATCGATATGTTTTCTCAAAATCCGAGCCCTTATATCAGGGAAAAGGTCCAGGATATTAAAGATCTTGTATTAAGGATCATGAGAAACCTTGTTTCCGGCTCTAAAGAGATAGGTGATTGCAAAGAAAAAGTTGTTGTGGCCGGAGATCTTTTCCCCTCAGATATCCTTAAACTTTCTTCTGAAAGGGTAAAGGGGATTATACTTGTAACAGGTGGTGTCACTTCCCATCTTTCTATACTTGCCAGGTCGCTTCAGATCCCTCTTGTCATTGCCGAAAACTCATCTCTACTTGAAATTCCCGAGAATACGAAAATTTTGCTGGATGCGGAAGTGGGCAATATTTATATAAATCCATCCGATGAGATTGTGGCCCGCTTTAGAGAAAGGAATGAAGCCAGATTGAAGCTAATAGATCACAAGCGCCTTATGCATCCGAATGCTAAAACCAGGGATGGAAAAGAGATAAGGTTGATGGCCAACATCAATCTTTTAACAGATCTTAAGCTTGCCTGTGAGCTTCAGGCGGATGGAATCGGTCTTTATCGGTCTGAGTTCCCTTTTCTGATCAGAAGCGATTTCCCTACAGAAGAAGAACAGTTTGTGGTTTACCACAAATTGATCGAGGGCATGCCGGAGAAGGAAATAACATTCAGAACCCTCGATATAGGCGGGGACAAGGTTCTGTCCTATTATCAAAACACTAAGGAACAAAATCCCTTTCTTGGAATGCGGTCAATCCGGTTTTCTCTTCAAAACAAAGACATCTTCAAGCAACAAATTCGTGCCATGCTCCGTGCAGGTGCCCGTGCAAGGATTAAAATCATGTTTCCGATGATTTCATCTCTGGACGAATTTCTGGAGGCGAAAGGCACTATTCTGAATTGTGTAAAAGAGCTGCAAAGGGAAGGCATTGATCATAATAAAAGGCCCCAGGTGGGCATGATGATAGAAATTCCTTCAGTAATCGACATTATCGATGATTTCGCGAGGGAGGCGGATTTTTTCTCTATCGGCACCAATGATTTTGTTCAGTATATGCTTGCCGTTGACAGGACAAACGAGAAGGTGGCTTTATTATATCTGCCTTATCATCCGTCTATACTGAGATCCATAAAAAAGGTGGCAGATACGGCCAATGCAAATGAAATAGAGGTATCCGTCTGCGGTGATATGGCTCATGATGAAGGGCTTATCCCCTTTTTGCTGGGCATAGGGATAAGGATTTTCAGCCTGGAGCCCATGTATCTTCCAAAGATAAGAAAGGTGATTTCAGGTATTGGTTTAAATGAGGCAAAAAGGCTTTCAGATAGATTGTTGAAAGAGTCTAAGGTAGACTCTATTGCTAAGATAATATTTAAAAAAAGGAAATAGAGATGCCTAAACGAAGGGATATCAAAAAGATATTGATGATCGGATCAGGCCCTATTGTAATCGGTCAGGCTTGTGAGTTCGACTATTCAGGATCTCAGGCATGCAAGGCATTAAGAGAAGAAGGGTATTACACGATACTTGTAAATAGCAATCCGGCAACAATCATGACCGATCCCGGCATGGCGGACTCGACCTATATAGAACCTCTGACTGTTGAAGCTCTCACTGAGATCATAAAGAAGGAAAGACCGGATGCAATTTTACCAACCCTGGGTGGACAAACCGGATTAAACCTGGCCTTTTTCTTAATGAAAGAGGGTATCCTGAAAGAATACGGTGTAGAATCAATCGGAGCGGATGTAGAAGCCATTTCACGGGCGGAGGACAGGGACCTTTTTAAAAAAGCCATGCAGGAAATAGGTGTGGATACCCCGAAAAGCGGCATAGCTGTCAACATTGAAGAGGGTATGCGGATTGGGCTCAATATAGGCTTCCCTCTCATTTTAAGGCCTGCCTATTGCCTGGGTGGAAGCGGAGGCTCAACTGCATATAACAAGGAGGAATTGGAGGAATTCTTAGCGAATGGACTTGAGATCAGTCCTGTTTCTCAGGTGCTCGTGGAGCAATCAGTTTTGGGCTGGAAGGAGATCGAATATGAGGTAATGAGGGATTGCGTTGATAATGTCATCATGATCACATCTATGGAAAATGTGGATCCCATGGGTGTGCACACTGGTGACAGTATTGTGGTTGCCCCGTCACAGTCCCTTACCGGGGTTGAATACTCACAATTTGTCAATTTGTCCAAAAAGATTATAAGAAAGATCGGGATTACAGGAGGCGGCGCTAACATCCAATTCGCGCAAAATCCCGATAATGGCCATATAGTGATCATTGAAGTGAATCCAAGGCTTTCCCGAAGCTCTGCCCTGGCATCCAAAGCGACAGGATTTCCTATAGCGCGGGTAGCCACAAAGCTGGCTGTTGGTTTGACACTTCCCGAGGTCCTCAACCAGATCACAGGGAAAACAACCTCTTTCTTCGAGCCTACCGTTGATTATTGCGTATTCAAGATCTGCAGATTTACATTTGAAAAGTTCCCGAAGGCCAAAAATGTTTTGAATACCTCCATGAAAGCGGTCGGGGAAGCAATGTCCATAGGGAGAAATTTCAAGGAAGCCCTGCAAAAAGGGATAAGATCAACTGAAACCGGCAGATATGGATTAGGCTCGGACGGAAAGGACAAAATCACGGATAAAATGCTTAACGATCCCTCTCAGGATCTTATAAATGAAATAAAACAAAAGATAAGGATTCCCAATGATGAGCGTTTGTTTTATATAAGATACGGCCTTAAACTGGGCCTTACGATTGACGAAATCCATGATATTTCAAGAGTTGACAGGTGGTTCATTGACAATATGAAACAGATCGTGGAAATGGAGGAGGAGATAAAAAGATTTCAGGGGAAAGATACAAAGGACCCAATATCCCTCCATAATCATTTGATGAAAAAGGCAAAGGGATTCGGCTTTTCTGATGTCCAGATCGCCTTTTTACTTAACTCAACAGAAAAAAAGGTTCGCTCATTCAGGAAAAACAAAGGAATAAAGGCCGTTTACAAATTAGTGGACACTTGCGCAGGTGAATTTGAGGCACAGCAACCCTATTATTATTCAACATATGAGGCCCTTAACGAAAGCGTGGCCTCAGGGAACAAAAAGGTCTGTATCCTTGGTGGGGGGCCGAACAGGATAGGGCAGGGGATAGAATTTGATTATTGCTGCTGCCATGCCTCATACGCATTGAAAGAAGAAGGTATTGAGAGTATCATGGTAAATTGTAATCCGGAGACTGTTTCCACGGATTATGATACCTCTGATAAATTGTATTTTGAGCCCCTTACTGTTGAAGATGTTTTGAATGTCGTAGACCTTGAAAAACCTATGGGTGTGATTGTACAGTTCGGAGGTCAAACCCCTCTGAATATCTGTGTCCCATTGGAAAGGGCGGGGGTGAAAATCCTTGGGACCACTCCTGACTCCATAGACAGGGCTGAAGACAGAAAACGTTTCCAACAGATGATTAAAAAGCTTGGTCTCATTCAACCCGATAATTTTACAGCAACATCCTTTGAAGGGGCAAGAAAGGCCGCAAAAAGGATCGGATACCCTGTAGTGGTCCGTCCTTCCTATGTGCTTGGAGGAAGGGCGATGCAGATAGTTTACGATGATGAGGACCTGAAGGATTTTATGGATAAGGCAGTGGAGGCTTCGCCTGAACATCCGGTCCTTATAGATAAATTTCTGGAGGATGCCATAGAAGTGGATGTTGACGCCATCTCCGACGGAAACCATTGCGTGATCGGAGGGATTCTCGAGCATATTGAACAGGCCGGCATCCATTCGGGGGACAGCGCCATGGTTCTCCCCCCGTATAGCCTCAACAAGGATATCATTGAACAGATCAAGGAAAACACATATGCCATGGCAAAGGAATTAAACATAAAGGGACTTTTGAATATCCAGTATGCGGTAAAAAACAATGTGGTTTATGTTCTTGAGGTAAATCCCAGGGCAAGCAGAACCATTCCCTTTGTAAGCAAGGCCATAGGTGTTCCCCTGGCAAATCTGGCAACAAAGGTCATGATCGGGAAGACATTGAACGAGCTAGGATTGACAAGAGAAAAGGAGATTAATTATTTTACTGTGAAGGAGTCCGTATTCCCATTCATTAAATTTCCGGGTGTGGATGCCATACTCGGGCCGGAGATGAAATCCACCGGCGAGGTGATGGGCATCGATCATTCCTTCGGTCTGGCATTTGCCAAATCGCAGATGGCGACCGGGTTTAAAATGCCCACGTCCGGCTCCGTTTTTATCAGCGTTCACGACCGGCACAAGGCCGGAATTGTGGAAGTGGCCCGGCTTTTGTCTAAACTC
>JBLIRO010000042.1:0-45751 GCA_049472335.1 bacterium | reverse complement strand
GTATAGGTAAAGGCACCGGTTGAGGGATCGGTTATAGTGGCATTACCTTTGATGCCATTGGTTATAATGGAATAAGTCAACCAATCCCCATCTATATCACTAGCGGACAAGGTATTATTGATTGCCACATCCTCTTGTGTGTCGAACGCTTTGGCACTGGCTACAGGAGGATCGTTTACAGGGATAATGGTTATATTTACAGTAGCTATATTAGAATCCCCTTGTCCATCGTTAGCCTTAAAGGTGAAATTGTCCGTGCCGTTATAGTTGGCATTGGGTGAATAGGTAAGAGTGGGGGCTGTGCCTGATAAGGTTCCATGTAAGGGGTGCGTTATAACCGTATAAGAGAGAGGATCAAGATCCGTATCCGTACCGGTAAGTGTTATGTTTATAGCAGTGTCTTCATCCGTGATTAGTGATTTATTGTCAGCTATGGGCGGTGAATTTGAGGGTATATCGCCGCTGTCTGCGCTGGTGTCTTTACATAGAATGATATCGTCCACCCGTCCGCTGCCATAGACCATAAAGCCGTTTACTTCCAAAATGCTCGCCCCTGGCTGAGCCTCTTCAAGATCGGCCTGCAAATTACGCTCAAAGCTGTACCAATGTCCGTCTGTAACCTTTGAGCCCACCCCGTGATGGATATAATATCCGCTTCCGAGTGAATCGCGATCAACCGGGGTATAGTAAAGGTATTTGTCCCCTGCTGTTGTATGTATATTGAAATAAACAATGAAATATCTGGAACATTTCATACGCCATCCTGCTGTAAATTGACTTAAGTTATTCCATTTGCTGCCATCCACATTATGTAAAAGATAGCAATAGTCTCTGAATGAGCCTTTAAGCTCGATTACCCGGCTTTGGCGGTCAATGTCGAAAACATTGCTGATTGATGCACCCGAAGGATCTTCATCGTAGATAATCCATCCTTGAATGGTCCCGTCTTCCGAATCTTCATAGATTGCGCAATTTGTAATGGGATCATTATCGGGGGGACCTTCCAAAGGATATATGGTGATGACTACCTGTGCTATGTTGGAGTCTGCAATGCCGTCATTGACTTTGAAGCTAAAGCTGTCCGAGCCTGAATAACCGGCATCAGGTGTATAGGTGAGGTCAGGGGCTTTGCCTGATAAGTTTCCATGGGCAGGCTGGGTTATTATTATATAAGAAAGAGGATCATTTTCCGTATCAGTCGAAACAAGTAATATATCTATGGGGGTTCCCTCATATACAGAAATGGATTTTTCGAGAGCTACTGGCGCTGTATTTAATGGTGCATAACGCTTTTCATTGGAATCATTACTGTCAATTCCATGGATGTTAAGAGCTCTGGAAACAAAATAATATATCTTTTGGTCATCCAGATTAGAAAGAGTACAGAATTTTTCGGTTCCTTCCCATATAGGATTATTGTAATCATAATGTTTTCCTGCCTCACGGCAAAAAATCCTGTAGCCTACAATATTATCCTCTTCTTCATAAGAATCCCAAGTAAATTTTAGTTCTAATGAATCGGCATTTTTTTTGAGAGGAAGTATTATGATGAAAAGACTGAGGAAACAAAGATAGAAGGGGAACGTGTAATGGAAAAGTAGATTGCGTGATTGTAAAGGTGGCATAATAACAACTCCTATTGAAAACTAAGCTCATCATGTGTACAAGTGAAAAATTTATTAAAAAAATAGATAGAGATATATTAAATATTAGTAAGGATTGTTAAAAACCATAAGTCTTTGCTGGCCTTTAGTTTTAAATTCCAGTGAGTCCCATTAAATATTTTATGAATTTTTCAAATTTGGCTTAATTTTAAATAGACGTAAGATAAATCAAAATATTACGCTATAAATAAAAAATAGTATAAAGTTATCTAAATCTTATTCATCAAGATAAGTGATGATCCGGTCGAAATCATCAAAAAAATCATATTATCTGCAAAAAATTTAATAAATTTTTAAAGTCACCTTCTACAAATCTAATTGAATTAAAAGAATTTAACTATAAAATATAAAAAATTAAAAACACTTTGACTCCTTAAAATATCAAAAAATCCCTATTTAAAAAATAGAGTTTTTTCTTATGAAAACAATCATAGTTCTTCATATTGAAAAAACATTGTTTTTTTAATAATATATATTTATATTATAAATACTAAGCAGAAAATATTTGTTAAAATTTAAAAGAATTTATTAAGTCTTTTTACAGTTTTATTGTATGTCATTTAAATGACATACAATTGGTAAAAACAAAAATAGCTGATACTAAAAGTCAGGATTTTCTTGACAAGTTTTGTTTTATTTACATCTTATTGATTAACCACATCTCTATTAAATTAACTGCATTGTTATATCATATTTCTCCAAGGTTTTATCACTAATTTTCCTCATTGATTTCTACTTAAATATTTTTTTAATATATTTTTTGTTAAAGGAATAAATAATGTCAATGATAATTAATTGTCTTAGGCAATATCCATACATTTAAATTATTAAAATGAACTAAAATAATTTGAGAAACATTGAGTTTAATAATTAAATTTTTGTTGGGCCTGTAAGATATGCTTAAATATTTAGAAAAACCTTCCCTGAAACTTTCCTTTTTGTTATTTTTGGTTGATGCTCTTATTTTATTATCAATTGGAGTATTTTTTTTTGAAATATCTGAAAGGATTTTTTTTAACACAGTTGATTTAGAAGAATTCTATTTAACTTCCCCATTCTTAGTTATTCTCATTCTAACAAGTATGATTATATTTTTTATTAATCAGTTTTTCAAAATAGATAAAAGAGAACAAAAAAAATTGCTAATATTTAGATGCATTTTTTCATTTGTTATTGTTTCAGTAATTTTGTATATATTGTTTAGAGAAATTTTTCCTTATTATTGGTGCCTTTTTTCTTCTATGCTTGCTTGTATTTTTATTTTATTCTGGCGAAGAATATTTTATTATTGTTTTATTTCAAAAATTGATCTACAACAAAAAATTTTATTCTTTGGAACTGATGAGTTAAGTAAAAGGGTAGTAAGAGAGATTTTGTCGGATAATCGTAGAAAATTTAAGGTTGTAGGATTCATAGGTAATGATCCGTCGTTGCTTGGAAAGAGCATTGTAAACCCAAAGGTTATAGGATTGGCAGAAGATCTTGAGTCAATAATAGAAAAAGAGAAAGTAAAAAAAGTTATTGTATTTTGTCCACAAGCTAGAGGAGAATTGCCTGCAAATAATCTTGTCAGATGTAAATTTAAAGGGACAGAGGTCTTGGACCTGCATACCTTTTATGAACATTTTAGAGGCAAAATTTTACTGGATGGTTTGCGGCCCAGTTGGTTAATTTTTGCTCAAGGATTCAAGAAGACAAGATTGATTAAATTGGGAAAAAGAATCTTTGACATGCTGCTTTCAATTATTGGCTTGATATTGAGTCTGCCAATCTCCATATTCACAGCTTTAATTATTAAATTGGAATCAAAAGGTCCAATCATCTTCAAGCAGGAGCGAATTGGTGAGAATGGCCGGGTTTTTAATCTGATAAAATTTAGATCCATGAAGATAGATGCAGAAAAATACACCGGACCAGTATGGGCTGAGGAAAATGACCCTCGTATTACACGTGTGGGAAAGATTATTCGAAGATTGCACATTGATGAAATTCCTCAAATGATTAATGTCCTGAAAGGTGATATGAGTTTTGTTGGTCCACGCCCCGAACGTCCCTATTTTGTAAAGAAATTGGCTCCCCAGATTCCCTATTATGATCAGAGACATTCAGTAAAACCCGGCATAACTGGTTGGGCAGCTGTAAATTATAAATATGGAGCCAATCTTGTAGATGCCGTAGAAAAGCTTCAATATGATCTCTATTACATTAAGAATATTTCTCTTTTTCTTGATATTATTATTATCTTGAGGACTATTTTTATTGTTCTTAGCAGAAAAGGAGCAAGATAATAGTTAGTTTTTAGGCAAATCATATCCATTTTTCAAGCCCGATTTGATATTTTGTTGGGTTTTTCATATCCAGGCTTTTCTTCGAATAAAAAGATTGAATAAAAGAGTCTGATTTTGATTCCCGCATATTTTAGCTGTTTTCCCGAGGCTTGATTTGTTGAAATAAGATATTCCATTCAGATACGCCTCCAGTTAAAAATACCCTTAAGATAATTATTTTTAGAGATCTCAAAGAAAAATTAATTTTTTAACCGAATAAAGATTATACCTGTATTTTTTAAGGAGATTTAATTGTTAATTAAATTGTTAACGAGAAATATATTACAGACTTAAAGTATTATAAAAAAAGGAATCAAAATGCCAAACAAACAGAAACCAGAAATCAGATCCGAAATAACAAAATATTTGAACATGATATCCCGGAAAAGATACTTGTTTTTTTGTGTTTTTGCGTTAGTTACAATATTAAGCGTTATTTACAGTTACACAGCCAAAAAAGTCTATAAATCCACAGCAACTATATTATATGAGAAAGAGACCCTGATCAATCCTTTAATTCGGGGTCTTGCCGTATCCTCAGATGCGGATGAAAGGCTAAATACGATAAGGGAATTAGTTTTAAGCAGGAGCAGACTGTTAAACGTTATAAGAAAATTAGATCTTGATCTTGAAATCGATTCCCCGTTGGAATTAGAAAATTTGATTAATAGGATGAGAAAGTCCATCAACATAGAGGTAATAGGCAAGAATCTTTATTCTATTTCATATGAGGGGGACATTCCGGAAATAGTGAAGAATGTTGTCAATACTCTTTGTAATATCTTTATCGAAGAGAATCTTGCCGCTTCAAGAGTGGCTGCTCATGATGCTTTTTCTTTCATAGAAGACCAATTAGAGATTTACAGGAAAAAGCTTGAAGAGTCGGAAAATGCTTTAAGAGAATTTAAAGAAAAGAATTTAGGACAACTTCCTGGAGAAGAAAATATTAATTTTGTAAATTTAGAGAAATATCAAAGATTATTGGTTGAAACTGAAATACAACTCAAAGAAGCACATTTAGAAGGATCTTTATTAAAAGAGCAGCTTTCTAAAGAGAAACCACTTATCCTGGCATTTAGCTCAAGTAATAAAAATGATTTGGAGGGGCGATTAACTCAGTTGAATGCGCAATTAAGTTTTCTTTTAACCAGCTATACTGAAAATTATCCTGATGTTATTAGAATCAAAAAAGAGATAGAAGAAATAGAAGAAAGACTATCTAAAAATAAAAATAAAGAAGTTGTGGATGAAAAAAACAAAGAAGGAGAATTGACAACCGAGACTTTGAATCCAATTTATCAACAGATAAAAGAGAATTTAAATAAAGTTAATATTCAAATAAATATACTTAATTCTCGTATAGATGAATATAAAGAAAAGATAAAGTTGTATAAGAATAAGGTCGAGAGTATTCCAAAGCAAGAACAAGAGTTGGCTCGACTGAAAAGGGGGTATAGTGTTAATGTAGAGATCTATCAGATATTATTAAATAAACTGGAGGAAGCAAGGATTTCCAGGGAGCTTGAGATAAAACAAAGCGGAGGAATTCATAATTTTCAGGTTATAGATGCAGCTCAATTGCCTCTATTACCAAGTAAACCTAATAAACCCAGATCAATATTATTTGGTATGATTATTGGTTTAGGTATCGGTTTTGGTGCTATTTATTTATTGGATATATTGGATAACTCTTTTAATAGTATAAATGAAGTAAAAAAATATTTTGAATATCCATTGGTAGTTGGTATACCTAAAATAGTGGCTAATGACGATATTAAGAAAAAAAGAAGACATAACCTCATCTTTTTCTCGATACTCGTTATTTTTATTTCTTCAATATTAGCTTTGATATTTAAGAATTCATATTTGTTTGTATTAATTAAAAATTCACAAATAGGATTATCCATTAAAGAGTTAATTGCCAAGCCCATGATTTTTAAGTAATTGTGAATTTGTTATGATTCACCTTAAAGGTGAAGATATTATAAAGTTTCAGCCTATTAGGGATATAAAATCCTATCAGAGTTTGATGCCTTTTCTTCTCAGACAAATATGCCTTAATAAAATACAGGAACCATCTCAAGAAAAACAAATAAAATTTTCCCAAACTGACACTGATTTATATCGTTCATAATGACGATTAATATGATAGTTGAGACTCCCCATAAGGTCGGCAGGTCTTAAAATGAAAATCTTATCCAATTGATAAATTTTATAACATTAATTTGTTTTAAAGATATTAAGTGGGGTTAGGTCTTTAAATATGAAAACGGAAGAATAAATTCATTCACAATTTTTTTAAGCTTGCTGTCAATATTTCAAGACCTGATCTTGCGAGCATTGAAAAATAAGCACGCATTTAAAACAAATAAAATGTTATTAAATTATATATTTGTAATTAAGGGGGCGAAGCTATATATGAGCTTGGCATTTTTATGTTTTGCCCAGAGAAAGATGATTAATGCTAAATAAGTTGAGTAAATTTTATAATGTTTGAATCTTATTTTTAATGATTATAAGCATAGCTTTGATTAGCTGCCAAAGGACAACGAGTATCTGAAAAAAATGATTAATAATCAGATAAATTCATTGACAATTGATATAGAAGACTATTTCCAGGTTTCCAATTTTTCAAGAGTAATTAATTTTTCCGATTGGGATAGATATGAATGTAGGGTTGAAAGAAATACCTTTTATATCCTAAACATATTAAATGAATTTAAAGTTAAGGCAACTTTTTTCGTTTTAGGCTGGATTGCAGAGAGATATCCAAATCTTATAAAAAATATCCATAAAGAAGGCCATGAAATCGCGTCTCACGGATATTCCCACAAACTTCTCACTCTCCAGACATTTAATGAGTTCCGCGAAGATGTGAAAAAATCCAAAAGGATTTTAGAGGACATAACTGGTAAAGATGTCATCGGATATCGTGCACCCTCTTTTTCTCTAAGTCAAAAATCTTTATGGGCATTAGAAATATTAAAAGAGGAGGGTTTTAAATACGACTCCAGTATATTCCCCTTGCGCTGGTATCGCTTCAACACTTCTAAGAAATTTAGATTTCCGTTTATTGTTAACGGAAATTTATCCAATTTTTTAGATTGTCCAAATAATTTCAACAAATTAATTAAGCCCTTGGATGTAAATGATTCGATAGATTTTTTCAATGAGTTTATTATAGAGTTTCCCATTTCAACAATAAAAATATTTATAAATAATTTTCCTGTTGCAGGTGGAGGATATTTTAGATTGTTTCCATATCAATTTATCAAATGGGGATTCAAGAAAATCAATATTCAAGAAAAGAAACCATTCATATTTTATATTCATCCATGGGAATTTGATAAAGATCAGCCAAGTATTAAAGGAATATCTTTTTTGTCTAAGTTTCGGCATTATATTAATTTAAATAAAACAGAGGGGAAGATAAAAAAATTATTGAAAGACTTTAATTTTTCCCGGGCTATAGATGTGTTAGGGATCTCATAAAAATTAACATGAAAAATTTTAAATTCACCAAAAAGGATCAATGATATCAAATAAAAGAGTATTGATCATTTCCATTATATTGATAATAGGGATAATCTTTTTCCATCTGCTGCCGGAAAGCAAAGTAATTCCAATAAAAAAACCACTTGAAACCTTCCCTAGAAAAATAGGAAATTGGACTTTTAGTGAACAAATAATTTTCTCCGATACAGTCACTAGCCTTTTAGGAGTTGATGATTATATTCAGTTTGAGTACATATCACCTGATAAAAAGAAGATAGATCTTTATGTAAGTTATTTTAACAGTCAAAAAGAAGGAAAGGGATTTCATTCACCAAAAAATTGTATGCCAGGAGCAGGCTGGAATGTTGTTAAATGCGAGCCGGAGCAATTTAATATACATCAATCAAAACCGGTGACTATCGATATTAACAAAATGATAATTCTAAAGGGTGCCGAACAAGCAATAGTATTTTATTGGTTTCAGTCACGCGGTCGATTTATCAGATCTGAGTATATGCAGAAAATATATCTGGTTTTGGATTCGATTTTAAAACGTCGAACAGATGGCTCATTTGTCCGGATTATGACTTCTGTGGAAAAGGGGCAAGAAGAGCAGGAAATGGAAAACCTGAGGGAATTTACTGAACAAGTTATTTATATCTTAAAGGGGTATTTGCCCGGTTAATTTAATTGGTAAAACCTTTCTGGTTTTAAAAGATATGCGGAACTAAAAAATGGATATATTGAAAGAGTCAATTAGAAACAAAAAGAAACTGCTTTATTTGCAGATTGGTATTATTTCAATTCTTTTTCTTATTCTGTATTATCCGATTATCTTCGTTATGGTTAAAGATTGGCAGATAAATGATAACTATTCACATGGTTACCTGATTCCACTGATAGTTTTATATATGATCTGGGCGATCAGAAAAAAGATTGGAGACCTTGAGGTAAATCCCAATAATTGGGGAGTAATACTAATTCTTATTGGATTCTGTCAATTGATGATATCCCGAATCGGATCAGAATATTTCCTTCAAAGGATCTCAATGATAATAGTTTTGTTTGGCATTCTTTTATTTCTGGCAGGAAACTCAATCACCAAAAGACTATCATTTCCCGTTTTATACCTTATATTTATGATCCCAATCCCAGCAATAATTTGGAATAAGATAGCATTTCCCTTGAAATTGTTTGCTTCATTCCTGGCATCTGAAATAATAAATTCGTTGGGAATAACGATTTTGAGAAGAGGAAATATTTTATATTTGGCCAACATGACTCTTGAAGTGGTTGATGCCTGTTCAGGACTTCGTTCTCTAACTTCATTATTGGCGCTTAGTGCTGCCTTTGCTTTTTTTACCAGTCATTCAAAACCCAAAAAATGGCTTTTATTCCTTTCAGCTATTCCCATAGCTATTTTGACAAACATTATAAGGTTAACCTTAACCGCTGGATTTGCCAGTAAATATGGTGAGAAAATTGCGGAGGGATTTTTACACGGATTTTCAGGATTGATGGTTTTCTTTTTAGGGCTTTTTCTTCTCTATCTTTTTCATATATTTTTATCTAAATTTGAGTTTATGAGTTTTCAGGCAAAAAAAGGTCAAAAAAAATAATAAACAAAAGGCCCACCTATCATCCATTATCCTGACACACTTTCCAAAAAGCCAGTTTGTAAGACTGTTGGTTTAACTCAAATGCAAGGTTTGGGTTTAAGGTTGAGATCTCCCGGCCTTTCCTTTAAGACACATCCCCAAAATTTATTTAGTTCTATTTGGTTATGAAGGTATATTTCTATTAGTTCGAACTTACCGAAAGGACAGGTAAATCGTTTTATGTGTGAAATCGATTGGAGCCTTGCTTCTCCTGTTGTCCAGAGGGAAAGGGTTAAGTGTCTTATCGAAATGATTCCAAAGTCAAATAAAACTATTTTGGAGATAGGCTCTCGCGGCGCTTATATGACTAAAGTTTTAGCACAATTTTTTGAACATGTGACAGCCCTTGACCTTGAAAAGCCTGATATTGATTACCAAAAGATAAAGCCGGTGAAAGGAGATGTTACCAGTCTTAGATTTCCTGATAATAGTTTCGATGTTGTTTTGTGCAGCGAAGTGCTTGAGCATATAAATCCTTCATTATTACAGAAGGCATGTGACGAATTGGTCCGTGTCGCAAAAAATCATATTTTAATAGGTGTTCCTTACAATGAAGATATTAGAATAGGCAGGGTTACCTGTATTAATTGTGGTGTTATAAGCCCGGGATATGGCCATGTAAACTCATTTAATGAACAATCGTTGCTAAAATTATTTAGGGGCGCGCAACCTATAGATATAAAATATGTTGGCCAGAGAAAATATTATAGAACCAATTCTTTATCCGCATATTTATTTGATCTTTCCGGTAATCCTTATGGCTCGTATGAGCAGGAAGAAAGGTGTCCAAATTGTGACGGCAAATATTTTGCCCCTGAAAAGAGATCCTTATTTCAAAAAATTCTGACCAAAATGGGATTTTTGCTAAATGGATTACAATACTTTTTTACTGTAAATAATAAAACAATACCGATGAAAATTCATATATTGTTTTCAAAGAATATTTAACAGAGAGCATGGAGCTAGAAACTTAACCTAATGAAAATTTAGTTAGTCTGATACTTGAGGTGGGATTTGATGCATAAATTTGATTTTTATCCAAAGATTGTACGTAATTTAATTGCGCCACTTTGGGCATTAAAAGAAGGCTCTCCTTATTTGAAACATCTTAGATATCTTGAGAAGTCACAATATTTTCCAATTTCTCAGGTAAAAGAAAACCAATGGAAGAGGTTTAAGGCCCTTCTTTCCCATGCATATGAAAATTGTGATTTTTACAGAGAAAGGCTGGCAAAACACGGAATAGAACCTGATGATATAAAAGCCTGGAAAGATTTATCGGCGATTCCTATTTTGAATAAAGATCATATAAGGAACAATAAGGATAAGATGATTGCAAAGAATATCCCTTGTGAAAAAATTATTCCCAAAAAAACCTCCGGTTCCACTGGTGTGTCACTTGAATTCTTCGTAGATATTGATAGCTTACAATGGAAAAGGGCTTGTGCCATCCGCCATGATCAATGGACGGGATGGAAGATGGGAGAAAGAATTGGGGCCGTATGGGGCAACCCTGAATATAAAAAGAGCTGGAGGGGATATGTGAGGAATTTTCTCCTTGAGAGATACGATTATCTCGATACGCTAAAAATGGATGAAAAGGATATGCTGGAATTTTATCACTGTATAAGAAAGAAGAATATATCATTGCTTTTCGGGCATGCTCATTCCCTGTATTTATTCGTGAGGTTCTTAAAGAAACAGGACCTGAATGGGGTAAAACCCAAAGGGATTATTAGCACAGCTATGGTTCTGCATGATTTTGAGCGGGCGGAGATAGAGCATGCGTTTAATTGTAAAGTAACAAATAGATACGGATGTGAGGAAGTAAGCCTTATAGCATGTGAATGTGAGGAGCATGATGGATTTCATATAAACATGGATACGGTTATTGTAGAAATTATTCATGATGGCAAGAAAGCCATATCGGGTGAACCTGGGGCTATTGTCATTACGGATCTAACAAATTATGGAATGCCGTTTATTAGATATAAGGTTGGAGATGTGGGTATTTTATCAGACAGATTTTGCCCATGTGGACGGAGTTATCCATTGCTGGAATCGATAAAGGGCCGAGCGTCTGACTATATAATGACTCCAGATGGAAAGTTGATTTCCGGTATATCACTTACTGAGAATTTTGCAATGCTTATAAGTGGTATCAAGCAGATCCAGATTATTCAGGAGCAATTAGACTGTCTGGTATTAAAGATTGTCAAGAGTGAAAATTTCAGCATAGAGACCGAAAAACAAATACATAAACTTTTTGTTGAGAGATTTGGTAGTAAAATGAGATATCGGGTTGATTTGGTAAATTCAATCCAAATTGAACATTCGGGAAAGTACCGTTTCTGCGTCTCCAAACTGGGAAAAGAATTTTTTTAATGCCTTTCATCAAACTGATATTTATTTTTTTCTTATCTCTTTTCAGCTTCTGCATTTTATATCTGGTTTTTCTCTCGATTGTTTATTTCCTTTACAAGCCTGCTGAGAATTATGTCAAACATCCGCCAACGTTGAGGTTTGTTATTTTAGTCCCTGCACATAACGAAGCTTTGGGAATTTTTGATACACTAAATAACCTGAAAGAAATTGATTACCCTGAGAATCTCTATGATGTAATTGTTATAGTGGATAACTGTACCGACAATACTGCTGAAGTGGTTAAGACAGCAGGAATCAAATATATCGAGAGAAACGATCCCGAAAGAAAAGGCAAAGGATATGCCCTTGAATATGCAATTAGTAAGCTTGTAAAAGAAAATTATGATGCCTTTGTGATTGTTGATGCCGATTCTCTAATAAATAAAAGTTTTCTCATGGTAATGAACAATCGGCTGCTTTCTGGGCAAAAAGTAATTCAGTCATATGATGGCCTAGCTAATCCCGATTCCACTGCATTGACATATTTATTCTTTATCGGAAATACTATTGAAAATAAGCTTTTCTATGAAGCCAAATCAAGACTTGGTCTTTCTGCAAATCTTAGGGGTAACGGTATGTGTTTTTCGCGGGAAACTCTGTTGCAGTTTCCCTGGGATGCTTATTCAATTACAGAAGATACAGAATATGGTCTAAAACTCATTCAACATGGGATAAAGATAAATTTCGCCTCCGAAGCAATAACATATGCAAAACAACCTGAAACTCTTCAGCAGGCTAAAACCCAGAGAATAAGATGGGCATCCGGAAATTTTAAAATTTCAAAAAGCTATATAATAAAGCTGATATTAAGAGGTCTCATCAAAAGAGATATGGTGTTGACGGATACAGCTTTGAGTATTTTTTTCCTGAGTAAGCCGTTGTTTTTAATTCTTAATTTTTTATTAATAGGGTGTTCTTTTTATTTTTTGTCAACAGATCCTGTATCGGGAAAACTCTATGTAGTATGGTCATTCTCCCTTCTTCTTATACAGATTTTATATTTTGCAACAGGAATCTTAATGGAGAGAATATACTTAAGAAGGATTAAATATATTTTATTCTCTCCTTTTTTTGCCATTTGGTTTTTCATCGTGACCATTCTGGGTCTCGTCGGCTATCGAAGCAGTCATTGGCAGAGGACGAACAGGGTTGGATAGTCAATTGAAGATTGCCCATTTAATCGCAACAAATTTCTTTGGGGGCCCTGAAAAACAGATTATTGAACATTTATTGCGGATTAAGCAGGAAAGGTTTTCCATCTTCCTTATATCTTTTATTGAACGTTCTGTACCAAACGAACTTCTTGATGCTGCCGGAAAGAGAAATATTCCAATAAGATGTCTTTATACATGGAATCCTTTTAATCCTAAAGTAATATTGGATCTTATATCAATTTTGAGAAGGGACGAGATAGATATACTTTGTACCCATGGTTATAAATCTGATGTAATTGGCCGAATCGTTTCATGGATACTAAGGATCCCACAAATTGTATTTTCCAGAGGATGGACAGCGGAGAACAAAAAAATAAAACTATTTGAGATACTTGATAGATGGATCATTAAGTTCGTCGATCATATTGTAGCTGTCTCTGAAGGCCAGAAAGAAAAACTAATGAAGCTCCGGCTTCTGCCTGATAAGGTCTCGGTGATATACAATGCAATCAACCTGGATAATATGAAGATCCAATCAAAAAAATCTATTAGAGACGAATTAGGGATTGACGGAAACTCTTACCTTATTGTATCAGCTGGCCGTTTGAGCCCAGAGAAGAACTTCGAAGGTCTGATAGAAGCAGCAAAGATAGTTATAAGGAGAAATAAAAACATCACGTTTGTTGTTTTTGGTGAAGGTTTTTTAAGAAAAAAACTTGAGCAAAAAGTATTGGATAATGACCTTGAAAATAAATTTTTTCTTCCTGGATTCAGAAAGGATTTTTTTTCGCTTCTCAAGGACACTGATATTTTTGTTCTTGCATCTTTTACCGAGGGGCTCCCAAACGTGTTACTGGAGGCTTATTCTTTTAAGAAGCCTGTCATTGCTTCAAGAGTCGGAGGAATTCCGGAGGTTGTTTTAGATGGTGAGACAGGATTCCTCATCTCAGTTCAGGACTTGGATCGATTGGCAGAATACATCTTGAAGCTCACACAAGATCCGAATTTAAGAAAAGAAATGGGGGACAAAGGTTATAAGTATATAAAAGAACATTTTAATTTTGATATACAGACAGAAAAGTTAAAAGAGTTATATCTGGAAGTGTATGAAAAATATCATTTCTCCATTTATCACAATAGTCGTTCCTGTTAAAAACGAGGAACTATTTATTGAATCAACCCTCAAACAACTCTTAAGCCAGGATTTCCCAGTTGACAGATTTGAGATAATCGTGGTAGACGGTATGTCAAAAGATGGCACAAAGGAAATCGTCACAAGACTTTCCCATTCGCATCCTCAAATTAAACTAGTCGAAAATCCCAAGGGTCTTTCCAGCGCTGGAAGAAATATAGGTTTCCGAATGGGGCGGGGAGATATTTTTCTGGTTGTTGATGGACATTGCTTCATCCCTGACAAAAATCTATTAAGAAATATAGTTGATTGTTTCGAGAAGAGTGGGGCACAATGTCTTGGCCGGCCCCAACCTCTTGATCCTCCTGGTTTAACCACATTTCAGAAGGCTGTTGCCCTTGCGAGGTCTTCTCGGATTGGTCATAGCTCAAATTCTCTTATCTATTCATCATATGAAGGATTTGTCAGCCCTGTAAGCGTGGGGGCTGTTTACAAAAGGGAGGTATTCGACACAATAGGCTATGTAGATGAAAATTTTGATGCATGTGAGGATGTGGAGTTTAATTATATGGTGGAAAAAGCGGGATTGAAGACATACATAAGCCCGCATCTCACAATCAGATATTATCCTCGTAAAACTCTAAAGGGGCTATTCAGCCAAATGAAAAGATATGGCAGAGGCCGTTTCCAGTTTATAAAGAAACACCCGGAGACAATAAATTTTGACATGCTTGTTCTACCGGCATTTGTAATGGGGTTAGGTATTTTTCTTCTCTCCCTATTATGCATTGCCGGCTGCGGTATTTATTCAATATCCACTTCTTTATGGCCTTCGTTATCGGGTTTCATTTTTGTGATGTATGGCTTCTATTTGTTTATAATCGTTGCGGAGTCTATCAGGATAGCATTCAAGAACGGCTGGAGATATTTATGGTTTCTGCCTCCAATATTTTTTATTATACATTTTTGTTTGGGATGGGGATTCATTGAGAGGATATTTAAAGGACCGTAGTTTATTTCCTTAAATTATCATTGAGATAATGGCGAAGATAAAAATCGCATATATTATAGATACTATTGAATCACCTACCAGTGGTACTGAAAAGCAGCTTCTTTTTTTGCTTAGATCTCTTGATAGAAAAAATTTTGAGCCTTATCTCTTTTGCCTGCAATCCTCTGAATGGCTTGAGAAAAAATTTGATCTGTGCCCTCTGAAGATCCTTGATATCAAATCTTTTAAAAAACCTGCTACATATTTTCATATTTTAGTTTTTTCCCGGTTTCTAAAAAGCGGAAAATTCCATATCGTTCAAACCCATTTTAGGGACTCCAATATTGTCGGAATATTTGGTGCAAAGTTTGCCAGGACTAAAGTAATAATATCTTCAAGGCGTAACCAAGGCTATTGGCACAACGGATTTGAATTGTGCCTGCTTAAAATATTAAACAGATCAGTGACCCATTTTCTTGCCAATTCCAGAAAAACAAAAAAATGGGCCGCTGAGGTCGAGAATATACATGAAAAGAAAATTCATGTGATACACAATGGAGTGGATATAGAATTGTTTAAAAAGTACCCCATAAAGAACAGGGAGAGATACAGGAGGTCTTGGGATATTTCGAATAATTCACCAGCAGTTGGGATTGTTGCTAACCTTAGACCGGTAAAAGGTATTGATGTTTTTTTAAGAGCTGCCCGTCTTGTAAAAAATAAAGTCCCTGAATCAAAATTTATAATTGTAGGGGACGGAGTAGAAAGAGATAGACTGAAAAGTCTTTGTACTGAACTGGGGCTTAATGATAGTGTAAAGTTTCTCGGAAAGAGAGAGGATATCATTCAGATCCTCAAAGCCCTTGATATAGGTGTTCTTTCCTCTCATTCCGAAAGTCTTTCAAATTCCGTTATCGAATATTTGGCCGCAGGCCTTCCAGTCGTATGTACTGATGCGGGTGGGTGCGAAGAGGCAGTCGAGAATGGACTAAATGGATTTATAGTCCCGATTGGTGATTATCAGGCAATGTCGGAAGGCATTCTGAAAATTATAATGGACAGGGATCTTTCTTCGCAGATGCAAAGAAGAAATATTCTCAAGGCTGAAGATTTTTTTTCGGAATACACTATTATTAATCTATATACAAAATATTACCAGGAAATCATATAACCTCTCAAAATCCCGGTGCAACTTTGAGATAAATTGCAAAATGCAAAATGTAAATTTTAAAATTCAAAATAATATATTCCTTCAATTAATCATTTTTCTCTGCTTTTTATTCTTGTATTTAAATTTTAGGATGACAGCTTATGCAGAGATGGTAAAAACGTTTACTCCTAAAATTACAGTTTTGAGGAATTATCGTGACTTAACAGACTTTGAATATAAGGATTCGTATTGGACAACAGAAATTTCCCCTGGTTTTTCTTTGGAATTTAATTCTCCCAAAACACATATAGGACTCGATTACGCAGCAGGGTTTTCCTCTTTTCAGAATCGCAATGAGAAGAACTACGAAGATAGCACGATGCACAGCTTGACTACTGGTTGGAATAAATTTTTCGATCGCAATATTGAATTTGAATTTAGAGATACATTTGCCCGCTCCGAAAATCCTATAATGATATATGATGAAGAAGTTAGAGATGTGCTTAGAGAAAGACAAATCTATACTCAAAATTCGGGTGATGCTGTCTTATCATGGCAGTTTGGCCCGGAAGATGTAGTAAGCCTTGGCTATCGTAATCGTTATCTTGATATTGATAGCACATCAAGTGATTATGAAGACAGTAAAGGTCATGAGGTTTTTCTGACCCTGGATAAACAGCTTAATCCAAAATTCAGTTTTGGACTACTCACAAGTATTAATCGCGGAAAGTTTTATCAACAAGGAGAATCATCTGGAGAGGGTTTAGAAGACTTTTATAACTTTGAAGGGAAAATGACCTTAAACTATCTCTGGCACCCCAATAGATCTTTTTTCATCAAA
This sequence comes from bacterium, assembly GCA_049472335.1. Lineage (GTDB taxonomy): Bacteria > SZUA-182 > SZUA-182 > DTGQ01 > JAFGSM01 > JBLIRM01. The sequence goes on along the minus strand of JBLIRO010000042.1, from coordinate 28,915 downwards.
TACGATTCATTAAAAAAGGATTTTGACAGGTATGATAGAACTCCTGAAACTGATGATTTCTGGCTTCATCAAGGCTCAATAGGAGTTAATCTAATACTAAGCCCCAAGAGTGAACTCAATGTAGAATGCGGATTTTTTGTCAAAAATCCTTATAATAGCAGTCCTAATGAAGGCGGCACGTTTAGTGCCATGTTGACAACCAGAGAAAAAAACAGCACTTTTACATTACAAGGCAGCGGAGGTTTTAGAGAGGATTATTTCTCTCCTGAAAATCTTGGGCCCTCAAAATTCCGTAAAATCTTTGCAATTTTTCAGTACAATCTGAGCAAAAATATTCGCCTAAACCTGTTTTCAGGATATAATCAGGATGATTTTTCCGGCGAGCATAGAAAGATCGATTCACAGCAAATAGGGACTGTTTTTGCCTTAAATCTCAAACAACAGCTTATGCTGGATGTAGAATTTTTGCATTGGGAAAAGAAAGAGAAAACTTCAGTTAGTCAAGTCGAGGATATTAAAACCGGTCGAAATAATTTTGTTATTATTACCCTCCGTTGGAATTACCCTATTTTATTATAGGAGGCTTATTATGAAAAGATGTAAAAGGTGTTTAACTCCTGATAGTTATCCCAGAACCAGTTTTAACAATGCAGATATTTGTAACCACTGCTTGGATTACGAAAAAACTTATTCTGGCTGGGAAGAGTCGAAAAAAAACAGGATAAAACAATTTGAGCATTTGATAGACTTAGCCAAAAAAAGAAGTAAAGAATATGATGTATTAATCCCTCTGAGCGGAGGGAAAGATAGTACTTATGTATTATATCTGGCAACCAAAAAGTATAGATTAAAAGCGTTGTGTTACAACTTTGATAACGGCTTCCAGTCTCAAATTGCCCGGGATAATATAAGGTCAGCAATTGAGGTATCTGGCGCGGATTTAATAGTTTATAAACCAAATGAAAAATTGTTGATGAAATTATACAGACATTTCCTTAAACATACGGGTTTGTTCTGTCCCGTCTGCATGAGGGGGATTTATGTGGCACAATTGCTAACAGCCAGACAATTTAATATCCGTTTAATCCTAAAGGGCACTTCAAGGCGAACCGAAGAAAATCTCGTTCCGGAAATATTTCAAGACGGACGCTTATCGTTCTTTAAAAATGTATTAAAGAAATATCCTTTTGATGAGAATATCCGTTCATTCTGCATTGACAGAAACCTTAAAGAAAAACTATGCCGGGCAATTTATTTGTTATCACACGGTAAGATCATTTTAGGAGCAATAGATATTCAACTGCCTGATTTTTTTGATTGGAATTATAAAGAAATTTATCAGGTTATAAGCAATGAGATGGGGTGGAAAACCTTGCCCGACAGAGATGAACATGTTGATTGCCTGGCGGATCCGGCTGTTCATTATTCGAGGAAATTCCGGTGTAAAGACTTGACTCCCAGTACATTGCGATATAGTGCTGAAATTAGATCCGGTCAACTGGATCGGTCAAAGGCTTTAGGCTTGATTAATGAAGAAGAGCTTAAGGGTATTAATGAAGAATATATTGATTATTTTTTAACTAAACTGGAGATAGGCTTTAATGATCTTGAATTTTATCTTATTGATAAATTTAGACATATGGAATTTCAAAAAGAAGGAATAATGATGTCTATTTTTAATAAGATCAGATAGTAAACATCAAACCGTATTCCCGCCTTTGAAACCGAGATAAAACTACAAAGAATCGAACAATTATATCAAGATGTTGAAATAGAAATGAAGTCTGCCAGATTGTTGACAACCATACCCGGTATACCCGGAAAATTCTGGGGGGATAATACAGAGCTCATCAGTGAAAAGTGTAAAGAGTTTTTTTCGGGCCAACAGAAAGGAAAGATAAATAAGCATTTAACAGCCTTACGAATTGCTATTGAGATGCTTAAAAAACAAGAAGATTTTGATGTAATTGTTGTGGATGGCGGGCCTATAGGGGAGTGGTTTTCTCTGCTTCAGACTTTGACTTTTTATAAAAAAAGGCCCACTTTAATGATTGATTGCCTTTGGTACAGAAGCAGTAATTGTGTAGTGAGGGTTATAAAAAAAATCATTAAAAAATTATCAGCAAGATCCATAGATAAATTTGCAGTTTGGGCAAGGCACGAAGTTGAAGATTATTCAAATGAATTCGGTCTTCCTAAAGAAAAGTTTATATATATCCCTTTTCACAATACTCTGGCCGGATACTCCTTTGAAATTGCGGATGAAGGATTTTTGTTTTCAGGTGGTAACGGGGATAGAGATTATAGAACCTTGATTGAAGCAATAAGAGGTCTCGATATTCCGGTTTTTATCGCTGCAAGGGATAAAAGACTTTTTCAGGGGATTGAAATTCCGGCAAACGTCACCATTCAAGGTCTGACTCATAACGAATTCAGAAAAAAGATGGCTGCTTGTCGCATTGCAGTAGTTCCTATGGAAGAGGGGCTCCTTCATTCAGGCGGACAGCAGACATTTTTAAATTCAATGGCTATGGGGAAACCCACGATCGTGGTAGGTTCAAAGGTAGCTGATGGATATGTGGAAAACGGGATTAACGGTCTGGTTGTTAATTACAAAGATATTAATGGATTAAGAAAAGCCGTAACTTCACTATGGAACGATAACGATTTTCGTTTACGGATAGGCAGGGCAGCAGAAAAATTTGCCGCCCCAATGACAACAGACGGATTTGTCCGTAATATTTTTTCTCTTGCTGAAGGTTTATTATCATAAAAAATGCTGATCAGATGATATTTTTAATCAAAAGGAAATAACAGGATGAAAAAAAGCGAAGAAAATAAAATTAATACCCATGCAAAATCGCTTCATAGAAAGATTACAGTCAATTCCTTTTCAAATATCGTCCGTTATTTTGTTTTCATGGCTATTACATTTTTAATGACACCTTTTCTTCTAAAGACATTAGGAGATTCGATTTACGGCCTATGGATATTGCTGACTGCCATAATTGGTCATATAGGTGTAATGGAATTGGGTATCCAGACCGCTGTAATTAAGATCGTTGCTGAATATCAAGCAGTAGAAGATCATAAAAAGGTTAATGAAACCGTTATGACAACTTTGATTATATTTTTTGTTATTGGTCTATTGGCTACTAGTATCTGCTGGCTTATAGGCGCTTATTTCCTCCATTTTTTTGTTTCAAATCAGGCAAATATAGGATTAGCCCAGAAACTGATTCTGATTTTGGGTATCGATTTCGCCTTTATCCTTATCCGGTATGTATTTTCGGGAATGCTTTTCGGTCTTCAAATGTATCATCTGAAGAATTTTATAGATATAAGTGCTTATGCTATAAGTAATTTTGTCATTTATATTTTCCTTTCCAAGGGACATGGTATACTGGCCTTGATCCTGATTAAGCTTGTTTTTGATGTTTTAGAAATGAGCGCCCTTGCCGCTGTTTGTAAAAAGGTCTATCCGTTTTCCTTCAATCCATTACTCGCAACCAAAGAATCATTTAAGAAATTGATCACCTTTGCTGGCAAGACTTTTGCCTCCGCCACCATGGTCAGGCTTGCCTATAATGCTGATCCTATTATAATAAGTTATTTTCTCTCTACCACATGGGTGGCCATCTTTTCCATACCCCAGAGGCTTCTGCGATACATATCAGAGATTAGCTGGCCTATAACAACGGTATTTCTTCCTGTGTTCAGTGAACTGGATGGGAAAAAGGATAATAATGCAATACGTTCAATTTATACCAATTATACCCGATATATTGTCATACTCATTCTTCCGATATTGTCAGGTGTATTTGTCTATGGAATACCTTTCATTCGTATATGGATAGGGGAAAAATATGCCTATGAAGGTCGTTATGTTCTTTATTTCCTTACTGGCAGTTTATTTTTCACAATAATTAATCCATTGATATACCGGCTTTTCTATGGGATTAACAGGCTTGCCGTTGTTGTTAAGGTTCCCTGTGTAGTATGTTTATTAAATATAATAATGAGTGTGCTTTTTGTACAGAGATTTGGTATCAGCGGGGTAGCTTTTGCTACTCTTCTGTCTTTCGCTTTTCAGGGGATCTTTTATTTGTTCTATACTTCCCGTTATTTTAAATCCGGCCTTATAAGTTTTGTTCGAGAATCTTTGGCTACACCAATATTGAATAGTGTAATTTACGGGACGGCAATGTTTGCGCTAAATAATTTGTTCCCGGCAAATTCTTATAGTTCTATAATTTTACAGGGTCTGGGATGTCTTCCTATTTATATGATGATGGTTTTTTTCTTGTCGATAAATGCAAAAGAAAGGGCTTTTGTAATCAATAAAATCCAGAGTTATCTGCCTATTTTGAGGAGCAAAATCTTCTTCGATATTTAGTAATATTATTAAGAAAGGTTGGTTGAATAAAAATGTCATTAACCAAATTTGATAATATGGTCATCCATGTAGAAAAAGACTCGGGATATGAAATGGGCTATGTGGTCATTGATTCTATTATTAACAATACCAGCTCCGGTGGGGTGAGAATAGTGGAAGATGTATCCCTCGCCGAGATAAAGGCTTTAGCAAGGGAGATGACATTAAAGTTCAGCTTTGCAGGTCTAAACAGAGGCGGAGCCAAATGTGGAATACAGATTCCAGATAAAATCTCAGACAAGGAAAGGGCCTCTTTTCTTATGGAGTTTGGACGCAAAATGGGATCTATTATACAAACAGGGATATATTTCCCCGGTAGGGACATGAATTGTTCGGAGGATGATTTGCGGGCAATCTATAGAGGTGCGGGATTTACTCTCGGGAAGATCACGGACACCTCTTATTTTACCGCTATTTCCCTTGAAAATGCCATAATGGCCTGTAAAGAGGTTTATAACCTGAGACATCCTATATCTTTGGCTATAGAAGGATTTGGAAATGTAGGAAGATACCTGGCCGAGCGGTTAGATCCCGATATCTTCCGTATTGTTGCCTTATCGACTGTAAAAGGAGGGATCTTTAATTCGGAAGGTTTAGAGTTGAATGAAATTTTAGAGTTTAAGAAAAGGTATGGAGACGAATTTGTGTTGAAGTTTCCGGATGCCGAGGCTATTGAAAAGGAATCAATTTTAACCTTGGGAGTTGATATACTTATTCCATGCGCAAGGACGTGGTCCATTAATGAAAATAATGTCCAAAAGATTAAGGCCTGCTTCATAGTGCCTGCGGCGAATGCTCCATATACTCAAGGGGCATTAAACCAACTGGACCCCAAGAAGACAACCTGTCTCCCCGGTTTTGTTTGTAATTCTGGCGGGGTTTATGCTTCTTCCATGTTTGACAACGGGGTCTGCCTCAAAGAGATCGAAAAGACTTCGGAAACAATTTTTAGAGGCATAATAAGGAGCCTCCTTGATAAAGGCCGAACACTGGATATATCTCCGGTTGAGATTGCTACTTTGATAGCTATGAAAAGGTTTGAAAGAAAGAAGATGGAAAATGGAAATCCTGGAATTTTTAAAAGGGTGAAGAAAAAGATATTTTCAAAGGGACGTTTCCCCAAACCGTTATATAGGGCCTTGTGGGTAAAAGAATTTAAGGCCAATCTTATTGAACTTGAGAAGGAAATATCTGAATTTCAGAATCAATGATACAGGTTGAATCATATAACTCCTTTGACAGTGATGAATGGCGAAGCCTGATAAAAGCTGTCGGGGGCAATGTATTCCATCTCCAGGAGATTTGGCTGGCTGAGAATAATCCGGGAAGTATTTGTTATCTTGTTCTGAGAAATGATAAAGACATTATTGGGGCATGTATTGGTGTACGGCAGGAAAAAAGGTACTTAAAATTATTCAGGTCTTCAGGTGCGTTATATCTTCCAACAGTCCCGGCCATTTCAGATGCCGGTCAGGGCATCAAGGACCACATCTATGAAAGTTTGCTGAGTTTTGCGGTTAAATCGGGTTTTGATTTCCTCAAGATAGGAGTACGCTGGGGTACCGATCTTTCTCATAATCCCAGACTTAACAAATTTATTGATGGGCATTTAATCGAGTTTACCATCGGGCTTAAGGACGACATGGACACCATTAAGTCTTCATTTCATAAGAAACATAGAAAAAATATAAGAAAGGCATGCGAGAACGATATTGAGATTGTAACTGATAATAGCCTGGATGGTTTAATGATGCTAAAAAGACTCCAGGAGAGCTCTTCTGAGAGAGCTTCAACCAAAGGGAATGTTTATAATATACAAAATGAAACGTATTTTATTGAATTGTATGAGCACATTTATAAAAAGAAATTGGGAAACATAATATTTGCCAGGAAGGATCAAACATATGTGGCCGGTCTGGCTTATCTTTTCTTCAATAATAAAGCGATAACCGTACGTTCAGGTGTCTTGCCGGAGGGATATGTCATCTCAGCGCCGTATTATTTGCAATATGAATTGATCAGACAATTGAAAGAAAAGAGATATGAAATTATAAACATCGGGGGGGTGCCCGAAGATGCTTCGAATCCCTCTCATCCTCAACATGGGCTTTATCAATTCAAAAAGGGATTTGGTACCGATGCCAATATTCGCACCGGGCTTAGAATCCCCACAAGGCGGTGACATATGAATAAGCTGTTGAGTTTACCTAAAGAAATTTACTTGATCGCTGATTTGCTGCGAACACCCCGACGAAAGGTCCTTGATAATAAAACGCACATCAAGGAAGCGGTTAAATGGATTTGTTCTGCTCAAGATGCCACGGAAGACGGAGGTGTAAGCCATAGTTACCATATATGCAGAGGTTGGGCGCCCTCTTATCCGGAGACCACCGGATATATAATACCCACTTTGCTTACCTGGTCTTTCCTTTCGAATGATTTGGAGATCGCAAAAAGGGCTATAGAGATGGCAGATTGGGAGATAGATGTGCAATTGGAAGATGGTTCTGTACAAGGGAGTGTTGTAGGTTTACAGAAAAAAAAACCGGTTGTTTTTAATACCGGTCAGGTCATTTTTGGCTGGTTAAGTGCTTATGATTATACCCATAATACAAAATACATTGAGGCGGCGATAAAAGCCGCTGACTGGCTTATCCATAATCTCGATGAGGATCATACATGGAGTACCTTTGGAAATCACGGAACCAACAATATTCATACTTATAATGCCCGTTGCGCATGGGCGATCCTTGCTCTGTCCGTAAAAATCCAGAAAGATAATTATGAAATTCCCATGAGACTTTTTTTGGACTGGGTATTAAGTCGAGAGGTTAGCCGGGGATGGTTCAAGAATAATTGTCTTAACGATAACGAACATCCGCTTCTTCATACAATAGCCTATACAGCGAGAGGACTTTTAGAATCAGGAATGATTCTGGACCAGGAAAAATATATCGAGGCTTCGGTTCGGACCTCTGATGAACTTTTAGAACATATTTTAGAGGACGGAAACATGCCGGGACGATTTGACTGCAATTGGAGGCCGTCTGTAAAGTGGTCATGTCTTACCGGAATGGCACAGATGTCTATAATTTGGAACAAACTTTATAAAAAAACCGGAAATACCAAATATCAAGAAGCATTTAAAAAAGTAAACAATTTCTTGAAAAAGACACAGGACATAACCTCAAGCAATCCTGGTATTAGAGGGGGCATCAAGGGTTCATATGCAATAAACGGACAATATTGTTCATATCGTATTTTGAATTGGGCTACTAAATTTTTTATAGATGCCCTATTGCTTGAAGAGTATCCGAAACAAGAAATCGGGATACTTTGATTATTTGCAATGTTACTCAAATTCCAATAAACTCTGCCTTTATCTTTTTTATTACTAACGAATTATAACTTCTCAAAATTCAAGTGGTATCTTGAGAAGAATTTAAAATAAATGATACAAACTTAGGGTGATCAATTTTGTTCGAAATATAGAAGATGCCTGGTATATTAAAACAAGGAATTAAACATCAGAAGGTCTAATAATGAAAAGAGGTATAAAAATAAGGGTGATGCTGATTTTGGGAACCAGACCGGAAGCTGTAAAATTGGCTCCGGTTATTTCAATATTAAGGGAAAAGGCTGATATTTTTGAAACCGGTGTAGTAATTACGGCTCAACACAGAGAGATATTGGATCAGATCCTTGACATATTCGCGATTCAACCGGATTATGATCTTAATATTATGACAAAAAACCAGAGTCTGACCCGGGTCGCTGCCCGTTGTCTTCAGGGCCTTGATAAGATTATAAAAAAAGAAAAGCCGGATATAGTGCTTGTGCAGGGAGATACAACGACTGTTTTTATTGCCGGCTTGGTTTGTTATTATAATAAAGTGCGGGTTGGACACGTTGAAGCGGGGCTTCGCACTAAAGATAGATTTTCACCGTTTCCTGAAGAAATGAACAGACGTTTGCTCAGCTCATTGGCGGATCTTCATTTTGCACCTACTGAGTGGGCAAAGGAGAACCTGCTTAGGGAGGGAATACCCGAAACAAAGGTCTTTGTAACCGGTAATACTGTTGTGGATTCATTACAAACCATTTTGGCAAGACCTAATAATGTCCCGGTAATACCCCCTAATATTGGAGATTTTATTCGCTCGCGATCAAAGATAATCTTGGTGACTGCCCATCGCAGAGAAAGTTTTGGACATCCATTCGAAGAAATGTGCCGGGCTATGCTCGATATTGCCGACAGAAATCCCGATCTGGGGATTATTTATCCTGTCCATCCTAATCCTAATGTAAGATCAAAGGTTTTCGCTATACTCAAAGAATCACCTCGTATATTACTTACTGAACCTATGGATTATCTTTCTTTTGTTTATCTTATGAAATCAGCCTATATTATTTTAACTGATTCAGGAGGGATTCAAGAAGAAGCCCCAACCTTGGGAAAACCGGTTTTGATTATGCGGGAAAAAACGGAAAGACCCGAGGGTATAGAAGCTGGCATCTCCAGATTGGTAGGAACAAAAAGAGAAAGGATTGTCTCTGAAGTACAGTTACTTCTGGATTCAGGGACAGATTATGAAAAGATGGTCGGGAAAAAAAATCCTTTTGGAGATGGAAAGGCTTCTCAAAGGATTGCAGATATCTTAATAGATTATTACGGGAATAACAAATTGATATGAAAAGTATCCTCTTCATAACTTACTGTTTCCCGCCGATTTTTGTCCCTGCTACCATCCGTAATCTAAAATTGATGAAAGGTCTCGTCGATCAGGGATATAAGATTTACGCCCTTTCCATAGATGCCAACTCCTTTGAAGCAAAAACTAAACTGGACTCCGATCTTAACCGGATCGTACCGAATGAAATAATAAACAGGAAAGTATGGTCTTTAGAAACAAACCTTTTCTTCAGAATAATCAAAAAACTCAGGGTCCTTTATAAGCTTTATGTCCCTTATAAAACTGAATGGTATTTTCCGGCTGTTCGAAGCGCTAAAAGGCTCAAAGACTACGATATAATATTCAGTTGCTCAAAACCGGATTCATGTCATTTAGTAGGATATTATTTAAAAAAAACAACAGGTAAACCATGGATTGCATACTTCAGCGATCCCTGGCTGAATAATCCCTATGAAAATTATAAGTCAAAAAGGATTTATAATTATAATTTAAAATTAGAGAATCAGGTTATTACCAATGCCGATCGGATATTATTTACCACAAAAGAGACCCAGGCCTTTGTCATGAAAAAATATCCGGATTCTTTCTTTAATAAAACAGGCATAATTCCACATTCATTTATTTCTGAATGGTATGATCTTTCAAACGGAGATGTATTTCATAAAAGGGATGAGAAAAAAAGACTTATTCATACCGGACATTTTTATGGACCGAGAACACCCATGCCTCTTCTAAAGACACTAAAAAGACTGAAGGAGAAAATAAAAAAAGCTCACGAAAAAATGGAGTTTTGTCTTTTTGGAAATATAGATTCGAAATATCAAAATATTATATCTGAAGATGGCCTTGCCGATATCGTTAAAATCTATAACACGGTTCCTTATATCAAATCTCTGAATTTGATAAAAAATGCCGATTACCTTTTACTCTTAGATGCTCCATTGACAATCACTCAAGAAAGCATATTCCTTCCTTCAAAGCTAATAGAATATATAGGGAGCTACAACAAGGTGATTGGCATAACTCCTGAGAGGGGCGCAAGCGCGAATGTTCTGAGGGACACAGGTAACCTTGTGTGTGACATTCAGGATGAGGATTATATATATGAGGTATTCAAGGCTTTGTTTGATGGCGACTTGGTAATTAAACCCCGGAGAGAAAAGATCGAAAAATATAATTATAAAACCATAAGTCGTGATCTTTCCGGGATTATTGAGCAAATCAATAAATACTAAAAATGTTCTGGTTAGTTGTTGGTTATTTATTTCTGTTTATTTTCAGACCCTTTGAATATTGGCCTGTACTGGGAGCGATCCATCTTGAACGTATTTATATGATTTTTCTTTTAGGGGCGGTTCTCAACTGGCCCAAAAAGCGATACATCCATCACCCTATCAATATCTTAGTCATTTCATTCCTTTTAACAATGATCCTATCCACAGTTTTTTCCTTGCATGTGAGTGATTCATTTACCGTTACTTTTAACTATTTTAAGTTTATAGTCTTTTACTTTATTATATTGATGACTATTCAGGATGAGGATCAACTGAGGAATTTCTTATTAGCTTATGTTTTCATCATGTTTCTCTATGTAGGGAAGTCGGCATGGGAGTTTTTCATACATGATAGGTATGTCTATAGGATGGGTATAAAACGAATGTGTGGCATTGATTCAACTTACGGCGATCCAAATGCCTTCGCTGCATCTATCATATATTCTCTTCCCTTTCTCTGGGCAATGATTAAAACGAAATTTGAAAATAAATGGATAAAATGGGGTTTATGGGGTTATGGCGTATTAGCATTAACAGCTATTATTTTTACAGGATCAAGGGGCGGGATGGTTTCTTTTCTATTATTATTAATAATGATATGGCTAAAATCATCCAAAAAGGCGGTCAGTATTATCCTTATTTTTTTTCTCTTATTCTTTGTTTGGAGTTTAATGCCAGAAAAATATCAACTCAGGTTTGAGACTATATTCGTCAAAAATATAAGCAAAAGTGCCGATGCCTCTGCAGAAGGGAGGAGATATACTCTGGAACGAGGATACGACATGTTTAGAAAGCGTCCTCTTTTGGGGGTAGGTCCGGGCAATTTCGGCAGAGGGCTGGAACTTTTTGGAGATTATTCCGGATTGAGCTCTCATAATTTATATGGTTTGCTTATTGGCGAATTGGGCTTAATGGGTGTTTTAGCTTTTGTTTTAATGATATATAAGATTATTGCAGCACACCTGGGAATCATACTTCAGACAAGATCCTCGGATGCGGATAAAGATAATTTCTACAATTTAGTTTCTGTTGCATCCATCCAAACTATTATTCTGCTTCTTTTTAACGGTAATTTTGGTGGAAATCTTTTAAGATATAATTGGCTTTGGGTAGGGGCCTTAGGGGTTTTATCGGTGCATTTTACCGGTGAAATCGAGGAAAGTGAGGCAGAGCCAATAGGATTTATGGAAATAGAGTGTTAAAGCATTTCTTTAATATCCCCCCCCTCATTATTCTCTTTTATTTAATCTCCCCTTTTTATGCAAATTTTTTTGATGACTTCCTGCCTTTCATATAAAACGTAAGAATAGAGTCAAATAATACGTCAAATATTATTTGTGTTTATTATTTTCCTTATTGTTCTCTAGTAATCACATCCTTTAATTCTTTAATTGTACTTTATTCTTTAATTGTACTTTATTCTTTAATTGTACTTTATAACGAGTTATACCGATATAAACTACTAAATGCTAAAAGTATTTTCTCAAATGAAATTTATGGAGGGATGTTATGAAAATAACAAGATTGATCAGGGTATATTTAGCCTTAATAATATGCTCTTTATGCTTTTTTTTAAATACTAATTTAACAAAAGCTTCCACTCCACCAACAGCTATTACGGACCTTGCGGTATCAACTCCGACATTTCAATCCATTACTTTAACTTGGACATCCCCGGGAGCAGACTTGCCCGATTCCTATTACGATATCAGGTATTCAACATCCAAAATTACAGATGATAATTGGGATTTGGCCAATCAAGTTCAAGGAGAGCCTCTTCCTCAAGAAGCCGGGATATCTCAATCTATGATAGTTTCACTTCTTTCCCCGGCAACCTCCTATTTTTTTGCAATGAAAACCCATAATAATGAGGGTGTTTTCTCAAACCTTTCAAATGTGGTAAATATTGTTACGGCACAAGAGCCATCCCACATTGTTCATATATCACAATGCGGGGTTTTAAGCGAATCGGACACATATTACATTTTGGATAATAATGTAACCTGTGACGGTACCTGTTTCACCATTACCGGGAGTAATATTATACTTGATTTAAATGGTTATACAGTAATTTATGATGATTTGGCTTCAGGGCTTCCTAATCCCGGATTCGAGCTCGGAGACGGTGAAGTCCCTCAAGACTGGGATTTGACCGGTGCACCTACAGCCAAAAGAAGGCCGACTTCCGAAAAGGTAATGAACCGAAAATGGTATCTTAAGTTTGAACAACCGTCATCCAAACAAACCATCGTTTCACCCTGGACCACCCTGCCGCAAAATCACAAAGCAAGGGCTAATTTTATCAGGGGGGAAAAGGTCTGGAAAGAGATCATAAGTCTTCTGCTGGAAGTGGAGCATGAAACCGATGGTGTGATCACGTCATTTAATGATGAAAAATTAGACCAGCTTGAATTTACAACACTCGATAAACCTGGCAGGTATAGATTAAAACTCACATATACGCCTTTTACCAGTTCACCCTGGCAAGCTAATCACGACTACAATTTGGGAGATGTTGTTTTACCTTCCGAGCCTAATGGTTTTTGTTATAGGGTAAGCACGGATAATGGGGTATCCGGAGAAACGGAACCTGTCTGGATTACCTGGGCAAGCTCGACAACAAATGATAAGGATCTGGTTTGGACCACTTTTAGCCAGACAAAAGATGTTACTATAGATTTATTAGACTTAAGGCCTGTTGAAAATTACGGGATTAGTATTAAGTATAATCGGAAGGGAAATATAATAATAAAAAATGGCTGGATCGTGCAGGGAAAAGGAGGGGGATTCAGGGATCACTCAATTTATTACTACGGTTCTCCACAGATTACTGTTGAAAATGTCTCCATTGAAACATGGGGTGTAGAAGCAGGTAGTATCGTTAACAGATATTCCGATAATTGTAATATTCATCATTCCATCTTTATAAATAATAATCCGTATGTTTTTAACAGGATGCAGCTCAGTGCTGCCATTGAAGTTCAATCAGGAGTTAATTGTAATATTTTCAATAATACTATTATATGTGATATAGGATGGGGAACAGTATACTTGGGTGATACAAAAGACTCCGGTATCTATAATAATATATTAAAGACAAAGACAACCATGACCAACCACCATTCGATTGCAATTTATGAAAATAAAAATGTCAAAATATTCGGGAATAAGATCGAGGCCGATCCCGGACAGGGAATATTGGTTAGTACGGGAAGCAGTAATATTGAAATTCTTGAGAATAGAATTGAATGTAAAAGCATAGGCCCCAATATCGAATATGGAAGTATAAGTTTTGATGGTATAAGATTGAATGATTATTTTACAAAAACAACCACTAATGTAAAAATTATTAATAATCATATTTATATGACAGGTGACTGTGATGAATACTATGAAGAGTTTGAGACATATCATGTTAATGGTATCCTGACTTTAGCCACCGGGGAAAACATTATTGTTAAGGATAATTATATTGATATAAATGTCATTGATGATAACGTATGTGGGGCCGGGATCTCTCCGGGGTCTGTAGAAGAAAATGAGGTAATTTTTGAGAATAATGAAATCAGGAGTAATTCTTCGAATATTATGCTTACTTCCTATAGTAGTAAGTGTCATTATTCTACCTTTATTTCCAACAAATTTATCAAAAATACTAATACTAAAGGCCTTTGTTCTGATTATTACAGAACTTATCCCCCCCCCCAATATTGCACACTTTCCTCGCGTTACTGTCAAACCTCCATAAAAAACACTCATTTTATTGATACTTATCTGGGGGAAGGGACTTCTCTACAAGATTTTTACCTTTGTGGTTGTCTGCAGGATTATTCTTATTTTGTAGACTGGTATCTTTATGCCAGGGTTAAGGATGCTTCAGGAAATCCTATTGCCGGGGCGAATATCGAGATTAAGGATTTTTACGACAATCTGGTTTTTAGTGGTACGACAGATCCATATGGAAGATATGACAGGATTATACTGAACCAATTTGAGCATTATGGCAACGGAGCGCAAGGAACATCGTACTTCAAGCCTGAATTTTACGAGCCTAATCAGCCTCAACCTTCCTATACTCATACCGTTTATGTTTCAGCAACGGATTTTAAACCTCAAACATTTGAAATCAAGATGACCGAAAGCAAAACTGCGGAAATCACTTTATTGAAGGAGCATGATGGCATGCTTTATTCCGGAATGGATAGTGATGAGGAGATCAATGATCCTACTTTCTTTACTGAAAAAGTAAGCGGATGGGAAACAGGGGTTGCCGTTGTTGAGAGCGGCACCGGAGAAGTTACATATGAAGCGGGTTATTCTGGTATGGCGGTAAGGTTAAATGGCTCCTATGGGAATAATGAGCAGGTCGTTTTTGAAGGAGACAATTTTGATTTTTATGATCTGGATGGTGATGGAGGCAGGCTTGATTTCTGGTTGAAGTTTAATGTAGATCCCCATCAGGCGGGTGAATTTTATATTTTAAGGACAAAGCCATGTTCGGATTTTTTCGATATCGATCTTTTAGGGCAAAATGGCGATCCCTACCTGATCTTTGAATTTTTCGGCAATGCCAATAACCCGAAAACAGGAGGAGACCGTTTTCTGGTTTACACCCGTGGCTGGGATAAATGGGAGAACTGGCAGCAAGATGAATGGCACCGGATTACCTTAACCTGGAAACGAAATCCTGAAGAGGCTGATGATGAGCTTCATCTTTATATCGACGGCACTCAGGAGGGCTGCACCAGTTGTAATGATACTGGTGGAATACTGCCGACTCCGGACAGTGAGGACTGGATTTGGACATGCTCGCCCGATGATCTCCAGGTGGTTATAGGGAATTATTATGATTTGGCTATCGATATGTCAGTGGATGAATTAACTTCATTCTCATCATTGACGGATCCTTTACCTTTAATTGCCTCAGTGTCGTCCAATGATACAATCCCGCCCATGTCTCCTATCAATCTCACCGCAGAAACTATTTCATCAATGCAGATAAATCTAACCTGGGATGCCCCATTTGATAATATTGGAATAGCGGGCTATAAAATATACAGAGATGGCGCCAATATCGGCACAACAGTAAATACCTTCTATTCAGATATGGGAGTTCCTACGGAGAATTCAACATATACTTATAAGGTGTCTGCATTTGATGCAGCAGGGAATGAATCATGGCAATCTTTTCCTGCAAATTTATTGGTTCCGTCTAATCTTTTAAAGCCTCGTCCTCCGAGAAACTTGAGAATGCAGGTGGTGAAATAGGAATCTATTTTACGGTTTTGATCGATGAATAATTTTATTCTGATCGAATAAAATCAATTAAGGGGAGATAAATGATATGAAAAGGATTTGTGTCGATTCAGGAAGTGTAGAAAACGATAGATTGTTGACCGGAAGCTTTTCTAAAATGTATACTGATCCGCTCAAAGAAGGTAAAGCAAAATCAATTATTCCCCTGATTGTCTTATTGATCTTAACTGTTCCGATCTTAAGCTCTTGCAAAAGAACAAAACAAGAACATATCGCCAAAATGGAAAAATACCTTGAGGAAAAAAATTATAATGCCGCCATTATTGAATTTAAAAATGCGATTGATTTGGATCCCAATGATTATCAATTGCGACTTCAATTAGGCGAAATTTATTTTGATGTGAATAAATTTGATAATGCTGAACAGGAAATTAAACTTGTAATTGAAAAAAATCCCGATCTAAGTCATGCGCATTTCCTGTTATCATCTATTTCCTTCGCGAAAAAGGAATACGATGATGCCCTGAAAGAGGCAAAGCTCTCACTGGAGCTGAACAAAGTGATTGAAGAGGATGAAACCTCGAAGTCTGAGAGATCGCAGATACATAATCTTATAGGTAAGATCTATATGCGGAAGGAAGAGCCTTATCTGTCCGGATCGCACTTTGATAATGCCCTTGAATTGGACCCTAACAATATCGGTGCCATAATCAATCAGGGCAATCTTTATATGCAAATGAGAAATTATGTGGATGCAAAAAACAAATTTGAAGCAGCTATGAATAAATCACCCAAAGATGTCAGACCTTATCTGGCCTTAGGTCGATATTATATATTTTTAAAGGGGTATGATAAGGCAGAAAGCCTCTATCGAAAGGCCCAGGAGGTGGATCCTGATTCACTCGAAGCAATGGCCGTTCTGGGGGATATCCTGAATTCTCAGAAGCGTTTTGATGAAGGCATCAAACAGGGAGGCTTGATTATCAAAAAATTCTCTAAAATTCCATTCGGTTATCATATAAGAGGTGCGGCATATTTTTCTAAAGGTCAATATAATGAGGCTATTCAGGACCTTTTGGAAGCCGTGAAGCTGAATCCTAAAAATTTAAGCTCAAACTATTTACTTGGATTGGCTCAGTATAAGGTCAACCAAAAGGACCAAAGTATCAGTACGCTTCAGAATGTAGTCAGGATCGATCCTGAACACATCGGGGCCCACACTTTACTGGCTTTGTTAAATCTCGAACTAAAGAGGTATGATTCAGCCCTTGAGGAAGCAGAAAGGGGCCTTGAATTAGTGCCTAATAATCCTTATCTGCATAACATTCTGGGTCTTGCATACATTGGGAGAAACCAACCAGACAAGGGGATGGAAGAGCTGCAATTGGCAATGGAATTGGACCCAAATTTCACGATGACACATCAGAACTTGGCAACTCTTTACCGGATGAGTGGAATGAAGGATGATGCTGTCAAGGTTTATGAATCTGCTATTGAAATTGACCCGAAAAATTTGGGCTTCTATGTCCCTTTGGCCTTGACCTATCTGGAGAGAAATAAACCGGACCAGACCCTCCGGGTTTGTCTGGAGGCCCTTAAGTCTGATACCAGGCAGGAGATATTCTATAATCTCATGGGATTGGCTTATGTCAAACAGGGAAAGCTGGATAAGGCCAGGGAAAGTATGGATAAGGCTCTTTCCATAAATCCGGATTTCCTTTCAGCCCAGTTTAATCTCGCCAAATTGGATTTAGGCGAGGGTAAACCTGATAAAGGAATTGAAAGATATAAAAAGGTTTTGGCGCATGATCCTAAAAATATTAAGGCACTTCTGGGATTGGCGGAGATTTATTCCAGAATCAGGAATAAAAATGAGGAAATTAATACTCTCAGGGAAGCCCTTAATATAAATCCTAAAGATGAAGTAGCCTTTTCCCGTCTGGCAAAGGTCCTTTCCGGCCAAAATGATTTTAAGGGTGTTATAACCCTGGCCAAAAATTTCATCACCTCAGCGCCGGACTCGATTATGGCACGTAATGTTCTTGGAGCGGCTTACCTGGAAAACAATGAATATGACCTGGCTATTACTCAATTCAGGAAAGTTGCAGAGACAACTCCGGAAAGCCTTTCAGCTAAAGAACATTTAATACATGCTTACACCCTTAAAGATGAATACGACAAGGCAAAGGAGTTACTTGATGACACCCTTTCAAAAAATCCGGATAAAGCTTCAAACATATTGAATGATCTGGCTTTGTATTCCTTGAGTAGTGGTAATCACAAAGATGCTGCCGGCTATCTTAATAAAGCTCTGGAGAAAGATCCGGAGAACGAAAAGACCTATCTAAGGCTTGCCTCAGTTTACCAGATCTCGAATCAGCCTGATTTGGCAATTAATATCCTGAAAAACGGTATTAAAAGAATGCCTGATTCTGTAAATCTTAAAACAAACCTGGGGACGGCATATAATAGGATAAAAAAATACGACCTTGCCATAAATCAATATAACGAGGTTCTTGAGAAAATAGATCCCGATAACAGCCAGTTACATTTTTTAATGGCCAGCACCTATCTTCAAAAAGAGGATGACAAAAAGGCGGAGTATTTTTATAAAAGGGCGATCCAGTTAGATCCTAATAATATGCTTGCTTATAACGATCTAGCGTGGTTCTATGCCAAGAGGGGGCAAAATCTGAATCAGTCCCTCAGTCTTGCAGAAAAGGCTGACAGGTTGTCTCCTAATAACCCGTATATTATAGACACCATAGGCTGGATTTATTTAAAGATGGAAAAATTTGACAAGGCGGTAGAGATGTTTAATCAAGCCGTCGCCTTAGGAAGCGATAATCCTGCTATGAGATATCACTTGGCCATGGCTTTACATAGTTCCGGAGAAAACGAAAAGGCATTGGTAGAGCTTAATCAGGCGTTATCAATGCAAAAGGAGTTTCCGGAAAAAAAGGATGCGCAGCATTTGCTAAAGCAATTGACTAAATGAAATAACAATAACTCTACAATTCATAAATGAAAAATGCCCGATAGAGACTTTACGATGAACCAAACATGAACTTTTAGCCCTTAAAGCAGCACGGATTGTAATAGTATTGAAAAATTTAATATCTTCCTTTAACCCAATTCCTGCCACGTCTGAAGAGTCAATCTGATAAACCATAAATAAAAATCAAAAATAGAATGGAGGGATAAGTGAAATCAATAACAAAGAAGATATGCGCTTTTTTCTTTGTAATTATTTTTATTTTTGTTGTCTTAGTTATGTTCAAGATTGTTAAATGGAAGATGTATGTATGGATTCCTGATTATCTCAGTCAGATAGCAAGTGAAGATAAAGGACCAGTAAGGTCTCATGAAGATATTAAACATATTATGTTCATGTTTGTTGACCATTATGAACCTGGCAGAGGAATGAAAGGTACGGAGAAAAACCTTTACTGGTTAAAAGAATATATGGAAATGGCAGATAGACATTATGATAGTTATGGGAGAAGTCCACAACATACCTGGTTTTATGCATATGATCATAAAAATGAAGATGTAGTTAAGGCCCTTGCAAATGCAGTTTATCTGGGATACGGTGAGATAGAATTCCATTGGCATCATGGAAATGACACAAATGAAACATTCCCGGAAAAACTTAAAGAGGGCCTGCAATGGTTCAATTCTTTTGGAGCAATGAAAACTGTTGGAGATGATGAAATAGTGGCATTCGGTTTTATCCATGGTAACTGGGCACTTGATAATTCAACTGTAATAGAGCACTGTGGTGTATCAAGAGAGCTTGACATCCTAAAAAATGCCGGATGTTATGCAGATTTTACCTTTCCAAGCTTTGGCTCCGATGCTCAACCATCTAAAATAAATAGTATTTATTATGTCCAAGATGATGATAATCCCAAATCTTATGGTAAGGGCAAAGATGCAGAGGTCGGCAAAATACAAAGAGAGAAATTTATGATTTTTGAAGGGCCTCTGTGTTTGGCTTTTAGAAGAGAAATGGTTGAATGCGGTGCAGTTGGGACTGACTATATGCCTTCCTTGTCAAGAGTGGATAAATGGATTTCTCAGAAAATAGGTGTAAGGGGACGTCCAGAATGGATATTTGTCAAAGTATATACTCATGGTATTCAAAGCCGAAATGTATTTTTTGGCAAACAAACAGATCAAATGTTTGATTATCTTGAACAAAAATATGGCACCGGAGATTATCGGTTGCATTATATAACCTCACGTGAAGCATATAATATAGTAAGAGCGGCTGAAGATGGACTCTCGGATGACCCTGATTTATATAGAAATTATGAGATAAAGGAACCAATAAATAAATATATTAATTGCAGCCTCCCTGTTATATACGATAAAGTTAGTGAAGGAGAGGTTGTTTTCTCCCCAAGGATAGTCGAACATAGTACCTATCTATTGAAGATCTCTCCTATAGTCAAAATTGACGGGATCTTAAATTACTTCAATTATAAAAAAAGGCAAAACAATCATATGTTAATTGTTAAAGGCAACGGACTCTTAAGAATATATTCAAAACAGCCGCTTATAATATCTCCAAACTCCCTTCCAAAAGAAAAAAAGGACCTTTTTGTTTATGAAGTGCATTTTGATGAATCATAAATAGACATTAGGTTTGGGATAAGAGGTAAAATTCAGAGTATAATTTTTCTTCTTATTACCTTTTAATGGTATGAAAAAATGTAGTGTTCTCCTACGTCCACAATAATTTTTTTTCCTTTTTTTTCAGACAGTTATATGTATTTTTTAAAAATTAACAAAATGTGTAGTAGAAGACTACTATTTTACTGATATATCATAGATAATTGAAAAAGATATACGAATGATTTTAGCTATTTAATAACAGATACTTAGCCAGATTAATATTTTTGGCATTACAATTGCACCCTGTTTCTGAAAAATTGAGGATGAGCTAAAAAATAGCGCTAATCAACTACTTTAGAAGGGGGGTGACAAATTTTTAAAGAAAATGATTGGGCTATTGGATTCATCCGTGATCAAGGTTCCGGGAGTAAAGAAATTTTTACGATATATGATAAATTCACCCTGCAAAGGAGAAAGCAAAATGAGAAAATTACTGATCTGTTTGTCAGTGATAATGGCCCTTATGATGGTTGGTGTAAGGGCAAACGCTATACCCTTCGGTGACGGAGGAGTCGGACTACAGAGCGCGCTTAACAATATAACCATAGGCCCGAATCCTGGTGTCAGCAGCACAAACGTTCTTACAGACGCACTTAGTGACAGTATGGATTCTTATTGGTCAATCCATGGATCAGGCGGATCCGTAAGCACCCTGATCATAGAAGTGGCACAATGGGCAACCACTAATACCTTTGGAATTTATGATGCTGCCAATCCCATGAATATGGTTCAGATTTTTGGCGGCGGGGCAACTTCTGGTTCCCAGGCGCTTTTATCCATTTTAGCTGATGGAAGTGTTTTGATTAATTTTGTGGATACAGGTATAGATTTTGCTCATAATGCCTTCGGATATTATATAAACTCAACCCAGGCCCCGCAACCATGGATCGGAGGTGTCTGGTTTAGCGATACATCCTTAAATTTTGATGGTGCTGATCATATGGCCGCTTATAAGGGCAAGGGTATTGACACCGTTCAAATATTGCCTTATTCTCCCGGCGTTTGGGATGCCGATGAATATGTTCTTGCCTTTGAAGATCTCCATAGTATGCATTGGGGCAATGGTAATGGTATTAACGATGGCTATCCTGAATGGAGTGATATCGAGCCTGATTTTACAGATTTAGTAGTCATGGTAGAATCAGTTGACCCGGTGCCAGAGCCTGCTACTCTTTTACTTCTTGGCCTTGGCCTTGTTGGTGTAGCCGGTCTCAACAGAAAGAAGTTTTTGGGTTAATCGATTTACCCGTTTCATTTCGGAAACACCAAGAAGGCGCAAGGGATGATATTTCTATCATCCCTTGCGCCTTCTTTTATTGGATTAAAAAATTCTTAATTCACCTCTTTAGCCTAAAATAAGGGTTAACAATGATAAGGCCTTTGCTCCAATCTAATAATAATTTAGAAGTTTGACCGATAAATAAAGTATATACTTAAGATATGTATCTTTTGTTTAAATGCTCAAATTTTCTATCTTTTTTAGCTCTATAATGAATTTTCAGGAAAATTTTAAAGGTTAAAATTATTTTTTGATATGAATCCATATTCCATTCCAACATTAGTGAGCTTTATATTTGCACTATTTTTGACCTCTTTTGTCCTATATCAGGGATACCGCCAGTTTGCCAATAGAGCCTTTGCTTTGGCCATATCAAGTTTGGGCATTATGGAATTCGGCAATTTTATGGTACTTCAATCTTCGGATCCACAAAGCTTATTGTTTTGGGGGCGAATCAGTCTTGTCGGATGCTGCCTTATTCCGGCAAACTGGTCTTTATTCAGTGTTGTTTTTGCCAGAAGTCATGAGACAATATCAAAAAAATTCAAGTTATTGCTCCTTGCAATCTATATATTGTCGTTTATTTTCCTTGTTCTAATACCTTTCGATTCCTTCATTACAGTATCAAAAACTACGCTTACCGGGCAGAATGTTTTTTTGTTAGGGAAGGCGGGGCGTTTTTTGTGTGTTTTCCTTTTATTAGCCATAGTATTTATCCTGTTCAATCTGGAAACAGTTTATAGAAATTCCACAGGCATCAAGAAATGGCAAATCAAATACAGCATTCTGGGTATGTTTGCCGCTTTTACCTTTTATATTTACGTAATCAGCAGGGTAATTCTCTTTCAGTATGCAAAATACACTTATATACCAATCGGATCAGGCGTTATTTTAATTTCATTGGGAATTCTGACATTTAGCTTTATTAGACATAGATTAATGAACATCGATGTATTTGTTTCCAGACAGGTATTTTATGGGTCATTTACACTTATCGTTATTAGCAGTTATCTAATTCTTGTGGGATTTATCGGTCAATTATTAAAAATCCTGGGAGTTGATTTCAATCTTATATTCTATCCTATATTTGTGCTTTTTAGTCTTTTGACCTTGTCTGTTTTTTTTCTTTCCGCTACAAGTCGAAAAGTTGTAACAAGGTTTATCGACAGGCATTTTTATAAAAATAGATATGATTATAGATTTGAATGGATCGAACTCACAAATATCATTGGTTCTGTTATTGATCTTAATGATTTATTGAAAAAATTCATGGAATTGGTGGCAGAAACAATGTGCGTAAACGAGATTACGGTTTGGCTCTACGATGGTGATGACAAAAAATATCATCTGACAAGTCTTAGGGATATATCGGAATCAGGGAACTCGATTTATATTGATAGACCTTTAATTAAGCATTTAGAAGAAAAGGCGGAGCCTTTCTCTATAGATTTTGACACAATTGATAGTAATTTAAGAGAAATTTTTGAGACTAACAGGGCATTTTTTGACAGGTATAGTGTTTCTGTTATGAGTCCATTAATTGTCAAGGGCGATCTTGTAGGTTTTATTACCCTGGGAAAAGAAATAACTGGCGCGGCTTATAATTATGAAGATTATGATATGTTAAAAACCCTGTGCAACCAGGCCGCGAATGCCATTTTAAACATTAAACTATCGGACCGCCTCGTCCTTGCGGGAGAAATGGAATTAATGAACAAGATTTCCTCCTTTATCCTGCATGATCTAAAAAATTCAATTTCTATGCTTTCATTGATAGTACAAAATGCCTCCTGCAACATGCAGGACCCGGAATTTCAAAAAGACGTTTTAGAGACCATTTCAAAGACAATCGGCAATATGAAGGGACTCATCTCCAGAATTTCCAGGATGCCCAAGGATATAGAATTGAACAGGACAAAAACCAATGTAACTAAACTCATGAAAGATAGTATCGCACAAACCGGATTGAGTAAAGATGGAATCCAATTGATTGAAAAGTATTCTGATCTGCCTGACTTAAATTTAGACCGGGAAAAGATTCAAAGTGTCATCAGAAACCTGATTATTAATGCTCAGGAATTATTGAAAGATCATGGAACGGTTTCAGTCTCGACATATGCAGAAAATGAAAACATAATAATCGAGGTCAAGGATAACGGGCCGGGAATGTCGAGGGAATTTCTTAAAAATAAACTCTTTAAACCTTTTCAGACAACCAAAAAAAAGGGATTGGGAATAGGCCTTTATCAAAGTAAGACAATCATAGCAGCACATGGTGGAAAAATTGAGGCCGAAAGTGAAGTGGGCAGAGGTGCTCAGTTTAGAATATATTTGCCATTTGAAGAAAATGGGAGAAAAAAAGAATGAGTAAGCCTATATTACTTGTAGTTGATGATGAAGAATATATCTGTAAACAGATTAAATGGGGATTAAATAACGAATATGAAGTAATTATAGCCAGCGATGCTAGTGATGCGATAAAAAAATTTAGTGATTATAGACCTGATGTGATTACACTCGATTTAAATTTGTCTCCTGCAGATGATCATAAAAAGGGCTTTATGGTTTTGGAGAAGATCATTTCCATTGACCCTCAGGCAAAGGTTGTCATGGTCACCGGACATGACGGAAAGGAAAATGCCATTAATTCTCTCAGATTGGGATCTTATGATTATTATGTAAAGCCTATAGATCTGAATGAATTAAGAATTATATTAAAACGCGCTCTGTACATTAGAAATTTAGAGATTGAAAACAAGCGATTGCAGTCTCGGTTTGCAGAAAACGGAGAGTCATATGGTATTTTAGGAAATTGCAGGAAGATTAAAGAAGTTATTAATATGGTCCGGAGAGTGGCTGAGGCAGACATAGCTGTTCTAATTCATGGAGAGAGTGGAACCGGAAAGGAATTGGTAGCCAGAGCCATTCACAGATTGAGCAAAAGGGCCAATGAGACATTTATTCCCATCGATTCCGGAGCAATTCCTGAAACTTTACTGGAAAGTGAATTATTCGGGCATGAAAAAGGGGCTTTTACTGATGCTCACACGAAAAAGACAGGAAAGGTCGAACTGGCCCATAAAGGGACTTTGTTTTTTGATGAAATAGCGGAATTGCCTCTTAATTTACAGGTTAAACTACTTAGATTTTTGCAGGAAAGACAAATACAACGTCTGGGTGGGAGCGAGTTCATACCTGTAGATGTAAGAGTTATTGCAGCAAGCAATAAAAGCCTGGAACAGGAGATAAAAGAAAAAAATTTTCGTGAAGATATTTATTACAGGTTAAATGGGATAACAATTGAATTGCCTCCTTTGCGGGAAAGAGAAGATGATATTATCTTTATCGCAAATCATTTTTTAGTAAAATTCGGCAATGAAATGGGAAAGGGTTCAAAGAAATTAACTCCTGAATCGATCAAGGCTATGAAAGCGTATAGTTGGCCGGGGAATATTAGGGAACTGGAAAATAAGATAAAAAGAGCATTGGTATTGTCAACAGACCTGAATATAAAACCTCAGGATTTAGGTATTAGCTGTAATCGTAGCTTCAGAGAGGATTTAACCCTTAAGGAAGCAAAAGAAAGATTAGAGAAAGAGATGCTGATTGACAGCCTTGGGAAATATAAAGGAAATCTGGCCAAAATATCAAGAAGCCTCGGTGTGGCTAGATCTACAATCTATGATCTTATAGAAAAATATGATATTGATTATGAAAAAGGAAACAGGAATACAGCTAATTGTAGCTAAGATATTACAAAGAGGAGTTTTGCATGCTTAAATGGATAAATTATAGGATGAAAGGCGCTGTGTATTATACAGCATTAATGATTATTGTTTTATTTTTCTGTCTAATATTTAAAACGTCTGCAACATTAGCTCAAGAAGGCCAGAGATTGAATGAGGTTTCTGTTCCGGTAGATAATCAGGCTAAAAAAGAAGAGATCAGCATTCAAAAAACAGAAAAAACCTTCGAAGGTACTTCAAATAAGAATGAAAATTTAGACCCTTATTTGATTGGTCCTGAAGACATACTTAGTATTTCTGTATGGAAAAATGAAGATTTAAATCATGAGGTAGTTGTCAGACCTGACGGAAAAATATCTTTCCCGCTAATTGGTGATATTCAGGCAGGTGGTAAGGTGCCTGAAGAATTACGTCTGGAGATTGCACAGAGACTAATTAAATTTATTCCAGACCCTGTAGTTACTGTAATGGTCTTGAAAATAAATAGTAACAAGATATATGTTATCGGAAATGTCACTCGTCCCGGAGAGTTTATTTTAGGCAGAAGAATCAATGTGCTTCAGGCCCTTTCCATGGCCGGGGGCTTGAATGATTTTGCATCCTCCAAAGATATCATAATCATCAGAACCATCGGAAAAAGACAGATTACTATACCGTTTAATTATAAAGAAATTACAAAAGGGAGTGACACCTCGCAAAACATATATCTTCAATCAGGTGATGTGATCGTAGTGCCCTAGCTCAATACAGGGTTAATGAGACATTAAGATTAGAAGTCTATTTTATATATAAATAAATTTTTTATAATCCCGAATCTCCGGAAGTAATGAAGCATCCGTTCCCGACAAAATTGTATGAATCGGTGGTTGTGCTCACTTTTATCTCTCCATCTATAAGTTCAACCTTTAATTCTTCAGAATTTTCGCTCTCAATTCCTGCCGTATTAAAAGCCCTTGCCACAAAATAATAGATGTTTGTGTCATTCAGGTCATAAATGGAACAGGTTGTGTCAGTGCCAGTCCATACGGGAGCGTTATAATTATATCCTTGATATCCTTCCTTGCGACAAAAAATCTTATAACCTGCAATATTTTCTTCTTCATTTTCATCCCAGGTAATCTGGGCATCAAATGAAAATATATTTTTGGAGCATATAAGAATAAACAGGCAAATAACGAGAATTGACAGATGCACAAAAAGTGGACCCGAAACCCTGGCTTCGCAATTATGGTACTTGGTCAGGTTAAGCTTTTTATCCAGTCTCATTGGGTGATTTGACTTTTTCAGAGTTTTTAAAGTTTTTTAATTAAAAAGCATTGTCAACCTGAATATTATATATATGCCTTATCTTTAATATCGGATTCTTGAAATATTTTGTTTAGCCAGGTCCATAAATCTATTGTCATAAGAATAAATGGTTGGGATCAGGATGATTCTCCATTAATGCCGAGTTGAGCTTCGCTCTGCGACTTGTCAGTCATAGTCTGCTCTCCGCCTGACAAGTCTATCTGGCAAGTTAAAGATAACAAATTATAAACAATATTGCTCAGGCAAGAAAACCATTTAATATTTTTTTGGTGGGAAAAGACTTATGTGTATGATCTTGACGGTAAAAATCCTTTTAGAATCAATAATCATTAAAAATAAAATAGTAAACGATAAAGAAATGCTGCTAGGAACCTGTTTAAATCCTAATAGAATAGCCCGCTGTAAGGCGAAGCATGACTCGATTTTCTCTGATAAACTCTGGATGTCTGTTAAAAACTAGATCTGATTCAGATCTTCGTTCAGAGTAAGCTTCTTCTATAGATAATGTAAGCCAGTCAGAAAATGAGAAGTAAAATCCGCCACTTGTTCGCCATACATTATCTTTTCTATTGCCCTGATTTTCTCCTAAAAAATCTTGCCATTGATAGTTTGCAGAAAGAAATGCACTCAGATCTTTGCTTATTAAGTAATTCACAGATCCAAGAACCTGGTTAAATTTTGATGATCCAAGATTTTCCGAAGAAAAATAGTCTTGAGTGAATCCTCCGCTACTCCCAATGTTTACAGCAAATTTTTTCTTTTGAGTATTCAATGCAATATTGAATCTTGCCCCATTTTCAGATTCGCGATCATTAGGAAAATCTTGAAGGAAGTAACCTCCTTCAATGCTGAAATTAGTATTCGTGCTAAGAATAAGATTAAGCCCTACAGAGGCTTGATGAAGCCAAAACTCTGTAATATAAGGATTATCATATTTTTTAGCCAGTAAACTATATCTGGCGAACAAGCTGCGGGAGGGATGCCGGAGGTAGCTTAAGGTGATCACTCCTTCTTGGTCATAGAAGTCCTGAGGATCCCATCCAGTAAATCCCTCTGGCTGTTTAAATTTCCCTCGATTTGTCCTGGATTCTAAACCAATTTTCCAATAGGGATTGATCTTAGTATCCAAATTGAAAAAAAATTCGTGGCCAATGCTATCTTCGTAATTGACAGATTTATTATCGAGGTAAAGGTTGATATAGCCCAGGGCAATTGAACTATCAGCACTAAGTCGAATGGATAGGCTTATCTGTCCATTATTACGGTAGTAGATTCGTCTCTCTGCGACTTCTTCTATAACTCCTTCTTTGCTAACCAAGATGGGATCATCAGAACGGGAAAAGGTATCCTTGACATCAAATTTGATATTGCGATTAACTTGTTGTTCCCATTGAGCTGTTACATAGTGAAAGTCGTTATTCTTTCCCTTATTTTTCTCTTTATGGTAAAAAGTGATCCTCGTCTCGTAGTCAAATCTCATTTTTGTCTTTAGAGAGTCCAAATTCAATGAAAATCCTGGGGAAGCCATGGTAAGCCAATCAGAATTCTTGTCAAGCTTGTAAAGTTCCAGATTAGAGATAAGATCAATGTTATCAGAGTATTGCTCATAAATGGAGATCCTTGGGGTGAACGTCTTTACCATTCCAGCATTTACCGGAAAATAGAGTCCTTGAAACATGATCATAGATAAGATAGTACATATTAATATAAAAAAGAGTGATGTTTGCTCATTAGGATAAAGTAATAATAATCTTGATCGCTTGATAGTTTTGTCCATTCAAACCTTCCAATTATTCAATTGAAAAATTCTTAAAATTGATAAATTAGAGACTATTTCTAATTATTTTTATATTGGGGCTTGTTTGAAAATACCTTCACATTTTACCATCTCATCTTGAGATAGTCTTTTACGGGTTTTTAATCGCAAAATCCTCGAATTAGCACTTATGGTAGTCAGACTTTCTCAATCGTATCAACAAAATTTCGACCTGAATCTGATTGTAAAAATGCCAACTTTTTTAGGCTAGCCATTAAGTATAACAAATAGTAGGATGTTGTTTATAATAAAGATTTTAACTTATAATTGTCTTTTTTGTCAATATAAATATGTGTTTTATTTTATTTTAAATTTACGTAGTCTATTTGACCATCACGTCGGAGAAGATAGAAGGTAACAATAAGAGGTGAAGGCGACAATAATAATGACGATAGGCATCATGCGATGTTACACTCGTGTGCTGCAT
>JBLIRO010000041.1:0-46070 GCA_049472335.1 bacterium | reverse complement strand
ACATAATATAAAAATCAGTTGCGAGTTTTAAGTCCTTAATTCCATCAATGATTGGATTGGTTGATAATTACTTTTTATGCTAAGAGAGGGCAAAATAGTTTATTTTTTTGATTTTGCTTTGATATTTATTTGATTTATTGATCCAACTTTGGTATTAATCTAAAGAGATGTTTTTTATATGGAATCTTTTTGTATTCATAATGTTATAGGGTATTTTAAATATATATCTGATTAAATCCTTTTAAATTTTTGTCATATCTTATAAAAAATAGTAAAGGGGGATAAGCATTGGGAGAACCAGACAAAAAAATCCATTTTAATGAGCAGCGAATAAAGGATTTTTTTATGCTACAGACTGATATTGATTTTGTCCTGATTTTTGGTTCTACTGCTTTAAGAAGGGATACACAATTAAGTGATATTGATATCGCTGTATATTTTAAAAAAGAAGACGATATCCTGAGATTAGGGGAACGGCAGATAGATATAACATGCGCAATCATGAGAATTTGTAAAATCAACCGGGTGGATGTGGTAGTTTTAAATCGGGCTAATCCTTTTCTTAGATATCAAGTTATAAAATATGGCCGTTTGATTCATGCCAGAGATGTGAAGGTATTCTATAAATTTAAAGCAGCATCTTTGGGAAGATATCAGGATATTAAACCTATGTATGAATTATATGATAGAGTAGCTGAAATAAATTTGAGGAGGGGGATGCATGGTTGATATTCCCGTTATACGAAGGATATTAAATTCATTAAACGATAGTCTGGAACATCTTAAATCCAAACAAAATGTATCACCCGAACAATTTAAAAGGGATATGGATATTCAAGCGATTGTCGAAAGGAGATTGGAGACTTCAATTCAAGCCTGTATTGATATAGGTAATCATATTATTTCCAGTGAAAATATGGGCAGTCCTTCTGATTATGGAGAGATCTTTTCTATACTGGCAGAAAAGGGCGTGCTTGATGATAACCAGGCAGAAAAGCTCGTAAAAATGGCGGGTTTCAGGAATGTACTGATCCATGAATATAGAGACATTTTAATTGAAAAAGTATACGATATCTTTCAGAATAGATTATCAGATTTTTATGAATTTGCTCAGGCTATCTTGGACTATTTAGATAAGGTATCCGAAAGAAGAAAAAATGATTATTAATCTCGTTTGACAAAAATTATATATAATCATTTTCAATCAGGCTCTTTGTTGCTCAAATATTATGTTTATGTTATATATAAGCTGCAAAATTAAAGAGATTAAAGGAAGATAAAAATGACTCCCAAAAAAAGCCTCAAAGAAAGATTAATGCAAGAAATTAATAAAATCCCGGAAGACAGGTTTGATTCGATTTATCAAATCCTCCACTGCTTAAGAGTAGAATTCACTAAAAAAGAAGGCTATAAAAGAAAAGCATTTTCTGACAAATTTATCCATACATTTGGTAATTGGCAGGATAAGCGATCCACTGACCAGATAATTTCAGATATTTATGATTCAAGATTTTTTTCTAAGAAAGATATCCAATGGTAAGATATCTTATTGATACTAATATTTGTATTGCTTGGCTTAAAGGTGAGAGTATAATTCGAGATAAATTTTTAGTTCATTCACCACAAGAAATTACTATATCGACTATTAATTTAGCTGAACTTTTTTTCGGCGCTTACAATTCTGAAAAAGTTGAACATAATTTGGCAAATCTTTTTGATTTTGTTGCAGAGCTTGAAATTATTGGTTTAGAATTTGACAGTTTAAAAAAGTATGGAGAACTTAAAGCTAATCTCAGGAAAAAGGGCAAGATTATTGATGAATTCGATTTGCTAATAGCAAGTATTTGTTTAGCAAACGGCTTAGTTCGAGTCACAAACAATGAAAAGCATTTCAGCCGTATAAAAAAGTTAAAAATTGAGAACTGGCTAAAGGAAGAGTGAATTTGTAGAACCTATCTTCAAAACCTTATAATAAAAGACCTGATCCTTGTGCCCCTTGTGCTTTTTTTCCTGGGTTGTATATACCATAATTTTGGCAAGAGGACTAAAAACATGCTGCATATTTGTTTAATTACCAAAAGAATAAAAATTTAAAAAGATATGGTAATCGAGAATTAAGTAAGATTAGTAAACAACGTCCCCTTTTGGCGTCCCATCAATCAAGATTTCCATTATCCCAGTTTTTTCAAAAAAGCCATTACACAAATCAGATATTCTGATCGATCTTAATAATTGTCTAACGCGCGCAATATTTCGCTGCACATAAAATGGCGCATTAAGTATGCTTCGATTATATTCATCTTTGTAAAAAGAACCGGTTTTTTCATCCCATATCAAGCGGTCATTCCAGGCAGCCTTGAAATTAATAGCAGGATCGGCTTTACAAAGCACCTTAAATCCATAATTCAAATCCATCGACAATTGATTTGTTTTAATGTTCTCTAAGGTGTAAGAAACTTTCAATTCTTGTTTGTAACCCATACCTTCCAAGTCATAGGATATAGTTTCTACAAAAATCGGGACAAACTCATTATCTTGCCATCTGATAATCATCAAAATCATCTGCAAGGTCCCTGTGCCGGTGTTACCTTCAAATTTAACAAACAAGAGTTCTTTTCCGTCGGGCAAAATGTCTTTATACTCTACGCTTGCTTTGCCATACCAGGATGGAACACATATTTGATTTGATTTTATAAACTGGCCCTTAGAGTTTTTATCATAAACAGTTATCAGAAATGTGTGTATATCGCCTGTCTCAATAACATAGCTTTCCTGATTTCTATCTTTCAAATATACTTTTTTGCATCCATTTTTTACCGCTTCTTTTTGAGTTTCAAACAACTCCGGCAATACCCATTCGTTCTCGCCTGCATTCACATCCTGAACGAAATTAGTAGCCAAGGTCACTTGTATCAAAATAAGAAAAAGAATCAAAATTCGAGATATCACAATGTTCTCCTTTTTTTATATATTTCAGTCACATTCTCTTCCTGTTCTGAAACCGTAAAAAGTATGGCTTCCGTGTCGTCCGATTTTCTCCATTCTTGCTGGATTAGGAGGTGAATTTGTTGCTTTATTAAATGCAATAGGAGCAAGGCCTCCTAATCCACCCAATCCCACAAGTTGCGGTGTTGACGGGAGTCTCTTTGCAGCACTTATGCTATTGTTAAGATGTAAACGTTTGCTTATTCCTTTTATGTCTTCGTTCAATTGCTGATACGATTTCATATCATCGCCGCTCATAACCTCATCCCACATGCTGGTGCCATAACCCTTAAACTGGCCGGGGAAAATAATGGCAGACCAAAATGTCCCTGATCCAAAATCTTGATTGTAACATTTCCCACGTCCAGAAGCTGGAGTCAGTGTTGCATAATATGCGCGGTTAATCACTGTGCTTCCAATGGCTGCCTTCTCTTCAGAATTTTCGCCACCCCACTCTTTTGTCCCTGATTCAGCATATATCAGCCCCGCTAACTGCCTTCTTGTCTTTTCGGAGGGTAATTCAGAAATTGGTAAAGTATATGCTGCTGTTGCAATGTTTGTTAAAATTGTTAATATTGATACACTAACCATTACTGCAATAATCCCGAATCGCCCACTTGGATCTATGAGATTTACTGGATTATCTTTACAATAGGAGTATTTATGTAAACTTATTGGATCATAAATATTCCCCTTATATTCGTCCAATATGGTGAACCTCCCATTATTTTGATTATAATATCTAGCCCTTAAATAATAGAATCCAACAGTCGTATCATATTGTTCACCTGTATATAAATAGTTATTCTCGGTAGTCCCAGTTTGATCCAGCATAATCCCAAAGGCATCATAATTATATGTATCTGTTATATTTTCTAAAACATCAGTAATCTGCCGCGTATTACCATTTCCATCATAGTGATAAAAAAAGTCAACTCCTCCCCTATTCATACTTATCAAATCGTCACCATAGATATAGCTTACAAGCAAGACAGATCCGCCATCTCTCTCCTCTATTACCTGAGCATAATCCCGGTTCATATCTACAAGATAATTGGTTAAGACTCCATTTACATTAGAACTCACCCTAATCCCACAGGGATTATAGGTATAATTAATAGTTGATGTAAGTGTTTGCGCCCCGATAAGCCGGTTTTCGTAATCATAGCTATAAGTTGTAACATCCGTTCCTTCTGTCTTGCTAATGGTATTCCCATTATTGTCATATGTATATGTGATAGCATTTTCTGTTAATAAGCGGTCATTTTCATCATAGGTATAGTTTGTCGATCCCGCTACTGTGTCACCTTTTGATAGGCGATTCCCCACAGGATCATAAGAATAGGTAATACGACGGTCACCAAGATTAGGATCAGTGATATTTTCAAGGGTCAGGCGATAAAGGGCATCATAGGTGTAATCCACGATTCTGCCTGTATTTTCTTGCACCCTGATCCTGTTCCCTGAAGGGCCAAGGGTATAGTCATAGCTTGAGATGATAGATTCATCAGAACGATTATTTTCAAGCCTTATTAGCCTGTTTAGGGTATCGTATTTATAGACTGTTTTTGTGCCATTTGGATAAGTGACACTGGCCCTATTTCCAACTAAATCGTAAGTGTAAGTAGTTATACCGCTATCCGGATCGGTAACTGTTGCTAACCGATTAAGTTCATCAAAGGTGTATCTGGTTGTACCGGAAGGCACTGTAACGGAGGTTCTGTTTCCGGTTGCATCATAGGTATAGGATATAACAGTTCCATCAGGGTCTGTCCTTTGGAGTAATCGATTCCGTTCATCATAGATAAAAGTTGTAAGGCCTCTTGAATCAAGGATGGATGCCCTTTGTCCTGTTGGGAGATAAGCAAAGGATACTGTTGAGCTGTCCGGATAGGTCTTTAGAATAAGGCGATTATTGTTATCGTATGTATAGTTGACGGTGTCCCCGTTAAAGTCAGTTTTAGTAATCATATTGCCTACGCCATCATAGGTCATTGTTTCAGACATGCCAAGTGGCAGTGTCCTTTTGATTACCCGAATAAGGTTGTCGTATTCCCGGGTGGTTGTGTTGCCATTGGCATCGGTCTGAGTGATCTTGTTGCCAAGTTCATCATAGGTATATGAAGTTTCCTGGCCCAGGGCATCCGTGACCTTGATGAGACGACCCAGGGCATCATACTCAAATTGTGTGGTTATGCCTGCCTGATCTGTTTCAGTGATCTTTCGGCCCAGGGCATCATAGGTTATGTTTATAAATGTGCCGTCAGGAAAGTCTGTTCTTATCCTGTTATTGTTTTTGTCATATAGATAAGTATAGGTGTTGCCGTTGGCATCGGTCATGCTCAATTGATTGCCATATTCATCATAGGTATAGTTTGTAGTATTGCCTAAGGGATCTGTAACAGAGGTTCTCCGCCCGGCTGCATCATAGGTATAGCTAGTGGTGTTTCCCCTTTCATCTGTTTGCCCAATAAAACGGCCTGCGGCATCATATGTTGTTATTCTGGATGAACCATCAGGGTGGATTGTATGAGTTAATCTGCCAAGGGCATCATAGATATACTCTGTAGTTCTGCCGTTTCGGTCAGTGGAACCTATCTTTCTTCCCTCTGCATCATATGTTGTGGTTTCTGTGCTGCCATCCGGGTAGGTGGTCTTAATAAGGTTTCCCCTGCTGTCATACTCATATCCTGTTCGGTTTCCATTTTTATCTATAGTAGCTGATTGTTTTCCTATTGCATTGTACTCGGTAATTGTGCTATTTCCATAAGGATCTATAGTCTCAACCAGACGATTCATGCTGTCATATACACTAATGGTGGTAATGGTCTCAGGACCTAAAGGTGTAGTTCGTGTCATAGTCTGGGTAAGCTGGTTGCCATTATCGTCATAGGTATATGTTGTGACATTGCCAAGGGGATCGGTCTGTGTAAGCATATTTCCATATGCATCATGGGCATAGGTTATGACATTGCCTAATGCATCGGTTGTGCTTGTCAGGTTGCCTTGATCATCGTAGGTATTTATAGTCACATTGCCCAAAGGATCGGTAGTTGTAAGCAGATTACCTTTGACACCATATGCATTGGTCGTAATGTTACCTAAGGGATCTGTGATAGTTAAGACCTGTCCGCGTGAATTATAGGTATAGGTGGTAGTATTGCCAAGTGGATCGGTTTGGGTGAGCATATTGTCTTGGGCATCATATGTATAAGTTGTAGTGTTGTCGAGAGGATCAGTTTCAGAGAGCTTGTTCCCCCTTCCATCATAGGTATATGAAGTGGTATTCCCTAAAGGATCGGTTTTGCTTGTTACATTGCCTTCGTCATCGTATTCAAAGAGAGTGATAAATCCAAGCCGGTCACTTACAATTTCCTGACGGCCGTCAATGTCATGGGTATATTCAATACGATTTCCTTCTGCATCTATATGGGCAATGAGGCGGCCGTCATAATCATATTCATTCCTCATAGGCCTGTTTCCAGTGGGATCAAAGATGTCCACAAGGCCATGATTGCTGTTATAGGTATATTGAGAGGTATTACCCTCCTGATCTGTTACCGCAATAAGGTCTCCATTTGCATTATAATCATAGTCGATGATATTACCCATTGGATCTGTAATTTTAGTAATCCTTCCTTTGGCATCACGAGTAAACATAACACCTTTCCCTGTGGAGTGGATGATCCCATTAGAAGTAAAATCCAGGGAATTGCCATTGTTATCAGTAACTTTCAAAAGCCCGTTATTCTGATCTATAATATAAACCGTTCCATCAATGGTTGTGAGTTTATAACGATCGGGATTATATATATAAAAATCTCCATTTAATATTTCTGATCCGGATAAATACCAGGGGGAGTCATCAAGGGCTTCAAGGGACCCGTATGTTCCCGGACGAGGAGTAAACACAGCAGCATCAAGATAAAGAATAGGTATAAGGAGTTGTGATTCTGGAATAAATTTGCAATCAAACTCCATTACCTGCCCGTCCGGCATGGTTATGGTTACATAATGGTCACCGTCAGGCAATAGAAAGTATGTCTTGAAAATTCCGCCAGAAGATTCCGTATACCACCCTTCACCCATCACGCGATTTTCTTCTATCTTTGTGGTTTTTATGTCTATGTTCCATCCATAGCCTAAATCACCCCTGCTTCCTCTAATTCTGCTATCATATGTACGATAGATGGTGATCGGGATACCTGCCACAGGGATTTCAAGATCCTTAAAGGTTACAGAAAAGTTTCCTACCTTAAGGTCCCCGGTAACACGGTAAGTCACCATGGTTGAACTTGACAGGCCGTTTACATCTATAGCAGTGAGCCTGATATCATATAGGCCATTTATAAGCATGGTGGAATCCAAGGCACCTAAAACATCGCTTATTACAATGATGTGTCCCTTGAAGAATCTGGTAAAGCTATTTGCATCTTTTTCTGAATATTCTAAGGTATAGCTTACAAGATTATCGTCATCTACTGTACCTATTATCTCTGTTTTTTCTGTCAATTCTGAGTCAGTTTCAGGACTTGTTATGGTGACTAGAGGTGGTGTTGTATCAGAGGGATCACGCACGCCAAACCGGGTAATAAGGGTGCTGCAATGGCCGGAGATGTCGCATACAGTGGCCTCCACATCATGCAAGCCAATATCAGTGGCAGTATAAGTGGCAGTGTTTCCTACAAGAGGGATATCTATGCCATCAATCTTCAATGCATTGGAACTGATTGCTTCGTTGTCTATAGCATCAATGGTGATGGTGGCTGTTTCTCCGGGATTGAGGATCAATGGAGTAATTTGGATGTTGGAGATCCTTGGAGGGGTATTATCAGTGATCTCTTCAACACTTAGGGTATATTCCTGGCTATCAAAGGCAGCAGAGGGATCAGTGACTTTTACTTTTATAGTGTGGTCTCCAATATCGGAATTATCCGGGATCCATTCAATTAAACCGGTGGAACTATCAATGGTCATAGCAGGTGGAGCGATCTCAAGGGTAAAAGTCAGGGTATCCCCATCAATGTCAAAGCCTTCGACATTGTAACTATATGTAATGTTCTCTTTGGCAGTGAGTATGGGTAAGGAGATAATCTGGGGAGCATCGTTTGTGTTTTGTACTGTTATGGTAAAGGACTGGGTATCGATACCACCTCTTCCATCCTGTACCTGGACAGTGACATTATTTTCACCAACATGGGCCTGAAGAGGTGTCCACTGGATAAGGCCGCTGGAACTATCAATAGTCATATCTGAGGGAGCATTTGTTAGGCTATAGCTTAAGGTGTCTCCATCCGGATCAGCGGCTTCCACATCATAGCTGTATAGGGAGTCCTCAATGGCATTGGTGATGGGTATAGAAGTGATTGTAGGGGATACATTACACAGATCAAAGGTGGCCCAGGCTTTGTTGTTTTTTTCATCTATTTCTCCCACTGTGCCAAAACCAGTGCCGTCATCATCTGCTACGACATATAGGGTATGGATTTTGTAAAGCGGAGTGGTATTTATAAAGGAGATGTCAGCATATTCTCCGGGATTGAGCTGAACATCGACTGTGGTGGTGCCAAGGAGGGTGCCTCCGGTATCGGGGTCACCATCATAAAAGGCGACCTTTAGGCCGGGGGCAGTATGCAGGGCTCCTCCGTTTCCGATACGTGTGATGATTTCCATATTGGGGCAGTTGTTTTGGTTCACCCGTATATGGGAAGCAGTAAGATCGATGCAGCCAAAGGGATCGAGCATCTGGTTTTGGCGGAAGTTGTTGTAAATTTCCCAGTTGTTGTCCACATTTGTTGGAATTGTCCCATCATCATTAACATTAGTAATACTATATGCATGTTGGTTCCATATCTTACGTGTATTAACCCATGTATCGTTCAAGTCACCAAAGACATAGATACCCCTCTGAGGACCATAACCACAATTGTTATTGGCTACAGCTATTATTTCTGCATTGTTATCATTATCGACATCTGCAACAAGCACATATTCATGCCATGTACATGAGCTCATTGGTGTTTCAAAAAGGATAGCACCATCAATGCCCCCGTAAACCCTTAGATTCAATTCGTCACGATAGACGACTTCTGCAAAGCCATCACCATCAAAATCAAAGATAGACGAACCGGTTTCTGAGGAGCTTCCATCCCTTGTGACAGATGCCCAAATAATACTGCCATCTGTATCAAAGACTGAATAACGTGAAGCGCCTGCAACTCCGATCTCCACTTCACTATCATTGTCAAAGTCTGCAACAGTTGGTGGACCGCCGCGTCCTCCGCCAGGAATATTTACTGGTCCCCACTTAATTGTACCGTCATGTTCAAGAAGATAAACTATTCCCAGGCAAACAAGAACAATTTCAGGATATGGATCTTCATCAAAATTGGCCACTGCATTGAAGCCATCTGGTAATGGCGCTTGCCAATATATATTCCCTGTAGAATCATATATGGTATTTCCTGCCACCACTTCCGGAATCCCATCCAGATCAATATCCGTTGCAAAAGATAAAGGCCCTGTAACTCTATAACTTCGTCCACCGGTTCCTGTCCATAATATAACACCTTCATTATTAATAACTTGCCTTCCCACAATGATTTCAGGCTTGCCATCCATATTAATATCTGATAAAGCTGATCCTCCCCACTGCCACGGATTTTGCTCTATAACCTCACTTCTCCATTTAAAAGTGCCATCATGCTCAAATGCTATTAGTCTGATCCCGGATGATTCACAGGCAATGATTTCAGGTCTTCCATCTAAATCAATATCACCAACAGCAATTGAAAAGGCAGGATTAATAAATAATGAAGGGTCAGTAATGGTAAACAATTCCTGACCATTATCACCACTTATAGCTCGAAGTACACCATTATAAACTGAATACGTCTCAGATGTGCTTGCAAAAACAATATCCGGAATCTCATCGGAATTAAGATCGATTACAGCAGGTGTCATCATGACGTTAAGAGAATCAGGTAATATCGAAGAACTTGTCCATGCCCACTCCAGCACCGGATTAAAACTTCCCACAGGCGGTTTTAATTCACAATCTGCCATACTATGGGTTATATTATTTCCCTCATCTGTCTCATCAATCTGGTTGCTGCTATCCACAAAGGTATAGATAAGGTTTCCATTAAACAACATACTTCCGCTGACATTCACAGACACTTCAATTGAATTCTCCCCCAATGGTTTATTGGGTACGTTTAAAATGCCAATGACATTATCTATCCCTGCATCAAAGGATTTGTTTGTATTAATATCCTCGAAAAGGGTGAGAACGTAGCTGTCAATGACATCACTCGTACCATTGTTTCTAATAACTACATCCACAGCGCCTGTAATCCCCAGGGTTTGAGAATCCACTGTCACATGGAAGGTATCCATGGATGTTGGTTCAAGGTCTATGTCAGCAACCCCCAGGGACAAAACAAAATCGACTGTACTATCAATTGAAACTATGGCCCCGGCTATAGGATCCTGGCTAATAACGAATCCTTCAGGGACAGTATCACTATATGCGAGTTCAATAGTGCCAGCTATAAGTATAGCTGATGTAATGGAAGTTTCAGCATCAGTTTGAGTCAACCCTATGATATTTGGGACTATGGTGGTTGTTTGGATTACATGAATGGTGTATTGCTGGTTATCACTATTTCCCTGGCCGTCTTCTACTAATACATCTACACTATGTGTTCCTGCCTGATCTCGGGTCGGAGTCCAATTGATAAGTCCTGATTCTGTATCAATTACCATACCAGAAGGGGCTGTGGTGATTGAATATGTTAGAGTATCTCCATCAGGATCTATAGCTTCTACATCATAAGTGTATAATACATCTTCTGTGGCTGTTGTAATAGGTGTGGAGATGATTTCTGGGGGCATATTAAGTACAACAGAAACATTCTTTGTGGCAGTACTGGTAGCTCCATCATCATCGGTTACAGTGAGAGATACTAAATAATCCCCTGGATTGTTAAAGGTGTGGGTTACAGCTTTACCGGTAGCTGTTGAGCCATCACCAAAATCCCATTCATAGGAATCAATGATTCCATCTATATCGCTTGAGAAAGACCCATCAAAGGTGAATTGATCGCCTACATAGCCAAGACCACAGGGAAGTATATTAAATGATAGATCATCCAAAGCTGCGCCTGATTGAGAACTTGGCTCTAAGGTTAAACGTATGGAGGCAGCCTCATCAGTATATTGTATGAGTTCACCGTGAATTCCGAGCCTTGTAGTATAGGTCTGAGATGATATTATGTTACCGGCTAAATCAAAAAACTCTACTGTAAATGTCTCTGCACTAGCATCACCATCTCCGATTAACATACTGATGTTATTGGCAACCGTTGGTGTATCTGTTCCGGGGTGGACAAAGGTTAGTGTTGTAGATGTACCGAAATCCCCAATATGCATGATATTAGGACCGGAATTTCCAAAGAAATCTGTACCATTCTGTGGAATGGTGATTACTCTTCCACTCCAATAACTCGTTCCCGAGACTAATACACCTAAAGACCTGTATTGATCTGTAATGAGCTCCCCAGAAAAACGATCCTCAAAATCAATGAGGGCTGGATTACACGAGATAGCCTTCGTAAATTGTGCAAAAGGTGGTAGATTTGGTGGGCCTATGGTAGCAACTGTTTGCTGTGTACCTATACCTCCACGTCCATCATCTACACTAAGGTTTATAGTATATGTTCCTTCAGCTATAAAGACATGTATCACAGCCACACCTGTTTGTGATGGTGTGCCATCACCGAAATCCCAGGTATATATGAGGGGATCGCCATCAGGGTCATATGAGTGAGAACCGTTAAGGGTAAGCTCAGCATTTATATGGCCGCTATAAGGTCCGCCTGCGTCTGCCACTGGAGGTGTATTGATATGGGCTGTGGTTTCGGCACTTCCAGTTGCCCCTCTTACATCAGTGACATATAAAGTAACCGTGAAATCTCCTGGAATTACATAGATATGAGTAGGATTTGGAAGGGAAGAGATAGTACCATCCCCGAAATTCCACTGATAAGTGAGTGGAAGATCATTATCCGTATCATAGGAGCCTGAGCCGTCAAAGGTGATCTCCTGTCCAGGCAAACCAAGG
The DNA here is from genome assembly GCA_049472335.1 of bacterium. Classification (GTDB taxonomy): domain Bacteria; phylum SZUA-182; class SZUA-182; order DTGQ01; family JAFGSM01; genus JBLIRM01. The sequence continues at coordinate 33,961 of JBLIRO010000041.1, read as the reverse complement.
TAAGGGCCATCAGGGACTGCCACAGGAGGGATATTTTGTTTGGGTGTAACAATAAGAACATAAAACTGGGTTGCTGAAGCCCCGAGGCTATCCATTGCCCTTATCGTGACATAATGATTACCGATTTCTGATGCGGTAGGTGTCCATTCAATGAGGCCGTTATTTATGTCTATTGTCATCCCAATAGGTGATTGATCCAGTATGTAAGTAATGGTATTCCCATCCGGGTCTTGGGCCTCTACATCATAGGTGTAAAGCTGGTCTTCTTGGGCAGATAGGGGTGGAGTTGAGATAATTTGGGGAGGCTTGTTTCTTATTCTGCCCTGGGAATTGATATGTGAAGGATAAGAACCACATACATTGCCACCATCATCTGCTAATATCATATACCAGTAATCTTTGTATAGTTCCACATTGTAATCCATAAAAGTGCTGTATGTGGAATTTGTTACCCCTATCAGCTCCATACCGCTATTCGGGCCTTTTTCTGAGCGATAGATCTTGTATTCTTCTGCCCCAATATGTGTCCAGATGAGGGATGCTTTGGTAGCTTTTGGTCTTACCTGGAGATCGGTTATGCAGGAATCATAGATTATAATTTCTGTATAATCCACATCTGTTAGATTGGCTGAGCCTGTAGAGGGAAAGGCATTGGCTGTATTATCTGTTACCTGCAGCCCAATTGTATAGGTGCCGGGATTATAGAAGGGTTGGATGGTAGGATTAACTCCTATGGTATCATCAAAATCCCAGGGCTCTATCATATCAATTTCCCAACCATATGAGGTGATACTGTCTCCATCGGATTCGTCTATATCATACGAACCACTGCCATCTAAGGTAATAGATTCTCCTATAGCTGCATAGTAGGGACCATCGGCATTTGCCATTGGAGGATGCAGATTACAAGAAACCGAAATTTCAGCATTTGAGGAATCGATTATATCATCTCTGCTAGTTGAAGTCAGTGTTATTTGAAATGGATCAAGGGGTATTGCACAAACAGTTGGATCATTAGACGGGATTATTCTCAGGGGCAGTTCAATATATATTCCTGGGTATAAGTCTTGAATGGAGGTTTGCATCATCCAGGTGAAGGTATCTGGCAATCCGGTTACATTCAATGTATAGCTGTCTTTTAAACCTCCATGATTTTCAATCCTGAGAGTAAACTCGTCATAGGTTCCGTATGGGATGATGAGATCTGTTGGTGATATGCTCAGAGTGACCCCTACCTCATATGCCCCCATATCATACCCTGCTATCTTAGGTCTTGGATGTCCCAAGATGTCAAAATTGGGAGCTCCATTACTTGTTCCAGCATCAATACAGGGAGAATAAAATTGCAGATGATAATTTCCTGCAGCCGGATCAGCAAACAAAGGATCAGTATTGATATTACCGGTACCAGAACTGCCCCCTTCAATATTGGAATAAGTAATTGTAGGAATCCCGTAGATTTCAGAACCTTTATTGTTCCATATGATACAGTTTGTAACAATGGCAGATGCCCCTCCAAAACACCAAAGGCCGCCAGCTCCAGAGCCATCTTCATTCTCGGTAATGGTACAATTAATAATAGTTGGCAAACAACCGGAACGGGATGAAATCCCACCTCCCCAAGAACGAACCCAATTACCGGCAACAAGGCAGTTGATAATTAGTGGTGAGGAATTGCCATAGCAGCTAATGCCGCCTCCATCATCACCGCTCAAATTTTTAATAACCTTGCAGTTAGTTATAGTTGGTGAGGAGTTATTCTCACACCGAATTCCACCTCCTTCATAACCTGGTCTAAATGGATATGATTCATTATCAGAAATAATGCAATTAGCAATAGTTGGGGATGATTCCCGGCAATATATACCACCGCCGCGACTTCCCCTTCCATTCTTTATTGTAAATCCCTTCAGGACAGAGTCGGCTCCTTCTCCACTAATGAATTTGATTACACTATCTTTCCGCTCGCCATCAATAATAGTTGCAGCTATTAGAGCCTGGTCATCAGGGGCCACACTTCTTATAGTAATAGCTTTACCATTGAAATTAATCTGTTCCCGATAAATTCCTTGTTTTACAATAATTTCATCACCATTAACAGCCTTATTTATTGCCGTCTGAATACTTCTGCCAGGTGTTATATGGATTTCTGCTGCAATGGCACAAGGGAAAAAAAGATCAATGCCGCCACGAAATGCATCGGCAAGATCGGATAATATCCCCTGGCTTTTTTCAATGGGTGATACAGGGGCTATGGGATAATACTTTGAGGAAGGAAGAGGCATCATCCAAACACAGGATTGCACTAAAAAAACATAACAAATTAAATAAGCTACGGATTTACAAAAATGACTTCCGTTAAAATGAGTTATAACTCCCCTTTCCATTCTTCCTCCCTTCCGAATCAATTTTGATAAATTTAGTCATTTAAACCTTATTAAATTTGAACCTTAATGAATCTTCCTTTCTGTAAGCTTAAAGATATAAAAAATAAAAGGTTATTGCTGATTTAATGAAAATTTGTTAACATTCAAATACCCAAGGAGCCAAGAGCCAGAAGAAAAATTTAAAACTTGTATTTATCAATATGGCTTACCAAACGATATTGATAAAAAAGCTTATTATTTGATAAGTTGGGTCTATTCTTTCCTTGAGAAATTTTAGCAAAAATTCATTAGAGATTATGGAAGCTTAGCTTACTACCTGAAGGCACTGTTGTGAATGAGAAAATTATACTTTTGAATCTAAACTGTTAAGAGAAAAATTCTCATGTAAAACATTGTTTAGCATCTTGAAATTATAGAGATTTATGACTAATAGCAGTGCTTATTTAAACCTCAATAATATCAAAAGATTTCAGAGAATTTATCACTGATGAAGTCTAAAAATATATAAATAATCTTCATTTGTCAATAGGGGAAAAGCCTGAAAATTTTATAAGGGAAAAAGAAAAATATTATAAGAGAGAATGATTATTTTTTTGGATTCCAAAGGATCGGCATTTGTTGCTACATCTATTCAACCAGGATTCCTTACGGTCTGAAAAAGTATAATCACCACAATGCTGAGTGCAAGGGTGGTCTCTATACACCGATGAGAACCAGCAGCTTAATTGCTCCAAGAGCCCTATAATCAAGCCTCTAATAACGCTGCCCAAGGAACTTTTCATTCCTCATTAAGCTTCAAAGACATCAATTTTAAACAAGTTTAGTCGCTTAACTTGTAATGATTTGATATTGAATAATATCCATTTTTAAGGTATCATTTTAGGCAAATAGTTTATTAGATAAATAATGTAATAAATATATAATTTTTAATAGATTAATGCCGAGATATTATCCTGTCAGTCTCAATCTTAAAAATACCCGGTGTCTTGTTGTCGGGGGTGGTAAAGTAGCAGAAAGGAAGGTGCACTCCCTCCTTTCCTGTGGCGCTGTGGTGACCCTTATAAGCCCCGAAATTACCTCCGATCTCAACGAAAAGGCCCAAAAAGGTCAAATCACTTATAAAAAACGATACTATAAGTATGGAGACTGTCAGGGAATGCGCGCTGTTATAGTAGCCACGGATTCGGAAAGGATCAACCGGGAGGCGGCAGAAGAGGCCATGGCTGCAAATTGCCTGGTAAATGTGGTAGATCAGCCTCATATATCCAATTTTATTGTGCCTGCGACATTAAGGCAGGGAGACCTGCAGATAAGCATATCCACGAACGGGAAAAGCCCCGCTCTGGCCCGAAGGATCAGGGAAAAACTGGAAAAGGAATTTGGCCCCGAGTACTCTGAATTTCTGAAATTGATAGACAGGGTCAGGAAAAAGGCCCTCGTCAAGATACCTGATCCTGAGAAGAGGAGAGAGCTTTTTTATAATCTGGTTGATTCTGATTTGCTGCAGCTCATCAGGGAAGGAAACGACGAGGAAGTTAAAAAAAGACTGGAGGGACTCTATTGAATGTTCTGTGCTTTAAGATCGCAATTTCGTTTTATCTGATTGCATCGGTTGCATATTTCATATTTCTCGTCAATATGAGAAGAGGAATAGCCAAAGCCGGTCAAATCCTGACCATTCTGGGATTTTCAATACACACATTGGCCATCATAATACGATATGCCGAGGCAGGGCACTTTCCGGTTGTTTCTCTCTATGAATCTTTATCCTGTTTCGCATGGGCGACAATCTTGATTTATCTGATATGTGACTATAGATCTCATGTCCCTTCTCTTGGTTCCTTCGTCCTCCCCCTGGCATCCATATCCCTGATCTATTCTCTTGCATTGCCGAGCCATATAGAGCCCTTGAATCCAGCCCTGAAAAGCGCCTGGAGGGGAATCCATACTGCATCGGCATTTCTTGGCTACGGGACCTTTGCGGTTGCATTCTGCCTGGCTATCCTCTATCTGATACAGGAATACCAGTTGAAACGAAAAAAACCTGGGGCGTTTTACTATCGCCTTCCTTCATTGGAAGTGCTCGATATCTTGATGCACAAGATCCTGGCCTTTGGTTTTCCCTGTTTAACCGTTGCCATCATTACAGGTTCCATGTGGGCGAGTAAGGCATGGGGCGCTTATTGGAGCTGGGACCCTAAGGAAACCTGGTCGCTGATAACCTGGTTTATTTATGCCGCATTAGTGCATACTCGTGTGGCAGTCGGGTGGAGAGGAAGGAAGGCTTCTTACCTGGCTATCATAGGCTTTTTGTTTGTTATAATAACATTCCTGGGTGTCAGCATTTTTCTAAAAGGTCTGCATACTTATGGATGAAATAAAATAGAAAGAAAATCATGGAAATCTGCGTTATAGGCGTGAGCCATCAAACAACTCCCATTGAGATAAGGGAGCGGTTGGCATTTTCGAATAAACAACTGCCCGAAGCGCTTATGGGCATCAGAGATCTTCCCGGCGTCAAGGAATGTCTTATAATATCAACCTGTAACCGGACAGAAGTAATAGCCGTTGTTAAAAAGGATGGATCCGGACATATCGAGATTCGTAATTTTATTCTGAAATTTCATAATCTTACAGATAAGGACATCCCGCAGGGATTCTATAGCCACCGGCATATCGGAGCAGTAAGGCATCTTTTTCGTGTTGCATCCAGCCTGGAATCAATGGTAGTCGGTGAGCCCCAGATCCTTGGACAGGTTAAGGATGCCTTTCAATGCGCCCAGGAAGCAGGCACCGTCGGCCCAATCCTGAGTAATCTGTTAAACCAGGCTCTCAGGGTAGCCAAAAAGGTCAGGACCGATACCGGAATTTCCAAAAATGCGGTATCCATAAGCTTTGCGGCAGTGGAGCTGGCAAAAAAGATATTTGGCGATATCTCAGATAAGGTTGTATTGCTCATTGGTGCAGGTGAAATGAGCGAGCTGGCTGCCCGACACCTGATAAGCAATGGAGTCAAGTCGCTTCTGGTTGCAAACAGGACCATTGAAAAGGCCCGGGAGCTTGCAAAACTTTTTGATGGTGAGCCGGTCCCATTCGATCAGGTCCGGAAGATACTCGATACTGCCGACATCATTATAACTTCAACCGGAGCGCCACATATAATCCTGCGAAAATCCGATATCCTGGCTGCGCTGCACAGGCGCAAGAACCGTCCTATGTTTCTGATCGATATAGCAGTCCCCCGGGATATTGACCCCGAGGCAAACAAATGTGATAATGTGTATCTCTATGACATAGATGATCTCCAGATGGTCGTTGAGGCAAATCTGAGAGAAAGGAAGAAAGAGGCCAGGAAAGCGTCTGATGCCATAGATCATGAGGTGGAAAGATTCATAAAGGAGTGTGCACTAATGGAGGCGGTGCCGGTCATAACGCAGTTGAACACCTCCATGGAAGAGATAAGAAAAGGGGAGGTAGAAAAAGCCCTTTCGCGTCTTCCGCATTTGAAGAACGGGCAGAGGCAAGTCCTGGATGCCATGACCAATGCGATAATAAAAAAGATTTTGCACCACCCCATTACTACGATTAAAAGCTCGGACAACCCTGAGGAGTTAAAGGCACTTCTTAAGGCCACAAGAGAGCTTTTTGGTCTTAAAGAGTGATTTGAGCCTAATCATTTAATATTAGCGTTTTATGGAGAGATCAGGAAATTCAATGACAGATACACTAAAGATAGGGACAAGGGGAAGCAAGCTGGCCATGTGGCAGGCCCAATGGGTAAAAGACAGCTTGAGAAAAAATGGCTGGACAGGTGAGATAGAACTGGTAACCATTCATACAAAGGGCGACAAGATATTGGATTCGCCCCTGGCCAAGGTTGGAGGAAAAGGGCTTTTCGTCAAAGAGATAGAGGAGGCATTGATCCGTAATGAAATCGATCTCGCGGTCCATAGCATGAAGGATGTTCCTACCAAACTGATCGAAGGCCTCATTATCGGCGCTGTGACAGCAAGAGAGGATCCCCGGGATGTGTTGGTATCTAAAGAAGAAAGGATATTAAAACACCTTCCTGATGATGCTGTCGTTGGAACAAGCAGCCTCAGGAGGCAGTCTCAGATCCTTCACCATTTTCCCAGGTTCCAGATTGTTCAGATTCGGGGAAATGTCGAAACCCGCCTCAGGCGTATCGAAGGAACGGATGGCCTGGATGCGGTCATTGTTGCGGCGGCAGGACTTAACAGGCTTGGATTATATAATAAGGTGACAGAATACCTTCCTGCCGAGATATGCTTGCCCGCGATAGGCCAGGGGGCATTGGGGATTGAGGTGAGAGAGGAAGACAGCCGCGTAAAGGCTTTAGTTCAGGCCTTAAATGATCCAAATACATCAACGGCGATAGCGGCAGAGAGGGCGTTTCTTAACAGACTCGGGGGGAGCTGTCAGATTCCTATAGCAGGTTTTGCCGGGATACAGGGGAACGAGTTGCTTCTGGAAGGGATGGTTGCCAGCCTGGACGGTGTCAGGATGATAAGGGATAAGATATCCGGAACGGAGAAAAATGCGAAGGAATTGGGGATTCGTCTGGCTGAGCAACTACTGGCCGAAGGTGCGGCAGAGGTCCTTGACGAGATTATATCTAAGACTAATTTGAATGACAAATAATTCGGATAATGGAGGAAAGGTATATCTGGTTGGAACCGGCCCCGGAGATCCGGGATTGATTACGATAAGAGCTCTTGAGGCCATCCGGAAGGCCGAAGTCGTAATATACGATCATTTGGCTAATCCGAGGCTGCTTTCAGATGTGCCTTTATCCTCAGAGAAGATTTATGTTGGCAAGGAGTCTTCAAAACATACCCTCCCCCAGGATGAGATAAATGAGCTCCTGGTAAGGCATGCAAAATCCGGCAAGACCGTAGTGCGCCTAAAAGGAGGTGATCCTTTTATCTTCGGAAGGGGGGGCGAAGAGGCGGAATATCTTGCTTCTAATCAGGTTCCCTTTGAGATCATCCCCGGTATTACTTCCGCCATAGCGGTTCCGGCATACGCCGGGATACCCCTTACTCATCGGGATTACACGACTTCCGTTGCGTTTATTACAGGGCATGAAAAACCGGACAAGGAAGAATCCACCATACCCTGGAAAGAGCTGGCAACAGGCCCGGGAACGCTCGTGTTTCTTATGGGTATTAAAAACCTTCCTCTCATTAGCCGTACCCTTATTCAGTATGGGCGCCAGCCTCATACACCGGCAGCCGTCATCCGATGGGGTACCTTCAGCAGCCAACAGACACTTGTCGGAACATTATCCGATATACCACAAAAGGTGAAAGATGCCGGTCTGAAGCCCCCTGCTATCATTATCATAGGGGAAGTCGTCCGGTTAAGGGAACACCTGAACTGGTTTGAGGAAAGGTCCCTTTTCGGGAAAAAGATCGTTGTTACACGCTCCAGGGCTCAGGCAAGCCAGCTTGTTGAAAGTCTTGAACGCTACGGGGCGGAGGTGATTGAATACCCCACTATTTTGATCAAGAAGATAGATCCTAATCCTGAATTGGAGGAGGCGATCAAAGACCTCGCTGGATATGACTGGGCCATTTTTACCAGTGTAAATGGTGTGGAATGTTTTTTCGAGTATCTGGACCGGATGAATCTGGATACACGTTCCCTTGCAGGTTTAAGAGTTGGGGCGATAGGCCCGGCTACTGCCGAAGGTCTTAAAAAGCGCTGCATTCTGCCGGATTTTATCCCTGATGACTATAAGGCCGAGGGCGTTATAGAAGGTCTGGTCTCAACCGGAATCAGTGGCAAGCGGGTCCTTATCCCAAGGGCGGCTCAGGCCAGAGAGGTCCTTCCTCAACAGTTATCCGAGTCAGGGGCGGATGTTCATGTCATCCCGGTATATGAAACCCTTCCTGACGAGAAAGCTAATTCAGACGAGCTGGTTAGCTACATCAAGGCCGGGGATATCTCCATGATAACCTTTACTAGCTCTTCCACAGTGACAAACTTCTTCTCCGCCCTGGAAGGGAGGATTAAACCGGAGGAATTAAAGGGAGTTGTCATGGCATGCATAGGACCTGTCACTGAGAAAAAACTGGCGGAAAAAGGCTTTGCCTCAAAGGTGGTTCCCGGGAAGTTTACCATACCCGATCTTGTAAATGCCATTTTGGCCTACTATAATAACATGTAATATATATCGTAACTGCCCAAAAACCCGGTTACATTATATCTAAATAGGCTTATATAGCTTTGAGTTAACCTTGATAAGATCATAAAAAAAGTCATTGAAGGAGTCATTGGCATTTTTTACTAAAGGCCCTTAGCGCAGCCAAGCGAGCTTTAGGGCCTTCAAAAAAGGCCCGGATACGACGAAATGACTTTTTTACGATCCAGTAACCTTGGAGAAAAAATAATGATTGGATTTACTAAACTTATCTGTGGACTTGCCACTGTGGCAGAGGCCATGAGACAGGACCAATGCGAAGAGGGGACTTCACCCCGGCTGCTTCAATTCTCGTCTCACGACAGGCCCCTAGTGGTATGGAACACCACAAATCGATGTAATCTCCGGTGTCTGCATTGCTATATCCAGGCAGAAGACCGGACCTATAAGAACGAGCTCTCCACAGAGGAGGCAAGGGCAATGATAGATGACCTCGCGCAAATGCAGGTCCCGGTCCTCCTCTTCTCCGGCGGAGAGCCATTGCTGAGACATGACCTTTTTGAGCTTGGCGCCTATGCCACCCAAAAAGGGATCAGATCTGTCATATCCTCTAACGGCACCCTGATTACCCCAGAAACGGCCAAAAAGATCAAAGATGCAGGGTTCCGGTATGTGGGCATCAGCATCGATGGTTCAGAAAAAACCCATGACCATTTCCGCAAGATGGACGGCGCTTTTAAAAAGGCGCTTGAAGGTGTCCGGAATTCTCTTCAGGCAGGAGTCATGTCCGGGATTCGATTTACAGTAAATCGTCACAATTATGCAGACCTTCCAGAGATACTCGATGTTTGCGAAAAGGAAAATATACCCCGCTTCTGCCTTTATCACCTGGTCTATGCGGGCAGGGGAAAAGAGATGGTATCCGATGATATCACCCCTGATGAAACGCGCGAAATGGTGCGTATGCTTATTGAAAAGGCAAAGGACTGGTGCAAAAGGGGAGTAGACACCGAAATCCTGACAACGGACAATCACGCGGACGGTATCTTTATTAAAAAATACCTTGAAGAGACAGAACCCGAGAGGGCCGAAGAGGTAACCACACTCTTAAATATGCATGGCGGATGCTCGGCAGGCACCAAGATGTCAAATATCGATCCCTTCGGAAATGTTCATGCATGTCAATTCTGGAGCCATGTGACTCTTGGAAATATCAGGGAAAGAAGGTTCAGCGAGATATGGCGCGACCCGGACAATCCCATTCTGCAGAAGATGCGTAAAAAGGCCGATTTCCTTAAAGGCCGTTGCGGAGACTGCACCTATGTAAATCTTTGCGCCGGATGCCGGATCAGGGCCGAGGTCGTACACGGAGATGCCTGGGCTGAAGATCCCGCCTGCTTTCTGACAGAGGAGGAGATAAAAGGCAGGAGCCTTGTAGAAAGCCATTTGCCATAAATATAACATCTGTAATTATTTTTTTACCCATAGGGGGACATAATGAATTTCCCGCTTTACAGGCCCAGGAGATTGAGGGCAAAGGAAAATTTAAGGAGAATGGTCCGGGAAACCCGGATATCTGTGGATCAGTTGGTCTATCCGCTCTTTGTAATGCATGGTGAAGGTATAAAAAGGGAGATATCTACCATGCCCGGGAACTTCCATTTTTCTCCTGACACCCTTGTTCAAGAGGTTCGGGATGTGCGGTCCTTGGGAATACCCGCCATACTCCTTTTCGGTCTCCCTGCCCAAAAAGATGAACAGGGGAGTGAGGCATACGCTCAAAATGGCGTAGTACAGCAGGCAATAAGAGGAATAAAGGCAGACTGCCCGGATATGATTGTGATCACCGATGTCTGCCTGTGCGAATACACGAGCCACGGGCATTGCGGCCTTTTAAACCAAAAAGGAGAGGTGGAAAACGATGCAAGCCTGGAGCTTTTAGCAAAATCCGCCCTCTCTCACTGCCAGACCGGCGCGGATATGGTGGCCCCTTCCGATATGATGGACGGCAGGGTACAGGCCATTAGAGTGACACTTGACAGAAATGGTTTTGCTCATGTTCCTATAATGTCCTATGCTGCTAAGTACGCATCTTCTTTCTATGGTCCTTTCCGGGACGCGGCAGACTCCGCTCCTCAGTTCGGAGACCGAAGAGGCTATCAGATGGACCCTCCAAACTCAAGAGAGGCACTAAGAGAGTGCAGACTGGATATCCAGGAGGGGGCGGACATCATTATGGTAAAACCTGCCCTCCCATACCTTGACATCATCTGGCAGGTCAAGACCGCGTTGGGATATCCTGTGGCGGCATATAACGTCAGCGGGGAATTCTCCATGATAAAGGCTGCCGGTGAAAAGGGATGGATAGACGAAAAAAAGGTGATGATGGAGACCCTAACCAGTATTCACAGGGCAGGCGCAGATATCATAATCACCTATTTTGCCAAGGATGCGGCCAGATGTCTTGCCTGACTGACACCCACAAGATTTATATAAACTTATCAGTCATAGCTGCAAAAATCCATCAGCTTGACAATGACTTAGTCCTTCTATTATAATTATTCAACTAAAAGAACGTGATGCGGGGTGGAGCAGTCAGGTAGCTCGTTGGGCTCATAACCCAAAGGTCGGCGGTTCAAATCCGCCCCCCGCTACCAATTACAGCCAAGGGTTTAGAGAAATTCTCTGATCCCTTTTTTGCTATATATATCTCTTAAGTTGCCTGCAACCTTATAAAAGGCATCATCAAGCTCAAGATAGTCAATAATATTTATTGTGTCCGGCCTGATAACATCGCTGAATGAGTTCGCTCGTTCCCAAAATTTACACCCTTTCCAAAGATTATGGTCGATATCCTCAAAGCCCATAAGTCTTATTTTTAGCTCTGTTGGTGCCATTTCTGAGCTAAAATAATGAATATTCCCTGAGTGCTGTTTAAGATTCAGCATGACAATATTTAGCAATAATGCTGTTTTGCCTTTCTATTTTGCTTTTATCTTGTAGATTATTCCTTCGTGGGATATACTATAAATAGTTGTATAGGCTATAAATGTCCTAGATAGACAGAAAAAGACCTTGTATTTAATAGAGGTTTATTTGTCAGAGGAGGGGTAATTGAGAAAGAAGATTTCCAATCCCCATGACAGTCTCTTCAAGGCTATGATGAGCAGGGAGGAAATTGCAAAGGATTTCTTTCATAATCATTTGCCTGAGGGACTTGCAAAGCTGATAGATGTGGATTCTTTGGAAATAAGAAAAGACAGCTTTGTAGAAAAGGAGTTAAAGCAGTTCTATTCGGACATACTATATCAGGTTAGTTTTAAGGGTGGGAAGGGTTACATCTACCTTCTTTTTGAACATCAGAGCAAGCCATACAGATTAATAGCCTTTAGGCTGCTTCGCTATATGGTGAAGATATGGGAGCAGGAATTGAAAGCGGAGCCTGAATTGGTATTACTTCCGTCCATAATACCATTGGTATTATATCATGGCAGGGCAGGATGGGATATAAGCGAGAGTTTTATGGGCCTTATCAGGGAAGAAGGGGTTAAAGGATATGTGCCCGATTTTTCATATATACTATATGATCTATCCAGATACAGCGATGAAGAGATAAGAGGGGCGGTGATAGTAAAGGTATTTCTTATGCTCTTTAAACATATCTTTGATGAAGAATTCTCGGGACAATTGAGGGGATTATTTGGATTATTGGGGGAGTTCTCCTCCGGAGATAAGAGCAGCCTGGAATATATAGAGATGTTTTTAAGATATATAATGAGTACCAGGGAGGACACGACCCCCGAAATATTAAAGGAAATAATAGAGGAGGCAATATCAGAAGAGACAGGAGGTGTTGTTATGACCGTAGCTGAACAATTAATAAAAAAAGGGATAGCCGAAGGGATAGCTGAGGGTAGAGCTGAGGGGATAGCTGAAGGTAGAGCCGAGGGTAGAGCTGAAGGGCTAATAAAGGGTGAATTAATAGGTGATATCAGGATAGCCCAATTGAAAAAGGGCATGCCAGTATCGGCTAAAGAAGATCTCGAAAAGTTGTCTACAGAGGAATTACAGTTAAGATTGAAAGATCTTAGTTAACTGTTTAGATAATTTAAAAGTAGAATCAAAAATAGTTTTGGCCATGCAATTAAACTAAAAATCTGTAGGAGCGAATTGAAGAAGGAAAGTTTGTTTTTGACAATCTGTATGTTGCTTTATACTTTATTATACTGTTTCTTCTTTAAAATCAGGCTCATAATCCAAAGGTAGGCGGTTCAAATCCGCCCCCCGCTACCAATTACTGTCAAGGGTGTAGAGAAATTCTCTGACCCCTTTTGTTTCGCTTAAAATACATTTTCCAACCTTTAAACATAAAATCCAGGTAAATCAATCCTCGATTCTAATCCTTTGGAACTTCTACATATACTTCTATCCAGGAAAGAAAATTTTATGGTTCACCACGGGATAGTGGGAGCAAGGATTAAGGCATGCAAGATTCCTTTAACTATAGCACTTCTTTCCCACAAAGAAAAAATTAATTATCCTTTTTTCTTAACTTTGGAATTAATTATCCGAAAAATACTAAAGCCTTTCTCTCTGTGTGTAAAAGAAATTAATTTTGCATTTTTGTCTATAATTTTATCTAATCTTTCCTTTTCTTGAGGTAAAAAATATGGATACTTAGTTGGATCAAGCACAACAAGATAATCAACATTCTTTTCTTTAATGATATCAATAATTTCTTCGGTATTTTCTGTAACAGGAAATGGTATAGTCTTATTTTTGGTAATCCTGTGAATTATAGCATATTGTCCTGCCATAATAATTTCGTTTGAGTTTAAATTCTTTTTTATCCATTTTGATGCTTCGACGGATTTATAATGATTAAAGGTTGTCGGATCCGGATTAATATTTTTATATGCGATAGAATATTGCTGTATATAACCAAAAATTACTATAATACCTGCTAAAAGGATCCATAGATTTTTTTTCTCTAAGCTGATTGGTGAAATTTTATTAGATATTTTTAATAAATTATCTAAATTCCATTGATGTTTGAAGAGAAAAAAACATATGCATGTCGCCCAAAAGAAGCATGAAATGAGACTTTGTTTACCTCTGTCAGGATAATTTAAATATATATCAATAAAAGATAATACAAAAACAAGAATGGCAAAACTAAGGAGATACATATTATACTTTCCTGGTTCTTTACCATATTCTATACTTGCTGTTTTAACTCCTCTATAAAAATAAAAAGCGGCCAACGGAAAAATTGGCAAAATAAATCTTGGGCCTTCATTAAAAGGCCAAATTGAGTAAATGGCCAGATATGAAATAAAATACCATACTGCTAAATCACCCCCTTCTTTCCTTATGCTAGATATCAATCCAAATATAGTAAATAAGAAAGGTAACAATACTAAAGGTGAATAATAGATATTTGAAATGTATCCATAATGAATAATAATTCGGGAAATATCGGCAAAAATATGGGATAAATTTTTTTTGGTTCTTAACAATAAGTCTGTTATTGTGGCTTTTCCTAAATCTGGTATATGAGGATTTTTAAGAAAAAACGACTCAAAATAAGAATCCATATACTGACCTTGATAATGATATACTCTATTATTTATGGACCATAGATTCCAAGATAATAGTGTAATAAAACATAAAATAATAAATGGTAAAAATGTTTTTAGTCTTTTTTTCCCCCGCTCGATAGATATACAAAGACTGAATATGACCCAAAAAATAAGACCTGAAAATAATGCAACTGAAACACTACGAATTAAAATGCTTAACACTAAAAAAAAGGAAAGGATGAAATATATTCCACTTTTCCTATTTATAAAATTTTTATCAATTAGAAGGGAACAAATTAAAACCATAAAACTTGTGAAAAGATAGGGTAAGTCGGAAAGTACAGGACGTGTGGCGAGGTTAAAAAAATAAGGAGAAGATAATAAAATAATAGTAATTATTGCTGCAGATTTTTTATCATAATATCTAATAAAAAAAAATGAACTTACTACTCCTAGAATACCAAATAATCCTATTAACCGTATAAATGTGGTGTATGAGTTTGAATTAAATATTAATGACGAAATAAATAATATGATCGGTATGCCTGGTGGATATTTTGTATGAGGAATGTAATTAAATTCATATTTGCCCTTTTGGGCGATAGAATCTGAAAGTTCAATGTAGTAAGAAGAATCTGATCCGTAGGATTCAATTCTGCTATTGCAAGTCAAAATGGAAATAATACTTAAGAGTAGAGCTGCTAATATAATTATATCGAAAGTCCCTACTCGAATATTACTTAATTTTTTGAATACATTATCTAACTCAGATTTCAAGCTAAAACTCTTTAATAACCTTATTTTTTGATACATGGTATAAAATTATTCCGTGTTTAAATTTTTCTAAATTTGCCGTATAAAAGTTTTCTCTATTTTATGCGTCCATTTCTCACATCCGTCATCGACTATATCATCAGGTTCACCGAATCCTGTGTAAAGGTAAACATATTGATTATAATTAGCCACTTCTAACACAAACTCGAACTAGTTTATTCCGGAAATGTCAACGATGCTGGTACTAATGGCGCTTAAATGCAATGAATAAGCTGACTTTGTGTCGTATTAAAGAGCCCCATCGGTATTATATCCGGCTTCAGTGGTTCCACAATCTTGAATCTCAAGAAAAACATGTCAATATCTCCAGAGCTACCTGTTGAAGATGTATAAAATATCGTACCGTTTATAATTCCTGACGAGTCAAAAGATGTGAGATCAAGTTCCAGATGATCAGCGTTTGCCAGAGCAAGACCTATTGCTAATGAAAAATTAGAAATATCAAGAAAATTTTTTTTACAAAACTTTTCATTTTCTCACCTCTCTTCATATTAAGAAATTTTATGATTAAAAATAGCATAAGAAGCAATTTTTATTCCTTTCAAAAAACATCAAGAATAACAAAAAGTTATAAAAAAATCGCTTTTTATCACCTTTCTTGCTTTTGTATGAGTTTACGACAAGACCAAAAAAAAATTTTTTAAAAAACAATTACTTTATTATTTTCAACAAGTTAATAGAAAACAGAAAATGTAGTTTTAGCCTACAAAAAAGCCTTTTCATTATATCGCCTTCGTTTTCCAAAACTCTCAAATTGACATTGGTTGGTTTAATTTTTTCCCTTGGGTTCATTTCCCTGATCATAAAGATTTCCCCTGCATTTAAGCTCCACTATTCTCAGGTCGAAAATTATGCGGCTTGCCTCATAATTTTCTAAATCTATATTGTCAGGGAAATCAGAATAAAATTTTGATCAGAAAAAATTAAAACAGCCTATTTTAAGCTGGGATGCAGAAGCAGGGGGGTGGAGTGGAAGCTATTGCATAAAATTACCACAAGGGGGTGTAAACGATATTTCCACCATATTTCAGAATTAAATCAATTTTTTTTCTAAGGTTATCTCTCCCAAAATACATATTAAAAATATCACCTGAGTTAAGATTCCCTTTCAAAATTTCATTGATACCAATTGAAATAATATATATTTGTATATGGAAAGTCAAAATAAAAATAAACCAAAATTTCACCTGAATTCCAGCCTTAACCTCATGGGCCAGGCATTCAAGGTGCTCCTTTATCATAGCTAAACCTATTGTACAGAACAGACCAATTGCCAAAGGTACCTTTATCCTCTTGTTTTGTTTTCTCGAATAGCCTTTCAACGGTATCATCAATTTTAGAAGAAAAATTTAGATTCTTTTTTTCTGACCAATGGTTTTATATAAGGTATTAAGAATACTGAATAAATAGCCCATGGAGTGGCTCAAATTTGACGACCGAAAATGGCTCAATTTTAAAAGACTATTGACACCTGTTAGTTTTCATAAGATGTGTTGTATGACTTAATTCTATTTTATATCAACAAAGAATATTAAAAAGGTGTCTGTCCCTAATTTATTAATATTGCAAAATCTCTCTTTCCAAACTGAATATGCCTATTTTGTAATATCCATCTGTGCTGGTAATGCTCAATTGTCCTGAGATAGTTGTATCAGTTATAGTAAGTTTATTTGAATTGAAAAGCCAGGTATAAATAGCTTTGATATTTTGGGGATCCTCATTCACAGCATAATCACCGGAGGTTTCTTTTCCGGGATAATAGAAATAACGTGCCTTGAGATATTTGGTTGCCTGATCGAACCACCCGGTAAGTTCAACTTCATCGGATTCACCGGTCCAATCTCCGGGCCAATCTTCTGGCTGTGGATCCACATCCCAACCTGAAATTTTTATTGTTCCTTCAACGACTCCTCCATTCGAAGACTGATCAGTGATATGAAAGTGTATGTCCCCGGACATGATGATTTGTATCTGGCCATTAGGATCGGTTACTACTCCTTCATTGGGATCGGTTAACCATGCTTCCCAGGTACCTGCCCAGTTTTTTATAATATTATTGGGAAAATCATACTCCACCTTTATAATTATTTGATCAGAAATGCCACTATTTATGACTGTAATTGTTGCCTCGCCTTCTCCAACAGCAGTAACTTTACCATCATTGTTCACTTGGACTATGTCTTGATTTGATGAAACATAAATAGTACAAGTATCATTGGTTAAGTCTATAGTCCTTCCATCAGAATAGTATCCTGTTACAGTCAATTGAGCGGTTTTATTAGATGTGGCAGGAGTATAAGTCAAATGAACGGTTTCCCTGAATGTTCCGCAAAAATCATTATAATTTTTATAAATTGTAAGTAATGTATCCGAAGCTTCTATTTC
Source organism: bacterium (assembly GCA_049472335.1). Lineage (GTDB taxonomy): Bacteria > SZUA-182 > SZUA-182 > DTGQ01 > JAFGSM01 > JBLIRM01. The sequence continues at coordinate 16,607 of JBLIRO010000041.1, read as the reverse complement.
AATAAAAAGCAAAGCAGTTGTCTGTGTAGTTTGATTATCCGTGTGGAATTCAAAGACAAATGGATTGTAAATAATAGAATTCAAGTATTGGTTAAAGTTCATATCATACTGAGCCCCCATACTAGAAGGCATGAAAGGAGAATAATTATAAGGATAATAATTTACAGTTAGAAGCCACGTGAAAGGGGCGGGATGGAAAAAATAAGGTGTTGTTTTAACTGATTGTTGTTGGGATATAGTTAACTGATATGGGTACCACATTTGTTTTTGTATTGCGGAATATTCAAAATAAGGAGGGAGAACAGGTACTATCCCTAATTGCTGTGATTGCATCCATAATGGGAATATACGAGCATCAAGTGAGTATGAAAAACGGCCCTTTTCATTACGATCTATGATACCATTACAGTTATTATCTTTTCTTTCATATGTTCCGGGGGCTTCCGGATAAATAGTGTCATCGCTATCATCACAATCCCCCTCACAAATCATAAAACCATCTCCGTCTTTATCTGTCTCATCGGCAGGTATTATTCCATCACAGTCAGTGTCTTTACCATCACATATTTCCTGAGTTCCTGCACAACAAGCCTCGTATTGTGCTAAATAGGAGGATCGCAAGTAAAGGGTGCCATCAACTGTATCAACTGCGGATATGCCACTGAGGCTGTTCCAATCAGCAAAAGAAAGATTTTCGTAATCTGAAAAATCCTGTGAGTCATCAAGGTCATTATCATCATGGGTAGTTTTGAATTTGTATTCCTTTATCTTGAGAATATCCATTTTTGATGTTAGATCGGCAATCAGGCTGACGGTGATTTTCTCTATCTTGCTCCCGGTCCAGGTGTAATCAATCCAATCAGAATAAGGATCATCAAATACTGCCATTGCGAAAAGAGCAGTAAAAATTGGTAGTTTTATATCACCATCCCTATTCGGGCCTATGGTTTGATAGGACGCCATGCTTGTAGAATAGCTATCGTCTCCAAGATAATAGATAAAGGTATCATTATCTTCTGTTTCATAATCTCCTTCGTCATTTTCTGCCTTCAGAATGATTTCCACATCCTTTGTGCCGGTTCCCCTGACAGCCTTGATATTAAATTTGATTTCGAAATAAGCTGTTGCAAGGTATTTAATAGAAAAAAACTTATAATCGCTTTCAACATCCAAATTATGTTCAGCAGCGACAGTTGTATAAGTTTGTGCCTCTGTTGTGGATATAAAAGCAAGAGTTAAAATTACAAAAAGAGAAATAACAAAAAAAATAACCTTCAAAAAACATTTATATTTCATTTTGAGATCCTCGATTTTATGAATTTAAAAACTTAAAAACCCCCCAGACTTGATTTTTTTTGATCCATTTAATATATTTTCTTTACATTAATAGACATAAAATGTATTCCATTTTTTACTTTATTTTTTTTGATATTGAAACTTTGATTTTTTATCTTTGTCATAATAGCCAAAGGTTTTGAAAATTTTTTATTCTGTTATTGAGGCTTTTAATCCCAATCTTGATTTGAAATCGGCATGATACACCTAAGAAACTTCACAGGCAAGGTGCAAAGACGATTTTGCTGAAGGAATATTGGAATATTTCGATTTGGATTTAATCAACAGGATTATTTAGATTTAATTAGAGCATGAGTTAATCAAATTATAATTCACGAGACTTTATTTTGTCAATTTGGTTGGCTGGCATTCAGAGAAATTTAATGAACAAAAACTTAGACTTAAAAGGTTTGACAATAGTAAGTAAAAATTATACTGATTTGAAAAACTGTACGTGTGGTTTTATCTTAGAGAAACAAGGGAGGAAGAATTTAAAATCATAATCTTTATTTATCTAATCATCCAGGTTTCGCCTTTCGGGCCCTTGATATGATCCTCCTTTGCCCCTGATTTTGTCCTTCCATATATTGACCCATCCCGAAGCTCTCCGGAAAGCTATTATATCTCCGGTTAAAATCAATTCTTCAAGAAGCCAGGGCTTAACCAGATCATATTTTTGATTAATATACATTACTCTTATAAGCATTTTATTTACTTCTCCTTCTACTTAACCTTCCTAATCTAGTCCGATTATATGAATATTTTTTTTGCCTTCCATATTATATATTTTAGCATTTTTTAAATATTTTTAAAGAAAATTTGGATGTTTGACCAGCAATTACAATAAATTAGCAGGCTGACATTGATGTTTTATAAAGACCGATCCTGTAAGCATAATATAGCTGAGTAAAACAGTTAAACATGTATATTGATATAATCTGAAAAATAGAAAGGTATTATTGAATAGCCTATCGTCCGGCCAGTTTTAAAGTGTGGGCGCTTTTACAATTGCTGTAGAGCCAACCGAGCATATTATAAATGACGACCTTATAATCCAACACCTTCAGTGCCTGTTGAGCAAGATCGAGGGCCTTGGCCACAAGGGTTTCATCTTCTCCTGATGCCAGCATTGAAATGTATGAGCGCAAGAGAATAATCAAGACCCATGGTTCGGGCGCTCCATTGCCGGCTATACGCTCCATTTTTTCCAAAAGGCCTTCCTGGAAGGAAGAAGGCATAGATGGAAGGATCTCAAAATTTATGAACGAGACCACCTCGTAAATTTGCATTTTTTGATCGAGTCCCTTGAAGAGCAGATTTTGCGGCTGGCCGAAAGAGATGTTTATCCTGTTGTTTAACTGGCATATGCTATAAAGTCCCTCTCCGACCATGATCTGGGAAACCCTTCCCTCTCTTGAGGCTGATTCGATATGTTTTGTCCTGTTTATGGCGTAACCTTCGATTTTGGGTCGTGTCTCCCCAATCTTCATTCGCCAGGGTTTCAAGTCCTTAATGACTTTCCCGCAGTCGATCCCCACACCTATCCGTGATGCCTGATAACCATCTTTCATTACCCTCTGGTTGAACGGGGATACCAGCCACGCAATCTTTATCTTTATCGCCAGAAGTAATGCGTTGCGTATATCGAAGTGCACCTGCCCGGAATAGAGAATGATACGAAGTTCATCACCCTCGACGGTCCATTCATAGTCGATCCCGTAACCCTCATATCCATAAAAATCCAGGTGATGTGTGACTACCTCAAACAGGGTGTTCTGAAAATCCGTTAACATCTCATTATATTCCTGAACTGTTAGTTCCCTTGTTAATTCCGGGGAATCTATTAAATCTGCGAATAGAATGGTGGCAATAATCTCTTCCATGGCTTATAATTCCAGATCAATGGTCCGTTCACGGATGAAGTCTTTTATCTTTCTTATTTCTTCTCTAAAGGCATCGATGCTCTCAGTCATCTTTTTTATTTCCTTTTCACCTTCTTTGAGTGCATTGCTCATAGCCTCCTGGGAAGAATTAATCCCTGCCAGGGCATCGTCAAATGATGTTTGTAAAGGTGCGACCTTTCTGTCAATCTCCTGTAAAATCGAGTTATATTTTTCAAACAAATCATCCGTTCTTTTCGATAATTCGTTGAGGTTTATATTTAATGGGTTTACCTTTTCAAAAAGGGTCTCTCTGATAGAGTTAAGCCTCTCCTCCAGGTTTTTAAAGCCTTCAGAACGAAATTTTTGTAAGACGGTGATTTTTTTATCCAAGCCTTCTATTTCGAGGTTTGTTTTTTGACTTACAAGAATTTCAACAAATAAAACAACGAAGAATATAATAAATATGGCAATATCGATAAAAGTTCTGCTTAACATATAAATGTCAGTTCCTCTCTCTAGGGGCCGCGCCATTTCGATACTAGAATTGTTTGACTTGAAAAGGACAGGAAGTCCCGGCTTGACATGATCCCAAAACCTAAATGTGTCATGATTATTGAACTGACCATTATCAAGTATCAGTGTGATATTATAGCAGACCAATAAGCGATTTAAGTAAATGGTTTATAAAATGGTACTCATTTTAAGTATAATAAAACACTTATAAGATATTAACTCGAAAACGAAAATAATGCAATGTTTTTTTCATTATATTTTTTCGTTATTATGGATTCATATCAAACTTATAATTAAAAAATGCCGAACATTTAGATATACAAAAAAATGGGCTATTGGAAATGTTCCTTAAAAGTTTGATCAATAGATTCAAAAAAAAGGTATATTTTTATGTCAGACACCACCGAAAAAGATAAAGATCTGGAATTATTAGTAGAAGAGCTGATTTATAAGGAAAAACTCCTTAATATCACAAATTCGATTCATGCTGCAAAAAATCTGGACGAGATCCTGCTTTATATCCCTGATCAGATATTAAAATTATTTGATGCTGATAAACTCACAATGTATGCCGTAGATTCCAATACAAACGAGCTTTTTTCAAAATTTAAAATAGGTAATGAGATAGGGGAGATCAGGGTAAAGATAGATAAAAAGAGCATCGCGGGATTTACTGCTTATGCCAAGACCTTTATCAATATCGAAGATGCTTACAATAAAGCAGAATTAAGCAAAATAGATCCTGAGCTCAGTTTTAATCAGAATTTCGATATTCAGAGCGGATACCGCACAAAGCAGGTATTGGCCTCTGCAATCTTATTTCGTGGGGAGATGCTGGGAGTCGTTCAGCTAATTAACAAAAAAGGTGGAGGCCCGTTTGGAGAAAATGAAATATCCTCTATAAATGAGATCGCGAACACCCTCGGTATTGCCTTTTACAATCAGTCATCACGTCATCAAATGAAGGCGCCTACTAAATTCAGCTACCTTGTCAAGAAGAATCTTATCACTGAACAAGAGCTGAATAGTATTATATTGAAATCCAGGGAATCTCAGAAGGGGATAATACCAATCCTGAAAAAAGAATTTGGTATAGATAAGAAAGAGATCTTGTATTCACTTGCTAATTTCTATAATTGCCCCTTCACGGAGTTTGATCCGAGGATTATCATAGATAAAAAACTGCTCAGAGGTCTCAGTGCGGATTATTTTATGAAGAACCTCTGGACCCCGTTCAGGCAGATCAAGGATACAGTAGAAGTTTTGGTGGATGATCCTGATAATATTCACAAGCTTAACGAAATAAAAGCCTTTTTTAAATCCTCACAGATTCGCTTAATCGGTGCCTTGCCAGAAGATATAATCAAATATCTGCAGGGAATTAGAAAAAACTTTAAAAAAGGTGCCTTTAGACTCCATAGCTTTATGTCTGAATAGGCACATAAGGTTTGGTATCTTGCTGTAATGCCCCCATCCCCCCCAACTAAATTTAATTTTAATATGATTTTGTTTCTTTAAAATACATACTAAGCATCAAGAGGGAATAAATTTTAATATGGTATTGCCTCATTAAATAATGCAGCATGCATTAATCCTAAAAGGTTTTTGCCTAAAACTAGTTGATAATATAGAAACATCCAGCCCTTAGAGCCCATACAAATATAACCTCATATTTTGCCATCTCATCTTCGGGTCATTTATGTCTGCCCTCAGAGGCAAAATCATTAATTGAGCATTTCCCATCCCTCGGTTTTGTTCAATCGGATCAGATTTAGCTTAAATCCGGGCATGAAAACCCCAACTGGACTTTGGACTAGCTTTTGGTTGATAAGATAAAAAATTTTGTAACAATATTCACATTGTATGAAAATAAATTCATACTAATCCCTTAGTATGTATTTTTTTTCATATCAACTTCATAATGCCCTTTTCATAATTTTATAGAAATAGAGAATATCTTAGCGGTTTTAACCAGTAACCAACATTACCCTGTTTGAATCATCAAGCTGGAATAAGTCTTGCTCTATACCCTAAACGAAAAATGGTTATCAAATTCGGCTGATTAAAGATCATTGAGGATTGTTTAGGAATTGTTTTAACAACGAGTAGGCAGTTTACACATTTAATGAAAGGGTAAACTAAATGCTTAACTACATCGAAAAACATTTTTCAAGGATCTGGTTACTGGTTTTCTCTGTTGACTTTCTCATTTTATTATTAACTGCCATTGTCCCTGTAAAAATCATGAATAGTTTATCTTTGGACACTGGTAATTTGAGACTTATCTATTTAAGACATCATTTTCTTGTTACCTTTGTTTTGTTGAGCCAAATTACCCTCTTTATCAATGAGCTTTATAATACTGAGAAAAAATATGAGAAAAATCTATTAATCTTTAAGTGCATTGTATCATTTATGTTTGTTTCCCTTGGCTGTTATCTGCTTTCAGTTAATTTCTTCTCATACTATAACTGTTTTGTTATTTCAATGATTGCTTGTTTTCTTATTTTATGTTGGAGGTTTATATTTTATATGATAATTCCCAAGGTCAATATACAGCAAAAGATCCTGTTTCTGGGAACAGATGAGCTTAGCAAAAAGGTTGTAAGAGAGATATTGGCCGATGATCATCCAAAATACAAGGTTGCGGGATTTATTGGTAACGATCCTGAATCGGTAGGAAAAAGCATTGTTAATCCAAAAGTCCTGGGATTAGTGGAAGATCTCGATTCTATAACACAAAAAGAAAAGATTAAGAAGGTTATAGTCTCATGTCAACAGGCAAGAGGGACGTTCCCCAGCAAAGATCTTGTCAAATGGAGATTTAAGGGTATTGAGGTAATGGAATTACATACCTTTTACGAACACCTGAAAGGTAAGATCCTGCTTGAGGGGCTAAGGCCTAGCTGGTTGATTTTTTCCCGTGGATTTAAAAAGACCAAATTAATCAAATTTGTGAAACGTATCTTCGATATCATGCTCTCAATTATAGGTTTGCTGCTAAGCTTGCCCATTTCCCTCATTACCGCATTATTAATTAAACTGGATTCAAAAGGCCCCGTAATTTTTAAGCAAGAGAGAGTGGGGGAAGATGGCAAGGTCTTTAATCTTTTAAAGTTTAGGTCCATGAAGACAGACGCGGAAAAACACACTGGTCCGGTATGGGCTGAAGAGAATGATCCTCGAATTACTCCCATAGGAAGGATTATACGAAAATTGAGGATCGATGAAATTCCCCAAATGATCAATGTCCTGAAAGGGGATATGAGTTTTGTCGGTCCCCGTCCGGAAAGGCCCTATTTTGTTGATATGTTGTCTCAGGAGATTCAATACTATGATCAAAGGCATTCGGTAAAACCCGGGATAACAGGATGGGCAGCGGTTAATTACAGATATGGCGCCAGTATTGAAGATGCCGTTGAAAAGCTGCAATACGATCTTTACTATATTAAAAATATCTCTTTATTTCTTGATATAATCACCATTCTTAAAACCATTGCTATTATTTTCGGCAGGAAATATGCCAGATAATCTCAAGAAATTTATAAAAATAAGATTTTAAATGGGAAATACAATTTAAGTAAAATAAAAAATGATAAAAACGATTAAAAAATTTTTCAAGGAAGAGAATGCAGTTGCTTCAATTGAATACGCCCTGATTGCATGTCTGATAGCTCTTGCTATTATATCAGCCGTATTCATTGCCGGTCATAAAGTAGATAAGGTATTTAAGGAAATAGCAAAACTAATGGATAAAGCAATAAAAAGATCAAAGAAGTAATTATCCATTAAGAAAGTAATGATTTCCCTCTCAAGTTAATATAAGTGCTTCAAATATTCATATCGTATCCATAATGGTTGGGAATTAAGTCGGATAAATCTAGAAATATCAATAAATTCAATAGAGATGAATTTTTACGAAGGACACGACAAAAATTATCAATAAGGTTTTACAAACTAAAAAGTCGGGAAGAAAATATATAGGAATTGCTCTAATAAGATAAAGGGAAAAAATTATAAAGGATCAAAGATTATCAGAGTGAGAAGCATTTAAAAATGATTATAAAGTGATTATTATGATGAGAGGATTGTATTGTTAACACTCATGAATAACGATAAAGGGGGTTGAGAGTCATGAAAAGGAGAATGCATCGATTATTTTTTGCATGTTTTTTTATTATCATCATAAGTTTCCCTGGATGTCATAAAAACCTTAAAAAGGATCTCCTGGCAATAGAAAAAGATTCAGGCAGGATCAGAAATGTGATTATAATGATAGCGGATGGAATGGGCTCTCAAGAGCTTGGTTTACTAATTTCATATGCCAAATATGCCCCCCATTCCATTTATATATCCAAAGGAAGAATAACGGCGATAGAAAAAGTAATAGAAGCCGGTACTCTGGGGTATGCTTATCATGAGGCAGCGAATGTTCTTGTCACTGATTCTGCAGCCTCAGCTACGCAAATAGCAAGCGGGAAAAAAGCCTTATTGGAAACAATAGGAATTAATCAAAATGGTGATCCTGCTGAAACGATTCTCGAAAAGGCAAAAAAAGTGGGCAAGTCTACTGGATTGGTTTCTGATACACGTCTCACTCATGCTACCCCTGCAAGCTTTGCTGCTCATCAAACCCATCGGTCTAAAGAGAATGAAATTGCCGTGGATCTTTTAAACAACAAAGTAGATGTTATGCTTTCAGGTGGATTATGCTATTGGCTCCCTAAAGAAGCTAATGATGAGAACAATGAAATACAAAAACAATTCGAGAAACGGACGGGTGATGCCATCAAAATTGTATCAGAACGTAATGATAGCCGCAATCTTTTAGATGAAGCTGAAGACCTTGGTTACATATTGGTCTTTACCAAAGACCAGTTAGAGCAAGCGAATAATAATAAGATATTGGGTTTATTCAATGACTCTGTCTTTCCTTACAGAATTGATTTTAATTTGAACGATCCAAAACGGACTATCCCTTCATTGAAAGAAATGACCATAAAGGCATTGCAGATTCTTTCAATGAATAAAAAGGGGTTCTTTTTAATGGTCGAATCAGGTCTCATTGACTGGAGTGCCCATGATAATGATGCAGGGACCCTGCTGCATGAAATGATACGTTTTGATGAAACCCTTGACTCTATATATGAGTGGGTGAAAGGCCGCAATGATACGCTCCTGGTTGTAACGGCAGATCATGAAACTGGTGGCTTTAGCTTCAGTTACTCACGGGAAAATATCCCCGAATCCAAAGATTTTCCTGGAGAAATTTTTAAAGGGGAAAAATTTGCACCGGGTTTTAACTTTGGAAGTTATGATATATTGGACAGGATATATAATCAGAAGAAGAGTTATCAAAGTATAATAATTGAATTCGATTCATTACCAAAGGAGCAAAAAACACCCAAGGCTATGGCAAAAATTATAAACAGTGCCACTGAATTCCCAATCAATGAAGAGGAGGCGTGTGCTATATTAGCATGGGAAGAAAAGGAATATGATGGGAATTACAATACCTGCTATGGATTAAACATTATTCGTAGGCTTAATGATTTTAGAGAGTTTTATGTTAATAATGAGAGCATACGTAAAGACATCTTAGGCAGAATAGTGGCAAAACAACAGAATGTTGTATGGTCTACGGGAATGCACACCAATACACCAGTTCCTTTGATTGTCTTTGGGCCTGAAAAGGTTACAAAAAAATTTGGCAGGCTGATACATACTACAGAATGGTCACAGTATGCCATTGATGCTTTATTGGAAAAACATGAATGAAAGGATTGAATCTCCCGGCATCATTTATTAAAGGAGATTTGCAGGCAACAAGGATTTTTTTTTGAGAGATATGGGGGGGATCATACGATATGTAATGAACCTCATTGACATTAAAGGCACCGGAATCGACAGGGAGGACCTCTTCCAAGAGGTAATCCTTTATCTCCTTGAGAATGACAAGAAAGTCCTCAGGGATTTTAAGGGCAAATGCAAATTATCATCATATATCTTTATTGTTTCCTATCGATATGCACTGAGAGTCTCTGACAAGGAACGTAAAAGGCATATAAAGGAAGCAGATAATATTTTACTGGGAGAGATTCCTGCTTCCCTTATAGAAAAAAACGAGGTCTGGAATGAAGAGCAAGAAAAGGCCCTTGAGCAGGCAATAAAAGGCTTAATTTCAAAGACCAACTTTTCATTCGTATGTTGATTTATGACAAGAGACTGGTATGAAAAGGTATGCTTCAAATTATATGAAATAACCAAAATACCACTAATATTCATAGAAAAATCAATTATAAAGAGAGGATAAAAATGGAAACACTGGACAATGCGGCTGATCAAACAAGATTAAATGAGAAACTAGCGCTTATAGTGGAAAAAGTTGGAATTAAAAAGCAAAGACTAATGGGATTAGGAAAATTGGAAATCAATGACTCTCGAATGCATTTTACATCATATAAAAATTTTGAAAAAGTTAAATCTGCGTTATTTGAATATCTTGAGGCGTTAAATCTATATAATTATAATGCAGAAGAGGATTTTAACGATTTATATAATTATTGTGAAAAAATGGCTGATAGCTCGTATACAAGAAAAGAATATACCCGGGAGAATTTTGAAGAATTTTTTAAATATAATGATATTATTAATGAAATGGATATATTTACTGACATTCAAACCTTTAATCCAAAGATGGAATATATAGATAAGGTGAGAGACCTCGTCGACAAGCATTGTAAAAAATTTTATAGTGATGAAGGAAGTGGCCCTGAAATATACTTTAACCTTCCGGATACTGTATCCATTTCCAAAAGATATGAAGAGATTTTACACGATGTCGACTTTAATGATCCAAGGGATATTCTATTTAAAATAAATGCGAATACGGATATAAATTATGCGAGAAAAATTGTGGCGCGATACTTTTTGCGCCGGAGGAAGGATTCCCGACATTATGAGATGAAAGTTAGAAAAAATTTCTTTTTAAAAAAATACAAAGCAGCGTTAGATGCATTTCCCAATATTGATGATAGCTTAGTAACCACCCAGGACTTAAAGGATGAGTATTTTACTGTTCAAGGAGTAAATATCCTTTTGGATAAAGACAAAAAAAATGAAAATGATTATTCCGATATGAGACGATTTATGAATATATTGAGATGTTTAAAAATATCCTTGATAACTTCTGTGATAAGCCTATTTACAATAGGGTTGTTTTTATTCTTTACGAAACGTTATTTCTGGGTCAAAATTCCATTTTACTCTCTTTTTTTATTTTATTTTGTTGCTTCATTAATATTCATTAAGAAAGGAACTTTTAATAAAATGGTTTGGTATATAGGGGCTTTTGGATTAATCCCTACGATATTTATTTCGTTTTTTATCATGATATCGCTAAAGGGATGGTCTTTTATCTCATTTCTATTTCTGTTTAATACATTTATTCTTGCTTTGGGTTGGTTATTATGTTTCAGTCAATTTGAAAGTAAACGTAGATTCCCTACGAAAATACCAGCGCAGGATTTAATTGTCGTTTTCAATGAAGAAAGAATCTATGCTATCTTCAGTGAAGATGATCCTGAATCAGTCAATAATAGTCTGCAGACTATTGATGCACGTGAATTTTATAATAGAATCAGATTTATTATTTATGGAGGCAGCAAAAATTTTAAAGATCGTTTCGGGCAGGTTTTTAAATTTAAATGTGCCTGATATAAGGTATTGAAAGAGTCCATAATTCATATTATCATCTATTACGATATCTTTTCTTAAAGCTTTTTTTATCTTTAAAGAGGATTTTGATTTGCAAGAGATTAAGGCATGTGCTGAAAAGTCAATAGATGAAATCTTTGAAAAAATAGTCCAAAACCAGTTCTCTACCATTACGAATATTACGAAAGATAAAATATGGCGGATTGAAATCCCCATAGAAAGGGTTGATCCTATTCAATGGCTGTATCATCAGCCATTCAAGGAAAAGATATATTGGAAGGACCGGCACGGCCATATTGAAATTGTGGGCTGTGGCCAGGCAAAAACCATTTCCGGGGATAGGTGCATTGACTATCCCGCACTTTTTGATACCCTTCAAGGATCATTGGCCGTATCCGATAAGGATGTACGTTATTTCGGGGGCTTCATGTTCGACCAGACCCAGTCTCCTGATGCGGATTGGGCGCCATTTGCCGCTTACCGGTTTTTTGTGCCCGAATTTGAGATGATTTCCGAGGGTGACGGTCAACGCCTGGCTTTCAATTTTTTGCTGTCAGAGGATGAGGATATGGAACATCAACTCCTTTCGCTCAGGCAGCGTCTCTCAAAGCTTCTGCCTGCCCGGCAGGTAGATTTCAATCATCTGCCCTGTGTACTCTCCAGAAAGGATATTCCTGATTGGAGCGGGTGGAAAGGAAATGTTCAAAAGGCCCTGGAGTTGTTTGATCAGGGTGTGTTAAAAAAGGTCGTTCTGGCAAGAAAATCTATGCTTACTTTCGATGAAGAACTCGATCCCGTGAAATTACTACATCTCCTGTCAGCCAATAACTTTCAGACGTTCCATTTCTATTTCCAACTGGATAGAAATTATGCATTTCTGGGGATCACTCCTGAAAGGCTTTACAAAAGAAACGGCAGAGATGTATTCAGTGAGGCGATAGCCGGTACACGGCCCAGAGGCCAATCGGAGGAGGAGGACTCAAGACTTGGTCATGAGCTTCTTGAAAGTGATAAGGACCTCCGGGAACATCGCTGGGTGAGTGATATTATGGAATCCAGCCTTCAGCCTCTTTGCCGTTCCATCGATGTCCTGGAAAAGGAAACATTGCTCAAACTCGGTCATGTTCAGCATCTATATACATGTTTCCGGTGTCTTTTAAAAGAAAGGGTCGGGGATGGGGAGATACTTGCCGGGCTCCATCCGACCCCGGCGGTGGGCGGATTTCCCAGGGAGAATTCTTTGTTAAAGATTACAGAGCTGGAGCCCTTTCAACGGGGATGGTATGCGGGGCCGGTTGGCTGGATAGGCAAAGATTCCTCGGAGTTCGTAGTTGCAATCCGCTCTGCCCTTGCAAAGGAAAAGACACTTTCCCTTTTCGCCGGTTCCGGTATAGTTCAGGGTTCCCAACCCGAAACCGAATGGGAAGAAAACGAGAACAAGATCTTAAATTTTACCCGATTATTCTGTACACGTGATCACTAATGCCGAAAACCTTAATATCCTCTGGAGTTCCCTTGTTGTGGGGGAGCTTGTTCGCAATCAAGTCACCTGTTTCTGCATATCTCCCGGATCGCGCTCAGCCCCGCTTACTGTGGCGGCGGCACGTAATGTAAAGGCGAAAACAACCGTTTTCTATGATGAACGGGGAGCCGCCTTTTATGCGCTCGGATATGCGAAAGCAACCGGCAATCCTGCGGCGCTTATCTGTACATCAGGTACTGCGGTGGCCAATTACTATCCTGCCATAATAGAGGCCTCCATGGATCGTATTCCCCTGATAGTTCTTACAGCGGATCGACCCCCTGAGCTGCTTGAGACAGGGGCCAATCAGGCAATTCGACAGTCAAATATATACGGTGAGTATGTGCGCTGGCAGTTTAATCTTCCCTGCCCGGATGATGAGATCCCGCCTTCCATGGTTTTGACCACCATCGATCAGCTTGTATATAAAGCAAGAAGGAGCCCAGCCGGCCCGGTACATTTAAATTGCATGTTCCGTGAGCCTCTTGCCCCTGTTTCTAAGAAAATTAATCCGGGATACCAGAAAAAGATCCTGTCCTGGCAAGGGAGTGACACACCCTTCACAACCCTCAGTAAGCCGGCATTGACTCCTGATAAAGAGACCATCAATCGTATGGTTGAGATCATCTCATCCGCCAGAAGGGGATTATTGGTTGCCGGGAGATTGAACACAAAGGAGGAGATCGAGGCTGTCAAGCGCCTTTCAGTACGGCTTAAGTGGCCGGTATATCCTGATATTGCCTCCGGATTGCGTATCGGCTTTCCGGATCGGTTTCTCCTCGCATATTTTGACCAGATGCTGTTGAGCGGGAAGGTATGTAAGAAACTCGATCTGGATGTGATTCTTATGGCAGGCTCCCGCACAACCTCAAAACGGTTTTTGGAATTTGTTTCCACGCATAGGCCTTTCCATTTTATAGTGATAGAAAATCATCCCGAACGCTCGGATCCCTCACATTCTTCCAAATGGAGGGTCGAGGCGGATATCTGTGAGGTTTTAGCGCTAATGGAAGGAAGGCTGAGATCTGCCACGGATGAAAGCTGGAAACAAAATCTATATGAATTATCAAAAGGGACCGGGAAGATCATCCGGGATTATCTCTTCGATTCAGGCATATTGAACGAGATGCTTATTGCAAGGCTTGTTTCAGAAAACATCCCTGAAGGGCATGGAATGTTTTTGGGAAACAGCATGCCCATCCGGGATATGGATATGTATTCCGATCCGGACGGTCCATGGATCAGGATCGGGACAAACCGGGGAGCAAGCGGCATAGATGGGAATATCGCCACTGCAGCCGGGTTTGCCAGAGGATTGAAGTGCCCTGTGACACTGATAATCGGTGATCTGGCCTTCATCCATGATCTTAATTCCCTTTCGATCCTTGAGCGTATGGACCGGCAGGTCATTATCATCGTGATAAACAACAGGGGAAGCGGCATTTTTTCATTTCTGCCCATCTCGAATTTTACGGACGTTTTCGAAACCTATTTCGGGACCCCCCACGATTATTGTTTCGAGGATGCAGCAAGGCTCTTTCATATCCCCTATTTTCAACCAGGGGATCCCGGGGCATTTATCAAAGATTACAGGGCTGCCATCAAAGGGGAAAAGACTGCGATCATTGAGGTCAGGCTGGACAGGGAAGAAAATAAGCGGTTTCATAAGGAGCTTGACGGAAAGATCATCTCCTTTCTGGAGAGCTCATGGGGCAAGTAATGTTGTATCATTCCGATTATTGGCATATAAAGACCTATGGAGATCCAAACAATCATGCAATCCTCTTTTTACATGGATTTATGGGAGACGGGGATGACTGGGCAGCGGTCATCCGGGGATTTATGGATAATTATTACTGCATAACCGTGGATTTGCCGGGACATGGAAAAACCAGGATCAGGGATTGGAAAAGGGGCTATGGGATGCCTGAAACCGCCAAGGCAGTGATATGTTTGATTGATGGGTTGCGTATAAGCAGATGTGCCATTGTTGGCTATTCCATGGGAGGACGATTGGCCCTGTATTTGATTTTGCATTATCCCGAAAGGTTTGGCAAGGGGGTTCTTGAATCCGCTTCCCCGGGTCTTAGGAAAAAGGCGGAGCGCGTTGTCAGAATCACACACGATGATCAGATAGCATCAGAGTTGGGAAAAACCCCGTTCGATAAATTCCTTGATAAATGGTATTTACAGTCTATTTTTGGGGCCTTAAGGGGACATCCGGATTTTCAGGACCTTTTGTGTAAACGGAAGAAAAATGTCCCGGGAGAGCTGGCCAGGTCGCTGCGTGATATGGGCACCGGCAAACAGGCCTCACTCTGGGCGGATTTAAGGAATAACAGGGTGCCTTTGCTCTTTTTGGCTGGTGAGCTGGACACCAAATTCAGTAGCATTGCATATGGTATGGAGCAGGCATGCCCGCAATCAAGGGTGGAAATCATAGCCGGATGCGGGCATAATATCCACTTTGAAAAACCGGGGATATTCATCGAATCGATCAAGGGTTTTTTAAAGGGGAACATTGAAAAAGAAGTGCGCATTTTTAAAAACCAAGATGTTGCTTTTTAAATGGTAGAGGAATTCAAAAAAATGAATACAATTAAATGGATTGAGATGGATAAATTTTCAGATATAAAATATGCCAAGGCGGAAGGGATTGCCAAAATAACCATTAACCGGCCTGAGGTTAGAAATGCCTTTCGCCCTTTGACCGTAATGGAGATGTCGCGTGCCCTTGCCGTCGCAAGGGAAGATCCGGATATTGGTGTGATAATCCTGACAGGGAAGGGTGAAAAGGCCTTCTGCTCCGGGGGGGATCAGAGGATCCGGGGGGAGTCGGGTTATAAGGATGAAAAGGGAGTGCATCGGCTGAATGTGCTGGATTTTCAGCGTCAAATTCGCACCTGCCCAAAGCCGGTCATTGCCATGGTTGCCGGATATGCCATTGGGGGCGGGCATGTGCTTCATCTGATGTGCGACCTTACCATTGCCGCGGACAATGCGGTTTTCGGCCAGACCGGACCCAAGGTAGGCTCCTTTGACGGTGGATATGGAGCGAGCTATATGGCCAGGGTTGTGGGGCAGAAGAGGGCCAGGGAGATCTGGTTTCTTTGCAGGCAGTATAATGCCCGGCAGGCCCTGGAGATGGGTTTGGTCAATGCGGTTGTCCCTTTAAATATGCTTGAAGAGGAAACGATAAATTGGTGCAGGGAGATCCTTGCCAATTCCCCGACCGCCATCCGCTGTTTAAAAGCGGCATTGAACGCTGACTGTGACGGACAGTCCGGACTGCAGGAATTGGCAGGTTGTGCAACCATGTTATATTATACAACCGGAGAGGCGCAGGAAGGGAGAGATGCCTTTCTGGAAAAAAGAAAGCCGGATTTTTCAAAGTTTCCCAGACAACCTTAAACAACATGAAAAACTCTACATTAAAAATATGGATTATGGCCAGCCGTCCAAAGACATTATGGGCAGCCGTCTCACCCGTGATTATAGGCACTGCCCTGGCCTATGGCGCAGGAAAGGTTCACTGGCTGTCTGCATTTTTCGCAGCCTTTGGAGCGGTAATGATCCAGATAGGCACCAATCTGTCCAATGATTACTTTGATTATATGCATGGTGCGGACAAGGGAGAA
>JBLIRO010000040.1:0-46543 GCA_049472335.1 bacterium | reverse complement strand
GTTTCCATTTCGCACTAAAACAATCGGTAAAAACTTGACTCATTTGTTAAGTTTTTAGTCTATAAAGGACAACTAGTGTCAGCCTCTATCAATTTTTTGCTTAAGAACTCTTAAGCTCACTTTTTAAATTTTTATTTTGCAGAACTCTTTAATAATCTGGGAAATAGCCCTAGATGATTCATGTCTCGAAAACTACAATTTAAAAAAGATATTGGATATGTACGTAAAAAAGAAAGAGAAAATATATATTGGTGGGCATCGTGGAACACTTCGTACCCGTAATAAAGGACTAGCTCTTCATATCAAACGTATTTTAGTAGAATTATTGCCTCATAGTGCCATAGAAATGATAAAGGAAGCAAAGACATCGATTGAAATTAAAACGCAAAGAGATGCAGAATGGCTTAATCATGCCCGGGCAATGGGACTCATAAGGAATCTTGCTGACAATCATATACTCCAATTTAATCACATATTGTATCGAGATTATTTTGTTGCTAAACAGTTGGTTAAAGATATGGAAACTGGGGAAGTAACCGACATTATCGATAAATATCTCAGAGACATCCCTCATGAGGAGTGGTTATTCTGGGAAGAAGTAATGAAAATCCTAACAGGATTTCTAAAAGATTCTCAATTAAAAGACTTGATAAAACATCTCTATAAAATTAACCCCCTATTAGCGCTTCAATGTTTGCATGAAATTCCCGAAGGAATAGACTCACATAGATCTGTAATCGTCGAGACAGCAGATAGAATTAAATTTAATATAAATCCTATGTTAGAAAGTAGGATCGAGAGTGCAGAGGCATTAAACTTTCTGGATCCACGTATCATTGCAATTGTTGATAATCCACTAAAAGGTACAATACTTGTAGATAGTATTAAAGATTTATCATCTTTTAAAATTGGAAAATATCTTGTTACAAATATGGAATTTGCAAAATTTGTCCAAGATGGATGATATGATAAGAAGATATTTTGGAATGAAGGAAGTTGGTCGTGGATCCAAAAAAATAAAATTAAATATCCAAAATACTGGTTTATTAGTGAACTTAATAAACCTAACTATCCTGTGGTTGGTATCAGTTTTTATGAAGCATTGGCCTATTGTCGCTGGCTCTGTGAGAAAAATACCGAATATGTCTTCAGATTGCCTAATGAGCTTCAATGGGACTATGCTGCACATGGTGATGAAATCGTATTCCAATTAAAACATATTCGAAAAAATATTTTCCAATCGAGAGTTTGGTACACAAATACTATAGAAGCTATAACCAACTTAATAAAAAGATTAATTGGAAAGGAGGAGAAGGGCTCTCCTGAACAAAACAGCAGCGATAGAATCCAAGAACTCGTCTCTAGGCTGATTGAATATCTTGATAAATATGCGGATGAGTATAAGGAGCAATTAGAATATAATAAATTGACTCCTGTGGGTGTTTTCAAACCTTATAAAATTGGTTGTTATGATTTTTATGGTAATGTTTGGCAATGGTGTGATACTTGGCTTCCCATTACTTACCCTGTAACTGACAAAATACCATCGCAGACTCAAGAAAAGATTAACGAGCCTGTAATTGTGAAAGGGGGGGCATGGGTAGGTTCAAATAATCATATTTGGTTGCTTATTGGCGGTTGGTTCGATCCTTACGCACGATTTCAAAAAATAGGATTCCGAATATGTGTTACTAAAGCAAAAAACATGTAATTTCTTCTGTAAAGGACATACATCATGGCAGATATAGTCGAAAAAGATGAAAAAACAATAAAAATAGATGGCCGATTGGTTTATTTAGCCAATCCAACAGATATTCCACCCTGTAATTTCGTCAGTCGTAGTAAAGAATTGGCGTATTGTGAAACAGCCTGGGATATCGATATCAGACAATATAAGCTTGGGGAAGGGAATAATCGTCCTTTACATTTTCGCTTACAGGGACCACCTGGAGTCGGGAAAAACGAAATTGTCTATGAAATTGCCCGTAGGCTTAAATTGCCGCTTTATACTTTTCAAGGCCATGAGGAAGTAACCCCAGAAGATCTTTCTATACACTTAATACCTGACCAGCCAGACTATAAAGCCCCACATAGCAATGTTATCCCCTTGATACTTAGAGCAAGTACTCTGGCAACAGCTATATATAAAGGAGGGCTATTTTTCTTTGATGAGATTAATCGAGTTCCTGAACGGGCATTAAGCCCACTAGTTTCTGTATTGGACGACCGACTGTATATAGAGTCTGCAATGACCGGGCTTCGCATAGGTCCAAAGGATGATGAAACCAGGAAACGGTTCAGATTTTGTTGCGCCCTAAATCCAGGGTTAGGAGAAGTTAGAAGTATTTTGCCAGAGTATATAGAACAAAGGACCTTGCCGGTTATCGAAGTAGATTATTTTTCACTTGAAGATTTACTTGCTATCCTTAAAATGAACTTACAATGCCCAGAAGGATTTCTCAGCGCATTTCAAGAGTGGTATAACGAGGAGGAAAGTCAGAAAATCTCGACCCGTCAAGCTATAAGTTTAATGGCTTTTGCCATGCGTTATTATTATAAATGGTATGACAGAGATTTGACAGAATCTTTGATATTAAAAACTATTGCTCCTCTTATTTTTCGATCTTAAGAAGCCAAAATCTAAGAATAAAAGATAGAATAATGAGCTTACCATATATAAAACACAATAATATATTTTTCGTGCCAATTATCAGAGCACGCTTAAATTTTGCTGTCCTTGTTCAGCGAGCAGTGGCTGAATTCAAACACAAGGGTGAAGATTTTATTTTTGCTGTCGAATTGCCAGCCTCAATAGATGGTAAGATTAGGGAAGCAATTAAAAAATTACCTCAAGTATCTCTTCTTGTCTCAAAGGTGGGGCAAGGACATAATGGAGCAATAGAAGATCGAGAGGTGTTTCCTATCACTCCGTGCGATGGAATTATTGAAGCGGTCCGGATCGCTGTTGATGAAGGCATACCATTACATTACATTGACATAGAAATTAATCCTGCGCATCTTTTAGATCGTTATTGCATGATATTTCCTGACTGGCCTGATGATAACCTAATCTTGAAATATGGTGCAAAATGGTATTTGGATCTTATTCAGAAAGATATATCTCATCCATCTGCTCGCATTGACCCAATAGATACTAGGCGTGAGATTTTTATGGCAGATCAACTTCGTTTGCTTCATACCAAATATCAACGTTCAAATATACTTTTTGTATGTGATGTGGCTCATGTAGCACCCATTAGAAAACTTCTAAAAGAGCCTAAACTAATTACGGAAGATAAAGAACAAGTTCGAACTCCCCTTAAACTTGAAATATTGAAACCGAATTTAAACATTCTCCTTTATTACTTAGATGATATGCCGAAATTAGTTGAGATATATGAAAGATACAGGGACAAAAATACTTGCTATACTATATCTAATGATACTATAGCTAAGCTAAGAACCAAAAAAATTTCTGGTAATATTATGAAGGTATTAGAACGGATAAAAAACATAAAATTTGCTGGAAAAGAGAATCTATTAGATAGTCTTCATAAAGAAATTGGAAGAATAATAACATCTAGTGAAAAAGTTTTAATTATACAACATATTCAAAAAACTAGTAATGCAAAAGATTTTAATAAGAGAAAAGCCTTGTTAGAGGTCATTCAAAAAATTAATGAAAAAAACGATTATCAAAAAAAATTTTCGGCCTATAACTTTATTGAATTTGCGAGTCTCCTTAATAAACTGACAATAAATGCTCGAATGGGAACAGATAAAGGTGTATCGCCAAAATTAGAACATGTTCTTCAGGCTGCTGCCACTAGTTTTAATAAGCGTTTTTCAGCAATTATTCATCGTCATCTTCTCGAATTTTTTAATCAGATTGATATAGACAGTATCAACAAAAGCCTATCTGCGAATATCAAAGAAGATACCTTTCAATATAAACCTCGCTTTTGTATTCCAGAACAACTCCCAGAGCAGCTCATGGTAATGCCACCACCACCGGCCCTGTCACCATCACCTCCACCCTCCAAAGACTTGTGCAATGCTTTATGGCCGCCATATAAGCGGTTTCTTAAAAGAATGCGCCAAAAGGCACATAATTTAACAGAATATATTGACCGTCACCTAGTGAGCGCTGAGTATCGAGGCTCACTCGAATATGGAATTGATCTTCGCACGACTCTAAAGGATCATATGAGTATGGCTTTTAATCCTTGTATTAAGCCAAAACTCTATGTGAAAAGACAACGTCTTTCGAGGATTAATTATATGAATATATTTGAACCGGTAGTTTGGATAATAGACCCGCGGTCCAAGGTAAAAGTGAAATCAAACTATACATGGTTTGGATACGGAGGAGGGCCTCGATATATTGCTGAATTGATTTACCACCTCCCTAGAGCGTTAGTTGATGAAAGAGATAAAGAACAGGTAAAGATTTATTTTTATGAAAGGGTTGGATTTATTTCATTCTGTGAAACAGGAACACCATTAAGAAACATTCAGCGGGAATATGGAGCTGAATTTGAGCAGCGAGTTCCTAAGTCAGAAGATTTTGAAGAAATCGAAGGTATTGGACCAGTGTTATCAAGCCTAATAAACTATGTATATAAAAACCCATGGTGGGATATTCTTTTAGTGGTGGCCCTGAAATACGCAAAATATTCTGTTTCCTGTGTATTGCCTACTGAATTTTCAATTCCAGCTAAGACTGTTGCTCTGGCAAAAGCCCAAGGGAAGACTTTTCATCAAATACCACTCTCTAATTTTAGCCCTGATGAACAGCAAAAACTTGCAAAGTATTACACCATCAATTGGCAACAATCTGTTCCCCAAGATAAGGACGTAAATGATGATGATTATATGACGTTTATTGAAAATTGTTTTAAAGGAATCATGAGACCTTTCACTAATTAAGACTTCGGTCAAAAATACAACTTATTTTTGATCGAAGCCTAGGCAAATATTATAAATAATTAGGAGATAAATCATGAAAATCACATTACGTTTTTTCATCACTATTCTAATAATCTATCTTTTTATTCTTGTAATTGTACAAGGATGGCGAGTAATAAATCGCCCTTCAGACGGAACGTATTGGTCCGGAATTCCATCACATCTATATTTTAATCGAGACGTGTCTGTCCTAAATCGGAATAATGATTTAATATCAGACTCTATCTTACAAGGTGATTTATTATTAACTATTAATGGTCAGAAAGTTAGAAGCATTAGAAAAGTAGATAAGATATTAGAAACAACTTCCGCATCAGATACATTAATCCTTGAAGTTTTCCGAACAACTCATAATAAAAAATACAAGTTCAACGTTGCTAGACAACTCCTTACAGAAAAGTTTATTAGAAAGATACCACCTGCTATTTATATAAAAAAGGTCTATAAATATGGTCCTGCAGAACAAGCAGGGATGAAAAATGGCGACATAATTATTGGTATAGATGGATATGATTTTTTTGGTGATACAATTTCTGAGGCAAAATCTTCTGCTCTGACAGATTTAGAGTCACAAGATGCTCCGAGGTATAAATCCTTATTAGAAGCTGAACAAAGATTGCGAAGTGCTTCTATTGGCAAGATCTTGGATTTTAACGTCTTACGAGGAGGGCAATATATAACAGTTCATATCACTTTACAGCGGTTTGGCCTTACAAATCCACTGATTTGTATGCTTCTGGTGTCTATTATTATTTGGATAATATATAGTGGATGTTATTATATAGGTTTTATCCCATATAGAAAAACTTTCCCAACTTTCGGATTACCGATTGGTTATCTATTATTTATATTGATCACAAGAGAAATAAACTACACTACCTGGCCGATTATGTTGGATATAGGTATCCCTCTTTCTTGGTTTCTTTTCTTTTTATCAAGAAAATATAAAAGGTATATCCATAAGCCTCGTTTTCATTTATTTATCAGGATTAGAGATTTTATCAAAGAAAGAGTCAGTGAACGGTTATTTAGGGAAGAATTTATTGATGGTGAAGATGCTACTGACCCAATTGAATTCATCCAAATGTATAAGGAAACCTTTAAAATGAAAAGAATGATGGTGACAATATTACGAATCTTACTAGTTATACTAATATGGATCTTTGTTTTAGATAATATAAGTGCAGGTAAACCAATTCTTGCCGCTTACTTATTTTTTATCATGTTGTTAATATGTGTATATATAGTTTTAGAGATACGTAATTTATCCTCTGATATTAATTTAGTAGATGAAGCACTATTAAGTACTGAACTGTTGAGTGAATTAGGCTATAAAGACAACAGCAAACATAAGGAAATGGAACATCTCTTTGATGAGATGATTGACATTATTGATCAAGAGGCGGACAGGCGTGTGCAAAAGAAATTGCGGGATGAGGAGAAACGTCGCAAAAAGGAACGTTTGGAAAAAGAGAAGAGTGATCGACAGTTAAGAGATATCCAAGAGCAAGAAAAGCGTCATAAAGAGAAGAAACAGCGTGAACAAGAGGAACGGCATCAGGAAGAGAAACGACTAGTAAAAATGAGAAATCTTATTGAAGAGGAGAGAAAACGCTATGTATAAAGAAAATAAATCTATGCATAAATCAAAATTGATGATATCCCGTTCTGGGCTATTTGCGGGGCTCCTATGTAGTGGAGTAGTAACATTAGCTTTTGTGTTATATCCAAACTTATTTCCAATAGAGATATCTTTTGTGGTTATTTCAGGAATTAGTTTTTTACTTGGTCTTTTTCTTCATAGGTGGCTGAATGTTCTCACTTTAAATTTGTTCGGAAAGTTCATGATCTCTTATGTTAAGTTGGCTCAACTTACTTTATTGACTGATAAAAAACTAATAAGTAAAAAGACATACAGGGGAATGGTAAATGAGATACTACTGAAATATTTCTTAAAAATTTAAGATATTGTACTTTAGGCTAATGATTTAGTATTTTATATTTTCATTTTTTTAAAAATTTGACGTATTTTTTCCAATACTGTTCGGCACAATTTTTGTTTAGCCAAAAGGCTTCATTATTTTAATAATTTCAACTGGACATTCAAATTTATTTGCATGCTGAGAAATATGCACAAGTTTTTGGGTTAGATTTGCTTAAAATGATAATTCAACGTAATTCTTTGTAATTAAACAAGGACGTAATTTTCGGGAGGGACAACGGAGTAAACGATTATTCCTGCCATGGACCCGGTGCTTTCCAATTTGCTTTAAAAGGGAGATCCCTTGCCAGGCTTTTAGCAATCGGTCCCAGAAAAGTGGAAATGGCTCTTATCACTTCCGCAAAATCTTCTGGAACTTTGGTTAGTCGGATCTTTCGGGTGAATCCGTGCCATTGAGTGGCTTTTGCCATGTCTGTAGTAAAAGATTTCATTAAGCCAACAGTTTCGGAAGGAATATCCGTTCCACGTGTTGAAAAGGTCTTGGCGATAGCTGTAGCTAGACTTGAACCTTTAAAGTCGAACTGCCGCAACAGCAGCCAGATGTCAAAGAAATCTTTCATGCGGCTGTTCAGTATCCCGCGCTTGACCATTGCTTCAAACTTCTCTGCAATATAGCTTTCCTTACTATAACCCTGAAGCTTTGGTGCAGGGAGATCAAGAATTGTCGGATATTCCAAAGAGGCAGCAGCCGGAATTATCACGTCGCCAAAACCTATATCAAGCTGCATGGTAATCTTGGCAGTGCCCAGGGCTCCCCGAAGCTTAATCCTAACTCCTTCATAATTGGCAACCTCGGTTATTCGCTCACCTTCGATACTACCTGGGTCGAAAGTTATGCCATCCGGCTCGACCTCCTGATTGCATATATCCTTTATTGCATCGACGATGGTCTCTATATTGTTATCAATTTGACCGAGAAGGTCGATATCCATGGTTGGTCTTGAAAGGGGTGCTTCCCATACAATAAGCATCAAGGCGCCTTTGAGAACAAAGTTCTCGGCAAAGCGAGTTTTGGACAAGCGGTAGAGGAAGCGTTCCATTGCGAAGTACTGAAATAATTCGTTAAATGGTCGACCTGTTCCCCGGGCCTTATTGAGCAGACGCTGGTGAACCGATGCCCCGATGTTTTTATGTAAACCTTTTGTCACAGCAATGCTTCCAGGTAAGGTTTCATGACTTTCTCAACCCTGCAGACTTGCGCGAATCTCATCAGTTCATCGAGCTTGAAATGTTGTCTTTCTCGATAAAGCTTGAGCGCTTCGATGGCTATATCTAAGCCGATCTTATTTCGATACTTAAAGCAGTCTACTATTGTCTTTTCGGGACTGTAAATCCGTACTTGAACTCCATCCAATTCGCACTTGTCAATTCCCTTAGTGAACGCATCAGCAGAGAACCAGAAAATACGAATCGGCGGATATTCCATCCGGGGTGGTTCCGCTCCTCGCGCAAGAGCAAGGTAAACCTCGTGAGGGATCTGGGTGGTGATCTTGTGATATGCCAGAGCGGAAATGAGGCATATAACAGCATTAGGCACCTTTAGGGCAACTGATACCAAATCAGGATTTCCCAGGGGCGGCAAATCAGTAAGTCGATAAAGACCCCGGCTGAGCTTCTCAAGGGCACCACTTTTTTCCATCTCATAAAGTGTTCTGGGGTGGATCCCTGCGCTCAGAGCTTCTCCTGTTTTAAGTACACCACCCTGATTACGGAAAACCTTTTTCGCTTTTTCAAATCTGTCTGGAGATTTCGTTTTCATTTTAATTTTATAGATAAAAATACCAGCATTTATTAAAATATGCTGGTGATTTTATCCAATAAGAATCACTTTGTCAAATATTATTTTAAACACCCAGTTTTAGGTTCACCTCAATGTCAAGACAAAAAAAATAGATTTTTAAAGCTTAGTTTCTTTTTGGATTTTGCATAACCCCTAAAAAACCTCAAAACCATCTGCTAACAGGCAGTGCTGTTTGGTACTCCATCCAGGTAGTAATACCATATTCCTTTCCATCCGTGGAAAGGGTAATGACACCATTACGGTCTGTGCGATACATCCGGGTCGGGAGTGCTTCAAGCCTCTTAAGGGCGGAAGGGGCAGGCAGGGGATACCAACTGGTTTGCCTTGTTGAAATTATAGACACCTCAGGGTTCACACCTTTTAGGAACACCACAGAGTTTGAATTTTTGCTCCCATGATGGGGCACCTTGAGGATAGTGGAGGCAAGATCTCCCTCCGGTAGGTATTTTACTAAATACCTTTCAGCCTCCTTTTCAATATCGCCTGTAAAAAGGATGGATACCCTGTCATATATAATCTTTAAAACCAAGGAATGATTATTCACAAGGCTGTTTTCTCCTCTGGGGCTGTTTATTACCTTTGAGTCAGGGGGATAGAGACAGATTGCCTCTATGCAGGGGCCGATGGTGATTTTATCCCCGGGATAAAGTATCCTCTCCTTGATACCATTTTCAGCTATTACCTCAGCAAGCTCCTCATATCTTTTGTCTTCAATTGTCGGCTTTGCAAGCCAGACCTCCTCTACTGGAAAGTTCCTGATAATGGCAAAAAGGCCATAGATGTGATCCGGGTGGGGGTGGCTGATGGCTATGGCACGAAGCTTCCTGACACCCTTTGACCAAAGGTAAGGCGTGAGGACCATCTCCCCCATATCGAAAGACCGGTCATAGATGCCCCCTCCATCGATAAGAATATTTTGGTTAAAGGGGCACCGGATCAGGGCCGCGTCCCCTTTCCCCACATCCATGAAGGTGATTTCCATAGTATCAGATGGGATTGTCTTAGGGAATAATTTGTTTTTTATAGGGATGGAAGGGCTAAGTGTAATGCAAATGCACAGTGTAAGAAGTAGTATTCCGGATGAAAAAAATATGAATCCGGAGATCAGATGAACCCTGGATTTTCGATTTGCAAACCACCATGCGATAAGGATAAAGGAGATGTAAAATAGTATGACAGTCCAAAGAGGAGGGGAGGGGAGAGGCAGAAAAACCAGGGGGAGAGATCCTAGGAATTTCAGACCTTTTACCAATAGGTCCATACCTAGGCCGCATATAAGGATGAGTAGCCTGGAAAGCCAGGGGCTCACCGGAATAAGTATGGTTGCCATAAGCCCCAAGGGGATGATAAGGCTCAGGAAGGGTATGATGACAGGTGTGCATAAGATCCCCCCAGGTGATATGTAATGGAAGTATAAGATTGACAATGGCGCTGTAATCAAGACAGCCATTACAGATATAAGGACCAGGTCCAATCCCTTTCTCAGCAAGGGATGCTTGGTAAGCAGGGGAGGTCGGTGATGGAGGTAAAAGATAACCCCCAGGGTGGCAAGGAATGTGAACTGGAAATCCATTTCAAAGAGGGATTCCGGGCTCCATATGAGGATAATCAATGCTGCCCAGGCCAGGGTTGAGTAATAATCCTTTAACCGGTCGAAGAAAAAGGCTGTCAGATATAGGGCTATCATAATGAAAGCCCTGATGGTCGAGATCCTCATGCCTGTGAGTACGGTATAGAAGTAAAGGGGAAAAATGGTCAGAAACGACATGGTCCTTGTATATGGGGCAATATGAGAGATCCTCTCAATCATGAAGGCAGGGATGAATCTTTTCCCAAATTTAATAATAAAGATACAAAAGAGGAGCACAAAACCAAGATGAAGGCCTGAGACTGCAAGCAGATGCATAGTGCCGGTTTGTTGGAAGGCCATTTTGGCCTCAGGCTCAATTTTGCCCCTGTCTCCTAAAATCAAAGCGCTAAAAAGGGCTGAGGCATCTTTCCCCTTTATGGATGTTTCTGCCAATTGGGCCGCCTTTTCCCTCAACCGAAAGATCCTTCCCGTTAATCCCTGAGTATCATCATCAGTGGAGAGCCTTTTTATTTTATCTTCCTTGCTGACGGAGCCTATGGCGTATATACCCCTGCGCTGAAGATACCTTTCATAATTGAAGGTCTTTTCGTTTCGAAAACTGGTTGGAGGCCGAAGTTTTGTTGTAACGGAGACCCGGTCTCCATAAGCAAAGTCCGTTTTTATATTGTAAATATTTATTATGGCCTTCCCCTTGACAGGGACAAAACCTTGCTCCTTGTCGATGCTTATCTTTTCCAATTCTATATAAATCTTCTCCTTATTGATGGAACTTTTTTTGGGGATATATATTTTTCCTGTAATAGTGCAGGGGAGCCGGTCTTTGAGAAGATATAGAATGTGGTGTGTGTCTTTTTCAAGCAGCTTTGGATGGTTTTGAGGTATAAGCAGAAATCCGAAGGCGAATATAAGAAAACCAAGAAGGATAAGCAGAATATTCCATATATTTTTATAGGTCTGTCTGAAATGAGGCCACCTGAAAAGACTCAGGAAAAGTAACATACCTGTGATTCCGATAAACAGGCATGCAGCCCTTGGTATCATGGGGTGATGAAAATCCATCTGATAAGAGAAGATGATTCCTGAGCCATAGAGGATCAAAGCCCAGAGAAGGGGTCTGTTTTTCATGGATTATTCCTGATGTAGCAACTCAAAAACCTTGTGGTTTTCAAGTTGTTAATGAAAATTGCAAAATGTAAAATGAATGCTTTATCGTTAATAGATTAAACGGAAAACCGGCTTTCAGCGGGAGCTTGTCTTTCCATATATTGGTGCGCCTGATGCATGAATGCCTCAAGGCGTGTAATGGTATTGCTTTGTTCCTGTCCATCATAGGCCATGTTCAAATATGGGAACAGATCGCGGTCTTCCCTGACCCTTTTAAGGATTGCGTTGGTAATGGTTCCCGGCATGCAGGTGAAGGGCATGATATTGATTATGCCGCAAATCCCTTTGTGTGTGAAGTCGATGGCCTTTCCCACGCTGAGTATGGCTTCTCCTTCAAACGATTCATGGAGATATGGCTCGCTATACTTAAGGATTGTCTTGATTGAGGGATCATGCGCGTAAGGTAACAGATCTTTGAATATACCGGTCAGCTTCACCTCGTCCCTCCTCTGGATCGCGTCCTTGATAAAAATACTGCAAAAGCGGCTGAAATTCCGGCTCCGGAGGCTGCGTCTTTTGCTGGTATAGTTGATATAAAGAAACCACTCCCCAATGGTGGGGAGCCATACCTCTCCACCTAATTTTTCTATCTCGGTTACAATATGCCGGTTGCTGAAGCGATTGGAGCGAACAAAAATCTCTCCGACTATTCCGACAACCGGTTTTGGATTCGAGCGGTTTACCCTGACATCCCGGAGTTTTTCGGGGATCTTTTTGAGGACAGGGAAAAGGGGTTTTTTCATACGGATGGCATGGCAGACATCTGTAAATACAACCCTGTAAACACTTTCTGCCTCTCCTGGATTCACCTCATACGGCCTTGTATGCCGAAGCCATTTGTCGAGTAAATCCGTGGCAATAACCCCTTGCCATGCCCTGCGTATAAAACCATCCCCGGCGAGCCCCAGTTCCTTATAGAATCTTTCTCCCTGAATCGGGGAATATATGGGTACATCAGGGTATCCCAGTTCATCCAGAACCAGCCTGTGAAACATGGTATACTGGCCAAAGCGGCAGGGTCCGTCCCCTCCCGGCATAAAAAAGGCGGAATTTTCCGGGTCGAATTCAGGACATTTCACGGTCTTTACCATATCCCCTGTTGTTACGATACAGGGATAACATTCCTTTCCGGATGTATATTTTCTTCCCCATACCTGAGTCTCTTCATGGGATTCTTCCATCACCCTTGCGTGTACCCCGGAGCTTTCAAAAGCCGCCTGTATTACATGGGCATGATCACACATATAAGGTATATATAGCAGCCTTTTTCGATCATTTAAGTGGAGCTGTTTTACCTTGGATTTCTTAGGTATTATTTCTTTGTCGAGATTTTCAAGGCTGTCGGCAAACGCCTCGCACCTGGTAATGGCGCCGGCATCCGCGCTGTGTTCATCGATTTCCATCTGCAGGTAAGGCTTACCTTCCATCTTTTTACTAAAGAATTTTGTGATGAAAGAATCAGGACCACATCCGAAATTGGTTATATAAACGGCAAAAAGGCGCGGGTCCTGGCGTATGATCTCCGCGGCAGCCAGAATCCTTCTGCCATAGCGCCAATACATATTAGGCCAGTCATGGGCAATATCGATCTTTTGAAGGGGCAGAAAGTCCAGGGGCAGAACAGTAATCCCAAGTTCCCTGAATATTTTTGGGATCTGAAGATTTATTCCCTGATCGCATCCGTTATATGGCCTGCTCACAATTACCATGGCCTTCTCATGATCAGATAGACCGGAAATGATTTCCTTCCCCCGCCTGGATATGGTTTCGTAAAAACGGATTTGGCTGGTTACGGCCATATATATTGCCTCTCTTACCACATAGCTTTTAAAGCCCAGGGCCTTCCCTACATTCATAAGAACCTGGTTTATATGTTTTTCCCCCAAGTTAAGTCTCACTATCGGATTGATGAGTTTTATACCATGCCTTTGCAGATTAAAGGCTGATTGAATGGTATATGGAATGGTCTGTACGTAAGGGCAATTGAAATTGCTGCTTACATGTCCTTCTTCTGCCTTATTATCCTGTGGCATGCTGATGATGCTCGGCAGGAATACGAAATCCACCCCTTTCTTTATAAGATCCAGGATATGGCCATGGGCCACCTTTATAGGAAAACATGTTTCTGCGACTATGGCCTGGAGACCTTGATCTATGATGGGTTTATTGGTCCTCTCGGAAATGATCACCTCGCATCCGAGCTGCTCAAAAAAGGTCTTCCATAGAGGCATGAGCTCGTGGTAGAAAAGGGCCATTGGAAGACCTATTCTGGGACCGTTTTTTAATTTTGAAGGGGAAAAATATCCCTTGAGCAAATTTTCCTCACGCTCGGCAAAAAGGTCAGGTATATCAGTCCGTTCCTTTCTTTTCTTTTTAACATCGAAACGTTCGCATCGGCTTCCATAGAAGAGGGGCTCCTCTCCCACCACAATGACCTTTCTTACCTGACAGATATTGGAGCACCCCTTGCATTCAAAACTTTCCACGGAATAAGGCCTGTGGCTCAGATCAAAGCCTTTAAACCTTGTTTTTGACCAGTTCTTTTTTTCCTTTGCAATGAGGGCCACGCCAATGGCACCCGTAACTTCATGGTGAGGAGGGACTATGATGGTTTTTCCCAAAACCTTTTCGAAAGCGGCTATAACTGCCTGATTGAAGGCAACACCTCCCTGAAAGAAGATCTTTTTCCCTATAGAGCGGTCTCCGACAACCCTGTTCAGGTAGTTATAATAAATGGAATAGGCTAGTCCCGCGATCAGGTTCTTTTTTAATGCGCCCTGTTGCTGGTGATTCACCAGATCGGATTCCATGAATACGGTGCAGCGTTCTCCGAGGGACACCGGTGCCTCCGCCTGTAAGGCGATGCTCCCGAATTCTTCCTTTATCTGGATGCCTAGCTTTTCCGCTTGTTCTTCCAGGAAAGAGCCTGTCCCCGCGGCACATACCTTATTCATCTCAAAGTCTATTACAGCCCCGTTTTCAAGGCGGATATATTTGGAATCCTGCCCGCCGATCTCGAATATGGTATCCACATCCTTGTCTATATAAGCTGCTGCCCTCGCCTGGGCCGTGATCTCGTTTTTAACGATATCTCCGCCGACGAAGTCGGCAATCAGATATCTGCCGGAACCTGTCGTCCCTACGCCAAGTATCTCCAACTGTTCTCCGATCTCACTTCCTATCTCGTCAAGACCCTGGCGAACGGCTTCTATGGGCCTTCCTGCTGTCATCAGGTATCTTTTGGCAAGAACATGTCCATCCTCATCTATGGCAACAACATTTGTGCTGATAGACCCGATATCTATCCCCAGATAGGCCTTGGTTCGCCTTCCATGTGTCCATATGGATTTTAGACCGGAGATCTTGGAAGCAATATGACCCGGATTTTGTCTTATGTGAGAAAAAGAATCTCCAGTAGTTTTTTGGGAATTATCAATAGGAATCGACGCAGAATTAGTGACTTTTAAAGAAGCCATTTCTTCAATTGATTTGCTATCCATTGATTTGTTATCTATGTTTTTTCTTAGAGGAGGGAGTGATTTTTTATTGTATGAGGGACGTTTTTGATAATCCCTGAGCTTTTCGATAAGATTGGAAATATTCAAAGGGGATTGCAGGCTATCCTGCTTTTTACCTGCGGTATTATGTATATGTAGTAAACAGGCTCCAATTGCACCCATTTCCGCAAAATGTTCAGGTATTATCAATTCCCCGGGCCCGAGTTTCAGCACGGATTCAAAGGCGCGTATCATACCTTCGTTGGCTGCTACCCCTCCCTGGAAACTGATGGGCTTTGTGAAGCTCTTCCCTCTCCCGATGCTCCCTTTGAAGTTCCTGGCCATGGCAAAACAGAGGCCCGCCACTATATCATAGTCAGGAGTCGCTTCCTGCTGGAGATGAATCATGTCGGATTTGGCAAAGACACTGCACCTTCCTGCGATTCTGGGTGGCGTATTTGATTTAAGGGCTATGCTTCCAAATTCCTCTATGCTAAGGCCCAGCCGGGTAGCCTGCTGATCCAGAAAAGAGCCGGTGCCTGCAGCGCAGATGGAGTTCATGGCAAAATCCCTGACGCAGATCATGTTAAGGCCTTCATCCCGGTCCAGGCAGATGAGCTTGGAGTCCTCCCCGCCGATCTCGATAATGGTTCTTACCTGATTATATAAAACGGAAGTTGCCCTGGCCTGGGCAATGACTTCGTTCACTGTTTGAGCATTAATTAGCTCTGAGAGCAGTGCCCTGGCAGATCCCGTACCCATTATCTTTGTGATGCGTTGCGAGAACGGACTCGATGAGAGATCATCGAGTATATCTATAATCGTCGATATGGGCTGGCCCTTATGTCTTACGTAAGCTGTCCTGAGGACTGTGGAATCCTTGTCCAACAGCGCCATATTAACGCTGACTGATCCTATATCAAGACCAAGAATAACCTGAGAATCAGACATAGAATCAGTATTTAATACCATAACTTTCCCTCCCATTGTTTAATACCTTTTTGGTCTGAACTCCCCGAAGCCTACTTCGTTTATTAGAGAATTTCCTTGAAGATGCCCAGCAGCCTGCTACGTGGAGGATTCATTGATAACTGAATATGAGGTTATCAAAAAAGGTTTTTGAATCTTTATTATATAGAGAAATTATCCTGATAATCAAGAGATAATTTTATGAGTTTTAATACGATTTCCATAGGATGCAAATTTTATAGAATAAAAAATCTTGTTGTATACCTTGTGATTCTTGACTCTAGAAAGGGCTGAAATGTTCCTGATCTTTTATTATAAACCATAAACCTTTACAAGAGAGGTCTTTAGAGGTATAAATATACTTAAATGACTTATATTGAAATAAAGTAATGTTTAATGGTTAGTTATGATAGAGGGAAAATGACTTCTTTAAAGGGTGAACGGGTTTTTCAGGAGATTGTCGGCTTATTCTTTCTGGCCCTGACTCTGTTTCTTGTCCTTAGTTTGATATCCTATTCCAAAACCGATCCGTGCCTGAATGTGGCTTGCGGAGGAAACGCAGCGGCACTGCGTAATGTTTCAAACTATGCCGGACCTTTGGGCGCGATTGTTTCTGACATACTTATAAGGTTTTTGGGGATTACCTCCTTTTTTATTCCAGTGATAACCCTTTTCATAGGTTTGCACATTATGTTTATGAAACCCCTTCAAAGGAAATGGGCGGCCTCTTTTGGATTTATTGCCTTTCTTTTCGCGACGCCTCCCCTGATATCCCTGCTATTCCCTCATGATGAATTTACGATATTTGGTCTGACCTTGGCTTCTTCCGGATGGGTGGGAAAATCCATAGCCCAGGACCTTTTTGTCCGTTATATGGGATTAATGGGTGCCTATTTAGTCCTCATCACGATCTGGATAGCCGGAGTAATGATGATAACGCGTATCTCACTCATAGGCCTTTTTGGTGGAATAGGCAATTGTTTTCAGGGGGTGGTTCATCTTGTTCGATATAAATCAGACAGGTGTGATCGGGTTGCAGCAGTTCCTCCGGTCTCAGCCCGGAAAAAAACCTTTAAGAAAAAACCAGGCCCAAAGCCCATCGATATTTCTCAGCCTATAGAGGAGGTAGAAGAGTATAGTCACCACGCGCAAAATCGGCATTATCTGCTTCCTCCCTTTACCCTTTTAAAGAAATCTGAGAAAAGCTCCCGGAAGAAGGCAGAAATGGAACGGGAGATTTCGAACAATTCAAGGCTCCTGGAAGCAAAATTGCTTGATTTTGGTGTAGAGGGCAGGGTGGTTCAGGTACATCCCGGCCCTGTTATTACACGGTACGAATTTGAACCTGCTCCGGGGATAAAGATCAATCGTATCTCAAACCTCTCCGATGATCTTGCTCTTGCCATGAAGGCCTTGTCCGTCAGGATTGTGGCGCCGGTTCCCGGAAAATCCGTTGTGGGTCTTGAAATTCCCAACTCAAAAAGGGAGGTAGTGGTGTTGCGTGATATACTCTCTTCTAGGGAGTTCAGGGATATGAATACCAAGCTGGTGCTGGCTCTGGGAAAAGATATAGCAGGGAAACCCTATGTGACGGATCTCGCGAAGATGCCCCACCTGCTGGTTGCAGGTGCAACGGGATCAGGAAAGAGTGTATCTGTAAACTCTATAATATGCAGTATCCTCTTTAATGCGACCTCGGATGAGGTAAAATTTTTGATGATAGATCCAAAAAGGCTGGAGTTGGGTATATACAATGACATACCCCATCTTCTTGTACCGGTAGTTATGGAGCCCAGGCACGCGGCCAACGCCCTCCGGTGGGCTACGGAAGAGATGGATAACAGATACCGCCTTTTGGCCGACAAGGGGGTTAGAAACATCGATCAGTACAATAACCTTATTGAAAGCGGCTCATTAAACGGAGGTGAAGAGGAGCTTGAGAAGCTTCCGTATATTGTGATTGTGGTCGATGAGTTTGCAGATTTGATATTGATGAGCGGCAGAGAGGTGGAGACCCTTCTGACCCGGCTTGCTCAAATGGCGAGGGCGGTCGGGATACATTTGGTTATTGCCACCCAGAGGCCCTCTGTGGACATCATAACAGGTCTTATAAAGGCCAATTTCCCTTGCAGGATATCTTTTCGTGTCTCATCGAAAACGGATTCCCGAACCATTTTAGACAAAAACGGAGCGGAAAAGCTATTGGGAATGGGGGACATGCTCTTTTTGCCTCCCGGAAGCTCTCAATTGTTAAGAGTTCATGGTTCGGCAGTTACTGAAGAAGAGATAAAGGCACTGGTGGATTTTCTCATTCAGCAAGGTACTCCCGAGTATGATACATCCATTATAGAAGATCGGGGGGATGGGGATGAAAAGAAGGGTGAATCAGATGAGTATGATGAGCTTTATGATCAGGCTGTGGATCTTGTGGTTAAGACTAATAAGGCATCTATCTCGATGGTTCAGAGAAGATTGAGGATCGGCTATAACAGGGCTGCAAGGATGATAGAATTAATGGAAAAGGATGGTGTGGTGAGCAAACCGGATGGAAGCAAACCCAGACAGGTCCTGGTAAGGAAGGAGCATGAGGCCATATAATTTTTTAAATAACCGAAGCGCTGAGAGGCAAGCATTGCTTTATAAGTCACTCATCTGTCTTATTGTAATGATATGTATTTGTGAATTTGTTCTGGTTTTTAGTGTGTCAGACTCTGTTTTTCTTAAAAGGGTTTGGGCTCAGACGGAAATGGCACCGGATGTGTTAGAAGGATTTAAAGACTGGTATGGAAAAGTGACCTCACTTAAAGCGGATTTTCATCAAAAGACATTGCACCCTCACTGGGGAGAAGAACAAGAAGCAAGAGGGGAGGTCTGGTTTAAAAAGCCCGGGTTGATGCGCTGGGAATACCTCTCTCCTCAACAAGATCTCATTGTTATTAATGAGCAGGGGTTCTTTTGGTATGTGCCGGAAGATAAGCAGTTGATAAAAAGAGAAAAGAAAGAGGCATTCAGGACCATAAGCCCCATGTCGATTTTGGGTGAAAATATGCAACTGGAGAAGGATTTTGAAATCATGGGAATTGAAGAGATATACCGGGAAGAAGAGAAGAATGAGGATAATAAAGAGGATAAAAAAGAGAAAGGCCTTTTTGGCTATGCTATACTTCTAAAGCCAAGGGATACAGAGGTTGCAATCAAAAAGATCAGTATAGAAGTGAGAGTGGAGCGGTTTTCATTGGCAGCCATAGAGGTTGAGGAGGCGTCAGGAAATCTGAACAGAATCGATTTTGATAAATTCGTAATCAATCAGGAAATGTCTCCTGATCTTTTCCAATTTACCCCGTCTCCTGATATAAAAATCATCACTCCGGAAGATTTTCCGGCATTTTAAATGATTATTATTTCTCTGCCTCTCCTGTCATGGGGACAAACCGGACGGGCGCAATGTTTTCTTTTATAATTCCTTTTTTGGTCTTTCTTATTCGGAAAAGGTCCTGGAAATAAGATCCCATAGGCATAACTATTACTCCATCCAGCTTGAGTTGTTGAAGCAGGGGATCAGGTATGTGGTCAGGGGCGGCGGTGATTATAATGGCATCGAAAGGCGCCTCTTCCGGCCATCCCTGATATCCATCACCAGCCCTGACATGGACATTGGTATATCCGAGATTATCCAACCTTTCTTTTGCGGTGCGGGCGAGGCCTTCCACTATCTCTATTGTAAAAACCTCTCCTGCTATTTCTGCCAGGACTGCTGCCTGATAACCGGAGCCAGTGCCTATTTCCAAAACCTTTTCTCCTCCTCTAAGTTCAAGCAATTCCGTCATCAAGGCAACAATATAAGGTTGGGATATGGTCTGCCCGTGTCCGATTGGAAGAGGATAGTCATTATAGGCAGAATCCCAGAGGTGTTTTGGTACGAATAAATGGCGCTTTACTTCGGACATGGCTTTGAGCACCAGGGGGTCCTTGATTCCTCTCGCCTTGATCTGGGTTGCAACCATGCTTATTCTGGCATCTTTGAATGAATCTACTCCTTTTGTTGTGTCTTTTTCAGGAGGTAATCCCTTATGGGACGAGTTACACCCGAATACAAGTGTAAGTATCGGAAGAATGAGCACCGGAAGGATAAAAACAAGATCTGGTCCATGATGGATAATTTTGAAAAAATCAGTCATGGGAAATATCCTTTTTTCCTGTATATATATATTTTATCCCATATCTTTCTTAAAGGTCAATGAAATATCAAAAAATTTAGAAAAAGCAGGTTGTTTATAGATATGGTCTTTTAATTTGCAAGGGTATTTCAGAGATAAGGATTCAGACCTAAGATTAAAATTGCTGATGAAATATTGACAATATTAAGGCTTGGTATATATAATTAATTATAGTGAATAAATAACAAAGAGTGTTATATGTGTTTGTTTTGAAAAATGCCTATCATGTATTGATTTTTAACTGTTCATTCAGATCCGGTTCAATATATTCGAGCTTCGAATAAAAGATTATTTTCGGTTAGTATTATACTCTGTCTCATCTGAGAAAAATCACCTTTGATTTAAGTACAAGATGCATAATAGGACCTAAAGATTAGGGCCCGATGAGAAGAAAATCTATCGGTATCTTGTGAGAATTATTTTCTGATATTGCCATTCATTTCAGTATTTACATAAGGAAAGACTCTACGATGATAAAGGGGGTGATGGCCTTGATTGTATTAAAGGTATTAAGAGTATAGCTTGTCTATTTATAAAAACCTTATAATCGCAAAAAAATAAAAAGGAGTGATCATAATGACAAAGATGAGAACAAGAATGGCTTTATCTATCTTTTTAGTATGTATGTTAGTCCTGGTTATATCAGGCTGCAAAAAAATAAACGGAGGAGGATGGTTCATCAATGACGGGTGGCCAGCTCTCGATCATAAAATAATGATTGCTTTTACAGCCCAGCCTACAGGAGAAGTGGCATACCATCCTAATCCTATGTATCCACCTGGAGAAACAGCAAAAGGACAATTTCAGCTCATTGATCTAGATGCCAAGACAATAATTCACGGGGAGTTTTTGGGCGCTTTCACTGAAGATCCGGCCTTTCCATATGAAGAGACACAATCCATTTTTTGGGGAGAATGCTCGATAAACGGGGAATATGGACATTTCCTGGAAGCCCATTTTATTGACAATGGCGAGCCGGGAGTCCAAGCCGGAGACAGGGTGGAGATTTGGATTGATTCATTTATTGGTATTCCGCCCAATTATTTAGGGACCTTGATGAGCGGTAATATTCAAATACACTAGGATGTTGAATTATGAAGAATGACCTTTAAATTAGATTTGATAAAAATTAATATAATTAATATAAAAGGGGGATGCCTAATTAGGCATCCCCCCTATTCTCTATAACTTTTGCATTCTTTCAACAGTCATAACTGGATCAGATATATTCATACCTTACCAAAAAGAGCACGGAATACATATAGTTTATATTTGACTTTGATATTAGCGTATTAAAATGGGGCCAGACCTTGACATTTAATAATAAAAAAGTATAATATTTGCTTAATGTTAATAAAATCAATTGCCAAATCTAAAGAAATTTTTTTCATAGTGATGCAAATTTTTCGTTACAAATATAACTGTTTAATATAATTATCTCAATAAAATTGATTTCATCAAGTATATGAGTTGGTTATTATTTTTTTTATTTTTTACCCTCAAAGAAAAGGATTTTACTATATTACGCTGGAAAATAGGTGGACAAAAAAGAGATAACATATTATATTAGAAACAAGCTTTAAAATTTAAGAAACTTGTGCGGCATTAAAATCTATGTTTTTGGTTGCTTTGTAGTAATAAATATTTCAGAATCTTCTTATGATAGATAATTTAAACGGACAGTTAAAATTACACGTTGTCTATTTGATGCTTTGGAGAATATTTAAATGGGATGGATAAAGATTTACACGTATCCCGATCCGATGTTAAAAAAGAAGGCGGAAGAGGTTTCAGATATTGACGGAATCCTCGAAAAGCTGATTAAAGACATGACGGATACAATGTATTATGCACCCGGTATTGGCCTGGCTGCGCCGCAGGTAGGGGTCAGCTCCCGTTTGGTTGTTATAGATCAATCTCTGGGTAAAAGAAGGGCGCCGTTGGTCATGATTAATCCCAGGATTATTTCATCTGAGGGAACAACCTTTGAGGAGGAAGGCTGCCTTAGTTTTCCTGAGACATTTGGACAGGTGAAAAGGGCTCAGAGGGTGGAAGTCGAATTTATTGATATCAAAGGAAAAGAAAGTCGCCTTGTTGGTGAGGATTTATTGGCCAGGGTATTCCAGCATGAGATTGATCATCTTGATGGCATATTGTTTATAGAACGAATGAACATTATAAAACGCGATTTCATAAAAATGCGCTATCTAAAAAAAATAAAGAAAAAGAAAAGACAACCTTAAAAAGATGCTGGTCCTATTTATGGGAACCCCGAATTTTGCCTGTCCTACTTTAAAAGCATTGGTAGAATCAGGTTTTGATATAATCGGGGTATTTACACAAGCAGATCGTCCAAAAGGAAGGGGGCAGATTATTCAACCCCCTCCTGTTAAAGAAATGGCTCGGACTCTTAATCTTCCTGTTTTTCAGCCGCCTAATTTGAAGAAAGAAGAAATCGGTCATTTATGGTCTGAACTTAGACCGGATGTAGCAGTGGTAGTTGCGTTCGGATTTATCCTGCCTTCCTGGCTCCTTCATAGCACATCATTAGGGTGTATCAATCTGCATGCTTCCCTCCTTCCCCTTTATAGGGGGGCAGCTCCGGTAAACTGGGCAATTATAGAGGGGGAAAAAGAGACCGGTGTTACAACAATGATTATGGATGAAGGTATGGATACAGGTCCTATACTTTTGCAGGCAAAAACACCTATTTTTTTCGAAGATACCGCGGGGAGCCTTTATGACCGTTTATCTCTTTTGGGAGCCGATCTCGTAATCAGGACCCTGAAAGAGTATACTAAAGGTCTTATCCGCCCGCTAAATCAACCAAAGGATGGTTCAACTACGGCGCCAAAACTGGATAAGGAAATAGGTCGTTTAGATTGGAACAAAGACAATAATTCCTTATTCAATCTTATACGGGGGATAAATCCTTCCCCGGGGGCATTTACCTTTCTTGACGGGCGACTGGTCAAGATTTGGAATGCTGTTCCTGTTGAGGGAGATAAAGAAAATGCTAAACCCGGTATGATTTGCGGGTTAGATGCCGATGGTGGATTGATAGTCCAGACAGGTAAAGGTAAGCTTGCCGTGAAGGAGGTTCAGCCGGAAAGCAAAAAGAGGATGAGTGCTCATTCCTTTATAAGTGGCTGTCGATTAAGCCCGATCGGTAAAATATTCAGCCGGTTTCCGGATACGTTTTAGGCAAGCCTCTGGCTTCGTTTTGGTCTGGATTAGTATATAAAAATCAAACTATTTCAAAGTAAGCAGATCGATATTATGACCATTCGAAATTTCAAAGAACAATGTAATAAATCTTATGAGAAAACATTTATTTTTCTCCTGTTCAGTTGCTTGCTTTGCCTGAGTCTTGGGGTGTATCTTTTCTGGAAACTAACCTATCCTGGTTTTTATCAGATCCACCCACTATTGCCTAGGATTATAGGTTTTATTATGGGTGGATTTCTTTTTTTGATCTTGATTGGAATAATCCTGTTTCTCAAGATCCTCTTACTAGGTAAAGATACATGGTTTTTTTCGCCTATTCGCAGACTAGTGTCTCGATATCTTTTCCCTTTAATGATCCTGGTAGGACGTATTTTTAGGATTTCGGAAGAAAGGATACAACGTTCTTTTATTGATATAAATAATCACCTGGTTCAGATCAAGGGTATTTCAGTGAAGCCTGAAAAGATAATGATCCTTCTGCCTCAGTGCCTGCAAAATAGTGATTGCGCGTTCAGGATTACAAAGGATATCAGAAGCTGCAAAAGATGCGGCCGCTGCCAGATTGCAGAAATCATATCCCTTTTGGAAGACTATGGCATTATGGGTTGGGTCGCCACCGGTGGAACCTTGGCCAGGAAACATATAGTGGACTATCGGCCGGACGCTGTCATAGCGGTAGCCTGTCCCAGGGACCTTTCCAGCGGGATAATAGATTGTTTTCCTATTCCTGTTTATGGCATTTTGAACCAAAGACCTGAAGGGCCTTGCGTAAATACATTGGTAAATATGGAAAAGATCCGCTGGGCTATTAAAAACTTCGTAACCCGTTAGGACGACTAAATGACTTTTTACGAGTCCATCATTACTTGATCGGGAATTTAAAATGGATGAATTTGTATCCTTAGGTAAGCTGCTTGTTATTCTGGGCATCTTGCTTGTAGTGGTTGGTGTGTTGATTGTTTTTGGGGCAAAAATACCCTTGGTTGGTAAGCTACCCGGAGATATTCATATAAAGAAAGGGAATTTCGATCTTTATTTTCCAGTTGCCACATGTATAGTTATAAGCCTTATTTTGACCCTTCTTTTTTACTTAATTCATAAAATTAGATAGATAGCAATAAATCTGCTGTTAAGATACAAACACAAAGAACAAATACGATTCTGAGTAAGACATGAATTGTTTTGTATTCAGTGACCTTATGGCTGGATTTAATATATTTGTGTAAAGCTTTGCATAAAAAAGAAGGGCCGCATCCTGTGAAGAGCAGGATACGGCCCCAAACAAATCAGGACCTCATCTGGGGGG
This sequence comes from bacterium, assembly GCA_049472335.1. Classification (GTDB taxonomy): domain Bacteria; phylum SZUA-182; class SZUA-182; order DTGQ01; family JAFGSM01; genus JBLIRM01. The sequence continues at coordinate 21,800 of JBLIRO010000040.1, read as the reverse complement.
GAATAGATGGGTAGTCCTGATCATGTCTTGTTTATTTAAAATAAGAGTCCAAGGCCGGAACCAAGAGGTCCATAGAGAGCAAGGCTCATCTGAAGTCCGGCTAAACCACCAAGGCCACCGAGACCACTATACAAGCCAAGACCACCAAGACCATACATGCCAAGGCCACCAAGACCGTACATGCCAAGGCCGCCAAGACCGGACATGCCAAGGCCACCTAAACCATACATGCCATAACCACCATATCCACCGTATCCGTAAGGAGATCCGTACATGCCATAACCACCATATCCACCGTATCCGTAAGGAGAACCGTAACCGCCGCCATATCCACCGTATCCGTAAGGAGATCCGGACATGCCGTAACCGCCGCCATACCCACTGTATCCGTAAGGAGAACCGGACATGCCGTAACCGCCGCCATACCCACTGTATCCGTAAGGAGAGCCGGACATGCCATAACCGCCGCCATACCCGTAACCACCGTAACCGCCATATCCACCATATCCATAAGGAGAGCCATATCCATAGCCGCTGTATCCATAACCACCACCATAGGGATAACCATATCCTCCATATCCGTAGCCACCGTAACCGCCATATCCACCGTATCCGTAGCCGCTATATCCATAACTACCACCATAGGGATAACCATATCCTCCATAACCATAACCACCATAGGATGGATAGCTGCCACCATAATACCCATAAGAACTGCCATAATAGCCGCTGTAATATGAGGGATAACTGCTGCTGCCATAATAATAAGGATAACTGTATTGAGCAAAGGCAGGCACTGACAAGAGGGAAAGAATGATAATTACAGTCATAAAAAAGAAAATTTTTTCACACCCCTGAGATAACTTCATAAATCTTACTCCTTCAACCGAGATTTACACTCCTTATTCAAACTCCTTGAAAACTCAAATACAATAAATTATTTTAAAAAACACCCCCTTTTTTGAATCTTCAAATCTATTAAAAATATGTTGTTAAAAAATTCCAAAAAACTTCAGTTTCACTTATAATAATGCAAAAACAATGCCATCATTAATTCGAGGATTTTAGAATACGAAATTCAAAAGGAGATGTATTAGTTTTTAACAAAACAATAATGAATATTCTATTCGATTAGAAAGCTAAAAATTTCTAAGCATCGACTTTCAAATGAAAATAGTGTTTAAAAGATACGACATATAAAAATATAGACTCAAAAACAGAAAAAAGTAAAAGATCAATAGCCTGCCATTCTCTCCAGTCTCGCTATTCGTTCCTCAGAATCGGGATGCGTGCTGAAAAGACTCTGTATCCCACGAGCACTTAGAGGATTCATGATGAACATATGGGCAGTTGAAGGATTTGCCTGCATAGGTATTTGTCTGTTGGCTATCTGAAGCTTTCTGAGCGCGCTGGCTAATCCGAGCGGATTGCCGCTAATTTTTGCTCCGTCTGCATCCGCCGCATACTCCCTGGATCTGGAGATAGCCATCTGGATAAGCATAGCCGCGAGAGGAGCAAGAATCATCATGATCAGATATGCCAGTATATTCCCCTCTCCCCCTCTGTCCCGGTTGCCCCCGCCAATCCCTCCGAATATAAGCCCCCACCTGGCAATTGACGCGAGAAAGGTTATGGCCCCGGCAATGATAGCGGCAATAGAACCAATCAAGATATCGCGATGCTGTACGTGGGCCAACTCGTGCCCGAGGACACCGGACAGCTCCTCCCTTGTCAGCATACTTCGAATACCCCGTGTGACTGCTACTGCTGCGTGTTTTGGATTTCTGCCTGTTGCAAAAGCGTTTGGAGTGTTTTGGGGGCATATATAAACCTTGGGCATGGGCAAACCTGCACGTTCCGCCAGTTCTGAAACAATATCGTACAACTCCGGGTCTTCTTCTCTGCTTATCTCACGGGCCCTGTACATCTTAAGAACAATCTTGTCACTGAACCAGTAGGAAAAGAAATTCATCATGGTGGCCATAACGAGGGCGACAACCAATCCCTGTCTTCCTCCCAGTGCCCCTCCGGCCAGCACCAGGAGCACAGTGAGTGCTATCATTAGTAAGGCGGTTTTAAATGTATTCATCTTTAGTTTCTCCTTTCAATAAATCTAAAGATCACCCCATTCATACCGGCATATTGCCATACAAGTAAAGGCTGCAGTCTCGACGCGCATAATTCTGGGACCACAGAACAGAAGATGATATCCTGATGCCCTTATATTTTCTATCTCTTTTTGGGAAAAACTCCCTTCGGGACCGATAAGCATGGTGATTGAATCGGGTCTTTTAAGTCCCCGTAAGAGATCCTTCAGAGTTTTCCCGGGATCGCTTCCCTCCCAGAAACAAATTTTAAGATCAGCCTTCGGTCCGTTTTTTAAAAAAGAATCCATTGCCTGCGGAAAAATAAGGGAAGGTAAATCTATCCTGCCGGATTGCTTGGCAGCCTCTTTTATGATTCGTTCCCATCTTTGCCATCTGTTTTGGCTCAGAGATTTATTTTTTTGGAGGAAACTCCTTTCGGTCTGGAGTGTATATATATTATCCACTCCAAGCTCTGTAGCCTTTTGCAGGATGAATTCTATCTTGTTGTGACGGGGGATAGCTTGTCCCAAATTTATTTTTGGCCTTGGCCTTTTGGGTAACTTTTCTTCTTTAATTACTTTTAATAAAGCCTGGGCCCTGGTCATCTCTATTATCTGTGCCTTATAGAAATCACCAGAGCCATTGGCAATATTGATAACATCTCCGGGGACGATTCTCATAACCCGGAGATGGTGCAACTCCTCTCCCGAAAATTTTACATATGATGATACGTATAGCTTCTCATTGATCCAAAAAAGTCTGGCCATGATGCCACCTTACGGTGTATCTTGCCTTTTATTTTTTATCCTCATCTACTACCTCGAAATCCGCGTCAACCACATTTTCTCCTTCTGGTCCGGCCTGAGGTCCACTACCTGCGCTTTCGGCCCCTGCTTCCTGAGCCCCTTGTCCCTGGGATGTCTGTTGAGATGATGCCTGGGCATACATCTGTTCAGCCAGTTTATGGGAAGCCTTAGTGAGCTCATCAATGCCTTTCTTGATTGTGTCAGCGTCCGTGCTTTCGTCCTTTAATTTTTGAAGCCTGTCCTTTGCTTCATTGATTTTTGCCTTGTCAGATTCATTGATCTTATCCCCGAATTCGCCCAGGTTTTTATCTATCTGGAAGATGAGACTATCTGCCTGATTCCTGGCCTCTGCCAGCTCCTTCTTCTTTTTGTCCTCAGAAGCATGCTGCTCAGCATCCTTGACCATTTTTTTAATTTCCTCTTCAGAGAGACCACTGGATGATGTGATCTGAATGGCCTGCTGCTTTCCTGTGGCCTTATCCTGGGCAGAGACATTAAGGATGCCGTTTGCATCTATGTCAAAGGTTACCTCAATCTGAGGGATCCCCCTGGGAGCCGGAGGTATACCGATAAGATCGAAACGGCCCAGGCTACGATTGTCTGCCGCCATCTCCCTTTCTCCCTGAAGGACATTGATGCTTACGGCAGTCTGATTATCAGCGGCAGTTGAAAAGATCTGTGCCTTCTTAGTAGGAATAGTGGTATTCCTCTCGATAAGTTTAGTGAATACGCCGCCTAATGTCTCGATACCCAGTGAAAGGGGAGTGACATCGAGAAGAAGCACATCCTTCACATCTCCGGTAAGAACCCCGCCTTGTATAGCCGCCCCCACTGCTACCACCTCGTCCGGATTTACTCCTTGATGAGGATCTTTGCCAAAGAATTTTTTTACCGTTTCCTGGACCAGGGGCATCCTGGTCTGCCCGCCGACCAATATTACTTCGTTTATATCGGAAGGAGAGAGATTTGCGTCCTTTAAAGCAAGACGACAAGGCTCTATGGTTTTTTCAACGAGATCCCCTACCAATTGTTCCAGCTTTGCCCGGGTGAGCGTGATATTCATGTGCTTAGGTCCGGTGGCATCCGCTGTAATGAACGGGAGATTTATATCCGTTTGAACTGAAGAAGAAAGCTCGCATTTACCCTTTTCAGCCGCCTCTTTCAATCTTTGGAGTGCCATCTTGTCCTGCCTCAGGTCGATCCCCTGGTCTTTTTTGAATTCATCAGCAAGCCAGTTTATTATCCTCTGGTCGAAATCGTCTCCTCCCAGATAGGTGTCGCCGTTGGTGGATTTAACTTCGAAAACCCCTTCACCCAATTCCAGGATGGATATATCAAAGGTCCCTCCGCCCAGGTCGTATACGGCGATCTTCTCGTCATGTTTTTTGTCCAGTCCATAGGCCAATGAGGCGGCGGTAGGTTCATTTATTATCCTCAGCACATTCAATCCCGCGATTCGGCCAGCATCCTTGGTGGCCTGTCTTTGACTGTCATTAAAATAGGCCGGTACTGTAATAACTGCATCTGTGACCTTTTCGCCGAGATATCTCTCTGCGGTTTCCTTCATCTTCTGAAGGATCATGGCTGATATCTCGGGTGGCGTATACTTCTTGCCCAATACCTCAATGGCGCACTCCCCGTGTTTTCCTTCTACGATCTTAAATGGGCTCACCTTGATGGCCTTTTTGACCTCCTCACTGTTAAAACGTCTCCCAATAAGTCTTTTGACTGAAAAAATGGTATTATCCGGATTGGTTATGGCCTGCCTTTTGGCAATCTGGCCGACCAGTCTGTCACCTTTGTCAGTAAAGGCTACCATAGAAGGGGTTGTTCGATTGCCTTCGGCATTTTCAAGTACCTTAGGATCTCCAGCCTCCATGATGGCAACACAAGAATTTGTGGTGCCTAGATCAATGCCTATAACTTTTCCCATCTAATAATCCTCCTTTTTGTTGATAAGATTTCATTTTTCATCATTTATTTTATAATGGGTATCTCACGGCCCCTGTTTTTCCGGTTTTTTGGCTACAGTCACCATGGCTGGTCTGATAAGGCGATCATTCAGAAAATAACCCTTTTTATGCTCTTCAACTATGACATTCGGCTCATGCTCTCCTGATTCAATATGCATCATTGCCTCATGTTTACAGGGATCGAATTTTTCGCCCACAGAGCACTCGTATGCAAGCCCTTCCTTGGCAAGGATATCCTTCAACTGCTTGTATATCAATTGTACGCCTTCAGAAAAACTATCGAAGTCCTTTGATTCCTGGGCTGATTTGATAGCCAGCTCTAAGTGATCAAAGACCGGTAAAAGGTCTTTGATTAATCTCTCCAGGGCATACTTGAAATATTCGCACTTTTCACGCTCTATCCTTTTTTTAAAGTTCTCAAATTCTGCCTGCGAACGAAGATATTTCTCGTACAATTCCTTGTTTTTTTCTTTTTCGGCCGCCAGCTCCTCGGTCAGTTTTGAAATAGTATCCTCATCTTTAGATGCAGTTTTTTGCATTTGTTTTCCTTCCTCTTGCATCTCGGGCTCTTGAGAGATGTTTTTTTCATCCTGTGACAATCCCATATAATATATACTCCTTTTAAGCAAGTTATTGCATCTGCTGGAAGATTTTCGTCATCATTGCAGCCATCTGATTGACCGTGTATATGACCTCCCTGTATCGCATCCTCGTTGGCCCTATTACTCCTACTATGCCGTGAACCTGTGATCGGATCTGATAAGGGCACATAACCAGGCTGCAATCTTTCATATGAGGATCCAGATTCTCAGATCCTATTACTACCTTAACCCCGGTTTCATCCTGGTATTGATCCATTATCTTGATCAGCCTTTCTTTTTCTTCAACAGTGTCAAAAAATGATCTCATCTTTTTAGGGTCTGAAAACTCAGGCTGGTCCAGGATATTTAACCGGCCATCTATATAAACATCGCAAATTCCTTCTTGATCGATAACATCTTTGCTCATCTGAATAGACTGGCAAATAAACCGGTCATACAATATTTTTTCATCAGACATGATTTGAAAGATTTTTTCCTTTATCTCCGATAAGCTCAGACCTTCGAATTGGTGATTCACATACCGGGCCATTTTGTCCAACTGCTCCTGCTGAATAATCTCTTCCGTCTTGATCATTCGGTTAAAGACCAGTCCCGATTGGGATACAAATATGGCCAGACACTGATGCCCTCCCATATGAACAAAATCAATGTGTTTAAGTGTGAGCTGGGAGACCTTCGGAGCCATAACCACACCTAAATAACGAGATAGGTTCGAAAGAATCGAGGAAATCTTTGAGAGCATTGCAGCCCTCTCCCTGATCTGGATTAGCAAAGATTCAAGATTCTTATGACTGATCAGGGGTTTTGTTTTTTCCCTGATCAAGCATTCCATGATATGATTTACGAGGAATCGGTATCCTTTTTCGGTTGGAATTCTTCCCGCGGAGGTATGAGGATGGGTTAAAAAACCCTTTTCCTCCAGGTCTGCCATAATATTTCGAATAGATGCAGGGGAAAGTTCAATATCAATTTTTTTGCTCAGGGTCCTGGAGCCTACAGGTTCAGAATTATTGATATAATCTGTTACAAGAGCAAGAAAAATCAACATTTCCCTATCGGAAAGTATTTTGTTATTGTCCATTAAATTGTCCCTTTTATTCATAATTTTTGATTCTAATTTTCTGTCATTTGCCAGGGTTATAGCTTACTTTTGCAGCTATCTAAATACACTGATTTGTCGTTGCTTAAATAATTTTTTAATAATATAATATCAACCATTGGATTTAATAATATAATATCAACCATTGGATTATTCAAAAAAATAGTTTTTTACATGATTAGCACTCTTATATTTAGAGTGCTAATCATGTAAAAAATATCAGGAAAAAGCCTAATTGTCAAGATGAGAAATTAGATTTATGGAAAGCTATAAAAACTTTAGACACTTGAAACTTTAGCACTTTTGACATTTCCCTTTCTGCCTTTAAACACTTTCCATTTAAGACTTTAGCGCTTAAAATCTATTTTTGGAATTATGATTGGAATTTTTGTAGACTAAAGGGTTGTATAAACAATCAGATATAGGTTATAATAAAACATGGAAATACGTCTGTTTGGAGAGCTTTTAAAAATAATAAGGCGATTGAGAGGGGAGGATGGATGCCCCTGGGATCGCGCCCAGACAATAGAGTCTCTGAAACCCTTTCTGATCGAGGAATGTTATGAAGTAATAGAAGCCATTGAAGAAGGAAATCCTGATAAGATTCAGGAAGAATTGGGCGATCTGCTCTTTCAGATCATTTTTTTAGCCCAGATCGGTCAGGAACAAGGCAATTTCGATATAGCACAAATTTTAACTACCGTATCCCAAAAAATGGTCCGTCGGCATCCACATGTATTCTCTGACGGAACAGCAAAGAACGCGTCAGAGGTGTTGGAGAAGTGGGAAGAGATCAAGCGCACGGAGGAAGCAAAGGGTAATAAAAGCGGGAATTCATCGGTGTTGGATGGTATTCCAAAGGGACTCCCAAGCATGACTTATGCGCACAGGGTTCAGGAAAAGGTCTCCAGGGTTGGTTTTGACTGGACAAGACTCGAGGATGTAATGGAAAAGCTGGATGAGGAGATTGTGGAGTTTCGCGAGGCCCTGGTTGATGGGGATAAAGAGAAATGCAGGTCTGAATTTGGAGATCTTTTTTTTACCATGATAAATATAAGCAGATTTCTTCGGTTTGATCCTGAAGGGGCTCTGAGAAATGCGACAAAAAGATTTATCGAGAGATTTAAAATAATGGAGAGTACAATTCTGAAAAGAGGACAAACTTTGAAAGAGATTGATTTATCAGAATTAGATATACTATGGGAACAGGCAAAGAGCAAGGTATCTTGACAAAAAGCAAGAAATTGTTTTATATATGGATTACTTGTTGATTGACTAATTCGATTGCCCCTATTTGATCTAATCCAAAAAGCGAGGGAAGAGAAATGATAAAAGACGTGCTGAAGGAAATTGTTAAGGCCATCGTGGACAACCCAGAGCAAGTTAAAGTGAGTGAAATCGACGGAGATCAGACCGTTATCCTGGAGGTGAGCGTGGCCGAGGGTGATCTTGGCAAGGTGATCGGCCGCAACGGTCGAACCATTACCGCCATAAGAAGCATTCTTGCAAGTGTTGGGGGTAAAAATGGGAGACGATATGTGCTGGAGCTCGTGGAATAAATACTGAGAATATGCAAGGATAATATATAAAAAAATTGGCCATATCTTTGAGCCTGAGATGGTCAAAGATATATTTAGGATGGGGGATATGTTTGGCAATATAGGTTGTAATGATGAGAAAGACATAAGCGTGAACGTAATGAAAAAGGAATTGTTCGATTTAGAAATGGACTGGGAAAGTCTCGGCAGGGAAATTCGTGGGGATATTCTCAGGATACTTGCTAAAGCAGGTTCAGGCCATACGGGCGGCTCACTCTCTATTGTGGAAATCCTCCTGGCCCTTTATTATGGAAAAATGCATCATAGGCCCAAAGAACCAGACTGGTCTGACCGGGACAGGTTCGTGCTTTCTAAGGGGCACGGGGCCCCGGCCCTATATGTCGTTTTGGCCAAACTCGGCTATTTTGATCTTTCCGAGCTTGATAAACTCAGATGTGTATGTGCGATGCTACAAGGGCATCCTTATAATTGTAATACGCCAGGTATAGAGATTTCTACAGGATCATTGGGCCAGGGACTCTCTGTAGCCAATGGGATAGCCCTGGCCGGAAAACTGGATAAGAAAACATACCGGGTTTACGCATTGTTGGGGGATGGAGAGGTACAGGAAGGCCAGATTTGGGAGGCGGCCATGACCGCGTCTCATTATCACCTGGACAATCTTTGTGCGTTGATCGACTTCAATAAACTCCAGATCGACGGTCCTGTAAGCAAAATCATGGAGGTAGAACCTCTGGCGGCTAAATGGAGGGCCTTTGGCTGGGAGACCCATGAGGTTGATGGTCATAATGTTGAGGAAATAAAAGAAAGGCTTGAAACGACGGAAGAGGTTAAAGGAAGGCCTTCTATGATAATATGTCATACGGTAAAGGGAAAGGGTGTCTCTTTTATGGAGAATAAGGTTGAATATCATGGTGTGGCCCCCACGTCCGAGGAACTTGAGCGTGCTTTGGCTGAGCTCTCTATAGGGAGGAATTCGAAATAATGCTTGGAACAAGGGATGTATACGGAGATATTCTGGTCGAGCTAGGGGAAAAGAACAAAGATATAGTGGTATTGGATGCCGATCTCTCAGCATCTACACGAACATGCAAGTTTGCCTGTGCTTATCCGGAACGGTTTTTTAATATGGGTATTGCGGAGCAGGATATGATTTCAACTGCCGCAGGATTGGCTACCTGTGGAAAGATCCCTTTTGTAAGCACATTTGCAGTGTTTTTAACCGGACGGGCCTGGGACCAGATTCGCCAGTCTGTATGCTATTCAGATCAAAATGTTAAATTGGTTTCCACTCACGCGGGTATTACAGTGGGAGAGGATAGCGCTACCCACCATGCAAATGAAGATATCGCCCTGATGAGGGCATTGCCGAATATGACTGTTATATGCCCGGCTGATGGGATTGAGACGGCACAGGTGATCAGGTTTGTAGCTAATCACAGAGGGCCGGTATATGTCCGTTTAGCCAGATGCAAATTCCCTGTGATTTATGATGATAATTATCATTTCCAAATCGGGAAGTCCGATATGCTTAGAGACGGGGACCAGGCAACCATTATAGCCATTGGTATCATGGTATCCCAGGCCCTTGAGGCAGCCGAGAGCTTGGCCAAAGAGGGGATTGCCGTGCGTGTGGTTAACATGTCGACTATAAAACCCATCGACAAGGAAGCAATCCTTGAAGCAGCTTGTCAGACAGGTGCTATTGTCACAGCCGAAGAACACTCCATTATCGGGGGACTCGGAAGCGCTGTAGCTGAAGCGCTGGTCGAAACAAATCATCCATGCCATTTGAAAAGGATAGGTACGAAGGATTGCTTTGGTGTTTCCGGAAAGCCTAATGAATTATTGGAAAAGTTCTGTCTGGGGGTTAAAGATATAATTGAGGCGACAAAAGAGGTTATAAAACGAAAGTCCGATTTTTCTCCAGCTAAATGATGGATCATGGAATCCTTTTCCAATGTGCCAGCCATTCAGATGTTTCATGTCTCAAAGAGGTTCAAACATAAATGCCAGGCCTTGGATGATATCAGCCTGGATGTAAGAAGCGGGGAGTTTGGTTTTCTCACCGGCCCCAGCGGGGCCGGCAAAACTACTTTCCTGAAGCTCCTCTTTGTTGAAGAAGTTCCTTCCTTAGGCCGGATTATAGTTTTAGGCAGAAATCTAAGCCGGATCCGGGAATCCAATTTACACCACCTGAGACGTCAGGTAGGAGTAGTATTCCAGGATTTCCGCCTTCTCAAGAACAGAACCGTTTTTCAAAATATCGATTTTGTCCTGCGCTTATTCGGCCATTCCCCGAAGGATAGAAAAAAAAAGGCATGGAAGGCGCTAGAAATGGTAGGTCTGGAGAAGAAGATAGATGCCTATCCCATGGAGCTTTCAGGCGGAGAGCAACAGAGGGTAGCCATTGTGAGGGCATTGGTCAACAATCCCCCCCTTGTTTTGGCGGACGAGCCTACAGGCAACCTGGATCAAGAGCGGGAAGAAGAGATTATGGAGACCTTTAACCAGATCAATATGCGGGGAACAACACTTATTGTTGCTACCCATAATCAATCCATAATCTCCAGGATGGGAAAAAGAACCGTTTATTTAAATAATGGAAGGATAGAAAAAGAGGTCCCTGGTCATGAGCAGATTGAGAGTCCTGTTTTACAGCCTTGAAGACAGCCTTTATAATATCAAGAGAGGTGGGGTCACCGGTATAGTCTCGATTATTACAATAGCTTTCACCATGCTCAACCTGGGTCTGTTCTTTCTTTTGTGGATCAATATCTCCCCCCTTCTCAAGGGCTGTCTCGATGAAGTAAAAGTGGTAGGCTATCTCAGGGATGGCTTGGCAGAGGAAAAAATCATGAGCCTGACAACGGAACTTAAAGCCATACCTGAGGTTAAGAAGGTAAATTTTATAAGCAAATCCGAGGCTATGAAGAGATTCAAGGAAACCCTCGGCGAGGATAAGTATCTGATTGAGGGGCTCAATGAAAATCCTTTGCCCGCATCCTTTGAGCTTTTGCTTCATGAAACGTCGGGGGTAAACGCCCTGGATAAGGTCACGGAGAATTTAATGGGTAAACCGGAATTCGAGGAAATACAGAGCGGAAAGGAATGGGTTAATCGTCTTTCCGTTTTTCTCTTTTTAATAAAAGCCGTTGGTTTTATAGTCGGCAGTGTGCTTGTTTTTGTGTCTGTTTTTATTATTTCGAACACGGTTCACCTGACATTTATCAATCGCAAGGAAGAGGTTGAAATCATGCGTTTGGTCGGGGCCCACAGATGGTTCATAAAAACACCTTTTTTAATAGAAGGGCTGTTGAATGGTTTCTTAGGGGGGGCCATATCCGTGGGGCTTCTTTATTTACTTTACCAGGGTGTTAAATATAAATTGAGCCCGTATCTATTAGGGTCCGTAGGCCTTTTTAATGTTTCCTTCATCCCCTTTTCAGTAATTTATCTCTTAATAAGTCTCGGAATGGGGGTCGGAGGGGTAGGAAGCCTTTTCTCTTTGAGGCTTTGATCGAATGCTTATTAAAAAAAGAAAAATACCAATTATACTCTTTCTCAGTATAGCCGTTTTCAGCCTGTACTCCGGAAGGGATGTGGCCAGCGGGGAAAAAAAACCTTCTCTGTCAGGGGAAAAAGAAAAATTAAAGAGCCTTGACAAAAAAGCCAAAAAGAGCAAAGAGCTCATCCTGAGGCAGGAAGAAAAGGAACGTTCTATAATGAAAGAGTTGAACAAGATCGACCGGAGTCTGGATAAGAGAGAGAAAGAGCTTGCGATATATGAATCGAATCTGGCTCAAAATCAAAAAAAGAAAGAGAGAACGAAGTTAGAGATCCGGGAATTGGAGAAGGAGATAGAAAGAAGCCTGGATCATCTTAAGGGAAGGCTCCGGGCCATATATAAATCCGGCGGTATGGGGATGATAAGGGTTATCTTCTCATCCCGTTCCATAAGCGATCTTCTCCAGTCTATGGCTATGATGCGTTATATTGCCCGCCAAGATACCGGAATCCTGGATGCCTTGAGAGAAAAAAGCAATGTATGCAGGAAAAAGAGCGAGGAATTAGAACAATATGAACGAAGGATAAAGCTCTATAAGGAACGGGCGATTAAAGAGAAGGAATCACTTGAAAAACAAAAAAAGGAAAGAAGAGCATTACTGGATTCGGTAAGAAAGGATAAAACGAGGCAGGTTGCACTGTTGAAAGATCTGGAGAAGAGGTCTGAGGCGTTGCGGAAAAGGATCGAGAATTGGGCTTCCGGGTCCGCTTCTTCAGGGGATTTTCCAAAGATGAAGGGCTCTCTGATTTGGCCTGTTATGGGAAAAGTATTAATTCCATTTGGATTACAACATGATTCAGGACTTGACAGGAAGATTCTCAATAATGGAATAGATATACGGGCATCCTTTGGGAGTGATATCTTAAGTGTAGGTTCCGGAAAGGTCCTTTATGCGGGGTGGTTTTTAGGATATGGTAAACTCGTTATTATTGACCATGGAAAAGGTTACAGTTCGATCTACGCCCACGCTTCGGAGATCTTTGTCCGTGAGGGACAATCAGTCAAGGCCGGAGACAGAATAGCAGCCGTCGGTGATACGGATTCAATTCGGGGTCCTGAATTGTATTTTGAGATTCGCTATAAGGGCCGTCCCCAGGATCCTTTTTTATGGCTTGGGGAAAGACAACAGAAAACAAAGGTGGTAAAAGAGAAAGGCTTGCCTTGAGACCGATAAATATTATATGCTTAAGAAATAAATTCTTATGATGACATGAATTTCAAAATGAAGGAGAAAGAAACACATGGAGAAGAATAAAGGGAACAATAAAAATTTATCAACTATTGCATCATTGACAATTATCTCTGGAATTATACTTTTTGTTTGCCTTACCGGGCTTATGGCAGGCGTATCCGCCAAAGATAAGACCTATGAAAATCTTAAGGTTTTTAGTGAGGCAATTACATATATTCAGGAAAATTATGTTGATGAGGTAGAAGATTCGGAGCTGATATATGGGGCCATCAAGGGAATGCTCAGAGACCTCGATCCTCATAGTTCTTTTATGACCTCGGATATGTATAAAGAGATGCAGGTAGATACAAGAGGAAGATTCGAGGGTATCGGCATCGAAATAACCATAAAGGATGAACAGTTGACTATCGTATCCCCTATAGAAGGGACACCCGCTTTTAAGGCAGGCCTGAAAGCGGGAGACCTTATCTTGAAGATAGATGATCAGCCCACCAGGGATTTGTCACTGTCCGAAGCAGCCAAAAGGATCAGGGGCCCCAAAGGCACGGAAGTCGGTTTAATGATATGGCGTAAGGGTTTCGAAAAGGCCAAAAAATATACCATTACCAGGGGGGTTGTAAAACTGGCCAGCGTATATTCCAAAATATTAAAAGACACCAATATAGGATACATCAGAATCCGTCAGTTTCAGGAAGATTCGACCAAGGATGTTAAAGACGCAATTAAGGACATAGCAGCGGATTCATTAGACGGGCTTATCATCGATATCCGGTTTAACGCGGGCGGCCTTTTAAATGTGGCGGTGGATATCGCTGATATCTTTCTGCCCAAGGACCGGGTAATCGTGAGCACAAAGGGAAAGGTCAAGGAACAGAGCATGGTCCTGAAGTCAAATCATGATTCATTGATCCCTGATTATCCTATTGTTGTTTTGGTAAATGCGGGCAGCGCGAGCGCGTCGGAGATTTTGGCCGGTGCGCTTAAGGATTGGAAGCGAGCGGTAATTCTCGGGACCAAGACTTTCGGCAAGGGATCGGTACAAACCATCTATCCCCTTGGAGATGGGTCCGCGCTAAGGTTAACAACGGCTAAATACTATACCCCTAATGGCACATCCATACACGGTGAGGGCATTACGCCTGATATACTGGTAGAGAATCTTTTGCCGGATGATAAAAAGAGAATATTATCAGAGGAGCATGCCATCCGGGAAAAGGACCTTATCGAGATGGACAGATCCACTAAAAACAGGGAAGACTCCGAAGAGGAAAATAATAAAGATAAAGAGAAGGAATCCACAAAGGAAGAAGCGGAAGGAGAAGGAAAAGAAGAAGAAGAAGGGGAAGGAATGGGTTATATCGAAGACCTTCAATTGCAGAGGTCCATTGATATTATAAAGGCAAATAATATCTTTAAGGCATCCTCAAAGCAAAATACGGAACATAAGGAGATATTATAAAAGATCCAAAGATGAAGAAAAGAGGAGGGCGAAGGAAGAAAAGAAGAACAAAAGGCTTATTCTCAAAGAAAAACAGGTTGTTTTGGGTTTTTCTCGGTCTTATTCTATTGTCGGTAATCAATCTGATTCTTCTCGATGCCCTTGTGAGTTTCAGGGCGGGATGGCACTTCCTGCCCGAATTTATCTATGGGCCTGTTGTCTCGTTTTTTTCCCCTAAACCATCAGAGAAGCCTCCCGGGCCTTTGCCCAAGGAGAAGGAAAAAGGGGAAAAAAGGCTTCCGGTTAAGGATTACACAAAACTTGAACCTAAACTCCCAAAGAAACCAAAGCCTCTAAAAGAGGGTATCGAAAAGAAAATACCCACGATCGCTCTTGTAATCGATGACCTTGGCTATAATCCTAATCTGGCTGAGGAGCTTTTCAAGATAGATCTCCCTTTTACAGTATCTGTTTTGCCAAATCTGCCTTATACAAATCTGATTTCACGCAGGGCCATCCAAAAAGGCAAGGAGGTAATCCTTCACCTTCCCATGGAACCATATGACTATCCAAATGCCCAGGTGGAGGAAGGGACCCTTTTAATATCTATGAAAGATGAAGAGATCCGGAGGCTTATCAAAAAAGCCTTAAAGGATTTGGACTGCGCGGTGGGCGCGAACAATCATATGGGCTCCAGGATGGTTGAGAATGAAGAAAAGATGAGGATAATTCTAGAGGAGATGAAAAAAAGAGGTTTGTTTTTTTTGGATAGCCGCACCTCACCCCGAAGCCTTGTATATGATCTGGCCAAGGAAATGGGGGTTAAGACCGCCAAACGTCACGTGTTTCTGGATGTCCAGAACAATGAGGAGTATGTGATAAAGCAGCTCGATCAGGTGGCCGATATAGCATTGAACAATGGTTATGGAATTGCTATAGGTCATCTTCAGCCTTCAACCATAAGAGCGCTCCGTAATCATCTTCCTGACCTCAGTAAAAGAGGAATCCGGTTTGTGGTGTTATCAGAGGTTATGGAATGAGGCTTATCTTAGCCGTTGAAACCTCATGTGACGAAACCGCTGCTGCAATCATAAAAGATGGTGTCTCTGTGTTGGGAAGCGCCCTGTACTCTCAAGTTTGGGATCACCACAAATATGGGGGCGTAGTACCGGAGATTGCTTCCAGGAAACATATAGAGACCATTATCCAGATAATAAAAACCGCCCTGGATGAGGCCGGATTGGGATTGAACGATATGGAAGCCATAGCGGTCACATGCGGTCCGGGGCTGATCGGCTCCCTGCTGGTGGGTCTTTCCGTGGCCAAGGCCATAGCCTTTACCATAAATCTTCCAATTATCCCTGTGGATCATCTGGAGGGGCATATATATGCTTCCATCCTGACATGCCCTGATATTACCTTTCCTTTTACCTGTCTTGTAGTCTCCGGTGGCCATACAGACCTCTATTTCGTAAAGGACCATGGTAAATACGAACTATTAGGCCGGACCAGGGATGATGCGGCCGGGGAGGCCTATGACAAAGTAGCCAAGTTTCTCGGCCTCGGATATCCCGGAGGGCCGGTAATTGATAAACTGGCCAGGCAGGGCGATCCGGACATGATTAAGTTTCCCAGGGCCTATCTGGACCGAGGGTCTTTGGATTTTAGTTTCAGCGGCCTTAAGACGGCTGTCTTTAATTACATCAGGTATGAAAAGGGTCAACAGGGCTCAATGTCCCATGATCCCGAATTGGTCGCTTCAATTGCGGCGGGATTTCAGGAGGCTGTTGTGGATGTGCTGGTTGCAAAATGCATGGATGCGGTTGAGAAAACGGATTCACATACTCTCGCCATCGGAGGCGGGGTCGCGTCCAATAGCCTTCTCAGGGAGAGGATAGGATATGAGTGTAAAAAAAAGGGCATTAATATCGTCATGCCGCCACCCCGGTATTGCGTGGATAACGCTTGTATGATCGGCGTGGCAGGATTTTTCAATCAGAACAGGGCCACCAGGGATTGGGGTCTGACTGCCCAGGACAGCCGGATTAAAGGTCTTTTGATAGATTAAAATCGTAAAAAATACTCATGATCATCAAAAATATGAAAAATTATACATAGTATGCAAATGATTTAATATCTATTTAAAAATGACACAAAGAATGCACTAATCCTGTTTCAAGCCCACAGAAATAATCATATTTTACCTCTCTCAAGCCTTTCCTGATAATCTTTATCAGGGTTTATCTTTATCCTGGAAGCCGCATAAAAAATCCCTTTTTACCTTTCAAAAAGCATAAATTTTATGATCTGTTTTCACTGGTACAGAACTTGCTTTCAGAAAAGAATCAAGAATAAATAATAATTATTTTGGTGCAATTTTACATCCGGCCTTGGGGGGATAATAAAATATGTCCTATGACAAAAATTTTGACAGCCTTATAGGAAAGAGTGAGCAGATCAAAAAGATATGCCGTCTTATTGGTCTTATTGCCAAAACCAAATCTACCGTACTAATTCAGGGAGAAAGCGGTACCGGCAAAGAAGTTGTAGCCAATGCTATTTATAGGCATAGTCTTAGGAACGGGGCTTCATTTATAAAGGTAAATTGCGCTGCTTTAAGTGAAACACTTCTTGAAAGTGAGCTTTTCGGGCACAAAAAGGGATCCTTTACAGGTGCGTTTGAGGACAGGAAAGGTTTTTTTGAGCTGGCCAATATGGGAACAATCCTGCTGGATGAGATAGGAAGCATGCCGCTTAATGGCCAGGCAAAGCTTTTACGTGTTCTCCAGGAGGAAGAGATTACACCGGTTGGCAATACGCGTAATATCAAGATCGATACCCGGGTAATAGCCACAACAAATGTGATACTAAAAGATGCAACCCAGAAAGGTTTCTTCAGGGAAGACCTTTATTACCGCTTAAGCGTTGTGAGCATTTTTTTGCCTCCCCTCAGAGAGAGAAAAGAGGATATACCTCTCCTTGTAGACTACTTTGTAGATTTTTACAATACAAGCCTAAACAAGAAAGTCAAGGGGATTTCTGAAGATGCGATGGAATACCTTATGGATTATTATTGGCCTGGAAATATCAGGGAGCTTAAAAATGTGATAGAAAATGCCATGATAATGGCTGAAAGTGATTATATAGATCTGGAATCTCTTCCATCTCTGCAGCTAAGATCACATCGAACGTCTTCGGATAATATTGAGATCCAGTCGTCAGATCTCAATCTAAGAAATCAGCTCAAGGTCTATGAGAAGCTTATCATTTTGAGCGCTCTTCAGAAGAGCAAATGGGTTAAAAGCAAGACTGCAAAACTGCTCGGAATTGACCGCAGAAATCTTGGCTATTTTATCAGAAAGCATAATATCGTTTTCCCTGATGAGCGGGAACACTGGGATAGCTGAGCACCGGTTTTTGCGGTGCAGGTTGATTACTCAATCTATTTTTTATCCGTATTTTGAGATATTTATTGCTATTTATTGCTGATACTTGGCGAAGGCGTGGCTTCAGAACAGATATTCCAACGTCACGGATATGCTTTTTTGAGTGAGGGCTTCTCCTTCCAGATTTGCAATAAATCCAGGAGTAAGGTTAATAGCGATGCCTGCGTACGCTCCGAAGCTATTTTCTTCTTCAATCTCATCCTGATATGTAAGAAGCGTTGGTAAGCCTTCAAGTTGCTGGCGTTTTGTATCTTCGTTATAATTTAAAAATGTTCCTCCTATATAGGCAGCAAAGCGTGGGTGAACAAATCCCAGTTCAACCTTGGCATTTATTTCCTCCCACTCCGTATCTTTTTTCCATTTGTTATCTACATCTGAGATGTATTCTTCCTCAAAATCACCGCTTAAATATTCACCCTGAAGCGCGGAATAAAATCCCCTGATTTCAAATAGGTTAAGCCTCAATCCCCCGCCATAGGCGAATCCAAGCTCAGAAGTATCATTAAAATTCGTGCCGGCTTTACCGAATATTTCCAGAAAATTGGTAAAGCCGAGACGGAGCTGCAAGGTAGTCAGGTGCATTTGAGTCGGAAATTCGCCTTTCTTTTCATCATCAAAAGGAATATCGTTGCGTTTGATTATAGTAGTCTCTATATCACGATAAGTGTATTTTGCTCCCAACCCCACGCCCCATTGCCGCATATTCCTTCCGTATCCTCTTTTTGAAGATTTCAGAGGGGGCTTGGGATAGACCTTCCTGGCCGGTTTTTGGACTTTTAAGGGAGGCGGAGGAGTTATTTCTTCCTCAATTTTTTCTTCAACAGGTGCTACCTTTTCAGCAGGACGTTCAGCTATCACTGGTTTTTCCTCAACCGGCGGCGGCTCGGGGGGCAGCGGTTGAATAACCGGGGCCGGTTTTTCCGGCGGCGGGGTAATTTCACTCACTGCCTTCTCCGGAACGGCTTCAGGGGCCGTTTCCATCGGCTCCGGTTCTTCTTCAAGACTACTTAAAAGCAGGGAGTCATGTTTGTGAATCGCGGCATAATCAACAATACCCTTCCCCTTTAAATCCCTGCTTTCCAGCTCGGCTTCGAGCCGCGAATAAAAGGGACCTATATAAATGCGATACCAGAACCCCTTACCGGGAATCTCTTCTCCCCTGACGACCGTTTCCAGCCCCTTTTTTTGAAGATCCCGGGAAAACTGGGTAGCTTTATCCTCTGCCCGGAACGAACCGACATGAAGATAGTAATATTTTAGACTGCCATAGACGAAATCGGTAAGAAAAAAAAGGAGGAAAACGGTGAAGATGAGTGTCCGTATTTTAAAGCGATTACTGATCTTTTCTATTTCACACATATTGCAAATTAGCCTATTTATATGCGTATATTTTATTGTTTGGATGATTCAGTCTTTAAAAACGTAAAAAAAATTAAAAATGAAAAATGTCGAACCCTTGAAGTCTATCTAATAATTATTCACTTGTCAAATATAATTTAGATTGTTCGGTTATGATGTGATCCTCTGTGCCATCTGCCATATAAAGCGTTTTCTGCCTTACAAATACCTATTAGGCCTTTTCTTGCTATTTTATTATCTTATCCCCTTCACCTTTAAGCACCACTTCCGCAATGTCTCTTTGGTTTCTTTATTTCAATCCCTTATTCATCAGGTCTTATATTTCCACGGCAACCCTTTAATATCAGTAAATACAAGGGCCTTAAGAGCATATTTCTGTAACCCTTTTTTTTATGGCTTCTTGAATGATTGTTTTATGATAGATTAAGTTTGGAAAAACTGATTTTCATTTATTAAACATGTAGTTATAGATTTTCTGTAACCTTTGTCATTTTTTGATATTCTAATTAGTTTCGAGAATATTTTAAATTATATAAATATTTTCTTTTTCACTTATCTTTATTTTTATCAATAATCCTAGCATTCTTTTCACAATTTGAAAAGATTCTATATATAGTCACCTCTTCTTTATGATGAAATATCTCATCTATTACACCTTTAGGAATAACAAGGTCATCGCAAATAATATTTATATAGACCAGGGAGATGCTACTTTGCTTTTATACTGAACCGTTCCCTTTTTCTTTTTGGTTTTAGACTTAAAAATGTTTTATAATTAATATATTGATATCTGTCTATTACAGGATGACTCTCGAATTTATTGTATATAAAATATTTTGGTGTCCGATTTTGTCTTCGAGAAAATGAATGGTTAAAATACAGGCAATCAGGCAGAAAATTATTGAGCGGGAATATTACTTATCTTCACATGCTGAGGATGAAATGTTGATGATAATTTGGAGAGATCCGACATAGAAAATGCTATTTTTAAAGGAAAGATTGAAAAAAAAAACTCACACAGGATTTTAGAGGGACGAGGTATAAAATACGGGGGCCATCAAAAGATAGAAGGACTATCCATGTCATTTGTAGATTTAAAGGGGATGATAATCTTATCATAATAACAGTTTATGTTTTATCAGAGGAAAGATGATTTGTGAATTTTGCAATGGTCAGACAGTGCAAAAAAAGGTTAGAAAGCAACATTGGTTGCACGGCAGATTGTATATAGTTGAAAATGTAAAGGCAGTGGTTTGTCTTGAATGTGGCGAGCGATACTTTCATGCAAAAACTCTTGATGCGATAGATCGCCTTCTTAAAGCAGAACATGAGGTGAAGGATCGAATGAATGTTGAGGTAGTTAGTTTAAAGTAAGTAGCATAATTCCTGAAAAAGAGGGAACTTTTTTGAAACCGTTTTAAACAATTAAAATGTAGCCTAAATTTCAATATTGATGAATTTTTGCCAGAGATATCATTTTTGAATTTTTGAATGAAAAAGAAAAAAGCCCCGGAAAATCGATTCCTATTCCGGGGCTTCTGCATTTTACATATTTAAAGAGAATTCGGTTCCCAAAAACTTTTATTTATGAAGCGCTTTAAACAATCAGGAAACTCTTAGTAAATTAACCGGTTATTTTTCAGGAACATATTTTCCAACCTGGAATTTGCCCATTAAATCATAATCTTCATACCCTTTGCTTGTCTTAATCTTTCCTCTGACCCTGAACTGCCCAAAGATTCCTGACTCACTTGCATTAATTTCCATATTATGAAAATTCCATAAAAAGTCACTTATAAGATTGGAATAATCACTTTTTAATTCTGTCCCTGTGAAATAGAAATAATGGATATTGAACCATCCGTTGGATTCATCAAGCCAACCTGTAAGCTCCATTTTTTCACTTTCACCTTCCCAGTTCGGATATGCATCTATATTCCATCCAACAATTTCAATTGTGCCAGAGATTTTGCCTCCGCCCGATTTTTGTGATTTTATATTAATTGCCAGCTCGCCTTCCTCTTCGATAACGATTTGGCCATTTGGATCGGTCACAACACCGTCTTTATCGGTTTTAAAGGCCTCCCATTTTCCGCTCCAATTTCCTTTAATATTTGGGAGTTCATTTTCGGTGTAGAAGCCCGACTCATAATCAGGCTCACTATATGTATTTGATGAACTTGAACGTCCGGATGTCGGTGGATATCCGTAAGGATTATATCCGCCATAACCGGTTAAGCCAAACCCTCCTACGGGGAGGCCGAATCCCCCCATAGGTGCTCCAAAGCCAAAGCCTCCCATAGGAGCGCCAAAACCCATGGGTGCACCGAAACCGGGCATACCGAAACCTATGCCGCCGAAAGTAGGCATACCGAAACCGCCTCCGTAACTGGGCATACCGAAGCTTGTGCCCCCGAAAGCAGGTGTGCCGAAACCGCCTCCGTAACTGGGCATACCGAAGCTTGTGCCCCCGAAAGCAGGTGTGCCGAAACCGCCGCCGTAATTGGGCATACTGAAACCGCCACTGTAACTAGGCATACCGAAGGTTGTACCCCCGAAAGCAGGTGTGCCGAAACCGCCGCCGTAATTGGGCATACTGAACCCGCCGCCGTAATTGGGCATACTGAACCCACCGCCGTAAGTGGGCATACTGAACCCACCGCCGTAATTG
>JBLIRO010000004.1:0-118151 GCA_049472335.1 bacterium | reverse complement strand
CATGCGAATCATGGCACCTTATACAATCCTCTTCCTCCGCGGCTTTATGGAGAACTGGTCTGAGTAATTCCTTTTCTATATCATCGTGACATTTAAGACATAATCCTATTCCTGCCAAAATGGTCTCAAATCCTAAACAATCCGCAGGAGAAAGATGGCAATCTTGACATGTGCCATCTTTTACCGGTTTATGGACGGTTACCTTCAACATCCCCTTTTCGTTTGAGGAATGAGGGTCATGGCACATAAGACAATGTTCTCCCTGCAGCTCATAACCTTTGTGGGATTCGATCAATCCCTGATTCACAGGATGACAAGTCAAACAAATCTTATCCGGTGAACCCGATAACTGGTCCTGAAAGTCCGAGGCATGAGGCTGGTGACAAGCGAGGCATCCGGTTTCCTGTAAGGGTTTATGTCTAAAGGTCCTTTGAAAGGGCTCACTATCATGGCAGGAATAGCAAAGATCATTACCGGGTTGCTTTAACAGCTTTGAGAGGTCCGATGAGTGAGGATCATGGCAAGGGGAGCATTTGCCTTCCTTAAAAACAGAATGTTGATAGTTCTTTTCTGACAGCCTCTCTTCCTCTTTGTGACATGAATAACAAATCCTCGCCTCCACTCCTTCCCATAGATGCAGAACACCCAGAACTCCATGGGGTTCATGACATGCCTTGCAATCATTTTCCCTTATGGGATCATGAACGACATTACGTGCCAGATAGGTATCGAGATCGTCCTGATGGCAACTGTCACAGGTTCGACCTGTAAAACGGCTCTCTTTCCCTGGCATACCTTTAGGCGCGCAGGAGCAAAAAATCAGACAGATAAATATAATCAAAAGGATTGTCTTTTTATAATCTTTATTCACTATCATTAGTGATGTTATCATTCACCAGCGCTCCCACTCCCGACAAAATAGCCTTAAAACGGTCTTCGTATAGAATGATATCTGAAGATGACCTCAAGACATTTTCCCATTTTTTTATGGCCTGATCGTATCGCTCATCCCAAAGCCTTTTTTTAACATCCTTTTTTGCCATCCCGAAGGGAATCCTTTCGCCGCCTCTGCGTCTCTTTAATAAAAAGATGCTATATCCCCTTTCCCACGATACAGGTCCGAACCAGTCGCCTTCTTCAGATTGCCGGATACCTTCCGTAATGACCTCCGGTATCTTATTAATTGGCAGCCAGTGATAACTGGTTATCCTTTGAGGAAGAGATACTTTGGTCAGAAAAGCGAAATCAGCTCCGGCCTGCAGTTCCGTTCTTATCTGGTTGGCCTGCTCTTGGTTTTCAAGGCGTATCTCATCTATCTTAACATATATCGGCGTAAGAAACAGGTCCTCATGTTTCTTATAATAGCTTTCAACCTCATTATCATCAATCCTGATAGATGGTATCAGAATCTCACGAAAGAATTTTTTATAAATGATATCATCCTCTGCCGCCTCAATAGCCTTCTTTACTTCGGGCCGTTCTCCGAATCCCTTGCTGAGGGCCTCCTGGTCAATGAGGCGACAGTCAATAACATACTGAAGTCTTTTATCGATTATGTCTTTCTTATCCTCCGATGAAGCAGCCTTTAAATCTTCCAGCCTTATGTTGGATCTTAAATCCGAAAGAGTGACAGGGGCGCCGTTTATGTATGCAACAGGACTATTAGGATCTTCTTCCTCTGATAAAAGTATATCCGGATCTATTATCTCCTTCGATATGGAAGCCTTATTTCTGAGTTCTTTTAAATATTCGACTTCCCTCTTTTTACGCTCTTCTTTTTTAAGGTCCTTCTTTAACCTCTCTTTTGTCTTTTCAAATGAATCCCTGTCAGGCACAAATCTCTCGTTTTGCTGTGCCAATAACTCTCTGTCTATGAGCCAATCAAGAGCGGATCTCCAGTCTTTTTCCTGCCCGGACTCATTTAAGGCCAAGGTAAGGTCATTATATGTAACCCCCTTTCCGTTTACCCTGGCGACAATTTGATTGGGATCACAAGACGCGTTTCCATGCCAGTCAAAATTGGGATCTCTCTCTAATACGGCGTTTTTCCTAAGCCCTGTTATATATTCTTGTATTTTCACGCTGCGATCATTGGGATCCATGGACAATCCCTTCTTTATATCTTCAACCTCATCCTGATGCATGTTCAGATTAGAGCAGTATTTCTCCCATGCCTCATCATCGCTGACTTCTATCTTATTATCAATCGCTTCCCTGTGAAGAAGCAAAACAGCCTGTCTTTTCAGCTCTGTATCCAAGGCCTTTTTGACATCCGGGTCCTTATGAAACCCTGTCCTAATGCCTTCCTGTATAAAAAGCCTTCTTCTTATAAGTTTCTCCAGAAAACTTTCTATATTGATAGGACCAATCCCCTTTTTTTCATTTCTTCTCAGATGGATACCCTTAAGCTCATCCTTGAATTCACCGTAAGTGACGGGTTCTCCATTTACCATTGCAAGGGGGGTGTCATCTTTAAGCTCCGGGACACATCCCACAAGTATAAAAACGCATAATATCAACGAAATCCTTATAAAATTTCTGAAAACTTCCTTATACCTTAAATTCATCGAGCATCTCCCGCATTTTTGTCAACACTTCTTCCAAACCGGGCATAGCCTCTGCTATCATTTCCATATCGGACCTTCCCGCAGCATCCTTGATCTGTGAGTAAAGGGCATCCAATCGCCTATTCATCTCCTGCAGAGAGAGTACATTCTCCCTCATCTTTCTCATTAATTCAGAAATATGTCCGGCCAGATCATGCAGCTCATCACCTGATCGAATCTTTAAATCCGGCTTTGAAATATCACCCCTTATAATCTTTTCCATGGTCATTTCAATCCTGTAGAGCGGGCCGGCCAATCGATGAGGGAAAAACAACGATAATACAAATGCCCCGAGAAAACCTGCAATCACCCCCACGATTGTAAGAGGAAAAATGAGATCCCTGAAATTCCGGAGTTGAACATGAAACTGATGGTATGTTGAAGCCACTTTTCTCTGACTGCCTAACCAAAAGATTATCCCGCTAAGCATTATCGCGATCAGAATAATGGTAAGAATCCTTAAAATGAGCCTGAACTGCATCCCCTTTTTAATAGAGAAATTGATCTTTCTTCTTTTCATATTACCTTTTTTAATCATCATTGGTAATAATCTCTCCCATGACATGCAATACACAACTGAGCAGAAACCGGTTTTCTCCCGATATATTCCTCATCACTTCCATGCGCAGAATGACAGGTAATGCACAGAAGCCTTCCTTCCGTGCCTGTAGGCAACACATCAGGCACCCGGATCTTACCGCTCGGATAAATTCCGACAGGATGAGAAATTCCGAGCTTTTCTTTAGGATGGCACTTGTAACATACACCTATTCCTATTTCATCCCTTGTCCATAATCTGTTTTCATGATTTTTATCATCAGGAGGAGGAGTTTCGGACGAGAGATGACAAAGAGAGCATTTTTTTTGTAAAAAAGGGGTATGAGCATATTCGGTTTCATTATTTACAACCGTTAAATGACAAGGAATGCAATGCAAATCCTGTCCGACACCCTGTCCGTAATATAAAAAATTTGAAAGACAGGTAAGAACAACTATCTTTAAAACTACCCTTTGAATATCCTTCATGCCCCATCAGTATTTATAACAGCCACGAGCCTTTGAGCCAGTTTTTGGGCCAGCGAAAAGGTATCCTGTCTCTGCTTATTCGTCAAAAGATATCCTTTGGCCGAACCCCTTTCAACAAACTCTCCCTTCCCCACTATCCTGCCTGATCTGGTATCCAATATAGTACTGGTTATAGCAACGTAAGGAATACGCGTTCTATTTTCCCTGTTTCTATCTTTGATTCCTTCATCATCCTCATAATGTAAAACAGTACCTATAATCACTATATCCACTTTAAATTCCTGTCTCAAAGCCCTTAGGGTCTCGACATCGATCGTTGAAACAGAAGTCAGCCTCCTTTGCAAAAAAAAATTTCTCACGTCCCCATATTTAACCACGGAAAATTTGTCCTCTCTGACAAGTTCGGCAATTATCATATTAGAAATAATCACACCGGCATTTAAACTTTCACTTATATTGTGAAACGGTAAGACTGCAACGGAATTCATGTTTACAAGGGCTTCCCTGTTCAAGAAATTATTCTTCCTGAAGCTATAACCGCGGCATCCCATACTTAAGCATGCACATATCAAGACAAAACACCAAACCTTTAAAAGGCTCCGGCAATAACTGCTATTCAGAATCATCTTTTTTCCGGATAAGGTCAACATATATCTCCTCAACCAGCTCCCTTGCAACCATTTCAAACAGAGAATCGATTTTATTTATTCGGTTTATGCCAAACAATGATTTGGTTTGATCTCCGCTTCTATTAATGCAGTCTGACCAAAGGATCGGAGTGTCTCCGCCTGTGCCGATCACTTTTATTATAAGGCCCATATCCGGCTCAGGAGTCTCGCGATATAGACATATCATCCCCAGAATAACGGCCTCTACTCCCAGCCTTTGTCCTATCTCTAATGCATCCCGGGAGCTCAAATATCCCGTGTTTCTAAGTCTTAACTGCCAGATAACCTCGTCCACCTTGTCCGTATAGGAAAGGCTGAATATCTTCCTGAAATTTTGATGCAAGGGCTTCATTATGTTATCGATGTCGAGAAAATGTCCGCTCATATTCTCGAAAGGGAGAATAGCCACCCTGGCCCCGTGCTCCAGTTTTTTGGCCTTCTTTTTGTTAACTTTTTCAGCATGAACAGGAAAAGGGAATGTGTGAAGAAACAGGATCAGAAGCAAACATAACAGTGGAATTTCAAATCTAATTTTATTATGATCTCCGGGGCAGGAAAACATGATTTTATTTATATACCAGTGTATCAGTGATCTTTTTAGATGCCTTAAAGGCAGTCTCCGTAATGGTTTCCTCTCCGACACCCAGAATACTGGGTAGTATTCGGCTTCCTTTCTCTGTATGACTTACGGCCCAGATAATAGATCCTGTCTTTGGATCTATCATCCTCAAAGTGAGAGAGACTTCGGGGTAAGAGCCTGAGAGGCCTCTAACAATGCCATATTCTTCCACACTGCCTATTATTATTCCCTGAATACCAAGTGCCTGTCCAAGTGCTCTGGCGGTATCCCTGGTAATAGTACTTGTCGGTTCCTGCTCCCTGACGGTTAAAACAGGCTGATCAGGCTGTGATACAATTCCTATGGTATTCATAACCTGCTGCACCTCTCCAAGCTCAGGAACATCAACCACTTCCGATGCCAAAAGGGTAGTTACAAATATATCCCTCATTTTTTTACCCGCATATCTGTCCTGGGAAAGATTCTCAAAGGGAAGCACCGCCACCTTCTTGATAAACCGGAAATTGGCATTTGGATTGATATAAACCTTGCTTTTTACCTGACTGCAACCAAGCATAAACAACACATACATAATTATTAGATATGGCTTTAATCTCTTCATAATCTCCCCATTATATCTTTATTCTCTCCATTACTCAATTAAACTCAAAAACTACAGCAATATAAACTAAAAACGCATATCAAACTCCACCTTCATTTGCTGATCTTCAGACGGAGATTGATATCTAAGCTCTAAATGAATCGTATCGGTCATATAAAGGTCCAGCTCTCCTAGAAAGTACCTATCCCTTTCCTCACTCCCTGTTTGGTATCTTAGGTCCACTTCCATCTTTAATGAAGGACGCCAATTTATATTGTATTGCCAACTATCGCTATAAATTTGGTCATCATAATCAATCATATAGGCAATATCAATCATAAATGTCCTTACAGGCCTGTATATGACCCTTGTGTCGATATCACCCTCAAAATCATGCCCCTCATTCAAAGCACCTCCGCCCCTATCCGTTCTCCATTTCGCCTTTTGATTTATGGAACCCTTCAAATTGGGCAGCAGGTCCAGCTTAAGATAACTATCTACCTGCTGCTCTAACCTTTTTATATTATTAGGATCCTTCCTCTGGCTAAAACTTAAATCCAGATCTAGATCCACGCCCTGGTAAACTGTTGTGGAGCCTGTAAAAAGTAAAGAGAGTATACGGCTCACCCTTCCTTCGTTTCTCTCGGTGGAACTACTCATTAAAATGGATGTCATGATAGGATACATGGATATATTCGGATCGAATATCAACCCCTGGATCTGGGGATCCAATTTTAAGGAAACGGTTTCTAACTCCCTTACGTCTTTCGGCAATGATTCAAACCTCTTGTCTAACCTGTTATAATAAACTCCAAGGGTAGATGAAAAATAGGGGTGGGGCATGAATAAAAATGTAAGATCATTTTCAAAAGTGGTCTCCCTTTTGTCCGGAATGATCTCTCTATTATCAGAAATGTTAGGATCATTTGCTGTTTCATCCGGAAAATCCGTTTCTATGTCCCCCCAAAAGACTCTTAACTCAGGTCTAATCCACTCCGCGGGGTATGCTGTGGCATTAAAATTCACATTATGTTTCCATGTATCAATAGTATCTTTATCCTCATTTCTTTTCTCCCGGTCCTGAATCAATTCATATCCCGTGCCCATGTAAAGTCTGTCATTAAAAAAGGAAAATTCATGCCTTATATTGCCCCTGTTTAAGAGTTCATAATTTGTGGTTTCGTTTCCGTCTATCTGTCTTATTTCATGATCAAAATTATGATCCAGGGTTAAAGGGCCAAATCTGAGTGTATAATCCTCAATGAAGCTAAATCGGTCATCCGACTCCTCATCTCTTGGCTTATCACCCCAGGTTTCCTTTCTTTTATTACTCTGAAACTGCCAAAGGATATGCGGCAGCCACTTCGGTCTCCAATTCAATCCCGCGTAGGCCTTTTCATGAGTATAGTCCCTATCCTCTCCTGTATAAGCCTCTGTGTCCGTAATAACATCCTCACTCCAGCCCATATTTAAATTTGCCATATCATTTCCCAGTTTCATATTCAATGAAGGTAACAATTGGGTTTTTTCCCTATCCTGCCCTTCATTTCCCTTTGTCTCGGATCTGAATTCAAATTTAAGACTAGCATCATAAAGCGGCTGTAATCTCCTCGAAAGGATAAGATCATAAATCTGGGTAAATTCACTTTTATTTTCATTATCTTCTTTTCCTTGTTCCCATATATATCTTACTGAACCCTCAATCCCCTCTGCCCCGGATATTGGAAAAATAATAAAAGCGCTTATGGCAAGGATGAATATAAGCGGAACCAGGCTATGTATTATCTGTCTTTTCCTCCTTGTCCAGGAATCAGGTTGATCTCCCATAAGGTCCTATCTTAACCATCTGATCTCATCCAGTTCTTCAGGAGTAGGGATCTTTGAAGTTACACGCAAATTGAATATGACAATTTCGGGCTTGAATCCTGACTGATAAATTGCCTCAGCCTCACCGTTATAATCTGTGATCTTGTCCGCACTTAATATCCTGCCGTCTCCATTTATGAGGGAAAGCGCCAATCCCACTCCTCTTGAGGGATTTCCGTTTATATCGGTGACTTTCATTTTAAGTCTGCATTTACTTTTCCCGTCAGCAGCAATTTGGAGGATTCTGCATTCTCTGTCATTAATCTCATTATAGGCCATATCACATTCCATATTCCACACGCTCATAGAAACGCGGGCAGGTGCATCGCTTTTTAGGATAATTCCTTCCTCTTCGCTAAAATAATCCCGGCCATCTATATTCACTCTAGCCTTTATCTTTACTGTGCCGATTCTATTTCCCGCCCTGTAAGTCACCCATGCTTCGCCGCTCTCATCGGTCATTGCCTGATTCTGTAATAAATGTCCTTTGCCTTCTGAAATGAAAAATTCGACCGTATACCCTCTTAATGGTTCCCCGGACTCACCTTTTACAGTTGCCGTTATCTTTGATGTGCTTATACCGTCCGCTGTCAGCCATTTAGGATTTGCTGAAAGTGTAATGAGACTTCCCTGATCACGGGCCCTGATCGGAAGGTATTGTTCCACTTCTGCCTCAGCCTCGATGTAAGATGTGCAGTATCCAATCCCCACATCACCCGTAATAAGGTCCCTTGCACGGAAAATAACGGTTTTTGCGGCAAATCCTGCTTCAAAATCCACCTCTACCTCTCCGTAATAGTCTGTGGTAAATATATATTGCTCCACATCATCAGTCCCTGTTTCCATTCCCATCAAAGGGTTTACCACATTTCCTATATCTGACTGATTAATTTTACCCAAACCAACCAAGCCTGTATATTCCGATGTTGTAAAAAGGGCTACTCCAACCTGTCTACCAGGAACACTACGTCCGTTAACATCTTTTAGAACGATCTTTATAACACTCCTTGAACGGCTGTCAGCTTTTAACTCCGGAGGCATGGGCCGTACCTCTATCCTGCTTCCCGTGTCGATAGTAATTGTCCGCAAAGACTGAAAGGGAACAGAGGATCTGCCGAATTTATCCTTCAGGGAAACAAAACTATGCCCCTGGATCATACGGTCCCCGGGTTTTACAATGTATCTCCCTTTATATATACCCTGCTCTTCTGTCTCAACCAACGGTATATTCCATTTTGGCGAAGAAATCACATGCGGATGTCCATCATAATCCGAAACTGCCAAATATATATTAACATCCGCATCAGGGATTTCCGTATCAGAGAGGCGATACACCCTCTCCCCTATGCCCAGCCTTGTAATAAGAGTTTCTGTGTTCAGTTCTGATGGCGGCCCTTTCACTTTATGAACCTGGTATCCTGAGATATCATTCCACTCCGACTCTCTAAATCCTGACCAATCAATCTTAAGGTTTTGTTCCTCATCAACAAGGGCGCCAAGGTGAAACACCCCAAAACAACCGGGTGTGCCCCTGACATTAACCTCTAAATTATCCCCTGCGACTAAAGCTTCTTCACTTCCAAACCGGAATCTGTTTTCTTCAAAATCATACACCTGTGGTCTGGCACCGTCAGAGGGAAAAACTACTGACACCTTTAGATCAGGATCAAAAAATGAGAGGTTTCCCGATGGGTCCGTAAGCTTGCCAATTAGCTTCATATCATCCGCTTTATCAATATCCCGGAATATATATTGTCCTCTATACTTATCTGTACCCGGGACTTCTTGCATCAAGACGTTTTTAATATTGTCACCAATGGAAAAACTCGCTTCACAATCAGATTCGCCAGTCATAGATATGGTAATAACATCCCCTGTTTTCCATACCCCCATGCCTCCGATTATCTGCATATTAATGATTCTGGGCGGAGTCTTATCCAGGGATGTAAAGGCCTCTGCCTCATTGGAAGGCTCAGACTCATTTCCGGCCCCATCAACAGATGTAATAGTATATCTGTATCCTGTGCCTGGCATTGTTGAAAGGTCATTATACTCAAAAATATCCTTTGGCAGGTCCGAAGCGATAAGCCACTCCGGTCCTGTTTTTAAATTTTGATCGGAGCTTCTGTATATCCTGTAAGCGGCTATATCATTTTCCCCTCCAGAAACCTTCCAGCTTAAACCTACCCCCTTATCAGGCAATTTGACAGCCTTAAGATCCTTTGGCGGTAAAGGAGGCAGGTTGTCTATCCTTAATGGCGATGGTGCCTCCATGGAAACTATATTTCCTTTTAAGTCTTCTAAAAAGCAAGTGACATTGACCTGTTCATCTTTTCTGCCTCCGGGGATCTTATACCTACCTGTATATGTTCCGGTATCTTCGGCCTCCTCCATTGTAAAACGATCGGGGAGTCCTTCTATTTTGAAATAAGCCGTTCCTCCGCCACTTCCTATCAGGCTGACTATCATCTCCTGCCCTGCCCTAAGGGGCTTATCTTCCTGATTAAGAAAGACCTTTGAAATAAATAATTCTTTATAAATTACCCTCAGCTCATTAGGGAATCTGGCCTCATTACCCATCTTGTCCACCGCAACTACAGAGTAAATATATATCCGGTCCTTTTCGACCTCTGTATCTTCATAAACGGGCCACTTAACAGGCCCGTCCGGGGTAATCAACACCGAATCAATATCTTCGTCTTCCATGCGCCGATAAATGTTGTAGCCTGCAACCAATTCATCCAGGCATTCTTTCCATTCAAGGATGATTCTGTCTTTTTTAACCTTGGCTGTGAGTCCTTTCACCTCTTCCAATGTTTTTAACTCGCTGGTGGTCAGGATGGTGGGCGTTGCTCCGACCTCAGAAGAATTCGGGCTCTCTTTTCCATCGATGTCCTCAACGGTAAGCACATAATAATAATTCCTCTCCGGCTTTACATCATCATCTATATACCTTATTACGATATCAGGCTGAGATGTTAATAATTCATAAGGTCCTCCCGGTTTTTGACCGCGATACAGGTTATAACCCATGATCTCCGCAGATGTATATTTATCCCAGGATAACTCCACCAATTCTTTTCCAGGATTTGCCGTCAGGCCTGCAGGGGCTGAAAGTACAGGGATCCTTGCCCTGAATTTTGGCATGCCTGTTTCAGGGCTGGAATTTGGGTGATGCACATTGAAAGATGTAGAAGATGAATAGTCATTACCGTGGCAGCTTTCCGTGGCAGTTCCGTAACAGCTCTTTGTGCCGCTGGAACTATGTTCTATGAGTATGTTGGGGTCAGTTAATCCAGGCTGCACAGGTGCCATTATTATCCCGTCCACCTCGGGACAGCCTGAGGAATAAGTGGAGCAATCCGTATCATCACTCGGCACATGACACCCGAAACAGAACCTGCGGCACTGGGCGGCATCACTTATGGTATCTTTAAGATCATTCCAGCC
This sequence comes from bacterium, assembly GCA_049472335.1. Lineage (GTDB taxonomy): Bacteria > SZUA-182 > SZUA-182 > DTGQ01 > JAFGSM01 > JBLIRM01. The sequence continues at coordinate 107,375 of JBLIRO010000004.1, read as the reverse complement.
AGGACGCTGATCACTGATAAGCCGGGCATTAGGCTTGTTATTGTTGTCATACCCTCTGGAGCCATGAGGATTATGGCAGTTTGAACAAGACAGCTTGTCACCCTTTTGAATATGTATCGGCCAGTGTGAGGCGCTCCCTGTAGATTTTCTTATCCTGTGCCCGGCTGTATTAGGATTTATCGATTCATCGTAATAATCTTCGATCCTTCTTGTTTCAGAATCCATGCCTCCCGGTCCGTCAGTGCCATGACAATTAAAGCAAAGCACATAATTTGCAGGCTCCCCGGTCTCTCCCTCTCCCCCTATGTTGAGATAGATCTTTGTAAGCATGTCAAAAGGATTTTCTGTTCCATGGGGGGAGTGACAGTTAAGGCATAGCCCGTTTCCGGCCGAATCCCTTAAAGGCATCTCAGGATCATTCCTGTGGGGTGAGAAAAACCGCTCCGGCGGGCCGTCATCATAGGCATTTGGATCCTCAAACACTGTCATTCCGGGCCAGCGCACCCGGTTGTCCAAGCCAACTGCCCGTTCTCCGCCTGAGAAATATTCAAAATATCCGGGATATCCGGATAAGGCCGGCGCCCGATCATCTTCCTGGGCAGGGTATCCGGAGGTCCCTCCCGCAGGTGTAAAATCGTGACAACCGGATGTATAGCATAGTTGATTTGTATTCTCAGTAAAAAGGTTATACGGATTTCCAGCGTGCTGGACATGGCATTGGGAACATTCCCCCTTTGCCCAATCCGAAATCCTTAGAAGCCCTGAATCCTGGTCCCCATGAGACGACGTCTTATAATATCCTGTGCCCGTCAAATGACAGGCCTGGCAGGTCTCAACCATGCGGACCCCATCCTCAAGGTCGGAAGTCTCGGGGTTATCGAATATAAGACAATATAATTCATCAGATCCATGAGCCTTATGGCAGGAGATACAACCCGTTTCGTTATCACTGGAGGATTTGCTGCCTATATATCCTGAGGGTGAGATATATGGGGGTCTTGACAATATCTTATTTGACCACCAGTATCCAAGGCCATTTTCTGCTTCCCCATCGATATGGCCATTTGTAACCCCTTCGGAAAGCGTGATCCCTTTTGTTGGGTGTCTTATCCAGGTATCAGAGCTATTTCCCCTTGTATCGCCCGAGGGGGAACCTCCCATGTTCACATCCCCTCCATCACCGTAAAAATCCGTGTGGCATCCGGCGCACCAGGCAGAAAGACCATAGTTGAAGCCTGATTCTGACTGACGATGCTTGATGTTTGATACCTTGTATTTTTCTTTAATGGGTGTGTCTATCAATTGCTGAATGGCTGCTTCACCGCTATATATTTCAGAGATTTCATAGGTTACCGTAATATCTGAAGCACTGCCTGGATTTATCTTTAAATTCCGGTAATATTTATTATCATCATGAGAAATATTGCATGGCGGATTATGACATGAAACACAGGTCAGGGGGCCCTCATTCCATTCACCGTCATATCCCGGAGGCTCATCCTGACTTTCCAGGGAATGCCGCCTATTCGGATCAAAGGATGAAAAACTCCCAGCATTAGGTATATATCGGTTTTCCCCCATCACGTTAGGCGCGTTAGGATCAAAACCGTCATGACACATAAGACAAAGATCATTTACTATGTTCTTTAGAAGTGTCTCATAAGGTCCCTCCTTACCCCATTCGGCAGGCACTCCTCCATCCTGGCTATAGTGTATGGTATGGCAGTCCGAACATAAAAGATCCTCAGAGCATTCACCTGCCAGGGCTATCCCTGAATATAACAGGAAGGATAAAGATATAAAGAAAATTAAATTAAAAATGAGAATTTGACTGATTGATATAATAGATAATTTTATAAACCGTCTCATTATTCCGAGCCTTCAGTCCCTTCGAATATAACGGAAAGGGCCTGAAGCCTGCCTGCACCCTTCTCCAGAACGTAGAGTCTTCCGTCTTTGTCTATATCAATATCCACGGGATAGACAAAGGCTCCTGCCTCTTCACCAAACTCGCCTATGTTGAAAAGATGTGTCCCGTCAGGGCCAAACACCTTTATGGTATGCCTGAAGGCATCAACTACCCATATTCTGTCCTTGCTGTCCACAGCCATACTGTGTGGAAACGAGAAGCTGTCCTCATATAGCGAACCATGACGTCCAAAAGAATTAATCTGAGAGCCCTTGGCATCAAAAACAATTATAACCGGTGAGCCCTGTGCTGAAGCAACATATATTCTTCCTTTTGTATCTAAAGCAATTCCGCTCAGCAGTCTGGATGATTTATCCTTTTGTCCCACGGATTGCTTTTGAAGCACATTCCCTTCCCTGGTCATGAACCATACTTCACCTGATCCCCTGTCGTTTACCAATAACCTCCCACTATGATCAAATATCATACGTCCGGGTTTTAATTTCCATTCTTTTCTCCTTGGACTCCTGGGGATAGATATCTGCCAGACTCCCTTTTTATTAAATACCTCTATGGAATTCTCCTCAAGCTGACTTATATAGATAAGCGAATCCGGTCCAAAAATCAGATCGAATGGCCTCTTGACCGGACGGGATGTAAGAAAAGGGCCTAAATACTCACCATCCCTCGTGAAGATTATCACCCTGTCATTTTCCGTGTCCGCTACATATATGAGAGAAGAATCCAGATCAAGACAACATCCTTGTGGTCTGTTTAGCTTATCGTCATGCATACCCTCAGAATGCCAAAGAATTCTATGAGTAACCTCTGCAGCCTCAGCCCCCCCTGATTTGTTACCATTTGAGTATTCTGTTCTTATCAAACCCGGTACTAATATATCTGAAATTCTTAAAAACTCTCTTGTTTGAATAAATAACGGAAATATTAATATAAAAGACAGAACAGAAATTAAAATAAAGAATAAATAATAAATAATCTTTCTCTTAGGATAAATTGGGATCATGAGAAACTTAATTTTAAATCCTTTTTTAATGAAACAAATAAATTGCTGACATGAAGTTTTCGTAAGCTATTATATAGAATAATTTGCGTATTTGTCAAGAATATACTTATACTTATCAATATATTAAGATTATATTCAATAACTGACTGAAAAAATATTTCCGGTATAAAAAAAGACAGGGTGGAGGAAAGATAATTCATCCACCCTGTCTTTGTAAATTCTACTGGTAAGAAGCAAACCAGCAACTATACTACTTTGTTGTATGACAACGGTTACAACCGGTATTAACGTCTGATCCGGCTACAATCTCATCATAATCCCAACGCAGGATGTCGTCCCAGCTTTCAGCTCCGTGGGCACGATGGCAGGACACACAAAGAACTTGTCCCTGGATTTTTGCAACATTAGTTCCAATCTGATTATTTCCTGCAGACGCATCATAACCCACCGGGGCCTCGGTAGAATACTTATTTACTAGGTCACCTTCTTCCGGATATGCGGTATATTCACCAGGACCGGAAGCTGCGGCAGCTTCCAGAGTAATATCCGTGGGATGCCTCAACCATGGCTCACTGGGTCCGCCCTGACCGGCATCACCATGAAAATTGCCATGACAGCTCGCGCAGAGTTTATTAATTCCATCAGCATCATAAACATTATGCTCGGAAGAATCAGAGGCGGTGATTTGGCTCTTGGTATTATACCTGCCGGATTCCCATTTCAAATGCTCCAATCCAAGCACACCAGAGTTGCTGAATACTTCATCAACTTTATCAGTGCTTAAGAATCGGTAGCTTTTTCCAACAGCAGATCCATCTAACGGTTTGTCCTCTCCATGGTGAGCCCCATATACCGCTGCAAGATTGTCAGTTTCCGCCCTGTTTCCATGGCAACCAGTAGTCCCTGCACAGGTAATCTGGTCGGCGCCGCCTATATCATCATTGCTCCCTCCCGGCGGGACATTAGGGGTTCCTAATTTCGCATCCGGAGGCGCCAATCCAAGGGCATTATGTCTTACAGCATCAGTGGTGCCGGCATAAGTCCCTCCAGCCAGTATATCATCACCTGTTAAATCTATCTGAGGGGCACCGGTGACAGTATCATAACCATTTGTTACTGAAGAAGAGCCGGAATGACAGGCAACGCATGAATTATTATTCTCATTGGGATCTGCCGCAACACCAAAAAGCAGCGCATTATTCGGTCCGGTTGAAACATCTCTGTTCGGGTCGAAAGAGATAAACGGATCAACCCCATCCTGGCTGTGATGCATGGTATGGCAAACGCTACAAACTGCGGTCACATTATCTCCTACTTTTGCCATAGTAACATTAGAAGTAGATACAATGACCATACCGATTACTGCAACAACAAAGACAGTGAACAGTAATGATTTTGTATATCTCATATATTTTTTACCTCCTATTCCCTTTTGTTAAATTAGTTTATGTAATACACAATCAAACCCTCAGATCGCATTTTACTGACCGATCCAAGTCCGTTTCCTTATGATAAAATGGTCTTTCAACCCACCTCCCATTATCTTGATATTTCAGATGATACAAACAATATTTTTTATTATATCGTTTTAAAGCCACCTCCTTTCGAAGAATTTTTTAATCAAAAACAATTCTTCTAGCCTCTCTGGATCTTAAAGACCTGAACCCTCTTATTGAATGTGTCTGCGACAAATAATCTTCCATCCCGGTCAATAAAAATACCTTTTGGATAATTGAACAGACCGGGTCTACCACCCTTACTGCCAAATTCAAAAAGGTAATCTCCTTCCTGGTTGTAAACTGATAAGGCATGACGCATATAATCCATAATATAAACCAAGCCTGTTTTTTTATCTACGGATATGCCCTGGGGACGGCTCAACTTACCTTTTGTCGCTCCGGGGGCGCCAAATCTGAAAACAAACTCGCCATTCTTATCATAAACATAAACACGCCCTGAGTTCGAGCTCAGGCAATAGATTTTTTCTTCATTTACATCAACAGATCTTATATTTACTACTCTTTTATCCTTTGGTTTAATGTTTCTTATAAATCTTCCTTCTTTATCCAATATGACAAGCCCTGCATCTCCTCCCGAGAGGTAAAAGTCCCCTCCTTCATCGATATATATGTCCTGCACAGAAAAGTTGGCCGCTCCATTGAAGCCCTTTAATTCCAATTGCTTTTGGAATTCACATCTGAAATTGAAGGCCAATAGTTTGCCGGGGCTATTTCCTTTTCCTTCTTCTGCAACAAAAATTATACCATTCCGATTTACGGCAACGCTCAACGGTCTGGCAGAGATTCCATTACTCTTATCTATTTTTGCGACAGGTTGAAATTCTTTATTAAATATAAAAATGGCCTTTTTGTAATGATCAGCAATATAAATATCACCATGGGAATCAACATATATATCCATGGGATGATCAAAAGGTATCTGCTCCGCATACCCCTTGATACTGGTTAGATAATTTATCCGCGGCGCAGTATATTCTGTCTGGGAAAAGACATGTGTGGCCGGGAAAAAGATCAGAGACACAGCAAAAACAACAGCAGTAATAAATTGAATATGTATATTTCTTGCCTTATATGAAAATTTATTCATAATATATCTCTTATCACCTTGTTTTAAATATTTGAACTCTTTTATTGAAGGCGTCAGCGACAAACAATCTCCCCTGATTATCTACACATATATCCTTTGGATAATTGAACCAACCCGGCCCCCAGCCCTCTCCACCAAACTCGTTCATGAAACTGCCCGATTGATCATATACTAAAAGCGTATGCCTCATATAGTCCATTACATAGATTATTCCGTCCTTTGGGTCTACTGCCAGGCCCTGAGGCCGATTCAATTTTCCGGGACTTCCGCCCTTCTTGCCAAATACATTTATTTCATCACCTTTGCGATTATATACATAAATCTGCCCTTCCCATTCACTCAGAAGGTAAATCAGATCCTCTTTCAGATCTACTCTGGTGACATCCGCGTTAATCTCCTTTCCGGTCTCCGTCCTTTTTATAGGTTGAATGCTTTTAAGAAAATTGCCTTCGGATGTCATAATTATTAAAGGTCCTGATGAACCACCGGCAAGGTAAAGATTTCCCTCATCATCAATGGCAATATCCCTTGCCACAAAATTCTCAAATCCTGTAAACCCTTTAAACTGGATAGTTCCTTTCTTGCGTCCGATATGATCGAAAATCGTTATACTGCCTTTTTGTCTTTTATCAGGCGTTGATTCAGACACAAAAATCATACCCTTTTTATTCACTGCTATACTTATGGGATAGTCAAGTCCGTTTGCCTTATCTATTATCGATACAGGTAAAAGATACTCGTTAAATATCCATATCTTATTAGGACCACTGTCTATTATGTAGATATCACCATTATCAGCAGCAAAGACATCTATTGGGAATTGAAACGATATATTATCTCCATAGGTCTTAATCATATCCATATACCGGATATCCTTTTTGTCAAAAGCATCTGGTGCAGGAATCCGAAATGATATTGATAAAAATAATAATACGATTATAAATGCAAAACACTTGACCGAAGAAAGATTTATCAGCCCTTTTTTAATAATTTGTCTTAAGCTGTTAAACATAGTATTCAGTCTCGTAATGTTCCCCGTTTAATTTTTGAAAACATAAATATTAAAAAATGCCATTTAAAAATTTCAGTAAAAAAGCAATAATTATGCCAAACTATTATAATCTCTAATAAATCTAATTCTTTTGAGTATGACAAACAAAGCATCCGTTTGTATTATCACTACCTACTCTCATTTCATCATAATCCCATCTGAGTATGTCGGGATATGGACTTCCATGCGGCCTGTGACATGAAAGACACATGACAAGATCTTCATCCGGAGTAACCTTGCTTCGGTTTGAATTATTCGGACCGCTATAACCGCTTAAATCCGGCCGGGCCACAGGCACATCAGGATCAAATGTGGTATATGCATTGTATTCACCTGAATCCGGCAGTCGTGAATCCGAGGGATGACGTATCCATGCCTCGCTGGATACATCTTTCTGCTGCATGTGGAATGTCCCGTGACAACCACAGCAAAAAGCGGTCATCGTTCGATTGTTGGCTAATGACCAGCTATCGGTCGTGAATCCACCATCCTTCCCAAGATATTCATTGTGATTCTCGGAGTCTGATTCATCCATAGACTGCCATTTAGGGTCCTCAATCCCTATAACACCCCAAATCCCACTCAATCTGATATGCGATTTGAGAAAGCGGTACCAGGGGAAATTATTTATTATATCGTATTGATTTCCATCATCAGCATGGTGATAGCCGCTCGGTTGATTTAGATCATCGACCATATGGCAACCGGTGCAGCCTTGTCTTCTATAGAGACCGGGATCAGACCCCGTATATTCTCTATCAAAATTATCGTGACATGAATTACTGGAGCAGGTTAGACCACCCGGGGCCTTGGACAATTTATCATCCCTTTCACCAGGGAAGACATTATGCCCCTTGGAATCATCCGCATCACTGTTTCCTTCTTTCACCCACCAAAAATTACCCCCGGCCAGATAATTCACAGGGGCATCAGGTCCGGTATAATTTACAACCGGGACAAGAGAGTCGTTCGGATCGTCTTTATCCAAATCATAATAAGTGGAAGCTTCGCCGCTTGAATGACAGCCAATACAGTCATTATTAAGCAAACTAGGGATCGGGGACTGGCCATTCGGATCAACAATTCCATCCTGACTATTATGCATTGTATGGCAGTTAACACATTTACCTTTAACTTTTGCCATGCAATTGGTTGATTTTAGAGAAATGATAAAAAATATGGAAATAATAAATATATATGCGCTATTATGATTTAGCAAAAGGCATCTTTTGTTTTTTTCCATCCTCATCCTCCATTGATTTTTGATGTTACTTATGATTGTTTTGTCAATCACACCATAAAAATTAATTAAACTTATAAAAAATCAAAATATATTAATTTTATTTCTAATTTATGAAATATACATTTATATATATCATTTATATTATAAACAGAATTTTCAACCCTTGCAAATATTATCCAACCTTGCTGTTTTAAGATCTGCCCTTTATTCTGAGACCGGATTAGGAGAAGAAATTAATAATAAAAACCTGTGGTCCATAGGTATAGTAATCCGGCTTTCATATTATAATTCAATTTTTATGCCTATAATGCTTAATTACATCATTAAATTTCTTGATTTTAATATCTCATTAATTATATTGATCTTTCTGTTTCTATACCTTTTTTTTTATATTCTTGGTCACCTTATTTTTTAAAAAAATATATAAAAAAATGCAGATATTGTTTCACCCTATATGAATGTTTTTGCAATATTTCGGTATATCAATATTTTTTATTGCATACAATTTTTCGCCGAAGCCGGTTTTTATTAAACCGGAGGCTATTCCTGATCGGCATTGATTCTAATTATGGCAATTATTAATTCTATTGAAAAAACAATCAAAATAAAATAGAATGTTCATGATATTTTTTTGCATGAAATATCATAAGTAATTATAAATCAATAATACATAAATCATCCCTTAGGAGGAATCTCTATGTGCCTAGCCATCCCCATGGAGGTTGTGAAGATAGAAAACTATAATGCCTGGGTTTCTGTAGGAGATATACAAAAAGAGGTCCGATTGGAGTTAATAGATGAGATGCCTCAGGTAGGAGATTATGTACTTGTACATGCAGGATTCGCTCTTCATAGGATTGACGAAAAGACAGCCATTGAAACATTAAAATTGTTCGAAGAGTTATTGTCTAATGAAACATCTGAGTGAATACAGGGATAAAAAGCTTGCACAAAAGATCATAGAAAAGATCCATACATCTTCAAAAAAAGAGATCCGGATCATGGAGGTATGCGGGACACATACGGTTTCCATCTTCAGAAACGGAATCAGGGAAGTTCTCCCTTCTCATATTATTCTCATATCAGGTCCGGGATGCCCAGTATGTGTTACTGCCGTCGAGGAAATTGATAAATTCATAAAGCTTTCCCATGAAGATGACGTAATAATTACGACCTTTGGAGATTTGATGAAGGTGCCCGGTTCTTCATCTTCCCTTCAAATGGAAAAGGCCAATGGTGCGGATATCAGAATTGTTTACTCAACCTTCGACGCCCTTAAAATAGCTGCAAATAATACTGACAAGAGGGTTATATTTCTGGGAATCGGTTTCGAAACAACCGCGCCAACTATTGCTGCATCAGTTTTGGAAGCCAAAGGCAGGAATATAAAAAATTTTTTTGTGCTCGCTCTTCATAAACTAATTCCACCGGCGATGGATGCCCTTCTTTCCGCTGGTGATTTAAGGATAGACGGATTTATGTGCCCCGGGCATGTATCCTGTATCATCGGAGCCAATGCTTATCTGCCTCTGGCTCAAAATTATAAAAAACCTTGTGTGGTGGCAGGATTCGAACCTGTTGACATACTTCAGTCCATTTATATGCTTGTAAAGCAATCGGAAAAAGGTCAGTCTAAGGTCGAGATACAATATAGACGAGGAGTCACCTTTGAAGGAAACAAAAATGCCCTTGGTATTATGCAAAAGGTATTCGAAACCTGTGACGCCCCATGGCGTGGTCTGGGAGCCATACCCGGAAGCGGACTAAGACTGAGGTCCGAGTTCAATGATTACGCCGCCGAAAGCGTATTTGATCTTTCAATCCCTAATCCCGTTGAGAATTCGGATTGTATGTGCGGAGATATCTTAAGGGGTACGAAGACCCCGGTTGAATGTCCCTTATTCAGGAAGGCCTGCAATCCATTAAATCCCGTAGGGCCATGCATGGTTTCTTCTGAAGGCAGCTGCGCTGCATATTATAAATATGGAACGACATAAAGCGTTAGGCTTAATCAAAACAAATATCAAAACCAAAAATCTCGTTAAACACCTTTTGGCGACAGAGGCTGTTATGCGAGCTCTGGCTGAACATTTTAAGGAGGACCAGGATCTTTGGGGAGTCGTAGGGCTGGTTCACGATATCGATTATGATTTGACCAAGGACGATTTTCCCATGCACGGTAAACTGGGAGCCGATATGTTGGCAAAGGAGGGCGTCGATGAAGAGATTTTACATGCCGTACGCTCACATTCCGGATCCGAGGAGGCTAAATCCAGACTCGCAAAGGCTCTATGTTGCACAGATCCTCTTACGGGTTTTTTGGTTGCCTGTGCACTGATCAATCCCGCAAAAAAAATAAAAGATGTGGACCTGTCTTTTGCCTTAAACCGATTCAAGGAAAAACGATTCGCAGCGGGTGCCGACCGGAATCTGATGAACAGTTGCGTTGATATTGGACTCAGCCTGGAAGAATTTATAAGCATAGGCTTAAAAGCGATGAAAAATATATCAGATGATATTGGACTATAATATTGTTTTAATAATGATTATATGTTATTATTAAAGTTATTGTTAAGATATCTATTTTATTTTCCTTATATTTATTATCTTAGATAATATTATATATTAATTTTAATCCTTAAATTATTTTAATCTTATGAAAAAAAAAGTTTACGCTGTCATTCTTGCCGGAGGTCACGGGACCAGATTTTGGCCAAGAAGCAGAAAAAAAAGGCCAAAGCAATTACTGGATATAATCGGATCAGAATCGATGATCCAACTTACTATTTCAAGGATCAAGCCTCTTATTCCGATTGAAAATATCCTCATTGTCACAAATAAAGAACAAGCCCCGCTGATAAAAGATCATCTGCCCCAAATAAAACCCGAAAACATACTTGCGGAGCCCTGTGGACGAAATACCGCTCCCGCTCTTGCTCTAGCATCAGCATATCTTCTTTCAAAACATAAGGATTCCATAATGATAGTGCTCACTGCTGATCATCTTATTCAAAAGCATTACGCTTTTCTAAGCCTCCTCAATGAAGGAACTAAAATGGCATGCAAAGATGAATATCTGATCACACTTGGCATTAAACCCGAATTCCCCGAAACAGGTTACGGATATATTCAAGCAGGTGACAAATTGGAGGGTTTAATTATCGGTTACAAGGCGAAACGCTATGTCGAAAAACCGGACAAAAAGACGGCGGAAGAATATCTCAGAGACGGCAGGTACCTATGGAACAGCGGTATGTTTATCTGGAAGACACAAACTTTCTGGCAGGCCCTGGAAAGATTTTTACCCGATATATATCTTTCATTCTGCCGGCTCAAGGACGCATTCGGCACTCCCAATTATATGGAAACAGCCGAGAATATTTATAAAGATATGGAATCTATCTCGGTTGATTACGGAATTATGGAAAAATCAGACAAGGTCATTGTAATCCCCGCGAATATCGGCTGGAACGATGTAGGATCGTGGACCGCCCTGGATAAGATAATGAAAAAAGGGGAAGACGGAAATATTATTATAGGACAGCACCTTGGAATTGATTCCAAAAATATCATCGCCTATTCCCATAAAAAACTTATTACAACCCTGGGTATTCAGGATCTTATAATCGTGGACACGGAAGACGCCCTGCTTGTCTGTCATAAAGACAGGGCACAGGAGATAAAGAATATTGTGAGTCTTCTCGAAAAAAGAGGAATGGATGAATACCTTTGAAAAAATTCATGGATAAGCTTATGATCTAAATGTTGCCATTCGATACAAAGGGAATTCTGGAATTATACGATAAGATAAAAAAAATCGATCAAAGAGAGGATTTTTTACATGGAAAATCAAAAACTCAGAAAAATGCTGGAACAATTACACAGCGAGCTTAAGGAAACAGAAACCGTTGATAAAAGTGGCAGCGAGCTTCTGCATATATTGATGAACGATATTAAGAATATCCTCGACAAATCTGCTGAAGAACAATCCCGGCAGAGGAGTTCCCTAATCAATCAATTAAAACAAGCTATCCTATATTTTGAAGAATCTCATCCCACCCTTGCCTTGAGCATGAAAAAGGTAATAGACACCCTGAGCAATATGGGAATTTAGCCGCTTAAACCTAATAATGAAAAAAGTGAATCAGTAATTTTTATTTCCTGATCCAAGGATTTTTGCTTGAATCAGGCAATCGGGGTTATACCCTGGCTCCCTGATTGAGCTCAAAAATAACGGATTCCTTGTCTGAGGACAACTTGGCATCTATTTGATCACCATCCTTGAATGACCCTTCAAGCAGGGCCATGGCCAGCGGGTCCTGGACATACCGCTGTATGGTCCTTTTAAGAGGCCTTGCGCCGTAAGTTGGGTTATACCCTTTTTGGGCAAGAAAGTCTTCCACCTCTTGCGTAAGGTTGATCCGGATCTTTCTCTCTTGCAGTCTCTTCTGAAGCAGACTAACCTGAATCTCCACTATCTGTTTTATCTCTTCCCTTCCTAGTCTGTGGAATATGATTGTCTCATCGATCCTGTTCAGAAACTCGGGCTTGAAATGCGCCCTCAGGGCCTCAAGCACCCTGCGTCTCATCTCATCATATTCCTTTTCACCCAGTTCCTGTATCCATTGGCTTCCTATGTTGGATGTCATTATGATGAGGGAATTCCTGAAGTCCACAGTCCTTCCCTGTCCGTCCGTAAGACGGCCGTCATCCAGGATCTGGAGCATCACATTGAAAACGTCCTGATGCGCCTTTTCGATCTCGTCAAATAATATAACGCAGTATGGCCTGCGCCTGACTATCTCTGTTAACTGGCCTCCTTCTTCAAATCCCACATACCCCGGAGGAGCGCCGATCAACCTCGATACGGTATGTTTTTCCATATATTCAGACATATCTATCCTTACCATGGCCTGCTCATCATCAAACAAAAACTCTGCAAGGGCCCTGGCAAGCTCGGTTTTACCCACGCCTGTCGGCCCCATAAAGATAAAAGATCCAAGGGGCCGGTTTGGGTCCTGAAGCCCTGCCCTTGCGCGTCTTATGGAGTTCGCCACAAGGAGTATTGCCTCCTCCTGTCCCACGACCCTCTCTCTCAGCCTTTCTTCCATGCGGAGAAGCTTCTCCTTTTCCCCTTCCATTAGTCTCGTCACAGGTATTCCGGTCCACTTGGAAACGACATCCGCGATATCTTCTTCATCCACTTCTTCTTTAAGCATCCTTTTGTCTTTCTGTATCTGCGCAAGTTTCTGATTGGCCTCCTCCAGTTCCTTACCCAGGGAAGACAGAGTGCCATAACGAAGCTCGGCAGCCTTCCCCAGGTCCCCTGCCCTTTCAGCCTTTTCCGCATCAATCTTCACCTGTTCAATCCTTTCCTTTGTTGAACGGATCCGGGTGATGATCTCCTTCTCAGCCTGCCAATGGGCCTGCAATATATCCTGCTCTTCCTTCAGCTCGGCAAGCTCCTTTTCCAGCTTTCCAAGGCGCTCCCTGGATGCAGGGTCCTTTTCCTTCTTCAGGGCCTGCCTTTCTATCTCGATCTGGATGCAACGTCTTTTTATAGTATCTATCTCAACAGGGAGGCTATCGATCTCGATCCTTAATCTGGAAGCTGACTCATCAATAAGGTCTACAGCCTTGTCAGGAAGGAACCTGTCCGTAATATACCTGTGGGAGAGTGTAGCGGCAGCCACAATGGCAGAATCCATTATCCTGACTCCATGATGGACCTCATATCTTTCCTTAAGCCCCCTCAGTATGGCTATTGTATCCTCAACCGAAGGCTCTCCAATATAAACGGGCTGAAAACGTCTTTCTAATGCTGCGTCCTTTTCTATATATTTTCTGTACTCATCAAGCGTAGTTGCCCCAACACAGCGCAAGTCGCCTCTTGCCAAAGCAGGTTTCAACATATTAGACGCATCGATGGCGCCTTCTGCCCGGCCCGCGCCAACCAGGGTATGAATCTCATCAATAAAGAGTATAATCTGTCCTTCGGATGCCTCTACCTCCTTCAGGAATGCCTTGAGCCTGTCCTCAAACTCGCCCCTGAACTTTGCACCCGCTATCATGGCACCCATATCCATGGCTACAATTCTTTTTTCTTTTAGGGTTTCAGGAACGTCACCGGCTACTATACGCTGGGCAAGGCCTTCTATAATAGCCGTCTTTCCTACACCAGGGTCCCCTATGAGAACCGGATTATTCTTAGTCCTTCTGGAAAGAACCTGGATTATCCTCCTGATCTCATCATCCCTGCCGATGACCGGGTCCAGTTTGCCCCTTCTTGCCAGGTCAGTAAGATCGCGGCTGTATCTTGCAATTGCCTGATATTTGTCTTCAGGGTTTTGGTCCGTGATACGCTGCTGACCTCTTATACTCACAAGGGCTGACATGATCCTTTCCTTATCAGCCCCCATCTCGGAGAGTATCCTGCCCGCAGCCCCTCCCTTTTCTTCAGAGATAGCTACAAGAAGGTGCTCCGCGCTTACATATTCATCCCTCAGTTTCTGGGCTTCAGTAAATGCCTGATCAAAAATCTTTTTCATCCTTGGTGATAAATAGGTTTGTTCCGTGGCCCCATGTACCCTGGGAATACGATCCAGTTCCTGACTCAGCCTGTCTGAAAGGTTTACATGATCAATACCGAGCTTTTGGAGTATGGGAAGCGTGACACCATCCCTCTGTTCAACCATGGCCATAAGCAAGTGCTCAGGCTCAATCGCCTGGTGGCTCATTCTATCGGCTATAGCCTGAGCTTCCTGAATAACCTCCTGGGCCTTGATAGTGAATCTATCAAATCTCATCGTGGATTTATCTCCTTTCAACTAATATATATAATTGATTTCACTCAAATTATACATAGAATTCAAACATGATTTTTATATAAGATCGTTTCTTTCCAAAGTCAAATTATGCATCCAAAACATAAAAGAGTTTGTATATGGCAAGAAGATCAATTATAATTGAATTTAAATATAAATCAGATTATCTTACTATGCTCTGATATGAGATTATCTATAAGATCTTTGACCTCTTCACTGACATGTAATAAAGGCCTTTCACCATTAATAAATCTTATATGGGGATCTCTGAAGGAACGAAAGATTTTGTCAACCTTTATAAGGAAGGCCTCTTTTTCATAATTATCCACACCATTTCTTCTAACTGCCCTGATCCTTGTTATTGCTTTATCAACGGGGATCAGAAATATGAGCACAAGATCGGGTTTCGGGGCGAAGGATTCATTTTGGAGCCTTATCTCCTCGACATCTATTCCAAGAGCCCCCTGATATGCCATAGTGGAGTAATAATATCGGTCAAGAAGAACCACTTCATTCCTCTTTAATGCAGGCCGGATATTTATGGTCACATTTTCCTCTCTATCCTTTATAAATAGATCCAGAACATCCCTAGGGCTCCTTTTGGGCAGCCTTCCTGAAAGGATATCCCTTATAATCTTGCCAAATTTTCCATTCGTAGGCTCCCTGAAAAGCTTCACCGGTATGCCCAGGGAAGAGAGGCGATCAAGGCTCATTTCCGCCTGCGTTGTCTTTCCCGAACCATCTATGCCTTCAAAATCTATCAATATTCCCCGTTCTGATTTAATGTTTATCCTCCTTTTCCTATTTTTCACTATAACGTTTAGTTTGTTTATTTTAAAACTCGTTGACTTTTGATTTTTAATATATCTTAAAATGAATTTTAAAGCCACATCTTCTTGAATTACTCTGTGTGTTGATGTAAAATTCCTTCTCAGAAATCAATCATTATTTTAATCATTACTTAACATAGGAGCATATATGAAAGAATCCCTGTCAATTGTCCTGATAGTATGTTTTTTTCTGTCAATGTGCTTATTTGTAGGGCCTGGATCCGCCAGAGCTGAAAGGCCTTTCAGAGGTATCTTTATCGATACTATGTTTGGCGTTGCAACAGGTACTGTCATTGGAGCGGCCGTCACTTTAGCTGAAGGTGATGCTCACGGTGACGACTGGGGTAAAAATTTGGGGATTGGGGCAACAATAGGCGCGTTTGTCGGTCTTGGCTTCGGCCTGGCAACAGAAACACGGGCATTGGTCTATCTTGATGAAAAAGGTTCAGATATTCGCCTTCCAATGCCTCGTCTTTGCAAGCGCCATGGTTCCAAATCTTCATCCATGGTATTTTTTAATTTATTGGACTGGAGGTACTAATAAAATTATTTTGAAGAACTCGCATCTTAATATTGACGGAACAAAAATTATATTGTAGATTATATTCCTTAAATTAAATCATAATTAGTTGAATAAAACACCGGATAAGGGAAAACGGTTCAAGTCCGTTGCGGACCCGCCGCTGTAACCGGGGACGAAAGCTGTAAATTTGCCACTGTCCAAAAGATGGGAAGGCACAGCGAGTAGGATAATCCGGAAGCCAGAAGACCTGCCGGTGTCAGGCATATATAATACTGTATTATGTATTAGAATAAAGTGGCCTTCGCGGATATGAGGTCAGGAATAAAATATTTAATCGAGGATGGAAAACGGCATCCCCGGACCTGCTTTTAGGTCCGGGGATTTTTTTTGATCCCATTAATAACATTAAACATTTAAGATGAAAAGGGGGCTAATCGGTAAGATGAAATTAAAAAAGAACGCATCTACTTTATTTGTCTTTATTTTATGTTACATTTTTTTACTTTCTTGTTCTCATTTTTCACCAATTCTAGAAGCGCAAGAGCCTGAAGGTTCAATGATGAATTTTTCCTCTGATTATAAGGTAGAAGAGAAAGAGATTAAAAGTATAATCCTGCCGGAAGTAGTTATTACTGCAACCCGGACACAGACACTGCTCAAGGAAGTAGCAAGTTCTTTAAGCATAATTACAGAAGAGCAGATAGAGAACGCTCAAATAAATACTGTTTTTGAAGCCCTTCAGGGCATACCAGGATTGGATACGGTACGCTCGGGCGGACCAGGCGGAAACAGCACGATAAAAATCAGGGGAACGGAAACTGGACATACTTTGGTATTGATTGACGGGATAGAAATGAATGACCCGAGCTTAATAGATCGGCACTATAATTTCTCTGATCTGTCCACTAACAACATTGAGCGTATCGAGGTCCTGAGAGGACCACAAAGCACACTTTACGGATCGGATGCAATCGGAGGGGTAATCAACATCATCACTAAAAAGGGGGAAGGCCCTCCGCAGATCTCTTGTTCATATGAGGCAGGATCTTTTGAATCTCATAATGAACAGGCCTTGTTGAACGGAGGCACCGAATTGGTTAATTATTCAATTGGAATCTCCAGATCCTATACCGATGGAATTTCCACAACAATCAAAGAAAATGGAAACGCAGAAGAGGATGCTTATGAAAATTTATCAGCATCCGCGCGAGTGGGTCTGACACCGACAGAAAATTTTGATATAGACCTCTTTCTAAGGCACATCGATACCGAAGGTGAGACGGACACCTTCGGCGACCTCAACAACAAGAATGACGATCTGAATTATCTGTTTGATACTGAGCAATCCTCATTTAAAATTCAACCCCGTATTTCCCTCTTTGATGACATTTGGGAACAAAAAATGGGATTCTCTTTCACCAAAAACCGAAGACATTATTTTAACGATACGGATACGGATCATCCTTTCGATTTAATGAGAAACTCCTATAAGAGCAGTCTGTTTAAATTCAACTGGCAACATGATATTCGTCTACATGAAAGTTCTATATTGACCATTGGCTTGTTGGAATACGAAGAGGAGAAGGGTAAATATAATGAATTCTCAGATGGTCTATGGGGACCATATTCCAGTACGCTCGATGAGCAGGTAACCCGAACCATTGGATTCTTTGTTCAGGATCAGTTAAAATTTATTGATAAATCTTTTACCACTATTGGGATGCGCGTAGATGAGCATAATAGATTTGGCTCTGAAGTCACTTATCGTATAACTTCTGCATATCTGTTTGACTGGATCGGGACCAAATTAAAGGGCACCTATGGTACCGGTTTCAAGGCCCCTTCCATTTACCAGCTCTTTTCTGAATATGGTAACGAAAACCTGAATCCTGAAAAAAGCCATGGATTTGATCTGGGGATAGTACAAAATTTCGCAAACAATAAACTAATACTGGACGCTACATTCTTCTATATTAAATCTGAGGATATGATCAAATTTGTATGGAATGCGTCTAATTGGATGGAATCAGAATATATAAATATCTCCAGGGCCAGATCAAAAGGCCTCGAGTTTATGTTATCTCTTAAGCCAATGGCTGATTTTACTTTAAATGCTAACTATACATATACGGATTGTAAAGATCTCTCGAATGATGAGACATTACTGCAACGCGCAAGAAACCGCTTTAAAATAAATTTCAATTACGATTTTAAGGAAAAAGTCATAGCCAACCTGGATATCTTGTATATGGGGAGGAGATTCGATAAAGATTATTCCACTAATAAAAGGTTTATACTTGGGGATTATACATTGGTAAATATTTCTGCTTCTTACTCTTTCACAGAAATATTTCAGGTTTTTGGACGAGTGGAAAATCTCTTTGATGAAAAATACGAAGAGATTAAAGGATACAGCACACCCGGCATATCCATATTTGCCGGTTTCAGGTTATTACTATGAGACTCAAATATATATTCATCTTAATATTATTCGTGCTTTTAGCTTGCTTTGGAAACCATGTCCTTGAAACACAATTCGAAAGACAGGACTATAGTGAAAAAGCAAGCCTATTTCCTTCAAAAAATTCAAAAAAGGTTGTAAAAGACCATAGGGGAAAGGAATACTCCCGAATCATCTCCCTGGCCCCTAGCATCACCGAGGTGCTTTTTGCCCTTGGGCTGGGAGACAGGGTGGCAGGGGTCACCAATTTCTGTGACTATCCTGTTGAAACAAAGTTCAAGGAGAAGGTGGGAGGATACTACGACACCTCTTATGAAACCATTTTGTCATTGGAACCTGACCTGGTAATTATGTTGCCTGAACATGAAACTCAAAAAAATTATCTTGATAGATTGGGAGTACCTATCCTTGTAGTTGACCAGAGGGATACGCGAGGTATAATGAAATCCTTCATAACCATAGGCAGGGCATGTGGCAAAGAAATCCGAGCCCGGCAAATACTCAAGGATATAATAACAAGGATGGATCTTATAAAAGACAAAACTATGGGGCTGCCCAGACCAAAGGTCCTTATTTGTGTGGGCAGAACCATGGGATCAGAGACACTGGAAGATATTTTCATTACCGGCAGAAAGGGATTCTACAATGAAATAATAACGCTTGCCGGGGGGATCAATGCCTATGAAGGACATGAAATAAGATATCCAACTTTGACCGGAGAGGGGATTACCCGTCTGAATCCTGATGTTATCATAGAAATCATTCCTGACCTTTTGGATCGTGGATTAGATGAAGAAAAGGTAAAAAATGAATGGGGCCTTCTTCCGGGGTTAAATGCCGTGAAAAACAACCGTATTTATATATTTGGTAAGGATTACGTGGCAACCCCCGGACCCAGATTTATACTTATCCTTGAACAAATGGCAAGGGCAATCCATCCGGAGATAAGCTGGGAATGAGACTTTGATAAAAAGCGTCCAAAAAAGACCTATTCTTTCTGAGGTAGCCGATAATGGGCCTGAAAGATAGCATGACAGAAAACGATAAAATTATGCAAGAGGAAAAAAATGTTATTGAAGTAAAGGACCTCTTTTTTAATATAGGAAATGCCTTGATACTCGAGGACATATCCTTTTCTGTGCATAAAGGTGAGTATGTCTCTGTTATTGGTCCGAACGGATCGGGCAAAACAACCCTCTTAAAATGCATGAACCGGATTTATAAGGCCCAAAAAGGTCATATCAGTATAAACGGCATATCCCTCAAGGCTTATAAACAAAAGGACCTGGCAAGACTTATCGGCTATGTGCCACAGGCTACCAACCAGGCCTATCCCTTTACGGTATATGAATTTGTCTTGATGGGCCGCTATCCGTATTTTAGCCCTTTCAGCCCTCCAAACAAGGAGGACAGGAAAGCCGTCCTGGAGGCCCTTGGATTAACAAACACAGATTCCTTTATAAACCGGGCACTGGGAACATTGAGCGGGGGAGAACGTCAGAAGGTATTCATCTCTGCCGCGCTTGCCCAGGGTGCAAAGATTCTGCTCCTGGATGAACCTGCAACATTCCTTGATCCAAGGCATCAGGATGACATCCAGGATATATTAATTCGTGTCAACAGGGAATCAGGTGTTACAATCGTTGCTGCAACTCACCACATAAACAGTGCCTTATATGCAAGCCATCGGATCATTGCTCTTAAAGAGGGCAAGATAATGTTCTGCGGGATACCGGACGAGCTTATTGATAATAGTTTATTAAACCGGATATATGATAAATCCTTCGTTCTTATGAAACACCCTAAAACAGAGAAGCCTGTTGTATTATAGAACAACCGAGTAATGCGGTATGAAACATACAGAAACCTGCGCCATTGAAATCAGACATTATAAAAAACACCTGGTGATTATCGCCCTGGGCTTCCTTGCCCTGTTGATATTACTCGCGGTACCGTTTATCGGCATGAAATACATACCTTTTCGTGCTATATTCTCTTCTTCCAATATAAGAGCAGAATCCGAGATCCTATGGAAATTCAGGATACCAAGGGTCCTCATAGCCTTTCTTGCAGGATCCGCTCTGGGATTGAGCGGAATGGCATTTCAGGCCATGTTCCGCAACCCTCTTGCGACCCCTTTTACACTTGGAGTATCAAGTGGAGCGGCCCTCGGTGCATCCATATATATAAAATTCGGCATTTTTTTTAGTATCCTGGGTGTTTCAGGTCTTACCCTGTCCGCTTTCCTGGGTGCCATAGTATCAATTTTGATTGTATACGGACTCTCTAAGGCAAGAAAGGGATTTTCAACAGCCACCATGCTTCTCGCAGGGGTGGCCATCAGTTTCTTTTTCTCCAGTCTTATCCTGTTTATCCAGTATATGAGCGACTTCACCCATTCATTTCGTATATTGCGCTGGCTAATGGGTGGCCTGGATGTGATGGGTTTTGCTCCACTCCTTAATATGCTTCCTTTCCTGATCATTGGAGCGATCGCTATTTTTTTTCTTACAAATGAAATGAACCTGCTGACCATCGGGGAAGAGATAGCAGTAAGCCGGGGAGTTTCTGTCTCAAATATAAAGAAACTCATCTTTTTCGCCACATCTCTCATGGTGGGCGGTGTCGTGGCTATATGCGGACCCATTGGATTTATAGGCATGATGTCCCCTCACATATGCAGATTAATCATTGGTCCAAACCACAGATATCTGACTCCTGCGACCTTTCTTTTTGGCGGGAGCTTTCTCGCACTGTGCGACACATTGTCCCGTACGCTCATAGCTCCAGCAGAGATACCTGTCGGAGTAATCACCGCAATTCTGGGCGGTCCCTTCTTTATATGGCTTCTTTTAGGCAAAGGATTGCCGGAGACGGATTTAAGATAATTTCACTGGATTACAGGACCGACTTTATCATTTCAGACGTTTTGCTAATCTTTAGAGCATTATAATTGAAATTTAATTAACAAAAAGTAAGGATAATAATATAATGTAAGTTAAGAATAATATATAAAGGAGAATTTAGAATGTCTATATCTGTTATAACCTCTAAGGGTCAAACAACAAACCCAAAGGATGTCAGTGATGCTTTAGATCTAAAGCCAAGGGATAATTAAATTTACGTTATTGAAGAAGATAAAGTAATAATGATGGCAGCAAAGGGAGATATCTTAGATATAAAGGGATCTGTAAAAGCAGATAAATCAATTGATTTTAAACAATTGCGTGAGCAAACAAAAAAAATAGTAGCAAAAAAAATTATTGAGAATAAAAAATGAAATTTGTTGATACAAATATCTTTATTCGGCTGCTTACGAATGATGATCCTGAAAAGGCCAAACGATGCGAGGAATTATTCAAGGCTGCCAAAAAAAATGAAGAAGAATTGTATACCAGTGAGTTAGTAATAGCTGAAATAGTATGGGTGTTAGAGTCTTACTATGATCTTCCTAAAGGAGAAGTAAAAGAAAAGGTTGAAAAAATATTAAACACCCATAACCTATTTTGTCCAAATAAGGATATTTTATATGAAAGCCTGATGAATTATTTTTTAAAGAATATTGATTTCATTGATGCATTAATGAAAAGAAAAAATATTCTGAAAATATTCTTATACGATTCAGATTTTGACAAGATTAGCTCGCTAAAAAGAATTTAACCATAACCAACGTGCGAAGTTTTTCAGGAAAAAGTCAACTTCTATTTCTATTAAAGTATGATGCCAAGCTTATAACCTGAGATCCTGATTTTAGACAAGTGGAATTTTTGGTTTAGATTCAATGGATTTAAGCCTGTAACCCTAAAACAAACCATCCTGACTTTAGATCTCGCTATATACAGATGTATGTTCTCCGGACCAAAATATCGGCGAAGTCATATCATTCATGCAGAAGTCAAAATAGTCTTCTTCGCCGGCGAGCATAAACAAATCTTTCCCAAATAGAATAAAAATATTTGACTCGTCATTGGTCAAAGTGAACAAGCTACCTTTGCTCAATGGAAGAGCCAGGTATAGCGGGATAAATGAGGATAGATATTTTGTAAAAAAATATTTATTTTTCTGACTCATATTCGGCTCCAAAATTTGCATGAAAAACAAAATGTCCAACAGATCAATACTGCACTGAATACGTCTCTTCAAAAACTCATATGAAATCCTGCTATTAATTTCTTTGTAAGCCATAAAAAATAAATCTTAAAAAATTGCTTAAAAGGTAAATGAATAGGTGTGTTTAGAAGACTTCCAAGGTTTCACATGTAATCCGGCCAGATTAAATATCAAATACTTTCAAGCACAATGTGAATGACAGCAAAAACCTTCTCATGAGATCTATAATAGATCCATAAACAATATGCTGGAAAAACTATGATGGGATAGCTCTTTAAAAATCTTTCATATTGGATATATAGATTTAATCTCAATTAATTATATTAATATCACCCCATAAGAAGATTGTCAAGTTTCAAAATTTTAAAGAGGTTTCTCCTGCCTCAAAATTGTTATTATGAATGAAGTCCTGCATATATTTTGTAAAAATGAACCGGGACCGGAAAAACACTCTCCAACAACATGTCCATTCCTATTCTCTTTCTTAGATTTCTTAGATTTCTTGGATTGACAAAAATTTTAATTTTAAGTTATACTTGTTTTCGAAAATAGTTTTACTACTCAATATTTCGGCATTAATCTGTTTTTTTCAATATCACTGTGTATTCTGATATCATTTATGCGTATTGACTTTTACTAAAAATCAAATAACATATATCCTTTCAAAAGAGAAGATTCAAAGTATCAAAAATCTATTGATTTTGCTATATAAATTGTGTCTATTATGTACACTATCAAAGGGGAAATAAATTTTTTAAACATAGAGCAATGGAACCTAAAAATATACTTGTTATAAGATTAGCAGGCCTTGGAGATATGATTCTGACATTATCCGCAGTATCTCCAATCAAAAAAAGATATCCCTATGCAAATCTATATTTTTTGTCTGATGATAACATGCTTTCATTTTTAAATTGTTTTGATTTTATTGATGGGACCATACGTTATGATCGCGGATTTTTTTCAATGGTGAAAATGGCTACAACAATTCATCGTTTAAAAATTGATACAATTATAAATTTTGAGAGGGCTTTCAATAAATCCTTGATTTCTTTTATTTCAGGTGCCCCAAAAAGGTTAGGATTTGATTCTTTTGAACTCGCACCTTTTTTGACTGAAAGAGTGGAGGACCTTAAAGATAATAAAATGGTTCATATGAGAGAAAGATATTTCTGCCTTACCAAATTACTTGGAATTAATAATTATGAGATTGTTCTTCCATTTACACAAACAATTGAAGCTGATAAAAAAGTAGAAAAATTTTTTTCTGATTTAGATATCAAGGATACCGACTTTATTGTGGGCATTAATCCTACTACGGGTTTTCCTGCTAAATATTGGGAGAATAAAAGATGGGCCTATATAGCCGATTATCTTATCCAAAACAAAAAGGCCAGGGTTATCATTACATTTGGCCCTTCTCCCGGTCAGTTGGAGACAGCCAGGGATATTCAAAATAATATGAAAGAAGAGGCAATCCTTTCTTTTAATACAAACCTTGTTGAATTTGGTGCCTTAATGAAAAAGTTCAAACTTTTCATCTGCCTCGATTCCGGCCCCCTTCATTTTGCCGTTTCACAAAACATTCCGACTATCTCACTCTGGGGACGAGGAAATCTTAGTCAATGGGGCCCGCCACCAGATCAACATGTAACTATTTTTAAAAACACACCCTGTTCTCCATGCGATTTTTTTGTTTGCGATCATAGGACCTGTATGAAGGAAATAAAAGAGAAAGATGTAATAGAAAAAATTGCTAAATGGTGTCAGGATAAAAATTATGAAAATATGTATTGATATAAGACCCACACAAAATGCACATAAAGATAGCGGAATCGGTCGCTATGCCTTTAACCTGATTACACGTTTGCCGATTGTTGATACCGAAAACAGATACTTTTATCTTTTTTATAATAATGCTGATCTCCCTCAGATCCCAAAGGAAGTAAAAGATCGGGTCAGCTTTATCCCATTTAATAAAAAAAAACCAAGGATACCGGATGGTAAAAGATGGCAGGAAATAATTTATAAAAACAATATTGATATGATTCATATCCTTGATATAGAGACCCCTTATCCCCTTCCTCAAAATACGAAAACAGTATGTACTATTCACGACTTGATTCCTTTAATCTTCCCTGAATTTAATTATTATAAAATGGATCCATTGAGAAAAATCAGAAATAAGTTGAGATACTCTTTTTTTCTGAAGAATATAAAAAAAGTGGATACAATAATTGCAGTCTCAAAAAACACCAAGAAAGATATAATCGAATTATTGGGTATACCTCCAGAAAGAATAAAAGTTATTTATGAGGGTGTTGACTTCCATAAATTTCTGGTAATAAAAGATGATCCGGATATTTTAAAAAAATATGGGATTAAACAACCATATATATTACATCTGGGAGGACTTGATAAAAGAAAAAATATTTTGAGTTTGATAGCTGCTTATAAAAATGCCGGAATTTTTGGCCACCAGTTAGTTATTGCAGGAAAAAGCAAAAAAGACATGATCTTGATCGAGAGGAAGATCAATGAATTAAGCCTCAATGATTATATTCATTTACCAGGCTTCATCCATGACAGCGATCTGCCAACAATTTATAAAAAAGCTTCATTTTACATTTATTTGTCTTTATATGAAGGTTTTGGACTGCCACCCCTTGAGGCAATGGCAGCGGGCACCCCTGTACTCACATCCAATGCATCAAGTATACTTGAAATCGTAGGTGACTCAGCCATTCATGTCAATCCGGCAGATATTGATGAAATTTCATCTGCTTTAATTAATTTTGTAGAAAAGAAAATACCTATTAAGTCTCTAATTGAAAAGGGTAAGGAAAGGGCCAAATCATTCATTTGGGAGAAGACAGCGATTGAAACAATGGAATTATATCATTCCTTAATTCAGTACTAATTTGATCTAAAAATATTTTTTATAGTTAAAAAGCAGGTTAAGTTGAGAGAACCGGTTTCATTTATAATTCCTTCATATAATTCGAAAGATCTCCTGGCAAAGATCATTCCCCAATTATTAATAAAATCTAAATCTTCCAGGGAAGACGAAATTATAGTCGTCGATGACTGCAGTTCAGATAACTCCATTGACTTTATTCAAAAAAATTATCCCGAAATTAAGATTTTAAAAACTGAAAAAAGGTCGGGATTCGCCGGTACAGCTAATACGGGAGTTAATCTTTCAATTCATAATATATTTATGCTCCTCAATCCTGATATCTCTATACATGAGGATTTTAAAATAGAACCCTACACTAATGCGTTCAAGAATGATAAAAGGATCTTCTCCGCAACACCCAAAATCATAAGAGATACACCAAATGGATTTTTCAATGAATCGGTTCCGGAAGTTAAAATAAAAAAGTCTGAAATCAATCTTATTAATTTATCTCCTTTGGATAAATATACAGAGTGCACAGAGATTATTTATCCTTGTGGGGGCGCTTCATTCTTTGACAAAAAAAAATTCCTGGAAATCAATGGATTCGATACTATATACAGTCCATTCTATTTTGAGGATTTTGATCTTGGAATAAGGGCATGGAGAAATGGGTGGAAATGTTTAAATATTCCTTATTGTGAAGTTTATCATCAACATCAAGGTACAATAGGTAAGTTTAATCGAAGATATGTAAAATTGATTGGAAAAAGGAACTATTATATATTCCTATGGAAAAATTTTCCTCCGGATTTTGTAAGAAAGTTATTGATTTACGATTCAACCATCTCCTTAATTAAATTGAAAAAATATAATATATTGGGATTTTTTTGGAGTTTATTGAAACTAAAAAAAATATTAAAGGATAAGAAATGTTCTAAAATTCAAGATAAAATATCTATCAATGAATTGTTAAATTCATCCTTAAAACAAAGGCAATGAATCTAATCATCTGAAATTGCTGAACAAGGCAAAAAATTCGTAAAAAACAAGGAAGAATAGCTAATCTGTCAGGAGTATTAAAGCTTTGCCGTTTATCTGTCTGCCTTAGCAATAATTCTTGGGAATTTTAAATAAACTTTTATTTTTTTGCAATGAATATAAATTGGTCTTTTCCTAAATATCCAAGTTCTTTCGACCAATAAAAGAAAGAGGATACATCCCGAAAGCCTATTTTTCTTAATTCATTAAGAGATTCCCAACCGAAATGGTAATAACAAAGGCATCCATCCGGTTTCATAGGGTCTCCATGGTATTCTGGCGGGAAAAAATATTCCACCTCGCCATTACTTTTTATTTTGGCCCGAACAATGTTCCTCTGTGATTGAAGATTAAACGGAACTGAAAATAAAAGCCTTCCATTTGGTTTCAAACACCGAAAACATTCTTGAAATGCCTTTTTATAATTAGGAATATGCTCAAACACATCAAAACATAAGATATAATCGAATTGGTTATTTGAAAAGGATAAATTCTCTAGATTTTCATTTTTGATCTCCAAACCTTTTGTATTTTCATTCGGGATGTTATCTCCCATATATTCACTGCCTATAATGTTTTTATATTTATTTTTAAGATATTTAAATATCGGTGTTTTCTGTTCGGTAATATAAATTTTATCATCCAATTTCGGCTTACATTCCTGTTCAAATATCTGAAAAGAGCCACGCATACGATTATTTAGTTTGCACCCTTTACAAACAAGCTGCTCTCGCCAGTTGGGAATGTGTTTTCCTTTCTCAGAAATATATGAATATTTAAAATCAGTAAAAAAATGTGTTTTTTTCCTACACACGATACAAAATCCTTCCGTAAGAAATGATTTATCATTCTTAATAAGTCCGAACTCAATTTCCTTTCTTCTAAAATACTCACTCTTCATAGAATATGCATAGGAATTGTATTGTTCATAAGAAACAATCTTGATTATTGTCAAGGACCTATCAATAATGTTTTTATTATATTTTAATAACTTTAGAATCCCTAATCTCGCCATAGACATTATACAATCTATAAGATATGTGCATTGAAAAAGAATCCTGCATTTTAAGCATCTAAAATTTTATAACTATTCCAAGTGGAATTAAAAACATACAAAATCCGTGGGTTATTATCCGGCCCTTTTATATTCTGCCTTCTTTGAGATAAAAACAACTGAATTATATAAAAAGTATTTTAATAATTCACCCTTTCTTTTATAGGAAATATAGCTTTTATATGAGGCATCATCCGCAATCCATGGAATCTCGTCAGAAGAATAAAACCTTTCATACTCTGCTATGTCAGTTTGCAGACCAAGAGATTTTAAATAATCAGTAATGTCCTCCCCAAAATCAGTATATACCAAACTTCCTTTTATATTTAACGGGTCCTCGTGATATACTGGCGGCATTAAAAAAATGTTTTTTTTATCTTCAGTTTTGACCCGTACCATGGTTTTTCTACTTTCATGTAAAGGGATGGTAAAAATATGGCATCCTCCATATTTCAAAACTCTCTTTATTTCTTTAAAACCTTTATCCGGTCTTCTTACATGTTCAAAAACGTCTTGTGTTATTATTAAATCAAAAGTATTATCAGAAAAACTCAATGCTTCTATATCTTCGCTTCTAATACCTTCTTTGTTCAAAGATCCCCCTGGAACTTCATTATAATATTCTGAACATATGTATTTGGGAAGCTTGCTCAAAAATTTGTGAATAGCTCCGGTTGATTGTGCTTCATAAATGGCGAAGTCCTCTAGATAAGGCTGAGCAGAAGCTAGGCATAATGTATCATCGCCTAAAAATGTCTTTATAATAACTTTTGCCAAGTCTCTATTTCTCTTACTTCCTTTACATATGGGGCACCAGCTTTCTCTAAGACTGCATCCCCTTTCTATTCGAAAATCTACTTCGTTACCACATATAAAACACTTTCCATGATCATGGGTGTGATCATTACTACATTTAAATATGGAAAATAATCTTCTTAACATAAAATTATCAATACTATAAATATTAGATAATCTGTAACATCAAAAAGGGGAGATTTATGAAATTAAATTTAGTATACTAGAGGCAGTTTGTATTTTCAAAGTGATAAAAAAGGAGACATACATAAATGAAATTTACCGGTGAGAGGATAGTTCCTGACATCCCGGAATGGGAGCATTTATATTTTGAACATTTATATAGATATATATTTGCAAAGGAATTTATCAAAGATAAAGTGGTCCTGGATGTAGCATGTGGAACCGGTTATGGAACCGAATTCTTAAATGAAAACAAGGCAAAAATCGTTGTTGGAGCGGACATTTGTTTTGAGACAATAACTTATGCTAAAAATTTTTTTTTCAATCCACTCTATCTGCAAACAGATGCTGTTCAATTGCCATTCAGAGATAATGTATTTGACGTGGTAGTCTCTTTTGAAACCATTGAACATTTGATCGAATATGAAAACTTTCTAAAAGAAATAAAACGTATTTTAAAAAAGTCCGGTATTTTTATCGTATCTACACCGAACAAATCCAATTATCAGGCGATTGGTTCCGATGGTAAAAATCCTTTTCATTTCAAGGAATTTTATTTGGATGAATTCAATAGTCTTTTGAAAAAATATTTCTATAATATCGATACATATGGACAAAACTGTAATCAATTATATAAAAACATTGAAGGCAATAAATACATTCCAACGCTTAAAGATATAGTAATAAATAGAGAAGATATAGGGAATGCAAATTTTTTTATAGCCTTATGCCGCAATAATGATTTTCCTCAGATTCCCAAAATAAAGCTTTCAGTCATAATGCCTATCTTTAATAATTTATTTTACACTGAGCAATGTATTAAAACAATCCTTTCCCAGATGAATTATAACACGGAAATTATTGTTATTAATGATGCTTCAACGGAAAATAATATTTATAACTATTTAGAATCTATGAAAAATAAAATTAAAATAATTCATAATGAAAAAAACATCGGTTTTTTAAAATCCTGTAATAAAGGTGCGCAGTTTGCACAGGGCGAATATTTCTTGTTTCTGAACAACGATACTATTCCTCTGGAAAATTGTTTTGAAAATTTGTTAGAAACTTTAGAAAAAAATAGAGAAATTGGCGCAGTAGGAGCAAAACTCATTTATCCAGATGGCAAATTACAGGAAGCAGGAGGCATAATTTTTAATGATGCTTCGGGTCATAACTTTGGAAGGGGAGACGATCCTTACAAACAAGATTATAATTATGTCAGAGAGGTTGACTATTGTTCCGGTGCCTGTCTTTTAGTAAGAAGAGATTTATTTGAAAAAACGGGGGGTTTTGATGAAAGATTTTCACCTGCCTATTATGAGGATACTGATTTATGTTTTTCCATAAGGAAATTAGGGTATAAGGTAATTTACCAACCTAAAAGCTCCGTTGTTCACTTTGAAGGTGCAACATGTGGCAGAGATTTATCATCCGGCATTAAAAGGTATCAGGAAATAAATAAGATTAAATTTTTAAAAAAGTGGGAAAAGGAGTTAAAAGACCAATACTGTCCTGATTCAAAAAATATTAAGGAAGCAGCAGACCGCAAGAAAGGTAAAAAGATTCTATTTTTTTACCCCCTATTACCTGCTTTCGATAGGGACTCCGGGGGATTTAGACTGTTTAATATTTTGAAAATTTTATTAAATGAAGGGCATCGGATAATTTTTTTTACACATTCATTTTTGGAAACCCAAAGGAAATACAAAGACAAACTGGAAGATATGGGGATAATGGTTGTGTATTTTCCCCATTTAAAAAAAGGAAGATTCATATCAACTAGAAGTTTAAGAAGGAAGATTTTTATTAAAAAATTACTTTCATCGGATTCTTTCGATATTGTATGGTTTGTTCATTATTATATGGCTTGTAAGTATTTGGATTTATGTAAAAAATTAATGAAAGAAACAAGATGTATAACTGATAGCGTTGATCTGCACTATTTAAGAGAACAGAGAGAAGCAGAAATTCTAAATGATAGGAAAAAGTTTAAAAAATCAAAAGAAACCAAGAATAAAGAATTGTCTGTATTTCGAAAATCTGATACTGTTATTACCATTACAGAAAAGGAAAGAAAAATCATTGAAGAAGAATGCCCGGATAACAGGGTTGAAATAATACCAAACATTCATCCAGTAATTGAAAATTGTAAAAACTTCAACAAAAGAGAGGATCTTTTATTTATAGGCGGATATAAACATAATCCTAATCCAGACGCTGTTGAATATTTCTCAAAAGAGATTTTTCCTTTGATTAGAAGCAGAATAAATAATATTAATTTTTATATTATAGGTGAGTACCCTGATCATTTTGTGGAAAGAATAACAAATAGCCATATAATCTTCACAGGGCCAATCAGGGATACACAGAGATATTTACAAAAATGCAAAGTATTTGTGGCCCCGATTCGATTTGGAGCCGGCATGAAAGGCAAAGTTGGCGAAGCCTTGTCATCAGGCATTCCTGTTGTAACAACTTCAGTCGGTGCTGAAGGGATGGGATTGATTAATGGCAAAGATGTATTGATAGCAGATACTTCTGAAGAATTTGCCAGGAAGGTTATCAATGTTTATTATGATGAAAATTTATGGCGTACAATATCAATAAATGGCAGGCAATTTATCGAAGCCAATTTTTCTCCCAGAATTGTCAGGGATCTCATCAAAAAGATAATTGATTAAACCGGTTATTTCCTTTATTACTAATATCCTTGACTCAACAATCCTTCAAGTTCATTTAATAACTGAGCAACCGAAATCTCCAGCATGCATGACATATCAATACATTTTCTCTTATAACAAGGGGCACAATGTAATTGGCTGGATAACACCCTGTCTTTTTGATTTCCTTTTTGCCAGCCAAATGGCCCTGTCCTTAATGGATTTGATGGTCCAAAAAGGGCTATAACAGGAAGGCCTACGGCAACGGCAAGATGCATTGGTCCGGAATCGTTGGTGATCATGCAATCCACTTTTTTTAACAGAGCCGCTAAACTCTTTATTGTTGTCTTACCAGCGAAATTATGGACTCTGTCCCCTAAACCGCCAAAGGTCAAGTCCATCCTGGCCTTTTCACCGGCACTTCCGATGAGTATGACCTCATAATTCCTAAAACACAATTCCTTAATAAGCTCTCTGTATCTATCCCAGGGCCATATCTTTGATGGCCATCTTGCGTTTGGATTTATAACAATTATTTTATTGTTTTTTATAGCTTTATTATTTATATCTTCAAGTAATTTATTAACATAATCCGAGTCCTTTTCACTCACAGGCAAAAAAAATTGAGGGATGTGTTTTTTTACTCCGAGATAATAAGGTATCTCAAGATATCTTGTCACAGCATGCTGGTCCATGGTCGAAAGACAGACCTTTTCATTATAAAAAAGATGTGCCATTTCCCTTACTCTATTGAAACCTACCTTACGGTTCCCTTTACTTAAACCAACCATAAGCCCACTCCTGAAGAGTCCCTGAAAATCGATTATTATATCGTATTCTCTTGACCTAAGCTCTTTCATAAATGCCATTATTTCAGAACATATTTTTTTTATATGCCAGGGTTTTTTCATCCAAGATTTTCTGTTAAGTATTATAAGATTATCAATATGGGGATGACCCTCCAGAATTCCGGCATTTTGCTCCTCTACCAGCCAATCTATTCTCACATCATGAAAACCGGTCTTTATGGCATTCAGACATGGAAGACAATGTATGATATCACCAAGGGAGCTTAATTTTATAATCAATATCCTCATACAAATACTCCGAAATGACCTTTTTTACGAATCCATCAAGCTTTAACCCAGATCTTGTATCAAATGATCAATCTCTTCCATAACCTCTTTGATGCTTATGGATTCCAGACACAGGGGCCTGCCTTCCGGTCCGGGCTCGCATTCTGAAAAAAATTTCTGACGGCACGGATGACAGGGGAATCTTCTGGATATTATACGGCACCTGTCTCTTGCCCCCCAGGGACCGAATTTTATTTCCGATTGAGGACCAAAAATGGCAACAAGAGGCACATTGAGAGCGGCGGCAAGGTGCATGATTCCACTGTCGTTTCCGACAAAAAGTCTGGTGAGGGAGATAAGGGCCATACTCTGTCTTATATCTGTACAGCCAATAGCCATAATTGCCTTTCCCTTGAATCCTGACAAAACTTCATCTTCATATATCAAATCGTTTTTCCCTCCGAGCCACAGCACCGGCCATCCGTATTTTGATGACACATAATTGGCAAGTTGAATGAATCGTTTCAGAGGCCAGCTCCTTTCCCTAACAGCCGAAAACGGATGTATTGCCAAAACAGGCTCTCCCTCCTCCCAGCCCTGGTTTAATAATAAATTTGAAGCTTCTTTCCTCTCACTCTCTGAGATCCAGGTATCCAGATGATCGTCCGAAATCCTAATATCATCATACCGCAGGCAGTTCAAAAAATTTTGCACCTCATGCAGGTTATGGGCATACGGGATACGTTTGGTTAAAAGAAAACCTCTCTTCTCCGTATCAAAGCCTATCCTCTCAGAAGCGCCCGTGAGGTAGCCCATAAGAGCCGATGAAAAACTCCTTTTTAATACATATACCTTTGTATAGTGAAAGCTTCTCAATTTTCTTATGAATTCCAGCTTTCTTCTCATGGTGCTGTGGGTTCCCAAACAGTCCCCGTGGATCGTTTGAGGATCCCAATAAAAGATACGGTCAACATAGGGTATGCCCTTTAAAACCTCACCCGAAACAGGTGCAAGGACCAAATGTATAACTGCTCCCGGCTCGGCCTGTCTGAGATTTCTCAAAAAAGGCACTGTTAGTATTGTATCACCGATAAAACGGTATCGCAGGACAAGTATCCTCGACTGACCATCTTTTTTCATCTAAAACTCCAATTGTGAATTTTTGCTATGCTTTTTGAGCAGAAGATTCATTATTGCGTCAAATTTTTTTCTGATATAGCAATTTTCCGTCGGAAGTGCTCTTCCATCTCCTGTGAAGCCAGAAGTACTGCTCGGGATGAGCATAAATCCACCCTTCCAGTATCAGTGAAATCTCCTGGGTTATCCGCCTGATCTCCTTTTCCCTCATATTCCTTGAACAATCAACTTCCAGGGCAGGCTCCACCTCCAGCACATGAGTATCGTTCTCTTTACGGTATATAAAGCAGGGTAAAACAGGAGCCCCTGTCTGGATTGCCATCCTTGCGGTACCGTTAGGTGTGGAAGTAGGGTGACCGAAAAAATCAACTATTGTGCCTCTCATCAAACCGACATCCTGATCACCCAATATGCAAACAATCCGGTTCCTTTTAAGAGCGCTGAGGATTCCCCTTCCTGCATACTCTATATCCAGGACTTCTGTACCCAGACTTTGACGAATGTCTGTAAGGTCCCGGTCTATAAATGGATTCCTCATGTGCTTAATAAGGACGCTAACCGGCAGACCGGCCCAGGCAAGGGCCAGCGCCCCGAGTTCAAAATTTCCGAAATGCCCTGACGGCAAGAGAACCCCCTTCCCCTTCTGAAGTGCATTTTTTAATCTATCCAGATTTCTTAGCTTTACATAATCATCCATATGCATGATGAATTTTCTAATATTGGCCAGCTCAAGTACTATTTTAAAAAGGTGTGCACTAAATCTGTTGGAAATTGTCTCAACAGGCTCGCCATTATAACTGTCCCCAAAGGCATATTTCAGATTGGCCAGGGCTACATCATTCCGAATTCCAAGACCATGAAAGATCCACCTGCCTATTGAATCCGAATTTCTCATCATGAGGCCAAAAGGAGCAATACGCAGGAGGACCTTTAAAGCCAGATAAGCCATATACTCAGCTTGATATCTTCCCGGCCGATTATATGAGACCTTAATCCCAGACATTAATCCCCCTGATAACTCCCAGGATCTCATCACATGTTCTTTTCACAGCCCCCTTGTTTGCATCTATCACTCCCCTGGCGGCTTTGCCCATTTTTTCCCTTCGTTCTTTATCTTTCAATAATTCAGACAATATTCGAAAAAGATCGCTTTCTTGTATCATAACCGCTGCATTTGCATCCATAAGCATTGAGCTGATGGATCTGAAATTTTCCATATGCGGGCCGAAGATGACAGGTTTTCCAAAAAATGCAGGTTCAAGGGGGTTTTGGCCACCATGAGTGACAAAGCTCCCGCCGATTATCACAATGGTTGCCAGGCTATAGATCTTTGCCAGCAAACCGATCACATCTATCTGTAAAATCCCGCCCTCCTTTATTCTGTCGCTCCCGGAAAGCCTGCTCCAAAAGGTACTTTTAAGCCCGGCTTCCTTGACAATTTTAGAAATCTCCTCTGATCTCTCTACATGCCTTGGAGCTAGAATCAACACAAGACCGGGATATTCGGTAAGAAGTCTTTTGAAGCTTGCAAAAATGGCCCTTTCCTCCCCGGGGTGAGTGCTCCCTGCCACCAGTACCGGCTGGTTTTCATGTAATCCCAATTGATTTCTCAACATGACGTCTTCTTTTTCTTTTATTTTCAGATGTCCCAACTCGAATTTAATATTACCGGTCACCTTAACCTTGTCATATTCGGCACCCAGTGCAACAATCCTTCTGGCATCCAAAACCGATTGCATACATAATGTATTGAATTTTCCCAGGATAGATTTTACAAAGGGCCTGACAAACCCATAGTTTCGAAATGACTTATCCGATATCCTTCCGTTTATCAGGATAAGAGGCATCCTGTACCTCGATGCGCTCCGTATAAAATTGGGCCAAAGCTCTGTTTCCGTCAGGCAGATGCAATCAGGTCTTATCCGTCTTAGAAAGGAGGAGCATATGTATCTAAAATCGATTGGGAAATAGAGTATATTGTCAAGATTGCCACCTATTTGTTCCGCGGTCTTTTGACCCGATCCGGTAGTTGTAGTCAAATAAATTTCACAACCCGGGCGCCTTCTTTTCAATTCATTTATAATGGGTATAACCGCCCTTGTTTCACCAACTGATACTGAATGTATAAGGATGCGAACACCTTTTTTGGATCGTGGTTCTGGTAAGGAAAATCCTAGCCTTTTTAATAAATCAGGTCTATATTTTCCTCCCCTGTTTATCCTTTTTAGATAAAAGGGTCCGTAAATCAAAAGTACAATAAAAAGTAATAAACTGTAAAATAAATAAAAAACCATGGCCATAGCTTATTCAGTGATTCTATCCGCCTCCCGGGTCACATCCGAAAGAAGTTGCTCAAGACGCTTCGTGTATATATTCATATCATCCGGAGAAAGGTGTTTGGGGACCCATAGGAGAGGACCTACTATAAATACCCCCCTGGAAAAAGGGAAAGGGATCAAAAATTTATCCCAGCTTGAAAGTGTTTTTTTTTTGAACTGCTGAAGGCAATTGGCACCAAAGGAGATCCGGTCAGACTGGCAAGTAAAATTGCCCCTTCCTTTGCCACATGTCTTGGGCCTCTGGGTCCGTCAGGTGTTATTGCGCCATGCCGCCCTGAATTTATTTCTCTTGCCATTTTCCGCAGGGCAAGGCTCCCTCCTCTTGTACTGGAACCCCGAATCGTCCTGAATCCGAACCATGATATTATACGGCTTATATATTCTCCATCCCTGTGCTGACTTATTAAAACACTCGCCCTCTGTCCCAGTGCAATAAGAGGCATCATAAGCAATCGATCATGCCAGAAGCAATATATAACACGCTGTCTTTTTCTAATCAAAATATCTTTCAGACGTTTCTTATGAACCCAGTTAATCTTTATGGTAACGGCCAGAAATCTTATAAGAAGATAACCTGTTATTCCTATTAATACCATTTTCAATCTTGTTAAATATTTATTTAACATTATCAAAGTGCCCAAAGTGCCTATATTTTAGGCACTTTCTTTTAAAAAATCCATCACCGCGGTAGCGGCCCTGACAGTTGCGCCGGGTTTTCCAAGTGTCTTCCTTACCTTGTACAATCCCTGCTCAATAATTTTTCTATATTCAGGATCAGTCAAAACTCTCTCGGCTTCAATTGCCAGCTTCTGACTATTTGCATCAGTCTGAATCAATTCAGGAGCAATCTTTTCCTCTGCAACAATATTTACTAAACCAATAGCAGGTATTTTTATCAATAACTTCCCTATCAGATAAGTCGGCCATGCCAATTTATAGAGAATTACCATCGGTGTCCCGATAACAGCGGCCTCTAATGTCGCAGTGCCGGAGGCCACAAAGGCCAGTTCTGCCGATTTTAGTGTTTCATAGGTAAAGCCCTGAATAATTGAGAGCGAAAAAAGATCTTTATAGTTTTTTATAATGGGATCGATTATCGATCGATCAATAGTAGATGCTAGGATAAGGGCAAAACGCCAGTTTTGGTGGTGGTTTTCCATGAGTTTTTTGGCCCCTTCAAGCATTACCGGCAATATTCGCGAAACCTCACCTTTACGGCTTCCAGGCATTAGGGCAATCACTCTCTCGCCCCTTTTAAAACCAAACTTAACCTTAAAAGATTCCTGACTTATCTTCGGAGAGATTGAATCAAGAAGTGGATGCCCCACAAACTCGGCATCAACCCCCCCGCTTTTATAAAAAGGTACCTCAAACGGAAAAATTACCAGTATCTTATCCACCCACCTGGAGATAAATTTTATCCTATTCCTCCTCCATGCCCAAATCTGAGGGCTAATATAATAGAGAACCTTTATACCGAGCTTTTTCGCCACCTTAGCGAGTCTAAGATTAAAATCAGGATAATCTATCAATATGAGGATATCGGGTTTTTGCGACTTTAGAAAATTTTTAACAAGACGGAAACAACCCAGTATTGTAGTCAGATGAGCGAAGATTTCGACCAATCCCACAACACCAAGGCGTTGACAATCAAAAAGTATGTTTGCCCCTTCCGATCTTATACTTTCACCTCCCACGGCAAAAAATTCTATATCCGGATTATTCTTTTTTATCTCATGAATCAAACGTGATCCATGCAGATCACCCGAGGCTTCTCCTGTTACAAGCAATATCTTCATATATGGAAATTCAGCTCATTTCAATTAATTCAATCAGACAATCAGAAACCTCTTTGATCTGTTCCGGATTGATATAAGGGGATATGGGAAGGGAAAGTACCTCTTTGCTGATACGTTCACTGACTGCCAGCCCGCCCTCCCCGCAATTTAGATTTTTATAAATAGGCTGTTGATGAAGGGGGATAGGATAATGGACCGCAGAGGCTATTTTTTTCCTTTGCAATCCTTCCCTTATCTTGTCCCGGTTTTTCATACGGATTGTATATTGATTATATACATGGTGATTGTAAGGCTCCTCAACAGGAAGGATGATGTCTTTATCAGACAGATACTTATTATAAAGCTCAGCCCTCTCGCGCCTGATAGTATTCCATTCATCGAGGTATTTAAGCTTGACTCCCAATATGGCCGCCTGTAATTCATCCAACCGGCTATTGAATCCCAAAACCTTATGGTTATATTGCTCTTCGGCTCCATGCTGTCTCAACAATTTGACCTTTTGATAGATATCCTTGTTAGACGTAACAACCATTCCTCCATCCCCGTAACAACCTAGATTTTTTGCAGGATAAAAACTAAAGCATCCTACATCTCCTATTGAGCCTACTTTCCTGTTTTTATATTCGGCCCCGAAGGCCTGGGCACAATCCTCAATAACCATTAATCCATTTTCTCTTGCGATATCAATAATCGCATCCATGTCCGATGCCTGTCCATAGAGATGAACTGGAATAATGGCCTTTGTTCTTTTGGTTATTTTGGAAGCA
The DNA here is from genome assembly GCA_049472335.1 of bacterium. Taxonomy (GTDB): domain Bacteria; phylum SZUA-182; class SZUA-182; order DTGQ01; family JAFGSM01; genus JBLIRM01. Next base: position 69,040 of record JBLIRO010000004.1, on the reverse strand, counting down.
ATGAGTTTAGTGTCAATATTGAAATTATTTTGATTTATATCAACAAAAACCGGCATAGCACCCAGATGAGATACAACCTCTGCTGTGGCAATGAATGTAAACGATGTGGTAATCACTTCATCTCCCTTACCTACACCGCAGGCAATCAGAGCCAAATGCAGGGCTTCCGTTCCGGAAGCCACCCCAACTGAAAATTTTGTATTGCAGTATTTGGCTATATCCTTTTCCAGAGACTCGACTTCAGGCCCCAGAATAAAATAACCCGAATTAAGGACCTTCTTTATCTTTTTATCTATTTCCTTTTTCAGGCTGTTATATTCAGCCTTTAAATCAACCATAGGTATAGGCATATTATCACCATAATTATATGTTTATTCTATTTAAGTTCTTGCACCTTAATCACAATCCAGAAATTATCATAAACCTTCTATCAAATCAAGAAATCCATCAGGGTGACATCTAATTAATGAAACCATTTCTTGATATTTGTCGATCGACTATTATTTAAGTAAATTTTCTTTATTTTTATTTTCCAACTCCTTAAGAAACGTATACTTTGCAAAACAAGCAAACGCCCCCCCCATAGAAATAATGAAACCTGGAAAACCGTCAAGTATTCCGAGCCTTATAAAATATCTATAAAGGAAGGTGTATACAGGACGAAATGTCAAATCGTAAAGCCTTGCCCTTTTCCCTGATCGAAATTTTTCCTGAGCCGTGATCCTGGAATATTTTATTTGGGTCAAAAGATAGTCCTGGAAATCCAGCCAGGCATAATGGGTTATCTCATAAGGCAGTTTCCTGGTTTTGCCTGTAACTATCAGTTTGTCATGGGGATTTACTCCTCCCCATCGAGACCTCTCCTTCCTTACAAGTCTTAACTTATAATCCGGATAAAGCGACGAATGACCCATTTTGCGCCCCATGAAAAAATGCCTTCGTCTTATTTCATAACCATCAATCAAGGATTTGCGAAGGTCCAGATTGTAAAGGAAATCCTTAAATGTAGATGTTACACGTTCATCTGCGTCCAGACATAAAACCCATTCATTTGTACATCTTTCCAAGGCCCACTGTTTTTGCTGCCAGTGGCCTTCAAAAGGTCTTACATAAACCTGTGCCCCCATCTCTTTGGCAATTTCTCTGGTTCTGTCACTACTATTGGAATCCACCACTATCTTTTCCCGGCAAAAATTGACGCTCATCAGGCAATTCCCGATATTTCTCTCCTCATTAAGTGTTATTATTGAAACAGAGATAGGCAGTGTGTCTCGGATCATATCTTAATTGACTTCAGGGCCTTATTGATGGCCAAAATTGTGTTGTCAAGGGCTTCATCATCATGGGCGAGCGATATAAAATGTGCCTCAAACTGAGACGGAGGAACATATACACCCAGTTCAATAAGTGCCCAGAAAAAACGGGCATAAAGTTTTGTGTCACTTCTTTTTGCCGTCTCATAATCTATTACCCTTTGTGAAGTAAAGAATGGACAAAGCATTGAACCTACTCGTTGAACCTGGATATCCTGTTTTGCATCTTTTGCCGCCTCCCGGATACCTGTTTCTAGTTTCATACCTTTTGCCTCTAATTGCCTGTATGTATCCTTTTTTTGTAACAGTTCCAGGGATTTTATTCCAGCCGCCATTGCAATGGGATTTCCGGAAAGTGTTCCAGCCTGATAAACCGGGCCAACCGGAGCGAGGTATTCCATGATCTCCTTTTTACCTCCAAAAGCGCCAACCGGCAGGCCTCCACCGATAATCTTACCAAGGCATGTAAGATCCGGAGCTATGCCAAAAAGCTGCTGAGCCCCTCCAAGTGCAAGGCGGAATCCGGTCATAACTTCATCAAAGATCAGCAGTATATCAAAACGTTCCGTTAACTCCCTTATTTCCTCCAGATAGCCTTTTTCAGGTGGCACCACACCCATATTACCCACAACAGGCTCCAGGATAACCGCTGCTATCTGTCTCGCAGAATTTTGCAGTACCTTTTTAAAAATACCTATATCATTAAATGGAAGGGTAATTGTTTCCTGAGCCAATGCAAGAGGAACACCTTTGCTATCAGGCATTCCAAGGGTAGTGGCACCGGACCCGGCCTTTACCAGAAGACTATCGACATGTCCATGATAGCAGCCTGCAAACTTTACAATTTTTTCCCTCCCTGTATATCCCCTGGCCAGACGAATGGCACTCATGGTTGCTTCCGTCCCGGAATTGACCATTCTCACCCTTTCTATTGAAGGAACCGATTTCACTATCAACTCTGCCAGACGAACCTCCAACTGTGTGGGTGCACCGAAACTCGTGCCTTGTGACATGGTTTCCTGAATGGCCTTGATTATATCCGGATGGGCATGCCCAAGGATCATCGGCCCCCAGGAACCTACATAATCATAATATTTTTGTCCGTCCACATCATATATCAGAGGACCTTTCGCGCTATTTATAAAGATCGGTGAGCCGCCAACCGCCTTAAAAGCCCTGACAGGGCTGTTTACCCCTCCGATCAAAAAATTGTTCGCTTCTTTCCACAACTCTTGTGACCTTTCAAACATCTCGCTCCTCCCTGATTATTGAGACATCATATATATTCCATACTTTTCTTTTTCCATTCCTTAACCGTATATAGTATCCGATACTCCTCAATACCCGTGTCTCTGGCAACTCTATGAACAAAGGATTCCAGCTCTTTCTTATCCAAAGCATGAATCATGGTGTATATGTTATACGGCCAATCCGGCCCGGCAGGTCTTTCATAACAATGACTTATAAAAAGATAATTTGCCATATGTTTTCCTGTTATCTCCACATCTGAATGAGGAACAGACCACGCCACCATGGCATTTCCCCTGAAGCCCAGATTCTGGTGCTTAACCAGGGCACCGAATCTTTTAATCACTCCCTGATCGATCCACTCCTTAATCCTTTGCAAAACTTCGCCTTCTTTCCAGCCCAACTTCTCTGCTATCACCAAAAAAGGCCTGTTATCATAGGGTAAATCATTCTGTATATAACGAATCAACTCTTTATCTTTTTTTGTTAGTTTTGGCATTCTTGAAGAATCCTTTGTAAAGTGTAAGGAAAAACAAAATATTTTGTTAGCACAAACAGAATATATCATGGATTGAGCCTCAGTCAAATTTAATTTGTTTAAACCATGTAATTTGTGATAACCGAAACGGTGAACACGGGCCTTCTAGCGGTTTTGCATGAGAAGATAATACCAGAACTGCTTGAGAAGGTTCCGAAACAACCAACGCAAGAGGAACTGGGAGCGCACCCCTACCTGTTTCGTTTTGGTATTGTGTTTGACCGGGAAGGCTATAGCCCAATATTTTTCAAACAAATGTGGGAAAAGCGTATTGTCTGATACACCTATCCAAAATATGCCCATGAAGACGCTACCTACATCGCCGGCAAGATGTTCTCCAGATGGTCTCAAGAAAACTTCTTTAAGTATATGATGGAACACTATGGAATTGATAGACTTATTGATTATCAGATAGAGACAATGGATGAAACCATTAAGGTCGTCAATCCCAGATACAGGGAGTTTGAAAGGCAAATCAGATCCAAAAATGCCAAGCTGTCTCGAAAGCGTGCAGAGTATAAGGAAAAAAACACAAAAGCATATATCCTTTTCGGAATTACCAGAAACCGAATAGTTTAAGAATCTAAAAAGGAGCGAAAAACAATTCATTGACACCATCAAAATGATAGCCTATCGAGCAGAAACCGCAATAGTAAATATTCTGAGAGATTATATTCTCAAAAAGGATGAAGCAAGGGCACTGGTGCGCCAAATTTTTCTCACAGACGCAGATATAGAACCGGATGAGGAAAAGGGGATATTAAAGGTTAAGATTCACAATATGGCAAATTTCCGCAATAACCGGTATGTTCAAAAATTATGTGAAGTTCTGAATGAATCCGAAACGATTTTTCCAGGCACCTGTTTGCGTCTGGTTTACGATTTGGTGTCAAATCAAAATCCAGCAGATCAGGAGTTCTGAATATATTGTCGGTTAGTTGATTTATCTATAAATGAATCTGATTCTCGATCCTATAGGTATCTTTTCATAAACCTCAATTGGTTATCTTCATCAAAGATTACAAAACTCCTTGGTAGATCTAAGTGACGGATTTCATTTCTCAATATTTGAACACAGGAAGAGTAAAATGTGCAGATCCATTTTTTTTAATAGTACTCCCTACAAGGTTTTTGACTCGATTTTTCATCTTTTTGCTGCTTTATTTGTAAAAGTAACAGCTAAAATCAAATATTGAGAAACACCACATTCATGAATTAAATAGCATATACGATAGGTTATACCTCTTGTTTTTCCTGAGCCTGTACACGCCAAGATAGGTAGGCCGGGGTGCTTACAAATCCTATGTTTATTCAGGATGGGATAGCGGATATCCAGTTTATGGTTATGGTGTATAAAGGTACATTAAATCCTTGATATGAAATTGGACTATCCACTAGCGAAGCTCCGCCAGAAGAGCAGTCTTCAACCTTGTCGGTTTGGAGCTTCGCAAGAAATTAGCATAAGTGGATAGTCCAATAAATATCCTCTCCCCTTATATTAATCCTTTCCCATATGACATGTACTCATCGGGTCCGTCGGATCGCTGCCACAGAGAAGTTCGCGACGATCAAAGCAACCATCCTCGTCACGATCAAGCCCGATCCTTACACCTGAACCAGGTGGCACACAGGTGTATGTAACCTCACCGAAACACGAACGGGCAAGTGTGCGTAGAGTTTTATCCTTTATAAGGCAGCCGTTTAGATTATCCCGAAATTTGCCATTTCCAACATATAAGTAGCCACTCCATTGGCCCCTTTTAGCAACAAGATCACACTCACCGACTTCGGCACGTTCTATCATCAGATCGATACGTGATGCAACTTGCCTCTGATTCTTGCGGGTAAGTGTTACCTGCTGCCCTACTATAGGTGCCAGGTTAGTGGGAAAGGCGAATATAAACTGTTCAAGTTGCCTGCGCATTTCTAATCCCTCTGGGTATTCAATGGTAAGGCCCGGATGATTACCAGGATCACCCGGCCAAAATGTATCTGGCTCCCTTGGTGTAAAAACGACTAGATTCAAGAAGCGAAAAACGGTATCAACGCTCCCGTCATGGAGAACCCCGAAACCACGGATCTGATCCCCCATAAATCTATTGTCGCTCTCACTGAAATAGGCAGGAAATGTATTCGTCTCTGGCATGCCAAACTTTCCGATTTGCTGGTACACATTACGCAAATTTGGGATCTTAAAGGTCTGAGGCAAAAATATAAATAGATTAAGCCCCTTAGTGCTAAAAAATCCCGGTTTTTTGACGCCATACTCGGCATTAGCTTCTGGATCAACAATGTGACACCCGCCACAACGAAATTTAGTATCCACAATCGGGCCATTAAAAAATATATCATGGCCTGCCTGCTGAATAGGAGTTAGTGAGTTATCGAGATTGCGAATAGGATTCGGTGGATATGTAATTTGTAGAGCAAAGTCGGTAAACGCTTGCATCTCCTCCTCTGGGAGCTCTGCATGTCTGCCATTTAGTTTTAAAAATGCAATATTGAACTTATTAAACGCCGCTTCTTCATCAAAGGTTCCGCTGTCCGGTTGCTCACTCGGCGCATCATTGCCACCGGTTCGATCACCACGCCAATGCATCGGTCCATGATTCGCCAGTCCCCTCAGGCTCTGGGTGGTCATGGGGCCTTTCATAGGACGAAAGTTCATATTATACGGCTCCGGGTAGTTCACTTCTGATGGAACAATAGCAAAAGGGCCAGGATTGTTTATCTCATCACCATCAGGATCACCAAGATCCCATGCCAAGCCATCGAAATCACCAAAAACATGACAACTTGCACATGCCGAGTCTCCATGACTCGAGGTGTGAGATGCGTCGTAAAGAAAAGGACGTCCACGCACAATGGTTTCTGGCTCTGGATTATACATTGATATATGGGCTTTTTCTTCATTTGACCTTGTATCAATTATAGAGATTGAATTATCAAAACGCGTGAGCACATATAGACGACTGCGGCACTCGTCAAGGACAAGACCGCTCGGCCCACCGCCTGATACATCAATCTGATTGGATTCATCAGGTTCAAAGGTATCATCCTCTAGCTTCGCCGTATCAAACATTCCCACTTTACTGGATCCAAAAGCTGTAACATAGAGTGTTTTTCCATTACGAGAAACTGCCATACCCATTGGGAAGGCAAGACTTTTTCGGTTTTCATCATTGGGAATAGGATCGCAACAACTTTCATAATCAATATGTTTATTAAGGTGACTAGGTTTAACCTTGCCATTTCCCAATATAGTGATGCGACTTTCAGCAAGATGTCCACGCACGGAGTGTCCAGCAAAAATACCTGGTCCTTCGAAGCGGTTTTCATTCTGTGCATCGGTATTGGCAACATACACATTCCCATTGCAGGGATTCACAACCATGTTAAAAAGAACGGTGCCTACACCTGCATAAAATCCTTCTTCTCCGGGAATTTGCTTTGGAGGATCCACCATTGCATCAATGACAAACACATCCTTGTCGGGTAATGAAAATTTTACGAATTCATCCCATTCTCTCCCGAGCTCATCAACCCAGTGCTTACCATTAAATTTAACAATAAGGCCCGTTGTGGGCTGCTCTATACCTTCATAATTGGTTGTTGGTTCGGGTAGGCCTCCATTTGCGGTAACTACTTCCTCAGCAATAGTCGTGGTTTGGTTGCCTGTCTTAAAACCTGCTGCATACACGCGGCTCCCGTCAGGTGAAACAGCGAGTGCGCGAGGTGTATCAGTAAACAGATTGATTATACTAAGAGGCTTGCCGCCGAGACCCGATCCAAGATCATTGACATCAAACACCCAGACATCTGCACGTCCAATGCCGGGTGTGGTGAGTTGTGGATCAAAAGGGGCATTCTGTCCACGGTGTGTACAAGTAATAAAGGCACGGCTTCTTTTTGGTCCCGCAAATACAATGTCTCTCGGTTCGTCACCCACGAGCAGTGTACATACTACCCTCATAAATCCGAGCCTGCTTATATTCACTATGCTTACACTGTCTGAGAGGTGGTTGACTACCCAGATCTCATCATTGGTGCGAGCTGCAACTGCGACAGGTTCTAGCCCGACAGGTACAGATCCACGGCGACATAAACCATTCCTGGTGACCTTGAAGACCTCTAAACGATTATCCGGAGTATTTACTGCAAAGAGTGTTTTACCATCCGGAGACAGGGCCAATGGCCGGACTTGCCCTGATTCAAAAAGTGTATAGGATCCCTCGGATGCAGCCATGGCTTTTTCCGGGATACACATTTTTGAAAGGCATAAGAGGGAAAAAATCAACATACTGATCAAAAATAATCTTATAATCATATATTTCTTAGTATAATAACAGAAGGTTTGGCGGGTATAATATGTTTCCATGATTTTGCTCCTCTATATGATCTTTTTCTGATCCATTAAACCGAAATGCCTATCATTAACCTTTCATTCAGACTCCTCCTTCTTAATATTTGATTAACGGGCCACGCTATTCTATTCCTTGCATATAATCCCATTTCTAAAGAAGAACAATAGCAAGGTCAATAACGATCCTATAAGTGCGGTAACCATACCCTTTGCCCTTGCAGTATTTTGATAAAAAAAGACCTTAACTCCCTTACTGATTAAATCCTCCATATCTGCCTGGAAAGGATTGCTCTCCGTATAGGGTGTTTCAGCATCATTGTTTATCACTAGCAATGCGCCACCACTGTGCACGATAGCAACGATTTCATAGTCTTTACCGCGCTTCATACCATGGGTTATCTCATAATCATCAATTGCGTTATTGATATTTCCAATTGCATATGGTTTGGTACATGAACTGTCTCTGCATAACTGATTAATCTGATAAACCACCTTAACCTTCTTTCGCTTTGTAATACATTGCGTTATTTCTTGTGAACCCGGATCAAACTCTTCATCGATTGTCATCCCGGACACCAATCCTTCAGGACACGGTTCTCCATTTTGTGCAAGGGATTTAAATGAAAAGAATCAAGCCAATAACTACTGTTAAATATATCCCAATGATAAACATCTTTTTCATTTTTCTAACTCCTCCTCATGGAAAAATCATAAAAATACAAAGAGGTTTTCATTACAAACAGAAAGATGATCTTTCATGATTCAATAACGGAGAAAGAGGGTTTCCTGGGCCTTCAAGGTCCCAGGAAACCCTCTTCATCTTACTGACTACTCGGATGACCCGTTGCAGGTCCGGATATCTGGGGTATAATGTAATTACCAGGAACCGACCATTTTCCTTTCATTGGGTCAAAGGCATTCGATGGTGTTCCATCCTGCTTATAGCCATCCAGATTCTCAATCCTGAGGCCATTCTCATCTGCAACGATCTCGAAGCTCCCCTTATAGAGGCCCTCGTATACAAGTGCAGGATCAGCATTCCAGGCAAAGCTGACCTTGATTCTTTGGCTTCCTTCGGAAGCATGACAGTTTTTGCATGTCCTGGGCGGTATATCACTTTCCTTGTGGGTTATTGAATGGGCCATCTTGTCGATGTTCAGCCAGACCATCACCTGCCCCTCATCCCTTCCATAGTCAGGTCCAAAGTACGATCCGGTAACAGCCACGCAATCATTTGCCCTGTGCTGACGGTATACCCCGATATCGGGCTGATTCCTCCATAGGATGCGAGGTGAGAGATAGTCATTTACATCAAGATAGTCTGGATCGATATGCGTGGAGATATGAGGCACTACATGATATGGTGTCCACACGCCATCCTCATCCTTCAAAAGTACCGGATTCATGGCATTTACAGCATACCTTTCATGACGGTCCAGGGGATTTGGTGTGATGCCAAACCGTGTCCCTGGCGCCCAGAAGTTGAATGCATAGCCTGCAACCTTGACTGTATGGCATGCACCACAGGTAAGGTTTTTGTGGTTGCCTATATGATGGCCAGCTACTTGTTTTGGGTGGCAAACCGCACAACGTTCCGGTTCTGGACTGCGATCCATATTCCCATGGATAGCATCCGGGTCTCCACCTATTAATCCATAGTCCTTTCTACCGGGCAAGGGGCCATGGCAGTCTACACATATTGCATTGGACGGATTTTTATCCCCATTGTAATGTATGTCTGGTGTATCCAGATATGCCTTTGTATCCTCGGTCCTGTTTTCAACACGTGGTACGTGGGCAAAGCCCCCCTTGAGATAGCCATCTCCCCGTCTGCGGTCAATGGGGCCTCCATGGCAGAATTGACCCCTTCCTCCACCCATGCAGTTTGATAGGAGTGGTCTCTGGGTGAATGTATGTGTCCCGGCAGGTTTTTTGATCCCCATCCTTCCAGGGATATCTTCAGCAAAAGGTACAAAGTGGCAGTCAAGGCAGCCCGGGTGGCATTTGATACAGTTCTTGGTGTTTGCCAAGGACTGAAGCTTTGTCAATGGATCATTTGAGGTCTCCGGATAAACGGGGTCCTCAAATTGAGGGGTAATCTTGGTGCTTGTGCTGTTATAGAGCTCCCGGTTGGTCTCTGTGAATGTTTCATTGTCTGGTTTGACAGCAAGTTCTGTCCAGAGCCCGCAGCTTTGCGGGGCAATCTTTAAATGGGTGCCAGGTTCTTCGGGCTGGGGAGGAACAATCCATGGATCATACTGGGACATGGTCAGATTCAGCCCCATCTCGGTTGTTACGAACTCTGCAACCTGTCGGGCATGGCACCGGCCACAGGTCTTCATTGCGATCTCCGGATTCCATGCAGAAGTCTCCTGGTTTTTATCATGCCAAAGCAACATATGGAAAGGGCTTTGAACCCTCAGCCGATATCGGGGGTCATCGCTGTTACTTTCTCTGATAGATTTAAGGGATCTAACCTTCCCATAATCATCACCGGCAACATCTTTTCTTCTCACCACATCCCTATATATCCCTTTCATCACCAAAAGCCCCAGGAGTCCCTTATGGGCGCCTTCAAGTGTAAAATCCTTGGGACTACCCAGATGGCAGTCCTCACAACTGGCTGACATACCGGTCTCGGCGTTGACCTGTGTCCAGTCGAAATAGAACTGTGGATATCCCAGATCTGTCATCTTCTTGAGATCTCCATGACATGCCCTACAGCTATTTCCAGCAACCTTATTATCTCCCATTGTATCCACAGGCATGGATTTTGTGGTCATTTCCCAGGCCATATAAAGGGCCTCACCCAGATCATTGGTCTTATTCTCAGCCCTCAGAAACTCAATATACTCCTTTGAAGAGGTCTGATAGTACAGTGCGACCTCAACCTTTGCTGTTGTCTCAGGAATAGAGTAGTAAGTCTCATCCCAGAACTGACCATCCTCATACTGATAATCCACAACCTCAGCACCTATGGCTTGGAAGGCTGCATTGGTGAAACCTCGTGGGGGAATCCTGTTGTCTTTGTAAACCATATCATTCAAGATAAAATGAAAGGTTGGCCCTGGTGTCAAGCCAAAGCGTTCAGCCTGTTTAGGAGAAACTCCGGGTTTGATCTCATATACCTTTATTTGCTTGTCCTTGATAAGCTCCCCGGTGTCAAAGTCATACTTGCCAGACTCAAATATCTGATCACCAGCAGCATCAAATGCCTTTACATTGATCCACATCCGCCTCCCCTCAGGATAACCTGTTGGTAGTTTGTGACCGGTATGGTTTGTAACTGTGACCTTAAGCCTTTTCCCCGCGGGCTCATTATAAAAGTCCAGGTCGATTGTAGCTGCCTTCCTGAGCTGGATATAGGCCTTGTCCCTGGTATTCTGCAAGGCCTCAAGCCCTTCTTTATCATAATTCCAGAACATAGGGAGAATCTGCTGGGCAAATGTGTTTCCTCCGACAAATTCATGGATATTCAAATAATCCCTGAAAATGACCTGCTGAAAAGAAGTATCAAATCTTTTAGGATCACTTGCAGTTCCCCATTTTGGAGGCATATGGCAATTCTGGCAGCTCCCTTTGGCACCGATCTTGGCAAAATCACTGTTTTTCCATTCACTATAGGTCCGCTCAACAGCGGCGGGCTGGCCTGTAACGGGATTTATAAAAATGGGGTTGGTAACGTCATGACATACACCACAGAAATCCCCTGTCTTGTGAAAATCTGACTCAGTGCTATCATGGACCGCAATAATGGTTGTATAGGGGCCTCTAACAATCTTCTCTGGGGAGATAACATATTTCCCACTTTCGAGTTTGTCCACATTGGGCTCTACAAGGGCCTTTCCTTCCTCACTAAGAGGATTAACCACCCTGTGACAAAAATCACACTGTATGCCCTCCAACTCCTGAGGGGTAAACTTGGAGCCATCTGTTGGAACAGAATTACCTCTTAGCCATCCATTCGGGACATGACATCGGAGGCATAAATCCCCGGCATCGGGAATATCCTGATTGGCTATAGCAAGGGCAGCATACATTAGAGGATCTTTTGATGCCTGGGCCATCATGATCCCTTCCCAGTTAAAGGTAGATTCTATGCTCCGGTCATATCCTCCATGACACACCCTGCATTCAGTCGAACCTGTGATATTCATAACTTCCATAGGCTGGGTCCCAGGCATAAATATAGGCGTCTCTATAGTGCGTGCATAAACAGATATGGAAAGGCAAGCGAATATTAGGACAGTTAAGATAATGAAAACATACTTATATTTCATCTTAGTCCTCCTTATTTAAAAAACTACAGTGTATATTTTCATATAGATCTTAAAGCATAATAAGCACCCCCTTTCTATTCTAGTTCAAGTATCCTATGTCTCATCATATACATAATCTGACACAGAATACTTGAAAATATAGGGCAGCAAGAATGTTATATTATAAAAAAGATAAAAGATGTTCTGCTTAAAACCTTTAATATTGAACTTACCTTATTTTAGAAAGCTTTTAACTTGATGTTCGCTTTCGCTTGAAATATGAAAAATATGCAGGAATAGAATTAAGAAATCACGGTTTTCCTAAAATCACTTTTTCTATTTAGAAATTTTACTAGCTTTATTATATTATAATAATATATATAATGATAGTAGTAAATTCCGAAATATTAATTTTCTAATATTTCAAATCTTTTTGAGTAAATAAAAATTTTTTTCAATTATAATTTTAACAATCCAAATAAATTTGTCAATTTTAAACTTAACAAAGTCGTATAAATTCATTAAAAGACTGACTTGACATTTTTTGCTGAAGGGCTTACTCAAAAAAAATTGTAATTTTCACACTAATACAGGACGAAATGTCAAATCATAAAGCCCTGCCCTTTTCCCTGATGGAAATTTTTCCAGAGCCGTGATCCTGAAGTATTTTATTTGAGTTAAGAGATAATCCATTCTCACCCTTTCTATTGAAGGAAACGATTTGACTATCAACCCTGCCAGACAAACTTCCAAATTTGTAAAGTGTAAGGAAAAAACGAAATACTTTGTTGATACAAACAGAATATATCATGGATTGAGCCTCAGTCAAATTTAATTTGTTTAAACCATGTAAAAGGTCTCTTGATTTTGATTCATTGCTGAAGTAATATATTGTCGGTTAATTGATTTATCTATAAATGAATCTGATTCTCGATCCTTTATTTCAAAAAACGATGGAATCAAAAAAGGGGCGCCTACTGGCCTTGGATATTGGAGATAAACGTATAGGGATGGCCATGAGCGACCCTCTCGGAATAACTGCCCAGGGATTACCCACCCTTTTAAGACAGGGCAAAAAACATGACACCAATGTAATTTTAGATATTATTTTGAAATATGGTGTGACTGGCATCATTTACGGCCTTCCAAAGAATATGGATGGGAGCCTGGGATGCCAGGCAGAAAAAACCGAAGCATTCATTAATTATCTTAAATCAAGGACAGACTGCCCTTTTATCCCATGGGATGAAAGGTTGTCGTCCCGTAGTGCCCATATTGCCCTTAAGGAATCTGGTATGTCAAGGAAAAAAAGATCGGGGAAGGTGGATATGCTTTCTGCAATCCTTATTTTACAGAACTATCTGGACTCTGTTCAATGAAAGGAAATAAGATATGGAAAATAGATTTAACCCTGATTATTTTATTGACACTTTTTCTATTATCTGCTACTATAATTTATCATAAGATTTTTACTCCTGTCTCTCTGAATACACCTGAAAAGATTGTAAATATACCTGAAGGCTCAGGAATTAAAACGATTTCCAGATCTTTGAAATCTGCAGGGCTCATTCGTAATGCCACAGCATTTTATCTTCTGAGTATGGTCCAGGGAAAAAGCTCTCTTAAGGCAGGTGAGTATAATCTTAATCCAGGCATGACCCCTTTTGAGATACTTGATATTCTTGAACAGGGCCGTGTCGTTCAACACAAGATAACTGTCCCGGAAGGTTTCAATATCTATCAGATAGCCAATTTATTTGGGGAAAAGGATTTGTCTGATAAAGAGGTCTTTCTTACCCTGTGTTCAGACCCAAATATTCTGGAATATTGGAAGATCGAAGGGTCTACAGTAGAAGGTTATTTATTTCCGGAGACCTACTTCTTTAGTAAAGGGATTTCGGAAAAACGAATCCTCGATACTATGATCAGGAATTTCTGGAAGATATTCAAGCCCGAATTCGTTGAAAGGGCAAAGGAACTGGATTTTACTGTGCATGAAATTGTTATATTGGCATCTCTTATTGAGAAAGAGACGGCGCTGCCGGAAGAGAGGCCTCTGATCTCAGCTGTGTTTCACAAACGTTTAAAAGAAAGAATCCGGCTACAGTGTGATCCGAGCGTGATATACGGTCTTAAAAATTTTGACGGGAACCTTACCAAAAAGGACCTTGTTAAATTGACACCATATAATACTTATAAAATAAGGGGGCTGCCTATTGGTCCGATAGCTAATCCGGGTCTTGGTTGTCTGGAGGCCGCTCTCTATCCTGCAAATGTAAACTACAAATATTTCGTATCAAGGAACGATGGCTCACACGAATTTTCCGAGACATTACGGCAGCATAACAGAGCCGTATTAAAATATCAGAAACGGAGGACACGCAATCTATGAAATTAAAAATCGGTATCCCAAAAGGAAGCCTTCAGGAATCAACCCTGAATCTGTTTCGTAAGGCAGGCTATCATATAACTGTCCATTCAAGATCATATTATCCGGTGATTGATGATCCTGAAATGGAAGGATTGCTTATCAGAGCACAGGAGATGGCAGTTTATGTAGGCAATGGAGTCCTTGATGTGGGATTAACCGGTTGGGACTGGGTCATGGAACAGGGAGCCGATGTTGTGGAAGTGGCAAATCTAAGTTATGCCAAGGCCGGCCGAACACCGGTGAGATGGGTTTTGGCTGTCCCCGAAACATCGCCCATAAATGTTATCGGTGATTTAGAAGGAAAAAGGATCTCGACTGAATTGGTCCATGTTACGAAAAAGCATTTGCAGGAAAGAGGAATAAATGCGGAGGTCTTCTTTTCATGGGGAGCTACAGAGGTTAAAGCGCCTGATCTTGCCGACGCGATAGTGGAACTTACTGAAACGGGAAGCTCTTTAAGAGCCAATAAACTCAGGGTCATAGAAACAATAATGGAATCCACCACAAGACTGATTGCCAATAAGGTTGCATGGAAGGATGAATGGAAAAGAAGGAAAATGGAGAATTTGGCATGTCTGCTGGAAAGCGCTCTATTGGCTGAACAGAAGGTGGGGCTAAAGATGAATGTAAAAAAAACAGACCTGGACCATATTGTATCCATTCTACCAGCAATGCATACTCCTACCATATCGCATCTGACCGATCCGGACTGGCTTGATGTTGAGGTAATTATGGATGAAAAGACAGTGAGAGACCTTATCCCTACCCTTAAAAGGGCAGGTGCGACAGGGATTGTAGAATATCCTTTAAGTAAGGTTATTCCTTGATAATAATGGTATATTTACGAATGAAACGAATCCATCATTATTTCAAAGAAAAAAGATGATTTTATTAATAAATCTGTGTAGGAGGCGGCAGTGAAAGAGAGGATTTTGGTAGTAATAAAAGATGAAGGACTGCTTGAAGAGTCAGCCACTGCTCTTTATAAACATGATTATCTTGTAACAAAGGTCTCCAATCTTTCTGAAATGGAATCACAACTGCATTCGAATCCCCAGGACGTGGTTCTTTTGGATAGCAGAATATGGATTGAGGATCGTCCTGATCTTATTCCAAGTCTTGGCAAAAATTATTCAGAAACCTCTATTATTCATCTTGTACCCAATAATGATCAAGACAAATTCGATAGTATTTTTTCGAACGGAGAAGAGGGAGGGAGGCTTCTTCAGCCTGTAACAGGGAAGGAAATCCTTGTGATGGTGGATCAGGTAATAAAACATAAACAACTTAAAGAAAGATTCAACCAAATGCAGAACGAGCTTTTGGAGGCCAACAAGAATCTTTCCAATAGAACCAAAGAATTTCATGAACTAATCTCCTTTCATGAAAAAATACTTCAAAGCATCACATTGGGCATAATTACCATAGATAAAGGATTTATAATTACCAGTTGGAATCCCGGGATAAGCAATATTTTGAGCATAGACGGATCTGTAGCGATCGGTTCAAACCTTTTTGATATTATACCTGCCCTGGGATGGGAAAAGGTATCGGGACGGATCAAATCAGTGATTCATAATGGTGAGGTTACAGAATTAGGTCATCTTAAAACAAAAAAACCGGATGGTGATGAAATATATGCCAATTATAAATTCTCACCCATTAAAAAGGAAGAAGAGACTGTTGGAGCTGTCATTATCGCGGAAAACATCACTCAAAAAATCCGTTTAAAGGACGAGCTGAACCGAGCCCAGGGATATATTAGTTATTTGGTTGAAAACTCTACAGATGCAATCATAGGGTGCGACCTGGACGGTGTTGTCGTCACATGGAATAAAGGCGCGGAGATGATGTTCGGATTTAGCTCCCAGGAGTCGATCGGCCGGCCATGGGATTTCCTGTTTGCGGAAAAGGATAGGAAGAAGATGCAAAATCTTTTTCAATGGGTAAAAAAATGTGAATCAATCAGCAATTACGAGACGCAAATCATAAGCATGTCCGGAGAACCTATTCCAATCAGTTTAACTATTTCCTTAATAAAGGATATTAATGGGAATGTTTACGGAGTCTCCGGTATTGCCAAGGAGCTTTCCAAGACCAAAAAACTTAAAAAACAGTTTATCCAATCGCAAAAGATGATTTCCCTTGGAACTATGGCTGCCAGTATGGCCCATGATATCAACAATCCATTGGCGTCTCTGTCTACATATACACATCTTCTTATGACCAGGACAGAGAGGATAGGGATATCGGAGCTTACAGGCAATCTCTCGAAGGTTGAAGAGGATGCTGACAGGATAGGTCAATTGGTTAAGGACCTTCTTTGGTATTCCATCCCTTCTGATCACTCTATGGGCATGATCGATATTCATGAAATTCTCAACAAGTCTTTATTATTCACCGGATATCAGGTCAATATGGATAATATAGATATAAAAGGCGATTACTCTGCAAAAAAATCTCGGATAATGGGGAATAGCAGAGAGTTGATCCAGGCCTTTGTTAATATCTTCACCAATGCCGTGGAATCAATGCATGAAGGAGGTATTATCTCCATCCGAACCCAATCTATAGATATAGATAATGAAGGATTAAAGAACGATCAGGACAAAATTTCTATAAAAATCAGCGATACAGGGACAGGGATTCCTGAAGAACACATCCCTCATATATTCGAACAATTTTTTACAACAAAATCCGATGAAGAAAGAAGCGGACTGGGGCTCTATGTTGCATATGCCATCATTGAGGATCATCATGGCGAGATAAAAGTGGAAAGCGAAATTGATAAAGGGACTTGTTTTACAATCAATTTACCTATTAACATCAATAGAGACAATTTACAAACTAATACGTAAAAAAGAAAGGTTCATTGTAAATGAATGAATATACCTTTGCTGAACGTCTCATTAAACTTCCTCCTTACCTCTTTGCCCACCTTGACAAATTAAAAAAAGAAGCGTTTGGCAAAGGACAGGACATCATCGATCTGGGTATAGGCGACCCGGACATGCCGACACCAAACCATATCATAGCTCGACTGACAACAGCGGCGCAGGACCCTAAACACCATCGCTATCCATCTTATACAGGTCTGCTTTCATTCAGAGAGGCCGTAAGTGAATGGTATGAGGCCAGATTTGAGGTAAGCCTCGACCCGGCGACCGAGGTTCTTTCTCTTATAGGCTCAAAAGAAGGTATAGGTCATATCCCTTTTGCATTTATTAATCCCGGAGACTTGGTGCTCGTTCCGGACCCCGGATATCCTGTATATCAAAACTCCGTAATCCTTGCGGGAGGTATTCCCTATCCTCTGCCCTTGCTTAAGGGCAATAGATTTCTTCCTGATTTCAAGGCGCTTGCCCCCGGGATATTAAACCAGTGTAAGCTCCTGTTTTTAAACTATCCCAATAATCCTACTTCTGCGATAGCGGATGATAAATTTTTCCAACTGGTTGTCAATCTCGCGCATCAGCACAATTTTATAATATGCCATGACGCCGCTTATTCTGAGATTGCTTATGAAGGATCTCGTCCTCCCAGTATCCTCCAGGTTGATGGCGCCAAAGATGTGGCCATAGAATTTCATTCTCTTTCGAAGACCTTTAATATGACAGGATGGAGGATTGGTTTTGCCGTGGGAAATCCCCAAATCCTGGAAGGACTGGGGAGAGTCAAAACAAACCTGGATTCAGGGATCTTTGAGCCAATTCAATTGGCTGGTATAGCCGCACTGACAGGTCCGCATACTGAAATACTGCGCGCTGTTTCAATTTATCAGGAAAGAAGGGACCTTTTATGTAACGGATTGACGGACTTAGGGTTTAAGCTGGATAAACCGATGGCTACATTTTATGTCTGGGTTGAGGTCCCCCAGGGCTTCAATTCTACTTCCTTCTCACTTTTATTGTTAGAAAAATGCGGTATTGTTACCACCCCTGGTATCGGTTTCGGTTCTCATGGGGAGGGATATTTTCGCATTGCCCTTACTGTCGATTTGGAACAGACTGGCAAGGCGCTTGAACGCCTTAGTAAAAAGCCCTGGGAATAACCCTTGAATTCACAACAAGTCAATTCCTATCTTGGGATAGGATCAAATCTTGGAAACAGGATTAAAAATCTGGAAATTGCAGCCGCGGCCCTTTCCAGGCATCCTCACATAAAGATTAACTCATTCTCATCATTCTATGAAACTGAGCCTGTCGGATATAAAAAACAGGGTTGGTTTATCAATCAGGTAATTCAGATAGAAACATCCCTTTCCCCCCTGGATTTATTAAAGGCAATACAAAAAATAGAAGATGACATGGGAAGAAAAAGAGTCGTAAAATGGGGACCAAGGACAATTGATATTGATATTCTATTATATGCTGATCTACTCATAGTCCATTCCTCCCTGACAATTCCACATCCCCATCTAACAAAACGCAGATTTGTTCTTGTCCCTCTGGCAGAAATCGCTCCATCTCTGATTCACCCTTCCCTGGGTGAAAGTATTAGCAAAATTCTGATTGACTCTTCAGCCGTAGATCTGGTAAAAAAGGTATGATATAAAGGAACCAAAGAAAAGAAAGGAGAAAATATGGCCAAGGTGACAATACCATTATTAAAAGAGAAAAAGACAAAAGGTGAAAAAATAACAATGTTGACGGCCTATGATTACCCAACTGCCCGGATTCTGGATCAAGCTGGGATAGATATACTTCTGGTGGGAGACTCTCTCGGAATGGTCATGCTTGGATATCCAAACACCTTGTCCGTAACTATGGACGAGATGCTTCACCATACAAAGGCCGTAAGCCGGGGTGCAAGCGAGGCGCTGGTAATTGGAGATATGCCATTTATGTCTTATAATCTGGGATCTTTTGAGGCGATAAAAAATGCCGGACGGTTTATAAAGGAAGGTGGCGCAGCGGCTATTAAGCTCGAAGGATGTGGTCAGTATATGATAGACATTACCAGGTCCATTGTGGAAGCAGGAATAGCCGTTATGGGACATATAGGGTTGACACCGCAGCTTATTCATCAGATGGGAGGATTTAGGGTTCAGGGAAGGGATCAGGACAAAGCGGAACTTCTTGTGGGTGGAGCAAAAAAATTGGAAGAGGCAGGGGTTTTTGCCATTGTGCTGGAAGGTATTCCTAAAGACCTGGCTTTAAGGATTACAAATTCCTTATCAATACCCACAATAGGTATAGGCGCCGGGATTTTTTGTGACGGACAGGTGCTTGTAATCCATGATCTTCTTGGATTTACAGGTAAAAAACCGCCCAAATTCGTTAAACAATATGCAAACCTTTATGAAACCATAACTAAATCCTTGGAATCATTTAAAAAAGAAGTGCAATCCGGGGCTTTTCCTTCTGAAGATTATACATATTAAAAAACATGATTCAACCAAGAGAGATTGAACTGATAAATAAAACAGCGCAAATGCAAAAAAAAGTCGCTGAAATACATAAAGATGGCATGACCATAAGTCTTGTTCCGACTATGGGATACTTTCATCAAGGACATCTTAGTTTAATGAGGGCAGCCAAGGAAGAAACTGATTACGTCGTTGTAAGCCTTTTCGTAAACCCGACCCAGTTCGGTCCGTCTGAGGACTTCGACAGATATCCCAGAGATCTGAACAGGGATATGGAACTGGCAAAAGATGCTGGTGTGGATATGATATTCTGCCCGACAACAGAGGAGATGTATCCATCAGGATTTCTTACCTGTGTAAAGGTCGAGGAATTAGGTGAAAAGCTTTGTGGCGCAAGCAGACCTGGTCATTTCCAGGGGGTAACAACAGTTGTGTGTAAACTGTTCAATATCATTACACCTGATTTTGCCTATTTTGGACAAAAGGACGCCCAGCAAGCAATAATAATCAAAAAAATGGTTGATGACTTGAATTTTAAAATCAATATCAGAATATTGCCCATTGTTCGTGAAAAGGACGGCCTGGCAATGAGCTCTCGCAACATATATCTTTCCGGCAGTGAGCGTAAGGCCGCCTTATGTCTTTATAAAGCAATACAACGGGCGGAAATCCTGTTTAATAAAGGTGAAAGAGAATCAAAAATCCTTATGGATCAAGCCAAAGCCATTATAAAAGAGGAGCCTCTGACAACATTAGAATATCTGGCAGTCTGCCATATTGAGGATTTATCTCCTTTAGAGAAAATTGAGAACAAGGCGCTTATGGCTCTTGCCGTAAAAATCGGTAAAACCCGACTGATCGATAATACCATCTTGAAAATAGATTGATCTTTTGATTTAATCTTAAAAGGTTAGAATATTTTCTTTTTGTAAATGATACTAAGAAAGGACAATAATAGAATGCTTCGCACTTTTTTATATAGTAAGATACATAGGGCCAAGGTAACTGATCACCAATTGGATTATGAGGGAAGCCTTGGGATAGATGCCCTTCTTATGGAATGCGTAGGAATCCAGCCTGGAGAAAAGGTTTATATTTATGATATAACAAATGGTGAAAGGCTATCAACTTATGCTATTGCTGAAGAAAAAGGTTCTGGCAGAATTAAAATATTGGGTGCCGCCGCCCGAAAGATAAATCTAGGAGATGAACTCATAATAGTCACTTATGCTCAGTTAACCAAAAAAGAATTGTCAAGGCATAAGCCCAAAATTGTTCGTGTGGATGAAAATAACCGTCCGATTGAGGGCTGATTATTTAATAAAAAATCTATTTTCTCAAATATCCCTTTTAATCAGCTTATCGCGTTTTCAATTGAATTTATTTAAATAAAAGCTAAAGAGGCTGTTGAAAAACACAAATTTAAAATCTTGGCCTCTTTAACTATTTTTTACTTAATTGACTTACTAGGAAAGTGATCTATGGTTTTCCAACAGCCTCTCTAGCTTAAATATCTATAATAGTCACTCTTTTATGCAGCTCTTAATTCTAATATATATTAAGCCCCCCTTATTAAAAAAATTATTTAATTGAGAATTTTTGGAAAGGTGTCTTTGGCTATAATTGGACCTTTATCACATTTTGTGCCTGAGGTCCCTTAGGGCCATTAATAAGTTCAAACTGAACGGATTCGCCTTCTTTTAAAGACTTGAATCCCTCAGCCTGAATGGCAGAATAGTGGACAAATACATCCTGTCCGGACTCCTGCTCTATGAATCCATAACCCTTGTTGTCATTAAACCACTTAACCTTACCTGTACTAGCCATGATGTCCCCCCTTTTCCCTCTTAACACAGGAAACCCATAACACCAAGATTAACCTTAGACACCCCCTATAATTCAAGGATATTACGTTTCGATAAAAATGTCAAGAGAGAAAGTAAAAAAATTACTAACAAAAAATCGGGAAAAAATTATAAAGATATACAGAGGTTTTCATTCTTGTCTTTCAAGGCATTTTTTGAAGGATTGGACAATCCTTGGATCGTATTTGATTCCTTTGAGTTTAATAATCTCGTCCAGACTTTTCCTGGGTGATTTAGCTCTCCTGTAAGGCCTATGTGAAGTCATTGCATCATAGGAATCTGCAACAGAGATTATCCTGGCACTTAGAGGGATCTCATCACCTTTTAATCCATCCGGATACCCACTTCCATCATAACATTCATGATGACTTCGAATGATTTTCCCCTCCTGAGAGAGGAATGCTAAAGGCTTTACAATATTTTCCCCTATCAAACAATGGGTTTTTATTTTACTCCACTCCTCACGAGTCAATTTTCCTTCTTTAATCAAAATGGAATCCGGTATTCCAATTTTTCCTATAT
This sequence comes from bacterium, assembly GCA_049472335.1. GTDB lineage: Bacteria > SZUA-182 > SZUA-182 > DTGQ01 > JAFGSM01 > JBLIRM01. The sequence goes on along the minus strand of JBLIRO010000004.1, from coordinate 47,133 downwards.
CATGTAGTAAGCTGGCTATTCTTAATATGTTCAATTCCTGAATCGAAAGATTAATGTCTATGGCAATCTTTAACGCATATTGAGTTACTCTCGAAGAATGGCATCTTATGTAGGGATCTCTTGATTCTATGATATTGACCATAGTCTTTAACATCTCGATCATATTATCATAGATACCTCGGTAAAAAAGGTCGTTCTCGATCTTAAGTGTCGCCTGACGGCCCATCATGGATAAGAAAACTTCATCTTTCAAATCAAAAGGACTTCCATCCCTTTTACCATTTACCTCAATGTATCCCATAGGATGATCGAGTCCTCTTAAGAAAAGAGGTATATTAATTGAATTATCCGTTCTGCTGATTTTATCCGGATCGATCAGGGATGAGGTCTTTTCCATTTCCTTTGCTCTATATAAGACCAGTTTGGAACTATGAGCAGAGACAATGCCCGCAGCAACTTGCACTACGTTCTGGAGGAAATTCTCAAGATCTGAAACATTATCTATATCATCCTTGAGAATTGAATAAAGAAGGGTCAGGGGTTCTGGTTTCATTTTACCCCTTTTATTATATATTCCCGTTTCTATATGTAGGTCTTGAACTTTCATTCAAACTCTATGTCCATCCTAAATAAAATGAAAAAAAGCATTTGTATTGAAAGCTTTTCACTTTAGAGCTCAAAAAGGGTTTATTCCTGATATTTAAATCGGAGTGTTTTCATCTTGTTGATATGACTAGTCATTTGTTGTTTTATAATTTCTCGCCTTTTCCACTCAATTGCAGAAGAAATCCATTGATCTATTCCAACCCATTCATCCACATTTGGACTTAACCTAACACTATTCATCTTAGATCCATTCTTTACTGAATGTGTATAAATTGTTCTGGGATATTCTTCCATCTTATGCATGGTTATAATCTCCTTTTCTTTAAAAAGGGTAAATTTATCATGCCTAACTGTTTATCGGCATCGGGTTGCGTTTACTTCGGTCAGAAAAATTTAAAGATGACATCACTTTTAGATAATATAGAAATTTACCCTGTAGACGCATTAAAGGTCTCTTTAGTAAAATACCCCTTATGCTGCCGAAAAAAAAGAGAGTGGAAATTTTGTATAACATTTTATAAACTAATAAGGAATAACTTTATATCAGAATGAAGATGAAAAGGAATATAAAATATTTACTGCTCATTTTTGTATTTGGATATTTAATTTTCAACAGCTTAAATCAAAAAAAGCCTGATACTCTCTCTCCCGGTTTATCCTTGGAAGAATTATCCGAATCTGATAATTTTTCTACTTTCCCTTATATTAATTCTCAGGATAAGGATTCTGTCCTTGCCAGAATAAATGACACAGTTGTCACGCGTACAGAAGTAGATAGAGAGATGGATAATCTTTTTCAAGAATTTCAAAACATGGCTTTTCCGGAAAAAACAAATGAATTTAATTCAAAATTATGGAGACAGGCATTGGAAAACGTAATCAATAGGACAATTCTTTTTCAACAAGCAGAACGTGAGAATATTCGTCCTGAGAAAGAAATTATAGATATGCGTATAGCAGAGATCAAAAAGCATTTTTCCTCTCATAAAAAATTCCGTCAACAACTTGCACACCTGGGGATTTCAGAAGAAAAACTTCGTCAGGAAATTGAATATGATTTGAAGATTAAGATGCTTTTAGATCTTCACATACCATCAGTTTCAGAAGTGAACAATGAAGAGGTTGAGGAATTTTACCATACTAATTCCGAAAATTTTCAGATACCGGAACGTGTAAGAGCAAGTCATATCTTAATCACCGTTTCTTCTAAAGAGAGTTTGGATAAGAGAAAGGAAGAACGAAACAAGCTCTCCCGATTGAAGAAAGAGATCGAAAAGGGAGCGGATTTTTCGGAACTGGCTCGCAAGCACTCAGATTGTGAGAGTAAATCAAGGGGAGGCGACCTGGGATTTTTCAAAAGGGGTAAAATGGTCAGACCATTCGAAGATACGGCCTTTAATTTAAAGGTTGGTGAAATAAGTGAAATAGTTGAAACTATATATGGATATCATCTTATAAAGCTAACTGATTATAAGCCCGCACAAGCAGTTCCTTTTGAACAAGTTCAGAATAAGATTGTCTCTTTCCTAAAAAGGCAAAAAAGAGATTTATATATTCGCGAGTATTTGTTCAAACTCCGCGATAATGCTGATATCGAGTATTTCGAAGATTTCAAGTAAAATAATTTTATTTAAGCCTATTATTGTCCCCTGGATTATTCCGAAAACACATCTCTTTCAACAAAAAATTTTAAGAAATCGGCCTCTGTAATGATACCAACAAGCTTTTCATTTTCAACAATCGGGAGGCATCCAAATTTGTATTTAAGCATCAGTTTCGCTGCATCTTGCAGGGTTAACTCAGGAGGAACAGTCTGTATATTCGTTTTCATGATTGAAGACACAGGGATACTTCTGTTAAGGGCGTCTTTTTCATCTTCAGCCACACTAGCAAATCCTGAAATAGAGTATTTCAACAGATCCCTGTGTGTGACAAGTCCAACCACACGTTTTTCTTCATCCACAACGGGTATATGTCTTATCGCTCTCCATTTCATCATGTCTTCAAGGGTTTTTAAATTATCATCCGTACTTAGAGTAAAAAGATCCGTAGACATGAGATCTCTTACCAATGGAATTCTTAATGATTCTTCTTCATTATTTTCCTGGTCGTGAGTTATTTCTTTTGATTCAACCTTTTCAAGTTCCATTGATTTTCCCCTCCTCCTGTTTTATGAATACGGGCACTGACTTTGACATTTCTTGCCCCTTTATAAGTTCCTTTTTATGAACTATGTTTTTAATATATTATATAAATTATAATCGGCAAAAACCAAAAAAATATATGGACTTTTAGTTGTTTGAAAGAGATTAAGCGGAGATCGGGTCTTTATGACAAGAAAGATCTTACGATTGTGTATTTTTTATTTCTTAACCGATTATTAATTTAGAGGGGGGTATAATAATGGCTAAACAATTTTTTAAGACCTCTTTATGTCTCTTAACTTTTATTTTCCTGTCAACATCAGTTTATGCCGTTGAGTTTCAGCCAATCGGTTTTGAACCTTTATCAATGGGCGGGGCCGGGGTAGCTGCGGCCCGGGGGGGGACAGCAAGTTATTATAACTCAGCTCTTTTATTGGAAAACTTATATGATACGCATATTGATTTCCCCGTCGGCGGAGGTATTAGAGAAATAAATATTACCCGGCATATCGACCGGTTATCAGAAATAGGAATAGATGAAACCATTCAAAATATAAAAAACAATGTCTTCACTTTCCCCGGCTCGAATACTATTGAAGATCGCAACAATATCTCAGAAATCAAAAACATTCTCAGATCTGTATCCGCAAAAAACGGCCTTCAATTAATGCCTTCGGCAACATTAGGCATACAAATGTACAATTTCGGGTTCGGGATTAATGGTATTTCAGAGGCTTCCGCATATGCAGTCATTGACGATCAAAGATTGGATTTAATCATTCAGGACCCGTTATTCGGTCAATATTTCGAATATAACGAAACAACCGATATGTATACTTTGAGTGATGCAAATGCATATGCCCTACGCTCAATGGAATATGCCCTGGATAATGATCTTACCTATATGAAACTCACAGGCCTGGCATATACCGAAATCTTCTTTTCCCATGCCAGAAAATTTAAATCGGCACCAGGAGTGTTAAATCTTGGTGCATCTGTTAAAATTATGCCTGGTTATGCCTTTGATGAGAAGATCAATATAGATACAAAATCAGGGGAGATAGATAGTGAACTCAGTGATTGTGGAAAATCGAGCATCAGTTGGGGGATTGACTTAGGTGCTTTATATAAGCCGCCCAAAATAGAAAAATTAGCGCTTGGGCTGGTAATTAAAAACTTAAATACACCGCAATTTAAGACAAAGACAGGTAATACACTCGAACTAAAACCACAGGTAAGGACAGGAATAAGCTACAATTTCTGGTACGATCGAATTATGCTAGCTATTGATGCAGATCTGACCAAAAACAATACCTTTATCCCCGGATACGAATCCCAGTTTATCGGGGGCGGATTAAACTTCAATCCCAATAAATGGTTATTCCTTAGAGCGGGAGTAATGCGTAATATAAGGGATAGTGAAGAAGGTGCTATATTTACAGCCGGCCTGGGTTTCGGATTAGAGTGGCTGCAATTAGATATAGCTGGCCAAATGTCAAGCAAAAAAACAAGTTTTGATCAAGAAAAAATACCAAATTATGCACGATTTCTTATTTCACTGATCTCAAAATGGTAATAATTATTTTTCGTCCGTAATCTAGATGGAATTGTTAAAATGCAACTCTGTTTATTAATAAACAAGGGCCTTTCCGAAGGCCGATGTCCTCCGGAAGGCCCTTTATCTTGGCGGATCTTCCATTTTAAATTCAAATGAGAAGTTCTAGACTAAACGTACCTGTCTCTTTTGGTACTGTTGCTCCGATTTTATAAATACTATAGAATCCTTCCATAGTACCTGGAGTTGTGAGGATGCCCTGTATGGTCACAGCGTAGGTAAGGGTTGGGTCTTGACCAGTCAGGTATAAAAAAGTTGGATCTGATGAACCATAGACATTGAAGATCCCGCCAAAGGTTAGATTACCAATTAACTGAGCAGTTCCACTTAGGGAGCCTGTTATGGCTTCCTGGAGATTCATTATCATTGTTCCAAATAGAAAACCAAGGTTCCATGTGCCGGTCCATGTCCCTGCCTGCTCCGCTGCAAAAAGTTGACTATTCAGATTCATAGTAATTAAATTTCCGGCAAATCCTGAGTTATGCAAACCAAGGCTTAGCGAATTAAGTGTATTGAGGCCATACAGGCTTGACAAACCATAAAGACCAGGCACGCCGTTTGGTCCGTAGAAGCTTCCCATGCAGTATGGTTGGTTTAAAAGACCCTGCAGAGATACATTACTTAATCCAAAAGTGAGGTTATGGTTTCCTCCGATAAAATATGGGGTTGAGAAATAATTATATAAAGGGATTCCTGACAATCCATAGCTCATTAACGGAAATCCTATCCTCGAAAATGCAAATATTTCCGGTAGACTATAGTAACCATATATTTCATTAACAGACACACTCCCTAGCATAAAAATCATTATGCCAATGATTATCAGGATATGTTTAAAGGATGTCATTCGTATTTTTAGGTTCATAAACATACACCTCCTTTTTGTCAAATAATGCAAATTTCAAAATGCAAAATGTAAAATTCAAATTTTAAAAACTTACTCAAATCATTATTGGTAGTTGTTACAAATTTTGCTTTTATATTACTCATTTCTTTTTTTGTATTTTCTATTTGCCATTTGCATTTCCAAACGACCTTTTTCCCTCATTTTGCATTTTACAATTTGCAATTTGCATTTCTTTAAATAAAACGAGGCTGACCTTATTCTTATAGAATAAAGGGGGAGGTCAACCCCGTTTTAACTAATCCTTAAGATCATAATAATCCTGATCAAATCCCTTTCAGGATATTTCTTCACTCACTTTAGATAACCGGTGCGATAAGGACAAGGTTGAAACGTCCCTGATCAACAACAGTTCCACCACTCAGATTGATGATGCTATAATTACCGGTCATTGTATCTGTAGCTGTAAGGATCCCTACAAGGTCAAGCCCGAAGCTCATGCCTCCAAGGCCGACTCCGGTTCCACTTACGGTAATCTGGGCATTGATAACAGTTCCTGTTACATCCACCAGTGAACCCAATGTTGGATTACTAAGAAGCTGGGCTGTACCTGTAATAAAACCAAGTGCATCAACCAGATTTAGTGTCATCTGTCCTGAGAGCAGACCATTGGTCCATATACCCATCCAAGTGCCTGCTTGTTCAGCTATAAATAAAGGTGCCAGAGGCAAAGCTGCCACAGGCAGGGGAACAACAGGCAAAGGCAACAGGGGCAAAAGGGCGGATACGGTGGCAGTCGCTGTCGGCGGTATCACCAATATTGTTGTACCTGCTACTGTAGTAGGTGTAGTTATGGCAGATGCTACAGTTGTCTGTGGTTGTGAGATAAGACTTGACAAGAGAGAGCCTATACCTCCGAGACCGTACAAACCTCCTAAAAGACCTCCGAGACCGCCCAGGCCGGTAAGACCGCCAAGACCTAATGAACCGCCATAGAAACCCAGATTACCAAAGCCATAAAGACCACCCAGGCCATATAGACCACAAAGACTATAAAGGCTATTTAAGCCATAAAGGCCGTTTAAACCGTAAATACCGCCAATCCCATACAGTCTGTTCAAACCATAGAGACCACTCAGTCCGTATAATCCGCTTAATCCCCCAAGGCCGCTAAGGCCGTAAAGTCCAAGGCCATAGAGGCCTCCGCCAAAGCCATATAATCCAAGCCCTCTATACAGACCGCTATAGCTCCCAAGACCTGAAAGACCATAATAAGCATTACCCGTTGAAACAAAGATGAAGGATAATATCAGCAAAAATAACAGGATTACACACCTGGGACAGTTTATTTTTGTACTAAAATCATCCATGAACCTACACATCTCAAACCTCCATAAACCTAGACTTCTTATTTAATTTTTAAAAATCTTTTTAACCTCCAATCTTTCCGTATTTTTAGCTAATCCGTTTAAATACTGTGTACAGTCTATATTATTCATGATAACCCTATCAGATTCTTTTTTACCCCAAAAATAGATATTTTTAACTAAATGGAATAAAAAGGATTAAAAGCGCCTGAAAAAGGCATGAAACAGTGAAATTAAACTTCAGCAATTATACTGCTGGAGAGAGGATAATCTTTTCTTAAAACCTTGAGATACTAAAAATTCATTCGATATCAAAGATGTATTTAATGAATTATTTTTTATTTTAAGAGTTTGTTGCACAGAAAATATTTGGATTTCCCTAACAAGATTAAATGTTTGCTCATTTGATTCTTCACACAAGATGCCTTTTTCGATTTCTACCTGGTAAGGTAAAAATGAAAACGAAAGGTCCAGTATCTCATCAGGGAAGATACACATGCATTGCGGATAATGCAGACCATCCAGATACATAAGCGCTACCAAAAGGAACATCAGGATCTTTATTCCTGTCTTAATCCACAAATTTCTTTTAATAATTTCCCAAAAAGGGGCTTTCATAAAGTTTTACTCCTTTTATAAGCCATTTTGAAAATTAAATTAGCATAAAATATTCCATTTTTTTATGTTTCTTAAAACAACATGATTATCTATAAACTGTTTGATTTTTTATATTTTAATATGTAAATGACAAAACAAGGTCGAATAATATTACCATTAAGATCAAATAATATTGTCATAAATATTAAGTATATAGACTTATAAACTATGATACATACCTCTTAAAACATCTTATTTGATATGGCAAAAACCAATGACATATCCAGTGGGAGGAGAATCTTCTTTTCTCAATGATCGACGTATATATCCTGGAAAGAGAAAAAGATTATCTTAAAACCAGGCTAAGATAATCTTTTGTAAAACCAAATGCCATAAGGGCATCCTTATAAGGGCTTTCAACCGAGGGTTCTTCATTAACCGTTTCCACTTTTATTTTCTTTAAGGGATTGAATCTTCTTATTAACTGGACCTTGAAGACCTTTAGGTATTTCGGTAATTCCGGATCATCCGGAGGTACAAAAAACACCAGTTTTTTCCCTTTTTGCATTGAAATCAAAACCAGTCTTTTTCCATGGAAAACAAGATGATTCGAGGGAATACGGGAGGGAAGACGTGTCTTTAGAGAATCGATTTTTATACCGCAAAGTGATGCAGGATCAGCCGCATTCATCCAGTATATGGCATCCTGAGGGAGCTTTTTCCTTATTTTTCCATAAGCATTCTTTGAGACAAACTGCATACCTGATATACCCTTGAAAAAATGGCCTGCCATAATCTCTCCTGAGAGTTCCATTATCCTGAGGCTTCTAAAAACAGACGACCATTGCAGATCTTTCAGCTCATGATCGAGTATTTCTCTAAAGAGGACGCCGTATCTTTGAAAAAGGATGCGGATCCTGTCTCTTATGATCTCTTCCTTTTCCACCATATCTTCCGGTTCTTCAGGAGGTTTCATCATATACCAGTTTCCGGAAGCGGGTCTTGAGGATTGCCAGCGGTTAAAATGGTAACGAGTCCCCCTGAACCTCCTTCCCGAAGAAGGTGCAGGGAGAGAGAACGGTTGAAATCTGTTTTCTATTCCCTTTCGCAAAACCTGTATTCTGTCATTTGAGATAAGTCCTTTCCAGGTCATATCCCAAAGCTTTTTGGTGAGGGTCTCTGAATGCATCCCGCTTATCCCGGCTAAATCCCAGAAACTGTACCTCCCATCCATATCAGGGAAAAAATCAGGTTCTTTTTGTAGCTTTTTCATGGAGTTAGGGGATTTAAAAAGCTCGAGGTCACCTTCAAAACAAAATCCGACCCTTTCTTTGCCGCATCCGAACCACATCATTTCACTCTCGAGGAATAGAGTATCCAACCATGACGGATAATAAGGCTCCATCCTGGCAGGAAGTATTTCAGTCTCCCACAGGATGGCCTGGGCAGGATACCCCCAGAGGCTTTCCAGGATCCCCTTCAGGTCTTCCATGGAATTCCCGGGATCCGTCAATCCCTGGTAATGGGCAATGAAAAGCGGCAAAAGGGAGATATCCAGGGGCTCAAATTCTGCCCTTCCCTTTTTCCTTGCCATCCGGAGGAGGATCTCCAGATTTTGCGCGTCGCACCATTCCCTCCCCTCCCCTTTTTCCGATATATTGCCGGTGATGACAGCTTTTTGATCGACAAGCCCTTCTAGAAGATTATTGATCCTCTCATCAGTTAATCCCCAGACATCCCTGATCAGGTTTCTGGTGATGGGGCCGTAAAACTGAATCCACTCTGCAAATAGTCCTGATAGTGTTTCTTCATCTCCCGCAAGGGCCTTTTCCAATCCGGGATTGTTTTCATTTGCCACCATTACGGATATCGATGCACCGGGAAGACGTCTCTGAATAATCATTTTTTGCAAAATGGTGCTATCGATCCCGGAAGCCTTAAGCAGATTCTGCCATTCCGTTTCCGGTATCACAATCCTTTCTTTAAGACAGTCCAGCAGCTCAGCTGGGGTGGCAGGGGCATAACCCGGAAAGGTCCTCTGGATTTTATGAGTAAATTCCTGAAGAACGGCCGGGGTAATATGAGGCCTCAATTCAGGAGTAAAAACGATCTCTTCAATAATATCTCTTTTGAGATGAGAGGCAGCGGCCTCTGATGGCGTATCGTCTTCATAAATAAATTTATTGGTCTGCTGCCATATAATATTGGCTGTAAAGGGGGAAGGGATTCTGGTTACAACCTCTTTTATCTCAATCCTGCCATCCCGGATTTCATCCAGAAGCTTGACAAGATTCGGCAGATCAAATTCATCCTGAAGGCATTCCCTCCAGGTTTCAGCCAGAATGGGAAAATCCTCATATTTTATAACTGCATCGAACAGTTTTTTGGACCTTAGTCTGTTTAGCCATCTGGGCATCCTCTTGTGAAATCCCTGCCTGGGGAGTAAAAGGGCCCGGGCGGCGTTTTCCCTGAACCTGGCGCCAAAGAAACCTGTTTTTTCCAGTCTCCTTCTCAATAAAATATAAATATTTTCAGGGTTCACTAAATCGAAGATCTCCTGAACAGCAAAATTATCAGGCAGATTGAGCAGGACACAATCATTATCCTGAAATCCATGAAGATGGAAATGATACCTTTCTTCAAATGCTTGTAAAAGAGCAACGAAAAAAGGCAGGTTTACCTGGCCGCCCCATAGGGTATGCAGAATAATTTGTTTGCTATTATCCCTGATAAGGGGATCGGCAAAATGTTCGATGACAAGTAAATTACGGTGAGGCAAATCCGATCCTGTAGAGTTTTTCTGTCTTTTTAAGAATTCTATGATTGCGGCGGCAGCTTCATCATTCAAATAGTATTCCGTTTTTAAAGATAGAACGGCATTTTTATCTTCTATCCTTTTGTTCCATTCCTTTAAAAAAAGGGCGATCTTTTCTGAAAGATAAAAACTGCGGCTGAAGGTTTCCGCTCTCCAGAAGGGTGCCATGCTGCCGGTCCTTTTATGAGGAACTACATGTACATCCTGATGGTCAATCCTTGTAATCTTCCAGGATTGTGTCCCTAAAGTAAAGGTATCCCCAATATGCCTTTCCCAGACAAACTCCTCATCCAGCTCACCTAGCTTTGCCCTTGTGTCAGAAAGGCGCAGGTTATAATATCCGCGGTCCGGGATTGTCCCTCCCGAAAGGTACAATATCTGCAACACACCTGCTTTTCCTTTAACGGTATTATCAAGATTATCTATGGAAATCCTCGGCCTGAGCTCACGGATCCTGGAATCAGAGTAACGGCCGGCAAGCATCTCCAAAACCATGTCATATTGGCGTCTGGTTAATTTATTAAAGGAATAGCTGGATCTTAAAAAACAAAACAGCCGATCCCTGTCCCATTGCTCCACACCAACCATGGAGAGAATGACCTGGGCAAGCACATCGAGGGGGCATTCCGGAATATGTATCTCTTCAATATCCTTTTCCATAATCCCTTTAGCCATAACCGAACAGTTGATGAGATCCCTCCCAAAAAGGGGATAAATCCTTGCCCTGCTGGTATCCCCAACTGAATGCCCGGAGCGACCCACCCTCTGAACCCCGGCTGCTATGGAAAAAGGGGCCTGAATGAGTATTACTTCATCCAGGGTGCCAATATCAATCCCAAGCTCGAGTGAGCTTGTAGCTACGATTGCCTTTAATTCCCCCTTTTTGAGTTTCTGTTCCACATGGTGCCTTATCTCTTTTGAAAGTGAGCCATGGTGGGAATAGGCTATAAGCTCACCATAAGCATCATTGATCAACCTGCTGATCTTTTCCGTGAGCTTTCTATTATTGGCAAAAAAAAGGGTTGAACGATTTTTTTTGATTATGCTGATAAACTCGGATATCAGCGCGGGCCACCAGTTATTTTCTTTATCATACTCCACTATATCATGAGGAAATAAGACTTCAACATCAAACCGTTTTTGAACGTTAGAGTGAATGATCTTTACTTCCCTTTTATTATGGACCGTTTCTCCGTTCTCCTCTTTTATAATAAATCCTGCAATAAAATCGGCTACCCTCTGTAATGGTCTGATAGTGGCGGACAGACCTATGCGCTGAAATTCACCTGATAATGGAACAATCCTGTCTACCGCGCTTATAAGATGCGTTCCCCTTTTATTATCTGCTATGGCATGGATCTCGTCCAATATAATAGTTGTTATAGATGTTAATATTAGCCGTGACCTCTTTGAACTAATTATCAGATTAAGGCTCTCAGGGGTGGTAATGAGGATTTCAGGGGCCCTGCGAATCATCCTTTGCCTTTCAGCCTGAGGAGTATCCCCGCTGCGTGTTTTTACATTAATAGAGGGGAAATTTTTACCGTGAAAATCAAAATATGCTTGAAGCTCTTTTAAGGGAAGCAGGAGGTTCTCACTGATATCATTATTCAATGCCTTTAACGGAGAAATATAGAGTACACTTGTCTGATGAAGAGGCCAGGCACCCGTGACAAGCTGATTAATAGCCCAAAGAAAGGCAGCCAGGGTCTTTCCGCTTCCGGTAGGGGCACTCAAAAGGATATGCTCTCCTCTGCGGATTTTCTCCCATGCCATTGCCTGAATATCTGTTGGTGAACCGTATCTTTTAGTGAACCATTTAACTATCAAAGGATGAAATGCATGTAATGCCTTATCATCTATTAACATAACAATGCCTTATTTAACAACTTGAATATCATGATAGATTTTCTTTTGTGAGGAGACGCCGTACAGTTTGCCATAGGTGCTGCCCTTTATCAAGCATTTTTCCATTTTTTAATTTTTAATATTCAAATGATTAATCGATATACCTGTTTTCAGACTCTCCCTTTTTTTGGGTACTGGCTGAAACAGGTATTTTCATCAACAATTGATTTTACACATTTCATATATAATACTGAATTATAACATATTGAATAATAGAAGATAATCGAATACTGCATTACCTTTATAAAAATATATACCACGATTGTTTAAGCAAACAATGAGCCAACCATTAATTTAAATTTTTATTATGATGTAAAATATAATAAAATTGTTTGATTAGGTTCTTAATTTCAATGATTTATTATGTTTTTATGAATCCACTTAAAAATTTATGCTATAATATAAATATGGGTTTTTGCTTTTTCTCTATAAAAAATAAACTCAAATAATAAATCAAATGAACGAAATAGGGGGATTTGAAAGGGGGTGATGAATAAGATAAATATTAGGAGAACTTTTTTATCTCATTTTTTTAATATTTATCTTAACATATCATTATAAAAGGAGCTAAAGGAGGTTAACCTAATGAGGAGAAACGGAATTTCTCTGTATTTCATCTTTGTTCTTTTCTTCGTCTTCAGCCTTTGCTTTGTTATTCAGGCAAATGCCTATCTTAGCAATATACCGGCATATACCCGTCCATACTGGACCCTTTATAATTACCCTTTAGGAATTCAAAACACCTATGGATTTTCCGGACAATATGGACCTTATGGGCTCTATGGAGGTTCATGGGGTCTGTATGGAGGCGCATATCCCTGGTCGGGGCTATATGGTGGTGCATGGGGTCTGTATGGAGGCCTTTACGGAGGTTATGGACTCTATGGAGGCCTTTACGCCAGTGCGTATCCTGGACGGGGTATCTATGGCGGTCTTTACGGGCCGGGATGGTGGTGATAAATCAGTTCAAACACAAAAAGACTCGGACAGCATTATACTTTCTGAGTCTTTTTGTGTTTGTTTCATTATCATCTTCCGGTCTTTTAAAAAGACCGTCCTTCCTGGTAAGCATATATAAAAACCTTGAGGATACAGCGTGTTTGATTTAATCATAGATTGATTAACTCAATCTCAAAAAGTTTCGGCCAGAGTTTTCCGGTTACAAACAATCGGTCCGACCCGGAATCATAAGCTATGCCATTTAGAACATCAACCGAAGAAGCAACTTCCTCATGACCAAGCAATCCTTTTAAATCTATCCATCCAAGCACTTTACCCGTTGCAGGTGAAATCCTTGCTATACGGTCAGTCTTAAAAACATTTGCATAAATTTCGCCTTTAATATATTCCAGCTCATTCAAGGAAGACACTGGGCCATATTTATCATAGACTTGAATAGTTTTAGTTTCATCAAACGTTACCGGATTCAGAAAATACAATTTAGAGGACCCATCACTCATAATAAGGCTTTTACCATCATATGTAATTCCCCAGCCCTCAGTGGGATAATAAAATTCCCGGAGTAATTCAAAACTTGATTTATCGTAAACAAATCCAACATTGTGGAGCCATGTCAATTGTATTATCCTGTCTCCTAAAATTGTTATACCCTCACCGAAATATTGAGACGGGAGATCTATGCTTTGCAGGACATTACCGGTTTTCAAATCCACCCTGCGCAAAGTAGAACGACCGGAGATCCCTGTCCCTTCATATAAAAAACCATCTTCATAAACAAGCCCCTGTGTAAAAGCAGTGCGATCATGTGGATATACATTGAGAACCTTGTATGTATAATAAACAGGCACAGAAGCTGGCGGGGTTAAGATCTCAGGAATGATCCAATTTGCTGGATTATTATTAATAGATCCATAAAAATTAAGGGCCCCGGCCCCGTTGATAAATTGATTAAATGGATTAAAAGAGGGGTTAAATTGAAAATTTCCCGTATTACCAGAAGGAAACATATTTAACTTAGGAGAATAATAAGGAAATGTCCTGAAATCTCTATTAATCAACAAAGGGCTCAGTGCATTATTGATATTACCCGGGGCTGAAAAATATACCTCTGGAGAAGAGAATCCATTCTGCATATCAAATCGTATCGATCTTAGATTTGGAGAGGATATCATGAAGCCTCCTCCGGGGGTATAATACTGATTGTTGAGACTTCCGGTCATAGAACGACTATTGAAAAAAACATTTTGAGATAGATAATTTGAAGGGTTGGGATAATAAGATATTTGTGCTGTATTTCCAATGGGAAAAAAATTGATAAATGAAGGCCCATATGAAATTAAAGCAGCAGCATTATAAGAAACTTTTGGCTGAAATGTTAAATTTACCTGTCCATAAATATCTGTCACTTGCATAAAGGACGAAAAAGTGAAAGCTATTAAAAATATGGAAACATTAGAGCAAAAAATTCTTTTTCTAAGATGATATTGAATCCTGTCCAGATTTATAAAACAATAAGATTTTATTTTACAAATATTAAACATGGGATATCTTACACCATTCCAAACCTGCATTTATTTTTTATATTTTTTACAAGTCCATCGACCTCTACAAAATATAAAATTGACTAGTAGCATTTTTGATGCCTTTCTCATATTTGACCAATTAAAACAGTGCAAATTTTTAATTTTTTAATGATTGTCTTGCTATACTATGTGTATACTTTATTATAATTTGACATAATAAAAATTTATGATATTAGTTAATAGATTTGTAATATTTTAAGTGTTTAATATGCACAGTGATTTCAATATGTTTTAGTCTCTTTATGATTGAGTCAATATCAATAAAGTTCCACAACGAAAGGAATATTAACATGCGGCGTTATATTTATCTATTTGCAATCCCTTTTCTGATGTCAATCTTTTTGATCGAGGCAGGCCAGGCTGTCACTGATCCGGACGTAATGAAGATAGTAAAACAAATCGACGAACTTTACAGGAGCAACTCCAGCTTCGCTGAAGTGGAAATGGAAATAGTCACTCCCCACTGGCAGCGTTCCCTGAAAATGAAGGTCTGGTCCAAAGGGATGGACAAGACCTTCATACGCATCCTTTCCCCCAGGAAAGAGCGGGGAGTAGGGACACTGCGCCTTGGTAACGAGATGTGGAACTACCTGCCTAAGGTCAACAAGGTAGTCAAGGTTCCCCCATCGATGATGATGAGCTCCTGGATGGGATCGGACTTTACCAATGATGACCTGGTGAGGGAATACACCTTCCTCGAGGATTATCGTTTCAGTCTGTTAACATCCGGGGATATCGGGCATACTGCCGATACTGAAGATTCCAAGGAGGAACTCATCTATGTTGAATGCAGGCCCAAAGAGGGACGTCCAATAGTGTGGGACAAGGTGAATATAGCGGTCCGCGCATCCGATAACATCCCGGTCTGGCAGAAATATTATGATGAGAAGGGAAAGGTTATGCGTATATTATATTTTCATGATATCAAGACCTTTGGGGAACGAAGGATCCCCAGTGTTCTGGAGATGGTCCCGCAGAATAAAGAGGGCAACAAGACAGTGATCCGGTATCTGGATATTGAATTTGACCAAAAAATCGGGGATGATGTATTTTCACTCCGGAACCTGAGGGAAAGGATATAAACACGGAGTCAATTAATCATGGTTATTTATAAGATCGCATTCCGAAATATCTTCCGCCAGAAGCGGCGCTCCATCCTTACAGCCCTCACCATGCTGGGTGGATTTGTTCTTGCTTCCGTGGCAATCGGCTGGGCGGATGGCGCCTACAATCACATAATCAACATGTTTACACGCAACCGTTTGGGGCATATACAGATCCACGCAAAAGGATACCTGGATAAACCTTCGCTATATAAGAACATTGATCATGTTGAACAACTCGGAAAACGGATTGAGCAGGTTGAAGGGGTGGAGGCATGGAGCCCCCGCCTTTATTCCGTAGGACTTGCATCCGTTGGGGAAAAAAGTGCTGCGGTGAGGATCATAGGTATTGATCCGAAGAGAGAAAACAAGTCCACACATTTTAACCGGAAGGTGGTTGAGGGGGAATCCTTTTCACTGAACCCTGCCAGGGAAGTGCTTATGGGTAAAGGGCTCGCAAGGATATTAAATGCAAAAACTGGTGATGAGGTTGTAATTGTTTCCCAGGCGGCAGACGGATCACTGGCCAATGATCTTTACCGGTTAAATGGCATCATACAAAGTGGTGACGACACACAGGACAGTATGGCCTTTTATCTTCACCTTTCAGATGCTCAGGAATTGCTTGTTATGGAAGATCGTGTACACGAGATAGTAATCATTGCCGAGGACCTCGATAAGGTTCGCGCCTTGAGCAGGGATATAACAAATTCCATCCAAAACCCTGATCTGGCTGTGGCCCCATGGCAGGAATTTGCCAAATCCTTCTACAATGCCATGAAGGCTGACAAGAGGGGGAACTGGATAATGATCTTCACTATCATCCTTATCGTAGCTATCGGAGTACTAAACACTGTACTTATGGCCGTATTGGAGCGACAAAGGGAATACGGTCTATTGAAGGCCATAGGCACACGGCCAAAACAGATTCTATTGCTCGTGCTATATGAGGTTAATATGCTGGCAGTATTAAGTATTATAATCGGCTCCGGCCTTGCTTGTCTTGCCAACAACTGGCTTTCCTGGCACGGGATCAGCCTGTCGGAGCCTTTCTCCTATGGCGGAATGACCTTTAAGACCATGTACGCAGAGATAAATGTTCAGAGCTTTTTGATCCCGGCGATAGCAGTGTTGGGGACAGCCTGTCTGGTAAGTTTTTTACCGGCCCTGAAGGCGGCCAGGACAGATCCGGCCAAAACCATGCGGAACGTATAAGGGGAGAGAGAATTATGCTGATGACATTGAAACTGGCCTGGAGAAACATTTTCCGGAACAAACGCCGGACATTTATTGCTGGCACTGCAATAGGCATCGGACTGGCTGCTATGATCTTCGTGGATGCCCTCTGGGATGGTATGGAGGAAAACATGATCCGCACTATTACCTCCACCTTTACCGGTGAGGCACAGATCCATGCAGAGGGATTCCGTGAAACCAATGAGGTGGAGCGTTCTATTAAACATCAGGAACGTGTCATCGCCGGTTTGGAAAAGGAGCCGGCGGTTGCAAGGTTTACGTTGCGGGCCATGAGTTATGCCATGATAAGCTCACCGGCCAATTTAAGCTCCGTGTTGCTCGTGGGAGTGAAGCCTGAGACCGAACGAGAGGTTTCCAGGATCGACGATGCCATAGTAAAGGGTAGCTTTTTTGCCGGTGATGATCCCCAAAACCTGCTAATAGGAAGCAAGCTTGCTGAGCTTTTAGATGTGGATCTGGGTGACAGGGTGGTAATCACCGCAGCTCAGGCTGAAACCGGTGACCTCTCGCAGGATATGTTCCGCATCTCCGGAATCTACCGGTTCAATACAGACGAGATGGATAAGGGGATAGCCTTTGTCCGGCTGGAAAAGGCCCAGAAAATGCTGAATATTGATAAAAGAGTGCATGAGATTGCAATCGATTTCATGAACCGGTCATTCGCCAGGGATGAACGAAATCCTTTCTGGGCAGAGTATTCCAGAGGAGGGAACGAGGCACTTGGATGGCCGGGGCTCTTCCCGCAACTGAAGGCCATGTTCGAGTGGTCTCAGTACACTATTTTGATCGTTAGCATTATTCTCTTTGCCATCATCGCACTGGGTATAGTGAACACCTTATTTATGGCTCTTTATGAGCGGATGTTCGAGTTTGGGGTACTGCGCGCGATAGGTACACGTCCATTCGGTATCTGGAAGCTGATCCTGTCAGAGGCAGGATCTTTGGCCATACTGAGCATCGGTCTTGGCATGGTATTGGGATTTGCGGTTACATTTGCCTTTACCCGTATAGGGATCGATTACAGGGGAATCGAGATGGGGGGCATGACGGTTCAGGACCTGATATACCCGATACTCCATATTCGACAATTCATCATATATCCTATATGGGTCCTTCTCTTTACTATAATCGTAGGTATCTATCCGGCTACCTATGCAGCCCGGCTGAAACCCGCGAATGCAATGAGAAAAAGCCTGTAGGAGGTTTAAAGAATGAATCAGGAAAACGGCACAATTATTCAAACCCAGGGGATTAAAAAGGTTTACAGGGACAATGGTGTGGAGGTGCATGCTGTCCGGGGGATAGACCTTACAATCGCTAAAGGGGAATTTACAGCTATCGTGGGACCTTCGGGTTCCGGTAAGACCACATTCCTGAACATTATCTCCGGACTGGACAAACCTTCTGCAGGAAAGGTATGGCTGAAAGGTCGTCCCCTATACGAAATGAGCGGAAGAGAGCTTTCCGATTTTCGCAGGGATCATATCGGTTTTATCTTTCAGGCATACAATCTGATTCCAGTCCTTACAGCGAAGGAAAACATCGAATATATAATGCTCCTTCAGGGTGTGCCCAAAAAGGAAAGGGAAGAAAGGGTATTAAAGATCATGAAGGAGGTAGACATGGAAGGATACGCCGACCGGCTCCCAACCAGGCTTTCGGGTGGTCAGCAGCAGCGAGTGGCAGTCGCCAGGGCCATGGTGTCAATGCCTGAGATCATTCTCGCGGACGAGCCGACTGCCAACCTGGACTCCGGTACCGGTTCCCAGCTCCTGGACATGATGAAGGATCTGAATGAAAAGACCGGGATGACCTTTATATTTTCCACCCATGATCAAATGATCATGAAGCGGGCCAGACGCCTAATTGTGCTGAAGGATGGAGAGATAGCAAGCGATGAGTGCTAGGCGAATGTCGCGGCACCGGTATTTGCTATTAACCATCCTTATGCTTCTGATAATCTTTCCGCTAGAGCCCTTATACCTGTTCCGGGCTTTCCATTGGATGTCTCTACCTTTGTCCCCCCTCCCCTGCTCTTCTCTTTTTGCAGAAACAGTTATGATCTCCGGATATATAAAAAATTTCTCAATGATATTTGACGAACCTGAAAGCATGGAGGAAGGTAACGGATCACCCATAGGGGCAGTAAATAACCGGCTGAGATTAAAGTTCTCCTTGCGGCCTGCCGGTCCCCTCTCATTCAATGCCGCATATGATATTTCCCCCCGCATTCAGGACCCTTCCCTCTTCAAAGAGTCCTTGTATATCTTTACCATGGATACATCTTCATACCGGATTGAGGATTTCGATACACTGATAACACCAAAGGGTGACGACCCTGACACGAGCTTCGGGATATATCATAATCTGGACCGGTTCTTTTTTACCATACAATATAGTGTCTGTGATATCTATCTGGGACGACAGGCCATTGCCTGGGGAAGCGGGCACATGATCAATCCCACAGACATACTGGCCCCCTTTTCCTTTACGGAACTGGATCAGGAGGAAAGATACGGAGTGGATGCCGTCCGGATCAGGATTCCACTGGGCTTGATGAATGAGCTGGATGCGGGGTACGTTTTCGGGAAGGACTTCTCCTCCCGGGAACACGCCTTTTTTATAAGAGGCAAGGGATACCGGTGGAAGACGGATATAGCGCTGCTCTTCATGGGATTCAAGGAACATGCCATGGTGGGCCTGGACCTCGCGTGCGCTATCGGAGGTGCCGGTGTCTGGCTGGAAGGTGCTTATGTAAAACCTGATTTTTTCAGGGATTCAAATGTGTCTGCAAATCCAGGGATTAACGATTCGAGCTATATACGGATCTCAACAGGAGTTGACGGGAGCCTGTCGGAAAAGCTCTATGGTTACGCGGAATACCACTTCAACTCCGCTGGAGCATCATCGCCTGAAGCTTACATGGATCTCCTTTCCACCACTGCTTATCGTGACGGAGCAGTATATCTCATGGCCGAACACTACCTCATCCTGAGCGGCACCTACCAGCTAAATCCCCTCACTCCAACCACTGTTACACTCCTCTATAACATCAAGGATAACTCCCTGACACTTTCACCCGAGGCAGAATACAACATTTCAGAAGACATCTACATTGCTGCCGGCGCCACCCTTGGAATAGGGAAAAGACCTACAGGACAGACCTCATCAGCCGACCCCGTCTTGCGCTCCGAATTCGGGGCCTACCTGGATATGTACTGGGCCTCATTCCGGATATATTTTTAAGGAGTCAATGTCCAGAGCTTGTAGCTCTTGTATACCAAAGTAAAAACATCGCTGATGTATAGGTGCGGGTGCTTGTCCATTGCAGCAAAGTATCAGTCTCCTGTCGGATTCCACGGCATGGGTTGATATCACCGAGAGCGGTGCATCAAAAAAGCCGTTGCGGGGATACATCGCAGTCCTGTTACCAATTACCGCTATCAAGATATTAAGGTCGTCAATAATTACATGTCTATTTTCTCCGAGCCTTTTCATGACTATCTGTTCAAAGGTTTCTTCAAGCGCCAGAGGATGCTTCTTGCGCATGGCATCCAGAAGGTCTTTCATATTCATAAAGGCCCCTTTAAGGGTAGAATGCAATTTATTCAATACCATGGTTCTTCCCATACCCGGTTTTCCCAATAAAATAAGGATGTTGCCGATTTCCAATCCATGCATTATTCCATCATAGGCAATTTTTTGTGAAGGAGAAAGGTTTTCGATCATCCTTTTGCACATCCTTTCTTTATTTAGAAACAAAATTATAGGGAGTGTCCTATCACCATCAGAAAAAAGAATTTTGGCCTAAAAACAGGAAAGTGATCTTTCTCAATTAATAAAAACAATAGTTTTTGAAATTTTCTTACTAATATGTATCTTCTTCAGAGACTATCGATTTATAATCGATTTATATATGTTCCGGAAAAGATAACTACGACTATGTAGTCTTGTTCACGTCTGCCTTCTTCATTGAAATATAATAAATTATTTTTTGACAATATAAGGTGTAATTAAGGGAAAAATATCGCTCGAAAAAAGTTTTTATAATATGTATAATAAAAAGATTAAAGGAATATCCATCTATTTGTTTTATTAAATTATACAAGCACTTAATCATAAAATATTTAGGAGCGAGTCCCGTTGTAAAAATATAAACAATATGAATTGGAGGTTATAAAAATGGATGAAAAAAAGATAGGATTAGGATTATCCGGCGGGGGCTATCGAGCGACATTATTCAACCTGGGTGCTATCATAAGGTTAAATGAATTCGGTCTGATCAGAAAAATAAGCAGGATTACATCTGTCTCAGGTGGCTCTATTACAAATGGATATCTTGCGATGAGATGGAAAGATTTCAAATTTAACGAGGATGGTGTGATCGAAAACCTCAAAGAAACTGTTGTTGAACCTCTATGGGAGTTTTGCAGCAAGCCGCTGGATGTAAGACAGGTAATATTCGGCTTACTCGATCCGTTTCACCACATAAGCGACAAGATTGCCGGTGCCTATAACAAATATTTATTTAAGCATTTTCCGATGAAATCCATACCATTTGGTGAGGGAATACCGCAGTTTCTTTTTTACGGGACCAATCTTCAAACGGGATCTTCCGTAAGGATGATACAGAATATGTTATACGACTGGAAAATTGGCGCTATAAAGATAGATGATTGGGAATTGGCAACGATAGTTGGTATATCCAGTGCCTTTCCTCCTTTCCTGTCACCGGTAATTTTAAAACTGAATCCTGAAAATTGGATAAAAGGGAAATTTTCCGTTTGTTTTGAAGATAAAAGGTACAGGGAGAAACTCTTTTTAACGGATGGGGGTGTATATGATAACATGGGAATGGAGTCACTGTGGAAAAAATTTAACAATGAATTGGTGGAAGATAGCCACGATTTTAATGCATTTCTTCATGATGATTTTAACATTGTGCTTATTAGTGATGCAGGGGATCCTTTGAAATTTCAACAAAGGCCCCATAAAAACTGGTTCTCCCTTTTATTAAGAACGTTGTATATTATTACAGACCAAGCGAGGGCAGTAAGAAAAAGATGGCTTATAGATAAATTTCAAAGAAAAGAATTGTCCGGAACGTACTGGCGAATAAAAACAGAGATTTATAATTATCGTTTACGAGATGAAGATAAAGATGAAGATGCAGGTCCACTTGTAAAGGACAAAGAAGTTAATGATAAAGTTATTAATGAATTAAGTGAAATCGGAACCAGGTTGACAAGTTTCTCTGATACTGATAAAGGCAAATTGATAAACTGGGGTTATGCCACGGCTGACGCAAGAATAAGAGCCTTTGTTAAAGATATTGAAATAAAAAAACATGATCCTGAATGGCCGTTTCCTGAGTTCGCTCTAAACTGAACACACAAAACACATATGGCTGTAATTTATAGAAACGGAAACCTTATTATCAGTTTCTTAAATTTGGGTATTGTATTTTATTATTATCTATGATAAAAGTTTTGTTAGCGTTAGGCTCTTACCTTGAATTAAGCAGATAAATATTTTATTTCATATAAAAAATTTCCATAAAACATTATTAAAACCTGAATGTTTTTTTCATCCAAAGAAATATACCAGGTATAGCCCATATCACGATATTGAAGAAATATTCTATTATTTTTGTACATGATGTTTAACATAGGTTCAACACCTCTACATAAGATATATAAAAAGAAGTGAGAGGGTCAATACAAAAGGCATATATTTTTAACTTTATAAAGATATTAACAATGGTTAAAAATGAGGGAGCGGATAAAACTATCAGTGTACTTATTAAGAAGCTTGGCGAAGAGTTAGACCAGGATTTCCCAGTGTCCTCAGATTTTCCGGAAGGATCAGAGCTTAGAAAAATCTGGGATCTGAAAATCGAGGGAAATGGCTCGAATAAATGGATTACTGAAGAATATACTTTATTTAAGGTTCTGACCGTAAGGTTTCTCATCCAAATACAGGATAAATTAACGAATTAATTTAGTTGAATGATTTTTTACTTAATAACAGTAATAAAAATTATATTTTTTTAAAGGAGAAAAGTAACATGCCAGATAATACAGAAGCAGAAAAAAAAATGATATTCGGCCTTCTAGTTGAAATCAACGATAAACCTGTGACCATTACATCGGCAAATATTGATTTCTCAAATATTAAGCAAAATGGTATTGAATTTACGTTACCTGAACAGGTAAAACTGGGTACTTTAGAGGAAGGGATAGATGGCATAAATAGTATTTTGACAAAATTTGGCGTTGATCAAGGATTACCGAACGCAGATGATATTCAAATAGATTGGCTCAAAAATGTTTTTAAGGCATTGGTAAGTTTAGAAATCTGGGTAGATGAGTTTCACATTAAAATACCGGGCTCTGGTAGTGAGCTTCAGAATAAAATACCGGGCTCTGATAGTGATCCTCAGAATAATGACAGTCGTTATACATTACGTATGCGCGCTGCATGGGCCCCTGGAAATGAACCAGAGACACCCCTTCCCGTGGCTATTAAGGGTATTGCCTTCGGGGTTACTAACGAGGAGGAAACACCAGCTCTGCCTGAACAACCCGACGAATCCCAATAACAAAAAGTTACAGCCATTAGAAATCTGAAAAAAATAACCTTGAAAAATATAAGTCGGGTATTGGGGTAAATTCATCTTCATTTTTCTCCTTCTAAAAAGAAAGGGTTAAAAGAGATTTTTCAGGGTTTGAATGACCATTTATTCAGTCGTATAGAGGTTTTTAATGATATTTTTTCTTTATAATCTACATCATTTCAGGGAATGAGCAGAAATTATTAGTTATTAACGTTGACGTTAACACAACAATAAAGGCATCAGTATTTATTTAAAAATATAAAGATTAAAATTATGGTAAACCCAGGTTTGATATTCGGATTAGAAGTGGTCGTTGCCGATATTCCTATAAGATTAAATTATAAAAACGGGGACTTAGAAGGAGAGGTCGGCTCAAGTGATAATAAAATAGACAATAATAAATTATCGAAATTTGTACAAGAATTGAACCTTGGTGGATTGCCTGAAGGAATCGAAATACCTGAGATCAGCATTGAAAGATTAAATTTTAAGTACAGTCAAAAGTCCAAAGATTACCGCATTACTATTACAGTATCCTGTGATGATATTTCCCTTAACTTCAAATTACTTGTAAAAGAGAAAAAGGAGGGAGGCCCGGAGAACGAAAAAAATCCCTTTGTGTTGGGGCTGAACTGCTCACAGATAGATCTCTCCACATTGGCGCTGGATAAGTTTCCCCTATTGCAAGATCTTGCTGATATCTCACTAAATCAGATAGGCTTTCTTTACTCGAACAGCGACATTGATGATGATGACGGATTTTTTGGTTTCAATAAGATCAGTAAGATAAATAAAGGATTTTCGCCAACTGCCACCATCAAACTTTATGATGACATAATATTACAACTCCCTGAGAAAGAAGCCGAAAAAGCAGAAAAAGTTGAGAAGGAGAGCGAGGAAGAGAGGCCTCAAAAATTACAGTCGTACAGCGAAGAAACAAATGGCTCTGAAATTTCGAAGCCTTTCAGAAAATGGTTTCCGGTGAACAAAACATTTGGTCCCATACATATTGGCAGAATCGGTTGTGAATGGCGAGAGAACAAATTAGGCTTCCTTTTAGAC
This sequence comes from bacterium, assembly GCA_049472335.1. Taxonomy (GTDB): domain Bacteria; phylum SZUA-182; class SZUA-182; order DTGQ01; family JAFGSM01; genus JBLIRM01. The sequence goes on along the minus strand of JBLIRO010000004.1, from coordinate 22,656 downwards.
ACCGATGTTGATCTCATGGGACTGACAGTTGGTCTGAATGGGTTTCGCATAAGTTTACAGCTTTTTGAATTCATTAATGAGCCGAAACTGGGATGTTTTGAGATCGGTTTGGACGGGCTGGATATATCTTTTTCCGGTGGTCCCGTGGAAATCAGTGCCGATCTGTTGAAAACCAGTGAGGGTGAAGATACCGAGTATACAGGCATGGCGCAGATCAAGGCCAAGGCGTTCACTATTTCTGGCATAGGTTCCTTCGCAATGACCGATGGGGAGACCCCCTCGTTGTTTATCTTTGCCCTGCTCAATAAAGACCTGGGCGGCCCGACCTTTTTCCATGTCACCGGTCTGGCGGCAGGATTTGGGTTTAACCGGACACTCAAGCTGCCCGAAATTGAACAGGTACAGGATTTTCCCCTGATCAAGGCGGTCATGGACCCGGACTATTTTAAAGCCGGATCCGGTGAAGGCGGTAATGAGAAAGAGAACGGCTCAAAAGCCGGTGCAGGGATGATAAAACTGCAAGAATCAGCCCTGGAGAAACTGCAGGACTGGATCTCACCTGCCCAGGGCGAATATTGGCTGGCAGCCGGTGTCCGATTTACTTCCTTCGAAATGATTGAGTCCTTTGCCCTGCTTTTAGTAGCTTTTGGCACCGATACTGTCATATCCGTCCTGGGGATGTCGAAAATCACCATTCCAAAGCCGCCCAAGAATGGCCAAGGATCTGGCACACCGATCGCATACGCCGAGTTGGTGATAAAGGCGACATTTAAACCTGAAAGCGGCATATTTAAAGCTGAAGGCAGGCTCAAAGACAACTCTTATATCCTTTCCAAGGATTGCAAATTGACCGGCGGATTTGCTTATTATGCCTGGTTTGCAGGGGAACACGCTGATGACTTCGTGATCACTTTGGGCGGTTATCATCCAAGATTTAATCCGCCAAAGCATTATCCGATAGTGCCAAGATTGGCCATTAAATGGCAGGTATCTTCCAATTTGAAGATCACTGGCGAACTTTATTTCGCCCTAACCCCGGCCTGCATAATGGCTGGCGGAAAGCTCAATGCAGTCTATCAAGCCGGAAGCATTCGAGCCTGGTTCACGGCATACGCAGACCTTCTCATTTCCTGGAAACCTCTATATTACGATATAACTATAGGGATCAATATTGGTGTCTCTTACCGGTTGAGTACCTTTGGGATTTCTAAAACCTTGAAAACAGAATTGGGTGCACAGGTGCATATCTGGGGACCTCCCTTTGATGGTAAGGCACACATCAATTGGCATATCATCTCATTCACCATATATTTCGGCAAAGGCAGGAGAGAATTCGCGAATCAGCCTATTTTATGGGATGAGTTCTGTAATTCCTTTCTGCCGCGAGAGAATCATGAGGATAAAGCCGATCCCATTACAATTATGATTGCTGACGGCATTATCAGTGAGGTCAAAGACGGTGAGGATTATGACTATACTATTGTCAATCCCCACCATTTGGTGGTAATTGTCAAATCAGCCATACCATCAACGAGAATTGATACTAATATTAAGGATATTGATGAAAATTATTATGGAACAGATGGTATGGACGATAGACCAGAACCGAAATTTGGCATTCGTCCGATGGGATTAGAGTCGATATCTTCAGAGAAGATTATCACGCTTAGCAAAATTAACAGCAACGGAAATGATATTGTCGCTTTAAAGTCTGAGGAGATAAGACAAAACGTTCCCGATGCTTTATGGAGCCCGCATACGTTTGATCCCGGGAAAGACGAGCCAAAAGCTGATCTGATCAAGAATGTATTATGTGGTATCCAGCTTTCTGCAAAGGAACCGGAACTGAAAGATATGAATGAGGTAACGATCCCTGATCTCAATGATCTATATACCCCCATATCCCTGGAATTTGATTGGAAGTATCCGTCTGCCAAGAATGCAGGTGCCTATGAACCAGAAAATGTTATACCGGAAATAAGAAAGCCTGAGATCAATGATACCCGCAAAAAAATACTGTGGAAACTTATAGAAAGCGGTATTTTTGAGCCACAGGCAAACCTTGATATGAAAAAAATCCCTGACACTTTTGCCAATATGGTTTTTCAGGCCATTCCTGTGGAATGTGGTTTAGGTATGTTGCCCCAAGAACCAAACAAGTAAAAGATAAAAAAAAGAGGAAACGATGACTGATTCAAACAATGAATCATTGGAATCAAAAACCATGACCATCGTGGAGGCATGCATTCCTCCCCTAAAAGCAGGAGAATATACCGTCAAAGTTGAGCAGACAATCAAGAAGGGAGAGGATGACAAAGAGATATTCGGCAGTAAAGACGGGGCAACCTTTTCCAAAGAACAATCTTTCCAGGTTTCCGCCCCGCGCTTCAGCCTGGATTCATTTGATATTTATTCAGTATATCCGCCTGCTGGCTCTGTCGGAAGGTTTTCAGAGTCATTCCCTCACATCGTTCTGAGCCGGCGAACATTGCCATGGGAGAGATCTCTGAATGGATCTATAAACAACGGAAAGACAATTCCCTGGATGGCCTTGCTCTTGCTTGACGAGGATGACCTTCGTCTGGATAACAACAAGCAGGAGCTAAGGGAGTTGAAAAGCATTTCGCTTAAAGAAATTGAACAGTTCAAAAGCAAACTAAATAAATGGGAAAAAGAAGAAGATATCTGTAATACCATAGAGATCCCCTTAGACTTATTCAAAGCGATTGTTCCGTCAATGGAGGATCTTCCTTATCTCGCCCATGCTCGAAAGGTAAGCACAGGCGATATGGAATCCGACGGCATCAAAGATGAAGGCTGGTTTTCTGTTATTATCGGAAATAGGCTCCCCACCCCTAATAAGGAAAACAGGGTCTATCTCGTGTCTCTGGAAGGATTAGAGGACTTTATACAAAAAAAGACAGAAGAAGATCAAAACGCAGGCCCCCCGAAAAATATCAGACTGGTTGTTCTTACAAGTTGGAGTTTTGTAGACAAGACAGAAGGGAAAGGATTTCGCGATCTGGTTAATTCTTTAGCTCCCGCCCCATTCAAGATTGAATACCCGAATATCGAAAAGGAGATTACAACTGCCCTTGATTTTGGATATGCCCCACTGAATCATTCTACCCGCCAGGGTTACAAAACAATGTCATGGTATCGTGGTCCCTTTACACCGCATTTTCTGCCCACTGATCCTAACAACGCTGTATATTCACATACGGACGAAGCGCTCCGTTATGATCCTAATATGGGTCTGTTTGATGTGTCCTATGCTGCTGCATGGCAACTGGGTCGTCTGCTTGGCATCAAAAACCAACATTTTGCCCGATCCTTATATACATTTATTACCCGGCGGGTACAGAAAGCTGCAAATGAGCTTGCCTGGAAAAATATACAAGAAAGATTCGGATCACAGGAAAATGGTAGCATGGAGAAATTGGTGCATGAGTTCCTGAAAGGGGTTGAAAACCAGCCTCTTAACGGAACTCTGCTGGATGACGGGATATCTCATACCACGAAGCAAGAGAATGATATCACCAATTACTCAGAAAACCTTAAAGACGAACTAAAAAATGGAATTGACAGGGATGAAATTCCGCAGGAGATCAGGGAATGGCTCGGGCGTTTATTTGTTTTGCAGGGTGTCCCCATCAATTACCTTATACCACATCCCTGTATTCTTAAGGATGAGTCAATTCGGTTTTTCTATGTTGACACGTGCTGGATTGGGGCGCTTATGGATGGCGCCTTAAGTATCGGGCGTTCATCGGAATCCAGATTGTTTCTGGATAAGGCAATGGCAGGCAATTTTTTTGAGTTCGTTCTCGATGACTATAAGGTCTGTTTAAATAATCAGACGGAACAAAACACTATTGTTCTCATTACCGGTTTTTTGCTTAGATCGGCATTGGTCTCAGGGTGGAGGGGATTGGAAGTCGTCGCCGAAGACGGGGACGAAAAAAAGCTTAGGGCCTTGAGAATGGAACGAATTGCCAGGGATACGATGCTCTGCATCTATAACGGTCAAGTCAAAAAAGTGGTCATTGCCCAGCCTCCCCATACCCTGCACTTCGGAGTAACAGAAAATGAAAATGAATTCAAGAAAATAATAGATAATAATAAAAGTGAAGAGATAAAAGTGCCTATGCGTGAGACACCTCGTGTTGTGAGCATAAAACAACTAGCTGAAAATTTGGGCTTTGCAGAAAATCGAGCTGAGTTTGCAAAAACGATGATCGATAAACCCGTGAAATGTACGATTGATGTTATAAAAAACGATGATCGATAAACCCGTGAAATGTACGATTGATGTTATATATTTCATCCATAGATAAGGAGTAAATATGGGAAATGGAAAATTGCTGGTCCCTATCCATATGGAAGCCCTGATTGTGACTGAAACCAGTGAGATGGCCGATTTGAGACCAGATTTTAGTCAGTTCCCGAAAGAGATATTAGGAACATCGTTCGCGCCGGACCCCCTGAGTCACAAGATTCAACTCGAGCCCGGTGTTCATCTTCATTGGTCACTACCGGCCGAGCTGACACATGGCGCTCAGAGACAGGAAAGCGATGACAGTGAGATTGATAATCTCGACAAAAATCTGGAAATTGAGTTTTATCGAGCTCCCAATCGTTGGTTTGTCATGCGTATACCTTCTGGTGAGAACGCAAACCAAAAATTCGCCAGAGCCTGGATACTGGAAAGTGATTATCTCGACGAAAATGGTGGTGCCAATAGCTGGCTAACCCAAGACGCAAAGGGCAAATTCTTCCGCTCTAAACTTGGCAAGGCCTTTGAGTTTGGGACATGGCAAGAGTGCGGACACCACAGAGAATCCAAGCTTACTGCAGTGGGTCCCGGAAATCCGGCTTTTGCCGCATTTTACCCTGCCTGTCAAAATGTCTTTGGTTTTCATGATCCTCTTGATGATCTTGAAAATATTGATTCGGGAATTTTTACCTACCTGGTAGCCGGCTGGTATTCACAACCAGAATATGACCCGCTTAATCCGGAAGGGAACTGGTATGGCAGGCATGAGGATGATCCTCTCGATGCCGAGTTAAAAAGCGAACGCCTGCAGGACTTGAAAAGCAAATGGCAGTTAAATCAGAAAGCCGATTCAAATGAGGATTATCCGACATCTACAATTTGTCACAGTACAATCTTCAATGTTGAATGGAAAGGCAGGGATAGTGAATACCAGTCAGGGGTCTCTGACGCTTATATCAATATAGCCCTTGGTAATACTGCAACCGAGGCACTGAGTGCACTCATCAGTGCTCGCTTGAAAAACGGCAGGAAAGCCGAGACACTCCTGTCCGCCTTTCAGTACGGCGTGCTCTCTGATTCTAATGAATTTCCAGGCGTTGTTGAGATTGATGCGGAAATACACCGGAGGGGTTTTAACCCGGTTAAGGGAGGTACGCTCTGGGTTATACAAAAAGCCGATACTCATCGGCCTTATTACCAATCAAGGGAAGGCCATATTAGAACCTTCCCCGATTCCGAAGGAGTGGCAGAGGCATTCGAAGAGTTAAATAAGAATCAAAGAGATTTTGATAGTTTGACCCGGGAATTGGCATCTCTCCAATGGGAATACTATTCAACGTGGTTTAAGAGCAAATGGTTTAAGGGCAAATTCAAATCGCCAGAATTTCCAATAAAATCGGATTCAGTTGAAGAGTTGAACTTACCGGAAGGAAAAATTGATAATGAGTTGAACTTACTGGAAAAACAGATTGGAGATGCTATTAAAAATTTTAATACTGCTAAAGAGAAAATCGAAAGCCTAAAGGAAAAGATCGAACAATCAAACCTGTTCAAAGGCAATAATCCCTGCTATGAGCTTATTGAAACTGAAAAGCCATGGTTCTGGCTTCCTAATGATCCGGTTATCCTCCTCGCTGGTCCAGGCGTTGAACCCTCAGATAAGTATAGCCAGGCAGAAAATCCTGATGTCTTAAATTGCCGAGCCCTCGATCAGGTGCTTTCGGAAATGGGTTTTTACTACTCAAATGGTTATTTAATACCAAAGGAGGATGGCAACATTGTAGACGAGGATGCCGATTCCATTGTGGACAGTAAAGTCATCAGGGAGGTATTACCTTTCCCCCAAAAACAGGAGCTTGGGCCAACCTTTCCTGCTGATGAAGTACAGGCGCTGTTTTATGAGACCCTTTTGCTTGATCCTGAGATGGCAAAAGCAATTGCCCAACAAGCTTACCTGCAAGCAGGAGTAAATGAACAGGATATAGTTTCATCTTGGATAGAACAATTAGCTGAAGGTATTATAGAAGTTCAAAATAATCTGAAAAATTCCCGTTTTGAATTCCGTACATGGAAACAGGCATGGAGTCCTCTGTTTATGGTATGGGAGGCAGAGTGGTCTTCCACATATTCAAATCCCGATCAATTTAATCTTGCTGAACACTGGAAGTTTGTCAATACTATTGATTATAAGCTCAACAGGGAAAAGAAGGACGAGGAAGAGGACGAGGAAGAAGCTCCTTTTCAGATTTATAAAGGGTGGGTGCCCCTGGACCCCTCCCTGCCCGGAAGATTAGAGGAACGGTTGAAAAAGGTACCGGAACTCGCAAAACGATTTGGAGAATGGAACCTATCATCACAATCTTTGAGCGGTCTCTGCAGCAGCCTGATCATGCGCGAGCAAACCCTGCAAATGCCTCCACTTAAGGATGATCAAACGATAGATAATAATGTATTTGATCTGATTGGAGGCGCAAAGGATTGCTCTCCGATGTTAAACGCTCCGGACGATAAGGGTTTTAGTCCGTTTTTTCCTGTTCGGTCTGGTTTTCTGCGGATTAAAAATTTATGGATCGTTGATGCATACGGTCAGGCACGAAAGGTGGTCGATGGAAATGAAACCGCTCCCATTACCGTATCCGAATCCTTTAGAGGTCTTGTACAGTCCCGGAACGGATGGATTCCCCTGCCTCCCAGGATAATGCAGCCTGCCCGGTTATCTTTCCAATGGCTCTCGCCAGTCCAGGATAAAGAAACCAGTTCGGATCCAAGTACCAGTCCTGTTTGCGGCTGGATTGTGCCCAACCATTTTGATAAAAGTCTTATGGTATTTGATTGCGCTGGAAAGATGCAGGGACAATTGCAGACAATAGATATCTATAACAAGACCGGGCCGGTCTGGTGGAAGCCGGGTTCCCCTGATCAGGATAACAATATAGATCTGAAGGATCCTTATCTTCTGGATTTTGTAAAAAACTTAAAAACAGCCGGTCCAGAGGCTTTTACCGACCTGCTGAATCTCATTGATAGAATATCCCTCTGCATTACGTCAGCCGTTATCCAGCAGGTCCAGGGCCTGAGCGTCCTGGTCGGTCAGCCCCTTGCGCTTGTTCGTGCTTCACTTAAAATAGAGCTGGAAGGTCATCCTGTTACAAACCCGGGTAAAAATTCCACCACTGTTGATTCCGGAGATTTTATGAAGGTGAAGTTTCCGGTATACATAGGAGATATTCGTAAAGGAAAGGATGGTCTCGTTGGCTACTTCAACGATAATGATTTTGGACATTTCCGTCCTGTTTTTGGTGCTTCACTAGAAGATGCTGTTCCTTCCGATTATTTAGATTTCAGCCGCACCATAGAGGTGGGCATTGAACAAGAAGGGCCTGTGAAAGTCACCCTGCTCATGGATCCACGCGCGGGCATTCATGTCAGTTCAGGAATTCTCCCCACTCAGTTTCTCCAATTGCCGCCATATGTCTTATCCGAAGCATTGGAGAACATGGAACTCTACTTCATGGTGGGCCCTTTTATCGGTGATCCTGATGCCTTGCGGATACCGTTACCTGAAGATATCAAAGGAGATTGGTCCTGGGACTATTTCCAAGATGTTGAGAGATGGACAACAAATGACGAAGTGGGCAAAAAGGAAAATAGGCCGGGTGTTTCAATTAAGCCCGCCCAAATTTATGAGGGATGGCTTACATTGCATAATGCATTGGGAGATAAAAATGAGGAATCCAACCGGTCCCAGCAAAAAAAGGATGAGCCAGAAAGGCTCGATCAAGAAATTATTGGAGGGGACAAATGAGCTCAAATGAAGAATTACTTAAAGAAAACATTCGAATAAATAACGATTATGAAGAATTTACAAAATCTTCAAGTCCTTCAACAGACGGTCCTGAAATACGAAAATTTCGGGCTTCCCCTTCTATTGCTGTTGTAGGAAGCATTGTGAAATTGAAGTGGGAATGTGATAAGAGTATATCGGGCCTTGAGATCCGTGCTCAAAACGGTGAAATAATTGATACCAGCGGAAAGAATAAAGAAGGTGATTCTAAAGATATCACCATCGAAGATAGAAACCTGCCTGAGACAACATACGAGCTAATCGCCCATAGGGGGGAGAAAGAAACGAGCAAGAAGATTACAGTTAGAGTGTTCGACCATTCTCATTGGGTTTCCGCTGCAGAGCCCTGGAAGGATGAAGGTCGGATCGCCGGACTGATAGTCAACTCTGATGGCGACATGTTATATGCTATTGTAAAAGAGGAAGGAGGGGTTGGTTCATTATGGCACTCTCCTGACGGTTTCAGCAAATGGGAAAAGATAAATATAAATGAAGATATACCAGAAGATATGACAACCAGTCCTGCAGTTTTTTTTAACGGCAAATTGGTACTGTTAGGCGGCAGCAAAATTATTCCCAAACAGGTCTCAAATGAGATATATATGTTTGATTTCGAAAGGATGAAATGGGTGTTGAAGCCTGAGACTAATCCCGTGTGGTCGCAGCGGATGGGACATGCCTGTATAGTTTTCCCTGATCAAAAAGGGGACGAAAAAATCTGGGTTTTAGGTGGCGCAGATGAAAACAGCAATGGATTAAATGACATCTGGACGTGGAACGGCAAAGACTGGAAAGAAGAGGAAACAAATCCACCTTGGGCATATCGTTGTATGTTTGAGGCTGCAACCAATGGATCGGAGCTCTGGATAGCCGGGGGGTTTACGGACCCGGAGGGGAAAGCTATTACGAACATCTGGAAAAAGGATTCCGAAGAGGATGCTTGGAAACAGGTTATGAAATCACAAAACGAGCCCTTTAGCATCCTCGACTCGGGACGGCTGTATGCATCAACAATTGTGAGTCTCTATAATCAAGTTTACATCATAGGATATCAAGACCAGGGGAAAACCGGCAATGGCCCAATCGTCTTTTACAGTATCCAAGAAAGACGCGGGTTTTATTGCTCTCAGGAACTAAGCACACGCCCGGAATTGCCTGCGCTAAGAAAACCGCCCTCCAGGATTGAATCAGTCACCTTTAACGGTTGTATATGGCAGTTCACGCAGGGTTATTTAGGCAATGGAAGAGTAGAAAATTCAGGTCTGTATTACTGGGTTCCACCAAAACCTCCGACAGTTCAGACCGGTTGAACCCGTTTTAGCATCTTGACAAATTCAATACTATCATACTTCAAAGATAAACTGGAGATCGGGAAATGAAGAGAAAAAAAGGATTTTTCGTATTAAAAGCGATTTTTTTGATTTTCTGTTTATGCATTATCAACAATCGGTTATCCTCAGCTTCTCCGGATTCGTGCCAAGACTGTCTTACTGCCACCCTTCTGCCAAAGGAGACATTAATGGTTGAAATGCTGGATGGCAACACGAAAATAAGGTCCGGAATCCGGGAGATGGAAGTTGCAGCCGATGATGAAAGAAATCCCGTAAAATCATGTTACCTTCTGTTTGACCTGGGAGCCATACCGCCGAAGGCTTTTGTAGATTCATTGACCTTGAGGCTGTACTTGAAAGCGCAAAATGATCCTGATAATTACCAATTGGTAAAGATATACAATGTTAATAACCTATCCGATGTGCGGAGAAGGCTTAATGGCACGGATGACTCTTCATTAAAGGCAATTGGAAGCGAAGAAGTCAATAATAAGACACCTATCATCGATTTCGAATGCAAAATTCATGAAGAGCACGATCGGACAAATTGTCTCAATGTAAACAGGTCAGGATTTGCTCTCATGTTGTTATCCACTTCAAAAGATCAAGATTACTCTTATTATTCGAATTATTCGAAAACCAAAGATGGCGGCCCTCCCTGCTATAACGTACAACCAAGGCTCATCGTCAAATACTCTATGCCTCCTCTGATGCGTCCGTCATCTGATTGGTCCCAGTACAACTATGATCCCCAACACTCGGGGAGAACTCCCTGGAAGATTTATCTCAATCCCAATGAGAGAGAACAGAAAGTTAAGGCAGAACTCAAAACCGCGTATTCCCCTGCTGGGTATATTGAGGGGGATCCGGTCGTATATGACAACGATCTCTTTTTTCATACTCAATCAGGCAATAATCCTTCAGGAAACTTTTTTATTACTGCTGTCAGTGGCATAGGAAAACCACTATGGGATCAAAATGTCGAGGGAGTGGTAACATTTCAACCGATCGTTGACCGCTGCGGTCTCATGTATGTCGTCACGGAAAATCGTCTTGTAATCCTAGACTTGCGTGATAGGGGGAATATTCTGAAAGGAATTGACTGGAAAGACATGCTGAGAACAAAACAAGAAGTCAGCATTCGCTCCACGCCAACCATTGGATACAATGGTGCCCTTTACCTGTCGACCAACCGCGGGGTCTACGCCTTGACGCCTTATCCTGACATGGATATCTTATGGAACTATACCACTGAGGAAAATTCATTCGGTATAATCACGCTCAGCAAAAATGAAGCCACAGCTTATGTGATTGACGGCAGCTCATGGCATTTAGTCGCCATCGATTCTGTGGACGGCGAAGAAAAATGGAGGGAAGAAGTATTTAAAACAAAAGACAAAACCAACTTGCCGGTGCCGGTTGTGGGCAAGAACGAATATATTTATGTAACTAACGGATATCCCGCTGGAAATTATCTTCAAATCCTAGATGCCGGGGGCAATACCATAAAGAAAATAGAATCCGGCGAAATCTCCCGGCCGGTGATCGGTTCAAATGGAAACGCATTTTTTATTCATAAAGATAGGGGGCTTTGCCGATGTGACCCTAGTGATCCTAATAAAATTATATGTGAGCATGATGATCCTGATAAGATCATGAACAATGATGACAAACTGAATGCTAAAAGCATAATTGTCATGAATGGAAATGACAATATCTATGTCATTGATCGCTTCAGAGACCCACAGCAGGTAAAGGGATATTTCGCTGACTTAAAAGAAATATTTGAGTTGAACGTGAAGAAAACTAATTCAAATATTGAGGACGAAAGCAGAAACTTTAAAGACAATCTGCTGATTGCGCCCGATGGTTCGCTCTACACCCGTAACGATAATAATCTGTTTGCCATAACCATCCGGGATTCGTCTATTGATAAGCTCGAGTTAACGAAAGATGTGATCCGGAAGGGCAATGAGACCACTTTCCACGCTATGGATTCCCTTACTCTTAAAAAAGAAGGGATTTCCATTAATAACAGCAAAAGTGTCATCATTCAGTCTGGCAAGACCATAGAAGTTGAAGAAAATGTCTCAATTGTCGATAACAGCAGTGTGGTCTTTAAATCCGGCACAATACGTTTTAATTCCCAATTTAGGGTTAAAAAAGGTGCCCGCTTTATCTGTAAAACCTGTAAATCGGGCTTTTGAAAGTTAACCTAAAACATGATGTATTGATGATCATTCCTTTTATCACGCAGAAGGGAGAGAAAAAATGAAAAGAACAATACAAAACCAAAATTCTGCCAATGCCACATCCCGCATGCTGTTTTCAAATAAACTGACCGTCTTGTTCATCCTTATGACATTCATTGTAATGCTTGCCGGCTACCCTTTTCCCGTGCAAGGCAGTGGTGATGATGCATTCTTCATCGATGGAAATGGCAATGTCGGGATCGGCACGAATAACCCGGAAGCGACGCTCGATGTGAAAGGGAACTTGAAGGCACAAGAATTAGAGATAGACGGAAATACAGTGATTCGTGGCAACGTCAGCATTGGGTCTGGGATTCAGACGGAGATGCTAAATGTGAAGCAAGACATCAATGTTAATGGGGGACGCGTGAGTGACTACCATGGATTTCCAAAGGCGGATTTCAGTGAAGAGAAAAAAGCCGAAATTAATAAAACATACGAATTCACACATAACTTTAACCAAATACCGAGTTTGGTACAGGTATGGGTAAAAAGCGATAGTAAAGATGATGTAAAGCGTAAACCTAAGGATGCTAAAGGTGGTGTTTATAAGGAGGATGTAACTGAATGGAAAATGGCCGGTGTTTTGTCTTTGTATAACTGCCAAAATGGTTATACCTATGGTACTGTAGTTGAGAGCATTGATGAAAAATGCATCATTGTCAGAACGGGTAATGACGGACTCTGGCATGGTCACCGTGTATGGGAGTTTTTTCAGACTGGTAGTATCTTGGTTAGAGCCTGGAAGTGACTACTGACCGCGGGCAGCTTGCATGGACACTTTCCTTCGCAAAATTTAAATCAAATGATATCTGGAAGGACAAGAGTCAAATTTTTGGATCAATTAACAACCACCCCTAAAAGGGGTTGTTTAAAAAAGATGTTACCCCTTAAAGGGGTTTAAATTATTATTTAATAGGTAATCCACCACTAAAAGTTGTGGTTTTTGCAATCAAATAAAAGGGATTCCCTTATTCTCCTGCTTTTTCCATAGCTATAGAATATTTTATACTACTTGAAAACTCTCTCTATAGAGATAGATGATTGGAAATTGGCAACGATAGTTGGTATATCCAGTGCCTTTCCTCCTTTCCTGTCACCGGTAATTTAAACTGAATCCTGAAAAATGGATAAAAGGGAGGCTTTCCATTTGTTTTGATGATAAGGACAGGGAGAAACTCTTTTTAACGGATGAGGGTATATATGATAACATGGGAATGGAGTCATTGTGGAAAAAATTCAATAATGAACCGTTTTAACAGAATAACAAAAACCTCAAGAGGAATGATATAGACCGAATTAGCTAATTTTAAATATATACTTTGATACTGATATAAAAATTTTTTGACTTTTATTTTTCTTATTGATATAATGATCATAATTATTTGATATTATGAGTCCTATTATAATATAGGACCTGTGCTAATTGTACAATAAGCCTATAAAATTGCGGAGCTGATTGTGGATATAAAGGAAAGCATTAGAAGCGGGCTTCAGGAGTTAATCCTCCCTGAACTAAGCAAAATTAAAGAAGAAAATGCGAATATAAAAATGATTCTCGATCTCACGAACAAGAGGCTGGATGATATTAATCAGCATCTGGTTGACCAAAGTCGAAGGATAGATGAAACGAACAAAAGAATAGATGAAACGAATGAACGGATAGATAATTTAAGGGTAGAGTTAAGAACTGAAATTGTCAAAACGAATGAACGGATAGATAATTTAAGGGTAGAGTTAAGAACTGAAATTGCTAAAACAAATGAACGGATAGACCGTCTCTATGAAGTAATTGTCCGCCGTGATGAGCATAATAAATTAGAAGCAAGAGTTTTACATTTAGAGGAAGAGATCAAGGATATCAAAACAAAATTAGCTGCCTAATTTATCCCTTTATCCATTTTGATTCCTTTATTTTTTTAATTTAAAAAATGGGACTATTATTTATTAAATAATTATTAAATAATAGGTTAAGCAAATCGGGATGGGCCTGAGCAAGATCAATAATATTTATGCGCTTCGTTAATAAAGTAATTGATCAGTTGGCAACGACATCCTGCGTGTGAGATTACCCATAACCACATAATCTTTTCCCCTGTTTTTTTTATCTTATCAAAAGGCTTTATACCAATAAAAGGTATTTCCTTATTCTCCTGCTCTTTCCAATTTAAAATGTTTTTTGTAATCAGTTCAAAATAATAAAAAATCGGCCATAACAAGAAATATATGCCTGGCAGCAAGTTCCATTAAGATGAATTATTTTTAAAGATTATGGAACAGGTGGCTGCACATCCTCAGAGGCTTATAAAAGAAAAATAATTGACATGATCAACTCTCATAATCTATACTTTTATATAAATTGTCGGACATATGGTGAATATTTTTGTATGAACGGGATTCATTTGCCTACTTGTGAAAAGCACGGTATCAGGGATATCATCAAGGGACAACTTGAGGAGACCGAAAACCATATCCTCATGTCCGAGACCTCCCGGTGGTACCCTAAGAATCAGCTCATTACCAGCATTGAAGACCAGGGGTATACGGATAAGGCTGCTCACGAATATGATGATAATGAATATAACAACCGGGAAAGCGGATTCAATGACTGGATCAGACGTCATCTAAAGGGCTTTATGGCAAATGGATTCAATGAGTATAACTCCAACACCTATTCCGGGTACTCTATATCCGCCCTTGCCAATCTCTATGATTTTGCTGAAGACACCCAGGTGAAAAAGGCGGCCCGAATCGTCCTTGATTTTCACGCAGCCCGCTTCGCCACTCAAAGCTTTGACCTGAAACAATGTGTGGGCTTTAACAGAAAGCCCAAGCACCTGAAAAGGCCTGAGCTGTGGTTTGGTCCAATGACATCCTGGTATGCCGTCCTTATGGGAAACTATGCAGATCTTCAGGAAGACTATGACGGTATTTGGCAGTGGAGGACACAACATATGTTCTTTGCCGCTGTCACCTCATACACGGTCCCGGATCTAATCCTGGATCTTGCCATCGATAAGAGCCACAATCCCTACGAGATTACAGTCAATTATAGACCTCCTGATGATTTCGATCCATCCAGGACAGTCCAGGAATTCCCCCACTCGAAAAATATCGAGATCCTTAGGCGAGCCCCCGGGCAGGTGGCCCATAAGCCATATCAATGGCGAGGCCCGGGAACAGGATTATCATGACTGGCCCTTTATAGAGAGTATCGATGACCCGGACGAAGGACTGAACCGTGTCTTATGGGCTGACGGCTGCGGCCTTGCCATTGTGAATAATCCATACATGAACCAATCCCTGATCATCAGTCTTGTGGACTGGCGCAATCCTATAAGGATTCCGCAGGGCTGCGAGGCGGAAGACCTCACAACCGGAGCCGGTGTCGAGGCAACCTCTCATACTTCCTCAGCTCACAACACCATTGACGATAACCCTTCAACTAGCTGGCCGGTATGAGGAAGCACGGAAAGCTCATTGACCATAGACCTCGGAAGCCCTCAGACCTTTAAGTTTATCTCCGTTCGTTATTCAAGCGGTATAGGCTACTCCAGGGTAGAGGAGATCACTATAGAGACCTCTTCAAACGGTACAGATTTCACCCCTGTGCTCACCCGTGATGTTCATCCGTGGCTAAGGAAAGGGATCGATATGGAGACATCCCCGCAAACCGCCAGATATGTAAGGCTGAGGTTTAATTGTACGGGGACAGAGGTAAGGATAAACGAAATCGAGATATACCGTTACACCCCTCTTCTTGAAATAGTCTCTCCTGAAAGCAGACATCGCCTTGATCCCTACGAGATTAACGATACCGTGTCCCAAGCCGTTCCCATTGTGCCGGGGGTGTTATCCGATCCCTCCATCCATGGCTCTGAGGATGCAGATTACTTCGAAGTGGATCTCCTGGCAGGGAACACTATTCAGGCACAAATAGAATATGACCTTACCATGTCCCTGGATATAGAGATATGGGGTATATCATCAGGCTCACCAGACCCCGTGCCTCTGACTTCAGGCACAGGGGAAGAGATTGACGGGGATAAGATAAGACGCTTTGCTGAATGGACCGCGGATACATCCCCGTGGCAATGCTATGTAAGGATTGCACCTGAAACAGGGATCATCGGCAATTATACCCTCACCATTCAGACAAGGGGGGCTGAGCTTGAGTCAGATCCGCAGGAAGACAGGGAGGTTGTATGGGAATATCCCGTTCATCTCTCCCTCGAGCCTGATCCTGTAACAGGGATTCCCACGGCGGAACTTACAGGAAGAAATATCCATACCGGAGGACCATGGAATACCTGGAGGCAATATTACGGGGATGTGGATTATTTTTCAGTCATAGGGCAAAGGGGATATGATGTGCGGGTGACCATCACCCCGACCGATCCGGATGCGGGCCAGCCCTATGCCTTCCCCCGTGAAGACTCCAGAATAAGCAGGTTTACAGATAACCGCTCTGAATGGCCTGATTCCCAGGTATTGATTATCCGTCCCACCTATGGGGATGCCCCGACCATGAGGGTGCGTTTCGGGGTCCAGGGGAGCCATAACGGGAATTACCGAAAAGACACCGGTGAGTATAATCTTAAGGTTGAATTGACCTACGCCATTGCCGATATGGCGGTAATAGACGATTTCTATTCCACTGCCGCCGCCCTGGAGGATAACCTTGCCGAATCCTTTGAGCTTCCTGAAATCCCCCTCATACTGGAACTGGGTGTCAGCTATGAGTTTGAAGAGCCACCCCGTCCCGGAGATCCCTATCTTATGCATATACAAAGCAAATCCACAGGTGAAACAATATATTCCTATGAACTGGATGGCAGTCTGTTTTCCTCCCCTGAGGAATTCACGGAAGCTGCAGATTATTTCATGGAGATCCATAGCCTTTAATAAGGCACATAAAAAAACGGGCGCCCGAAGGCGCCCGTTTTAAAGCAAACAAAGATAGTGCACAGCCGAAGCCATGACACCCAATCACATCTTTGCTATGGGCAAGATTGATCGAGTTCGCACCCAGAAGCATCAAGAAGCGTACAATCATTTTGTGTAGCGGAGTTGCAGGCTTTTGAACTGCCGGCAGGACCTGTTGGGCCACATACTGATCCGTCTCCACAAAGCCGCTCGCCTGGTGCTGTTAATGTGGTATTCCCTTCGGTACAAACTGTGCCATCTTCACACACCCCAATCATTCTCTCGTGGCAGCTCGGGTACATCGGCTGACAGAACCATGCAGAGTCGATTTGAGCGGGTCTCCCGCCATTATTCCAGCAGTCTATTGCATATATACACTCTTCCACTGTATAAGGTGAAGGATCACCTTTACACGCTGCATTACAGGCTTCGAAGATCGGCCCTATGGAAACCCCTGAGCAATCAGAGGAACCATTACTTACAATGCAGTTAAGGGCAGCCGCAGTGAGCTGTCTGATTAGCTGGAGTTTATGTTCACCTTTTACTCTCACACACATGGCTTCAAGAGCTGACTCAGGATCTGAGGAAGGAATTTCAACCAAGTTCTTACCATGACCTACTTCAACTGTACCAACAGTATTAGTAACCAGATAACCACAGATATCAAGGCTTCCGCCGCCTTCATCAATTACAGCCAGTGTAATATTGTTGCTGTTTGACTTTTCACAATACATATCGTAATCACCCGGGCAGGTCTCCGGACAGGCATGAGTAGCCCAGAATCCGGGGGTTCTGCAAACCTCTCTGCACACTACTTCACATTCAGAACTGGCATTAAGCGGATAAACATTGCCTAAAGGCGGATCAATCACTGTGGCGGTTCCTGTTGCCTCATTATAAATAGTTCCACATTCAGTAGTATTGGCATCCACTTCTATATCATCACACTGACCGGGCGATAAATCCACACAGTCATTGACAATACCAGCAACTGGATCGTCGACACAAATTCTAAGTACCACAGTATCCGGGCTTGTATTGCACCTTGTAATGGTCCAGGTTATTGTATCACCCAAATTCATCTGATCAGGAGTACATGTCTTAGTCAGCTTTGCTGATGGTTGTACAAGATCCACGGAGTGATCATCTGAGTCCTTCAACTCGTTGTCGAAGCCAATTGGTGAACACACTGCACTTGCCGTGTTCTTAAGCGGGTCCGGATCCCCGGACTGCACCTTGTAGGTAGCCTTTGTCTCGTCACAAGCACCCGAGGGCAGCGTGACGGACTTGTCTATCCCAAGCATCGGGTCCGTGACTTTACACTCAAGATCCGGTGTGTCCGCAGAGCTATTGTTGCATAGCTTGATGGTGTAGTTGACATCATCTCCCACCTTGCTCACTGTATCACCCGTCTTATCCATTTTGATTGCGGGCTGGAACAGATTCACCGAAGCAGTAGCTGTATCAGTTACACGGTCATACACTGGTGGTTTACCAGAGGCAGTGAGTACATTGACCAATGGATCAGGATCAGTTGGCTTTATCGTGTAGGATACTTTTACTCCAACGCCCTGACTTGGAACGCACTGACCTGGCTGCAGTGTACGCGGCGTTGTCCCTGGGAAAAACAATCCCGTGACATCTCCCAAAATTGTGTCTTCGACTTTTACATCGTTTAATACTAGATTACCACAGTTACATACAGGACCAAGCTCGTATTCAACCTCATCACTAATCTTGGAAATCTTAGGATTCACATCTTTTTCCACGCAGATATTAGGATTTCCGTAGATTTCCACCGGCTCTTCTCCACATACGCTCGAAGCAGGAAGGTTGCACTGATCACCGCTATATTCCGCTGTCCATTGATATATGCCGGGTGTATCTGAGGGGTAGCCAAACCCTGTTTGGGCAAAACCGTCTACGAGATCCACTGTTTCTGTATATACCGGATTGCCATCACAGTTTGGGTCCCCTGGTGCAAAAAGCCTAAATGTTACAGTACCTGTTGGGTTACAGGATATATGTTGCGGTGATATCACTGTCGCTTTATCTTGGAGCACTGTGCCCACGGGCACAGATCCTGATGGATCCGGTGTCGTAGTGACTGTAGGCTGACAATAGAAAGGCTCACTGTTTGTTCCTGCACCTTCACCAGGTTCTCCAAATGGATGTAATAGGGACATATAACCTAATTGAGAGGTCTGAAGACAAGGATCCTGTTTTGAATCCTTCTCCGGCCATTTTAACACCTTGAGGCTGAAACTGATTTCACATTGTGTCTTGTTCGGATCTCCGCTGCTGGTTTCACCTAATGATATAGTTGGACAGGACGAACCAGGAATAAATTCATACTCATCTTTTAGAGGATCAAGAAGGTTAGCTGTGAAGGTGCAACCTTTACAGCTCCCCCTGGTTCCCACTATCGGTCCGACTATTTCGAATACATCTGGATCACAGTCAGCCGGACAGTCACATATACCATCTTGATCAGGTCTTCCGCATGAGGGTGTATACAATATTTTTGTGACTTCTACTGGATCTTCTGAGTGCTCAAAATTTGAGGAATTAGTGAGTGTCAGTGAAGCGGGATAGGTATTCCCCAATACGAGAGGACCTGCATTTTGAATATCAGGCACAGCACTTCCCCCAACACCGGCAAACGCTGTTAATGGTAGCAAAATAACCATCAAAAGCGCAATCCCCGGCAGAAACCAGTTACATATGTTACATATTCGAGATGGCTTCATAATTTGTTTTCCTGCCTTTCGTTAAATTGTTAAATACATAATTATCATTATCGAGACCAAAGCTATTTAGCATAAAAATAGCCTTGATATTAAAGAATTTATGGAAATTAAAAAGAGCTGCTCAATCTTTTTATTATTAATTTGGATTATGAAGAATGCGGAAAATTACTACAGGAGGATCAGAATTATGTAATAATTATGCTATAATAACCTGTATTGATTTATTTTAACTTTTCCACCCCCCTTCTCTTTACCCCTTACTCTTCTGAAGAGAAGAAGATAAAATGGATCATTTATTATCCTTTAATAAAAACTGCTATTCTTTTTAATTTTATTTAACACCTCCTTTCGCAATAAAATTGAGCCTCCTTACACCTTTATGTATAAGATTGAAAAAAACTCAATATATTAATTCTAAAAGATACTCTTTGGGAAACATTTTAGTTGTTTAAAATATAGGCTTCTTTTTCAATGCTTGCGGGGTCAGGTCTTGAAAATATCGACCACAAGCTAAAAGAGAATCGTGAATGAATTTAGCAATCCTAATTTTGGGCTTGAATCATTTTGTGCTTTATATAAAGTTATTGAGGGAAAATACGCTAAAATAAAATTCATTTAGAAAAACCTAGCCCACCTTGTTCTCTTTCAGACAACTAAAACTTCATTTTTCAAAATTTTAATTTATAACATATTTTTTTATTTTTTGCTTATTAAAGCTTTATAATTACTACTTTAATTTAACAATTAATAGAATTATAAGTCAAATCAAATATTGCTTTATTTTTTTCAAAAATTGCTTTAATGTTATCTTAGGGTTCCATTTTAACTATAAAGATATCTCCAAAGTCATTGCCGGTGCTGGTCAATGGTCCTGTACCAAAATCAACTGTACCGAAGAATTCACCCGTAACTACTATATTATTGAGAGGGTCTACCGCAATCCCTTCACCTCGATCTATACCCGTGCTTCCAAAGGCCTTAAACCATAGATATTCCCCGGTTGTCCCGGAGTATTTAGCCACGAATATATCATAATTGCCGGCGGTTGTCACTGATGTGCCGCCACCAACATCTATGGATCCCAAAAATTCGCCTGTAACCACTATATTGTCATCAGAATCTACAGCGATATCATTACCTTCGTTGAAATAGGGATTATTAAAGATTTTATACCACAAACAAGTACCTTCTTCCGAGAGTTTAGCCAGGAAAATGTCATTATTGTCAGAATAGGCGTAACCTGTAACCACTATGTTATCTGAGGAATCTACCTCAACGCTATGCCCTTCATCACCTCCCATATTGTCTAAATTCCAGGACCACAGACAAGTGCCCTGCTTTGTAAATTTTGTTACGAAGATATCCGCCCCATTGGTGCTTAGCAGTTCTCCTCCTCCAAAGTCTATAGTACCATTGATTCCGCCCGTTATTATTACGTTATCATGAGAGTCTGTGACGATCCCATATCCTGCATCGGGATAAGGGCCTCCAAAGCGCTTGCCCCACAGGTATTCCCCTGTTTTTCCATTGTATTTGGCCATGAAGATATCGCCAAGATATGTGTTGCTGGTTAACGGCCCTCCACCAGGGTCTAAAGTACCGGTAAATATGCCTATTATTAGAACATCACCTATAGAGTCTACAGTGATATTCTTGACCTTTTCAGAACCGGCTCCAAAGGCAATAGACCATAGGTGTTCTCCTGTCTTTGAAAATTTTACTATAAAGGTAGGATAAGATCCGGTGGAGCTTAATGGCCCTCCCCCAAAGTCGACTGCTTCTTCGAAGAAGCCTGTCATGATTATGTTGTCTTCGCTGTCCACAACAACATCAAAAGCTTGTCCGCCAAGTATGTTGAAAGCTTTTGACCACAGGTGCTGGCCTTTTGATGAAAACTTTGCAATGAAGATCTTGCCTCCAATTTCTCCTCCACCGAAATCTGCCGAGCCGCAACCTAACGCCCCCACCATGATCACGTTATGCTCGCTGTCTACTGCAACAGATGAACCTTTATCACCCAATACATCGCCAAATCCTTTTGACCATAAAATATTCCCTCCGGGAGATTCCTCAGAGCTTACCTTGATGAATACCATGGCACTATCAACATCACCCTCAGTATCGAAGATCTCATAAGTAAAGGTGTCTTCTCCTGTGAAGTTAAAGTCGGGAGTGTAAATGAAGGTACTGTTACCACTGTTGACCAGGGTTCCATGGCCAGGATCAGAAGTAGCCATGGCACTTAATTGGTCCAGATTGTCATCAACATCATAATCATTAACGTTAACATTAATAGTAACCGGTGTATTTATCATGGTAACAGCACTGTCATTATTGGCCTCCGGAGGATGGTTCTGTTGGGTACGCGTACCCGTTATATTTGAATAGGCAGAAAATCCCATAATATTATATGCGCTTATACGGTAACCATAAATTGTTGATGAATTGAGACCGCTATCCATGTATGTTGTCACATTGGCCCCTACCCAGGAAATTGTAGTCCAGGGACCGCTTGCCGACAAGGCCCTTTCTATTTCAAATCCCTCTTCATTTGTTGAATTATCCTTCCAGGTCAATTTAATCCTGTTCGATGATACAGCCGATACCGTGAGAGATGTCGGTGCTAATGGAGCTGTTGTTATGTTTGCCGTACCGGGACATTCAGGCGTAGTGGCACACTGTGAAATGGTCAGGGCGCTCTCGTTCCCTGTATTATCAATTGCAGATACAGTGTAAGAGTATGTACTTGCGGCTGATAATCCTGTGTCAGTGTAAGTGGTCAAAGGAGCAAGCACCTGCGTCAGATAGGAACCGTTGCAGTAAATGCTGTAATCCTTTAAACCTGAACCATCTATGTCGGTCGAGGCATTCCACCACAAATTAATCTGAGAGCAGCTTATAGCATTTACAGTTAAACCAGTAGGTATCGAAGGGGCAATCGTGTCCGTCGGTACCGGGCATGACGGTGTTGTTGCACTGGCTGATGTGCTCTGGGCGCTCTCGTTTCCTGCATTATCTATTGCCGATGCCCGGTAAGTGTTACTGCTTGAGGCTGTTAATCCTGTGTCTGCGTATGCGGTCACTGTCGAAAGCACCTGCGTCAGATACAAGCCGTTTCGGTATATCTTGTAACCTTTCAGACCCGAGCCTCCGCTGTCGCTCGAGGCGCTCCATGACAGGCTGATCTGAGAGCAGCTTATCGCGCTTGCAATAAGCCCTGTTGGCACCGTTGGGGCTGTTGTATCGGCGCATGACGGTGTTGTCGCACTGGCTGATG
>JBLIRO010000039.1:0-47963 GCA_049472335.1 bacterium | reverse complement strand
TGTCATAATTATATGTGGTGGTTTGGTTTTGGGGACCGGTGATGAATTCGAGCAGCCCCTGCTCATTATAGGAAAAGCCTGTGCTTCTGGTATGGGTGTTTACCGACGTGAGCCTTCCCCTTGTGTCGTAATCATATGAGGTCTCATGGAGACCCGGGATATTTATGCTTTTGGTGAGCAGGGTGTTCGGATCATAGGATGTGGTTATTGTTCTTCCAAGTAGTGAGGTGCTTGTCTTTACACCTTCAATGGTGTTGTCCAGAGTAATAACCACTTTATAATTGATGCTGGTGTAGGTGGTAATGAGGTCGTTAAAACCGTCTCCGTTTGTATCCTTGTATGTCTTTTCCGTGCAGGTCCCCAGGGTAAGACCAAAAGGGGTTTTTTCCGAGGTGCTTTGGATATAAGGTCCCCTGTATTGCGGGTCTATGCCATATCCAAAAAGTAATGACATCCCGCAGGGAAGCTCCTTGCTTATCAAAAGCCCGTCCGGGGATCTTGTAAAGTCTGTGGATTCGCCTGAAGGGCTTGTTATGATGGAGGTATAATATCCGGTTGAATATGTGCGGTCAGTATATGTTGTTGTATTGCCCTCACCTGTTGTTACAAGAGTTATTACGTTAAATTGGGTGTCTATGGTCCTTTGATAATTCCAGTGCCCGCTTTCAGGGTCAAAGACGTCTGTGAGCCTTCCTGCCATATCGAACAGGTATTGGAAGTGGCTGCCCTTGGGATCGTATTTATGGGTCATGAGGCCGTCAGGGGTGTATTCCATATGGTAATTGGACCCGTCCGGATAGGTGACCTTTCTAAGGTTGTTAAAGTTATCTATGGTGAGCATGGTTGCCATGCCGTGGGGAGAGATGATGGATAATTCTTTGTAGCCCCTGTTTATTCTCGTCTCGTTGCCGAATCTGTCCTTTATGGATATGAGCCCTGATCTTTCATATCCGAAGGAAAGGAGCGTTTTTCCGGTGTTAAGATCTATAGTGGACAGGTGGCGTCCCGAGGGGGCCATAATATGGCCTGCGCTGTCATCCGGCACCAGAATGCCGGAGTCCGTGGCAAAAACAAAGGAACTGCTTATCTTTCTTACCCTCTCATGCCACCAGTCCGCAATGTATATGTCGCCCGTGGGGCCTATGGCGATGTCCATGGGGCTGAACGAGGCATTGCCGGGTGCGCCTGAATCCCCGCCATGGTTATTGTCGCCGTTACCTGCTATTGTCACAATTTCATCATTCTGGTTTATCATCTTTATTACGTTTTCATCCAGGTTTATAAAGCAGAGGTTGTACCGGGAATCAACTGCTATTTTATAGGGAGCGGATGTGATATGGGGAAGATCAAGGTCCGCTAAGGTGCTTATAATGCCGCCCGGGCTGATCTTGAGGATTTGTTTTTTGCGGCTGTCCAGGATATAGATGTTTCCCTGGGAGTCGACATCGATGCTGTAGGGTGTTACTGATGCGAATACGGCGGGTCCCTGGTCTGTGGTAAAGTCTTGCGTGCCGTTTCCGGCAATGGTGTTGATAATCCCGTTGGTGTTTATCATCCGGACAAGGTTGTTTCCTGAATCCGCGATAAAGATATTGCCGTTTGAGTCACATGCTATGCCTGTGGGATAGCAAAGCCAGGCATTTTGGGCCGGGCCCCCGTCTCCGTGATAGCCTATTTTGCCTTCATTGTTTACTATGGTTGTGATGATGCCGTTTGTATCCACCTTGCGGATGCTGTGATGGTCTATGATATAGATATTTCCTTCATTGTCGGTTGCTATATCTTTTGGGTTGTTGAGCCGGGCCAAGGTCGCGGGGACACCATCTTGTGTGTCGCTTCCGCCTCCTGCTATTGTTGTGATGATGCCGTCTGTGTCAACCTTTCTTACCCTTTTGTGTCTTTCCTGCAGGATATAGAGATTGTCCCGGGAGTCTGCGGCAAGGGCTATGGGGCCGTTTAGCAGGGCCTGTGTTGAGGGGATGTTGTCGCCGTTGTAGCCCCCTGTGCCTGTTCCTGCTATGGTCTTTATTATCTTTTGGTTTTCAAGGAAGGTGCCGTCCCCCTTATAAAGTGCGGATGGGACTACCGGGTCACGGACGAGATCGTGGTGCGGGGATAGAGTCCAGCCCCGGGCTATTGTTCCTCTGGGTTTTCTTTGTACATGGATGTAATATTTACTGTTCAGGGTCCTGGGAAAGACAATGCCCGGGGATACCCCAGATGATGCGGACCTGAAGCTTACCTGCCCCGGCTTTGAGGTAAAATATCCGCTTCCGGGCCATCCGAACAATCCCCCTGTATGTTTTAGTAGCTCAGGAGGCCTGTCCGCGAATCTGTTTACCACAGGGATCATGTAGGTGCCTCTTATATAGAAATATGTTATATAAACATCCACAGGCACGGTGCCGTACATCTCATTGCCCCTAAAGTCCAGTCCGTTCCAGATGAGTTCCGTTTTGTCATATTGGCTGGGAAGCAGTGATTCCTTGAGGCGCCGACCGCCGATCTCCACACAGATCAGGATGGCGCTGCAGGAGGGTATTTTGTCTGTGATGGGTATGGTTATCCTGTATTTGTATCCGCTTGTTCTGTTGCTTGCGTAATGCAGGGTCCAGTCCGTTCCCGGAAGGGGTATGTCCTCATGAAGGATACGGCTGCGGTGTTCGGCGTAGGAGCCTGTATGGGTTTTGCAGTCCATTGGTTGTTGCATGTCAAAGACGGGGGGAGCAGGAGGATTGGGGAGCGGGTAATCGAGCATGGACCAGTTCAGGTCCCCGGGTGAGAAATGATCGATCTCTATGCGCCAGTATGTGGTGTTTGGCTGATATCTGTCCGGGTCGTGAAGGCCCAGGACATCATCAGCGAAAGAGCCGTTGTCGTTTATGTCATCCGGTATGCCGTCCCCGTCCGCGTCCAGGGCATCCACTATGTCGTCTCCGTTGGTGTCCAGAAGGGTGACAATGATACCGTTTCTGCAAGGCACCCAGAGTGCCCTTTCCCGGTCGTAGAATCCCACGGGCACAATCCCTCCTGTGCCAAAGCCCATGAAGTCGTCCACATAGGCTATCACGGGCTTTTCAAACCGGATGCCTTCTGCTTCTTGTGCGGAGAATTCTGCGCAATAGGTAAACTGTGTATAAGGTGGGAGCATGGCAGGCATGGAACGGGGTGTGGTATATTCCGTTACGCTGGTAGTAATGGTGTCAAGCTTAGTTCCGTCGCTGGTATAGGCCATGTTGTCACCGGTGAATACAAGTGTGCACGAGCGGTAACCGCGCTCATCTGTTACGGGTGTGCTTTCATGCACGGTGATGGTGTCAGGGTTTCCGTCAAATTGGACCTGCGTTGTTTTTGTGTCCTTTTGTATAAGCACGGGGTCGTCTTTGGTCAATACCACTTCACTAAAGAAGGTCTTGACCTTTCTGTGTGTCCGGATGTAACCTTCTTTTTCATAGACAACGGTGTATATGCCTCCCCCGTCTGTGGGTATGGCAAATCTTCCCTCTTCGTTGGTCTGTGATGTGCCATATTCAGGATGGTTATGCAGGGTGACGGTTACATTGGGAAAAGGGATCATTTTCCCTGTCTCGTCCATTGTGTATGCGAAGCCTGTAATGATGCAGAACCTTTTTTCATCGTATGCTTCTATTGAGGCATCCTCGGGGATCAATTCTTCGTATTGTTTCCCTAAGGAGCCTTCGGGGAGATGGGCAGTATGGATAACCTTTAGAGTGATTGTGTCTGTAGTGGTGCCTGAGGGATTTGAGGCCGTTATGGTATAGGTGGTGGTCTGTGAGGGGGATATGTCTATAGAGCCTGATTCATCCACTTGGCCTATTCCTTTATCTATGCTGACAATGTCGGCATTTGATGCGGTCCAGGTGAGAGTGGCTATTTCACCTGTGTGAATATATGCGGGATCGATGTTTATGGAAATTGCAGGGAGTTGGCTCACGGTTATGGTGACGGTGGCGTTGTCTGTGGCGGTGCCTGAGGGATTTGAGGCCGTTATGGTATAGGTGGTGGTCTGTGTGAGGGATATGTCTATGGAGCCGATTTCATTCACTTGGCCTATCCCGTTATCGATGCTTATTATGTTAGCATTCGATGTCCTCCAGGTGAGGGTTGCGGTTTCATTAAGGGAAATAGTTGCAGGGGACACATTGATTGAAACAGTCGGGAGTCTAGTTAAAGCCAGAGAGGCAAAATGCCATGATTTTCTGAAGTATTCAATTGTCTTTTCAGGATCTTCAGTCTTTTTAGTATCTTCCTCTTTTTCAGGATCTTCGGCC
Organism: bacterium; assembly: GCA_049472335.1. Taxonomy (GTDB): domain Bacteria; phylum SZUA-182; class SZUA-182; order DTGQ01; family JAFGSM01; genus JBLIRM01. The sequence goes on along the minus strand of JBLIRO010000039.1, from coordinate 43,671 downwards.
CCTTCAGGATCATCGGCCCCTTCAGGATCTTCACAAAATTTTTTCCCTGATTGAAGATATTCCTCACTTTTTCTGATATATGTTTTTACTTCCTCAGAAGTGTTTGTGTATGTCTGGGCCTCTTTCAGGGCAGTCATTGCAAGGATATAATCCGCACAAATAAGATTATGCAGGACTTCTGTCGCTATGTTTCTAACTGTTTCATTATCATTGTTAATGACTCTTTTAAGATTCTGAGCAGACCTACCTTCCGCATTAAAAACAAGCGACCCTTCTGCCCAATGAATGTGCCAGGGGTCCCTCCAAAGACTTTCCTTTAGGCTTTTATTGATCTGGGAAATGGCATCATCTAAGTCGGAGAGGGCCTTTTTATCAGGGATATTGACCGATGATTCTTCATTGTCCTTAAGAGATAATTGCTTATTGTTCTTAAGAGATGATTCTGGATTGCCCTTAAGCAATAGTTCCTTATTGTTATTATGAAATAATTCTTTATTGTTCTTTAGTGAGGATAGCCTTTCTATAGCTTTTATCTTCAAATCCTTCGGACTTGCATTATCATCATTATTGTTAATGCAAAAATGCCATTTATTATAAAGATATCCTGGATTTTCATCATCACCCTGTTGGATATTATTGTTACCCGTTTCCAAGGCCTTAATATCTTTTGAAAAGGCTGGTTGTATAACGAAGATAAGATATACTGAAATTAAAACCGCAAGGAAAATAGCAATAGGAACATGATGAAATGCTTGGCCTTTAAGATGTATACCTTCCTTGAGAATTTGTTTCATCATTTCTTCCCCCCTTAGTAAATAGGCAAATAGGGGACGGTGTTAGAATAGGTAAATAGGGATCTTCCTGGCATAAGATCGATTTGTAACGATTTTGATATAAATAGTCATGACGATCAGGCCGTTTATTTAAATAAATAGCATAACCTGTTAATAATTTTCTCATTAGTGAAGTTAAAGAGTCTTTTCCTGTAAGGATTAACAAATGAAAATGATTAGAGATTAAGGCCCAACCCAGACATTGGCAACCTGTTTCTTTTAAACATAGGGATAAGCGGCTTACAAATTCATTACAGTCATATGTATCAGTAAATATGTTTTTAGATTCAAGTCCCCTTGTAATTACATGATAAATACAACCGGGCAGGTTTAATCTACTGTGTCTTGGCATGTGTTGATCTTAGAATAAAATGAAATGGTTTACAAGTTTAAAAGCTTAAACTAATAAACTAACGCCGTCCCCTCTGGGCGCGCTGTTATTTTCGGGCTGGCGCTTGCTACTATCCTAACCCTTATCATTGTTCCTGTATTTTATTCAATCTTTTATGGGTGGGCCTTATCCTGTTTCTTGTTATTTCTGCCTTTACCCATCTGGATAAAAAGATAGCCGCAGCCCTTGTAATCCTTTTTGGTCTCATTACACCTGTTTTCTTGGGAATCTTTTCTACGCTGGGTTATTATATCAGTCTCATCCCCTATTTCGGCCCCAGTATAATAAAGGCCTTTACCTTGCCCGCCACTTTGCTTATCGCAATCAGCGCCTATATCCTCAGCTTGATAAGGATAAAACAGGGGATGTTCAAGCAGGTGGTCAGTGCCAGGCTTTACGCGCTTGTTCTGGCAATAGGTATCGTGATCGGATATATCCTGGGAAAGATCTTTTAAGGCATGTCCTTCTTTTTCCGGCTCTTCCAATTAACAGGAAAACTACAATTATTTTTTATACTTATGAATAACTATTTCAGCAATAAACTGGTAATCTATATAATTACCTGTTATGAGTTCTTCACAATTACAAAAAGCACAAGACGCTATCATTGCATCCGCCATTTTAAGTCCATGTGAGAGGTTATATCTTTCCATAAAAGATAGAGTTTGTAATGATTGTTTCTCATCTAACTGAATAATTTTAAAGGCCCATTCTCTGAGAAAACTCCTGATGATATTCCATTCTTTTTTATTTCTTGCACCCTGACATAATTCAAACAGTGTAATGACGCTTATGGCAGGTTCATTGATTTTTTTAATAGTTTTTTGGGCCTTTTCAACCCCCTTAAAATAATCGATCAATATATCTGTATCTATAATCACTTTATTCGACTTTTTCTTATTTTTCTAACAAATTCAGAGCTATCCTTTATTTCCTGATGGTCAGCCCAAATACCAAAACCTGTATTTGTTTTTTCTATTTGCCTCATTAATGGAACTACCATTGCTTTTTCCTTGCCTCTGTAAGTTATTATAATTTCTTCTCCACTCTCAGCAAGATCAACAAGTTCCTTTGTTTTTTGTCTTAATTGCTTTATAGAACACTTCATAGGTTCCTCCTCTCAAAGTTACACTAAAAAGTATAACTTAAATGTTTCAATAATTCAAGCTCAAGGAGTTAATTGAAGAGTTATTTAATGTATTAAATATGCAGGATATCAAATAATTAAACCGACATTATAAGGTATCAGGCCAATAAAAATCAATCTTCTCCGGCAATGACCATCTCTGAGACCGCAACCGTGGGAGAACCATAATGTCCATAAAATCGAAGGTTATTTGCGCATCCGGATATGTTCTTTAAAAGATCGATCATGTTGCCAGAGATAGTCACACCTCTTACAGGATAAGCCTTTTTACCTTTTTGAACCCAGTGGCCCGTCGCTCCGAGGGAGTAATCACCGGATATGGGGTTTATGGTATGCGCGCCCATAATTTCACATACATAGAGGCCTTCCTGGATATCTATGAGCAATTGATCCTCTGAACAACTGCCGTTTTCTATATACATATTTGTTGCCCCTACTTGCGGCGGTGACTTAGGTCCTGACCTGACTCCGTTTCCGGTTGAGGTCACTCCGTCTTTATGGGCTGTGTAGCTGTCATAAAGAAAAGCACTCAGTTTTCCGTTTTCTATGACAATAGTCTTTTGCATTGGCACTCCTTCGCCATCATAAGGAGCTGTTGCCAATCCATCTGAAAGTATCCCGTTATCCAACAGGGTTACCAGCGGTGATGCTATAGTCTTACCCATACGACCTGCCATCAGAGATCGGCCCTTTTGAACGGCATCCGCTAAAAAGGCAGGGGCAAAGGCCCCGATAATACTCACGCTCACTGCCGGAGAAAAGATGACAGGCGCCTTCCGGGTGCTGATAGGTTTTGCTCCCAGAAGGGCCACTGCCTTCCTGGCCGCCTCCTGACTCACTTCGGTCCATTTCAGGCGGTCATATTCTGTCTGGATGTCCATATCCCAAGCCATCTGGGCGTCTTCACCTTCCCGGGCAACTACCATTGCGAATGAAGAGCACGCGGATTTGGAATAGGAAACCTCGAGACCATTGGAATTAATAAGATATACATCTGAAATTGTCTCAGAATAAGAGATCTGCCTTGCGGCTCTCACCCTGGGATCTGTCTTATATGCTATCTTCTCCATTTCCTGGCACTTTCTGAATTTTTCTTTAATGTCAGTGGTTAAAAGTTTATCATCTATCCTTGATGAAATATTGCTATGTTCCGGAGGAGGGAAAAGATAATGAGCATCCTCATCTGTATTTAAGGCCGAGTTGATCACCTGCTCGATAAGCAGATCCAGGGAGGATTTAGAAAAATCCGTGCAATAAGCAAATCCGAGGGAATGGCCACTTAAGGTGCGAACGGCCATGAGCCTGTCCACCGAATTTTTAATTACATCTATTTCGCTTTTTTCTACTTCAAGATGGATTTTTTTTGACTCTATTAAATATACCTCGCCCGCAGACTGCCCTTTTTTAAGGCACATGTCCAGAACACCTCTGGCATTAGCTATCAATCCGTTATCCATGATTTAACCTCCCCTCCATTATTCAAATATCACCTCAACTCGGTCTCCCTTCCTGATTCCCCATTCCTTAGCCAAAGAATCCTGAGCTGCAAACAGCTCCAAATAGCCCTGACTGCCCATAATCACTCCCGTACCTTTTTTTTGTAAGTCTGCATAGGCATTACAAAGACGTTCTATAGAAATACTCCCCACCAGCACCTTAAACCTCGATTCTCCCCCTTCTAAACCCTTCTCAAAAAGCGAATGCGGGATATTGGTTAAAAGATTGCCAAATATATCTATATGGATCACTTCTCCGGAGATTCTTTTGTTGTCCTCCGAGGCTTTAGCTTTCGGCAGATCAAGATGGACGTAATCCTTAATTACCGGTCCCATGCTCCCGGGATCTATCCCTTTTGTAAGCCAGGCGGAAACAGGGGCAAAGATGTCCCTTCCATGAAAAGTCTGACTTATTTTATTCAGAAAATATTGGGACTCCGTTAAATGAATTACCTCCGTGATTTGTTCTTTCTCGAAGATATAAGAAAGGACCCCGTTATCGGGCGCCACAAAAAAATACTTCTCTGTTACAGCTACGATAGGCCTTCTCTCACTTCCTACACCCGGATCTACTACTATACAATGGACTGTTCCTGAAGGGAAATAACCATAAGCACAGCTCACTAAAAATGCGGCGTCCAAAAGATCAAAGGGATTTATTTCATGAGAGATATCAATTATACAGGCATCAGAATTGATCTCCAGGATTACGCCTTTCATGCTTCCCACAAAAGGGCCTTTGATACCAAAATCCGTAGTCAGGGTAATGATACGATCGTTCAATCCGTTCCTTTTAATCTAATTTAATATCTCTGAGTTTATTTGATAACTATAATAATTAATACATCTGTATCATAACCAACTGCCAATAGGAGGAGGAAAAGAATTTAAATTAATATAAGGTCGTTGAATGCCCCAGGATGTTTGCTGCCATTGATTGATCGTTGGCTGCATAAATGAAAGCCCCTGGTTTTGCCATGAAGAACTATAGGTAAAGCCCGGACTAACATTGAACTGGGGAAATTGGTAACCTGAGGAAAAGGGCTGAGTTGCTTGTGTCCAGGGTCCGAAGTTAAGGCCGGTCCCGGTATAGGGAAAACCCTGTCCAGGAAAAGATTGCCCGGGAAAGGAAGAGATCTGCGGAGACCATCCCCCCAACATGCTTCCCCCCATCATGCCCCCCATCATTGTATTGAAACCGGAAGTGCCGGAATGGGCCTTGCGTATATAGTTGAGTTCAGCGGATTCCACATAATCCATAACACCCTCGAAGGCCTTACGCACGTCATTCACATCGTGTCCTTCAGAGAACTTCAACACATAAAACCCACCCGAGTTTGAGGCCTCTATATCATAAACCCCATATTGATCCAAAAGGGCATTGAGCTCCGGCATATTTGTCCTTGGGCCGTTTGCGTGTTGTTCTATCTGAACCTGATCACTTAAATAAACTATAAGCTCACCTTTAGCCATCTCTTTGGTTTGGGTTGAGCCGGAATAATAACCAACGGGAAGAACACCGAAGCTAGGACCAAGGTTCGATCCGAAAGGATTCCATGCCTGCCCCGATTGGTAGTTGGAAGTAATCAGGGGGCTGGAAATCGGCATTCCCTGATTTCCGCCAAAGAGACTCCCATATAATGGATTGAATGGGAATTGCGCGATAGCGGGATTTGCCCCTATGAAACATATAAATATACATATATACGTGAAAAAAACACAAATGATTGAAAAAGTTCTTACTTTCCTAACAACGCGCGCCATGACCTTCCCCCTTAATCCTGGCTTTTTTGAGAGGCATCATATTATTCAGGGCCTCAAGCCAATTTTTACCGATAACCTCCCCATAGATTTCCGGTCTGCGCTCTTTGAAAAAATTCCATGTTTGACGGGTTTCTTCTATCTTTCCAAGGTCCAACTGTGCAAGAACCACAGCGTCAGTGAGGCCACTGGGCCCTGCCACAAACTCTCCCTCAGGGTCCACACAAAAACTTTGTCCGTAAAAATCCAGGCCGTTTTCCTTTCCGACACGGTTTACACGAAAACAAAACAGCCCGTTATTCATGGCATTTGCAGAGATCACCTTTTCCCATTTGCTCTGAGAGGCAAAGGCGCAGGCGGTGGGGCAGAAGATGATCTGTGCTCCCTTAAGAGCCAGTATCCTTGTACCTTCAGGGAAAAAATTATCCCAGCACATCTGAATACCTATGACAGCAGAATCCGTATGAAAAACAGGGAAGCCAAGATCACCCCTGCTGCAATAGTACCCCTCTTCCCAATAGGCAATATTCGGGATGTGATTCTTACGATACATTCCAAGGATCTTTCCGCCTTTGTTTATGACAACCGTTGTGTTGTAATAAAGCCCATCCATGGCCTTTTCAAAGATCGGTGAAATGATTACAACCTTCTTTTCCTTTGCCTTATCTCTTAAAACACTGATCATATTACCCGAAACAGTTTCGGATAAACCAAAATTCTTTTCATCCGCTTTGGCAGGGAACCAGGGAGTATGAAAAAATTCCTGAAGACAGATAATTGCGGCACCTTGTTCAGATGCCAAGTCAATAAGCTTCAATGTCTTTTCCAGATTTCTTTCAGGCTCTTGATGACAAACCATTTGTATGCCGGCCACCTTCACTTTGCGATCCTTCTTCTCGATCCCTTTTTCCTCTTCTTTCATTTAATCTGTCCCCCTTGTCAATCCTTATATACCCTTATCTACCGCAACATTTTTTATACTTCTTTCCACTTCCGCAAGGGCATGGCTCATTGCGGCCTACCTTTTTCTCCTTCTTTCTCTGTTGAGGCACCACTACACCCCCTGCCTTCTTAGCCGCCTCTAATTGCTGTTGGACCTTCATGCGCCTTTGTCTTTCCTTTTCCTCTTCTTCCCTGACAGATTGGATCATAAACAGATGAGAGACAGTCTGGAGCTTTATCATCCAGATCATCTCATTAAACATGTCAAAGCCTTCTTTTTTGTATTCTATAAGGGGATCTTTTTGTCCGTATCCCCTCATACCAATGCCTTCTTTTAGATGATCCATGGCATAGAGATGATCCTTCCAAAGGGTGTCGATGGTAGAAAGCATGATCATTTTTTCAAGATGGCGCATGGTAGCACTGCCTATATTTTTCTCCCTGCTCTCATATTGATGGATGATTGCCTGATGGAGGTCCTCTTTGAATTCATCCTGTTTTATATCCTCCAGTCTGGAAGGGTCTAAATCGTAGGAAATGCCAAACCTTTTGAAAAGCTCGGCATTTAATCCTTTCAGGTCCCAATCCTCTGCGTAGGTCCTGGAACTTGTGAACTCAATGACCAGATCATCCAGCACCTCTTCGATCATGTCATAAAAAACGGTCTTAACCGAATCGCTCTCCAAAACCATACGTCTCTGCTCATATATCACTTCTCTCTGCTTGTTCATGACATCATCGTATTCCAGGATGTGCTTCCTGGCCTCGAAGTGTATCCCCTCAACCCTCGCCTGAGCCCTCTCAATGGCCTTTGTTATCATCTTATGTTCTATGGGCTGACCGTCATCTATACCGAGACCGGACATGATCCTGGAGATCATCTCGGAGCCAAAGATCCTGAGCAGGTCATCCTGCAGGGAAAGATAAAAACGTGAAGACCCGGGGTCCCCCTGCCGGCCCGACCGTCCTCGCAACTGATTATCTATCCTCCGGCTCTCATGACGCTCTGTACCGATTATATGGAGCCCGCCCTTATCTGGTATCCCGGATCCCAAAACGATGTCCGTACCACGTCCAGCCATATTAGTGGAGATGGTAACAGACTTCTCCTGCCCTGCCTGGGCCACAATCTCCGCTTCCTTTTCATGATGCTTGGCGTTAAGGACATGATGTGGTATCCCCTTCTTTTTAAGCATCTCATGGAGCTTTTCCGATTTTTCGATGGCAATGGTTCCAACCAGGACCGGCCGGCCATCATCGAATAGTTCCTCGATCTCTGCCACGACGGCCTTAAACTTTTCATCTTCGGTCCTGTAAATCATATCAGAATAGTTGGTCCGGATAAGGGGTTTATTGGTAGGGATAACGACGACATCAAGATCGTAAATCTTTCTGAATTCCACAGCTTCCGTATCAGCGGTACCGGTCATCCCTGCCAGTTTTTTATAAAGTCTGAAATAGTTCTGAAAGGTGATAGATGCCAGGGTCTGGTTCTCTTTAGCGATCTTGACCCTCTCTTTTGCCTCCAGCGCCTGATGAAGACCGTCGCTATATCGCCTTCCGGGCATCAGCCGTCCGGTGAATTCATCGACAATGATCACCTCTCCTTCCTTTACAACATAATCAACATCCCGGTTAAAAAAACAATATGCCTTAAGGGCCTGGTTAACCTTATGGATAATAGGAAGATGTTTGGCAAATTCCATACCTTCGGCACCATGTTCAGACTCATAGAGGTCTTTTATGCCCAGATATCTCTCCACCTTCGCCCTACCCTGCTCTGTGAGGAAGGCAGCCTTTTTCTCCTCATCCTTCTGATAATCCCCGTCTTCTTCCTTATCCTCATCCCCCTGGATAAGTCTCCCCTCTTTTAGTCTGGGAATAATCCGGTCTACCCTGTAATAATCATCCGTCTCCGCATCTTCAGAAGGACCGGAGATGATAAGGGGGGTTCTCGCCTCATCGATTAGTATGCTGTCCACCTCGTCCACAATTGCATAATTGTGTTCCTTCTGCACATAATCCTTAAGGTCGAATTTCATATTATCCCTTAAGTAGTCAAAGCCGAACTCGTTATTGGTACCGTATGTAACATCCGATTGATATGCCTTTTTTCTCTCTTCATCATCCATATCGTGCTGGATAAGACCTACCGAGAGGCCAAGAAATTTATAAACCTTGCCCATCCATTCACTGTCTCTCTTTGCCAGATAATCGTTAACAGTCACCACATGGACCCCTTTTCCGGTAATGGCATTGAGATAAACTGGCAGTGTGGCCACAAGGGTCTTACCTTCACCAGTTGTCATCTCTGCTATATTCCCCTCATGGAGAACTACCCCGCCCATGAGCTGTACATCAAAATGACGCATCTTAAGGGTGCGTTTTGCCGCCTCTCTGACAACAGCAAAGGCCTCGGGCAGCAAATCATCGAGTATGGCCTTCTCCTCCTTGAGGATCTGTTCCTCGATCTTCTCCAATTCTATCTTATCATCCAGATCGAGCTTGTTCAGGCTTTTTATATATTCCTCCGTGAATCCTTCCCCGGACTTAAAAATTTCCATATGTTTTTGATAATACTCACGGAATTGATCTGTCTTGGCACGAAGGGCTTCGTCGCTCATTTTTTCCATTTCAGGCTCCAGGGCATTTATTCTATCCACATAAACCCAGAGCCTTTTGATCTCCCTTTCGTTTTTACTTCCTATAACCTTTGTCAGTATTGTTTGTATCATTTTATTAAAATCTTTCCTGTATAGTTAAAAAATCAGATAAAATATTTTATCAAAATAATAGTCTCTTTGGTATTATAATTGTATTATAAACCAATTATCTCAGTTTACAATACCTTCCCTTAAATCTTCATTACACTAGATTTTGATCAAGAGAGCAAATGCAGAAAACATTTCAAAGTGCTCATTCGATATTAAAATAATTGTACAAATACATTTTAAGCCGAGTCCGGAAAATAATCAATTGCCTGTTACTATGCAATCTTAAACTTTATATATCCTTAGAAGGTATGGGATCATCTGATCCCAAATTTTTTCATTACCTTATTTTTTCCATTGCTTTATTAATCCGATCAAGCGCCTTATCAAGATTGAAATTTTTCCGCTCATCCAGTGTCAATACCCCAAACAGTTCATCCTTAATGCGCGATCTCATATTTTTTATTTCATCATCCGACCGACCAAGATTAAATTTATATTTAGAAGAATCGTCATATAATAGTCTTTCTCCATGAGCGGCGCGTAAAAACCTGTTTGCGAAGCGATACGCTCTACAAGTTTCGAGAATTTATCTTTATCGTTGTGTATCATTGATAATTGCTCTCCATTTTTTATTTATTTTTCCTTTCCGGTTGTCTGAAAATGAAATCAAGGACGTTCTTTTGACACTTTTTTCAAGAGGTTTTAATAAAGATTCGGACACACCTGTTTTTTCAAGTACAAGCCCAATACATTTGCGTGTTTTAATCTCCGGAAATCGTACAGCGAATTTAATTAATTTTTCTATATCGCATTTACTCTCTTTAACAAATCCTTCTAATATAGCCGCGGCTTCATTAATTCCACCAAGCGGATTATTATAGTAAATAAGATCTATCAAGGTTCTTTCTTTTGAACTGATAACAACCTCTTTGCCTTTTATACTTATTCTCTCCAGTCCATACATCTTTTCAGGAGAAATCTTTGTAAACTTAAAAGATAAACCAGCAATTGTTTTAGCTCTTGAAATCCTTGGATTGAGCACATAAATGATCTGAAACTGTTGATCAGTAAAGCTGTAGTAATTAAACATTGTTGAATAGCCGATATAGTAGTCGTTTTTAGGGAAAAAAACAGGCGGAATAAGAAACTCGCTAATACGACGTCCTGTTGGAATGGCATCTAACGGTACAAATATATAGACTCCTCTTTTAATAGGAATCAACACGCGCTTTTTCTTCAGACTGTAAACTAACTGATTTCTATACGGAAAATTCGACGGCAGGTAAGAATCCAACTCTTTTACGGTCACAATATCTTTTTCCTCATATGTGAGTCTGGCTATAATTTCAACCTCTGTTTTGCTTAAAGAAGCCATTGTATTTTTATTCATCAATAATACTCCTGTAATTATTTTTGAGAAACAATTATACAATAAATAAAATAACATATTTTCTCTATTTGTCAATGGAAATCTGTCAACATGCAGAAAATAATCAAAAGTGCCCCAATAGATAGTTCCAAAAAAAGGACGTTCTATTTTTTAGGGCAAGAAATAATGACAATATCTAATTTGCTACAAAAATTGTATCTAGTGATTGAGAAAGGAAATGCTTTTGCAAAAAAAAGGAAACTTGCCAAAGGCCAGACCCGGCTAATTGAATTGTTTTATAATTTATTGAAGAATTGAGTTAAAAAATATCATAAAAAGATTATATCAATCTAACATATAATAAGAGTGAAACAAACGGAATTTTCTCTATTAATCAAGAAGTTAACATGTTAAAATTGCCTAAAAATACTAGCCCCAGACTAGCCCTGGAATTGAATTTATCTTTGACAAAAAAGATTCAGGATATTCGGTGGCGATTTGACAATTGATCTAGTAAAATATATATGATAAGAGATATCTTTATCTTCTATAAATAAAGGGGCTATTATAATGAAAATGTCACAATCTTTTGATCGAATTACAGTTAATCCAAATATCATGAACGGTAAGCCTTGCATTAGGGGGATGCGGATTCAGGTGTCTTTGATATTAAATCTCGTGGCAAATGGTATGACTGTAAAAGATATTATAAAAGCATATCCTTATATTGAGGCAGAAGATATAACTCAGTGTCTTCGTTATGCTGCATGGTTAGCAGAGGATCGTATTGAACTTCTAGTAGAGGGATAATCCGGTTGAAATTCCTTCTTGACATGGGTATTTCTCCTAAAACAGGAAAATTCTTGATTCAGCGTGGATACGATGCTGTTCACCTAATCGATATAGGGATGGAAAGATTAAGCGATATTCAAATTTTAAAAAAATCATTAGATGAAAAACGTATTCTATTAACCCATGATTTAGATTTTGGGCAGCTTTTGGCAATTTCCAGAAGCAAACAACCATCAGTTATTATATTCCGGCTTACAGATATGCGCCCATTAAATATAAACAAAATTCTGCAAATAATTATAGACCGCTTTTCTGAAATACTAGAAAAAGGGGCTATATTGTCGGTTGGAGACAAACGCATCCGTTGCCATTACCTGCCTATTAAATAAATATTTATAATCCTTAAACTACTTTACCATCCCTTGCATAATCTGCAATAGTTGAGGTTTCACTCTCAAATTCTTCTGGTGTCATTGTAATAATGTCCAAAGGTATCTTAAACTTTTTAATTGTCATGATTTCAGCGTCTTTTGTTAAAATAGACCTTTCAAAAATATCTTTATTTAAAAAATTTTTTGAAATTATAACAATATCTATATCACTTTGTGCTGATGCTTTTCCTTCTGCTTGCGAACCGAATAAAATAATTTTTGATATTTCTAATCCACTTTCTTTTAGGCAATGCTTTAAAAATTTTATAGCTTCGTAAACTCCCTTTTTATCCATTTTAATACCTCTTCACTCTTTAGTATTAAATCCTTTGTTTTTTCTTTACTATAATCTTTTAACATCTTTTGAAGATTGTCTGGATAACGCGTAGTCACACTTAATCTGTTCAACGCCTTTTCTATAGATAAATGACACATAAAAATAGTATAAATATACCTTCCTCCTTTAAACATAAATTCGGCAGTCTCCATATCATAATCAGCCTGATTTAGCCATTCCTCAGAATTTGTTGCCATATATCCCCCTCGTATGCTCCAAATTATATGTTTTATCTTAAATAGACTTAAGAATATCTTGGGATAACACTCTCGCAATGAATATTGTACTGCCAGTGAACATGATTTTAAATTATACTTTTATCTCATAAAATGCAAATTTAGTAGTTCTTGGAAAGGCTTCTGGAATATATTAAGTTGAAAGGTCAGCCAAACAAAGATAGCCGATTATGTATAATGATCCCCATTTTAACTATGCAAAATTAATACTAAAGGCTTCTTCATAATTGAAAGAAAGAGTTTTTTGTTTACTCTATCTCGTGATCACAGCATAATTTATTAAAATATCATTTTCACAATTTTCTACTCCAAAATCTTTCAGAATATCCGCATATGAGTAAGCCTTTTTGAACATCATCCACCCTTGCCTCCCCTATGAAGGGAAAATCCTCATGCGGCTTCTGATCATCAAAAATAAGGAGCTTCATGCCTTCCTTGAGGCCGTCTTTTTTCCGGATATTGGTTCTGATTTTATTTTTGCTCAGATCGGTTATTTTACCCTCTCAAAGGGGATAATAATGTTTAAACTTTGCTGACAATACACAACAATTGTTAAATGCATGTTCCCTCAAATCTTCGTTCCACTCAACCTCAAGAGGGGTGAAAAAATCTACCTCTTCAAACACGTCTTTGGTGACCAATACTTCACCAGTCTCTAACTCCACTAAACTGGCTACGAGGTTGAAAGAATTATTTGCAGATTCAAAATAGCTGATTAGAACAGCATCTATCCCTTTAGTATTTTTTTATCAAGTCCTAAAAATGGAATGCCAATAGATTCATGCAATTTTTTCTCTTTCACAACCTCCTCAAGCTTCTCAACTTCGATAATCTTAAATCTTTCCTGACTCAGGAAGGCTTCAATAAACTGAAAGATAAGTCCCTTATTTTTTCTATCGGGTCTTTGGCCCCCAATATTATTATGTATAATATATGGAATAGCAAAAGGACGTATAAGGATTCATCTATATTGACAAAGATATGGAATAGAGCCGTAAAAGAAGCTAGTTTTGAAAATATTAAGCTTTATGCCGGCACTCGTCATTCATTCGCAAGCCAGGCCGTTAATCGAGGAGTACCTTTAAATCTCATACAATCATTTCTGGGGCATACACATCAATCGACAACTAAAAGATACGCCCATCTTGATACGCAAGGCTTAAAGATTGTTTAAAACAAAATGAGAAGATTTTGGATATGAGAAAAAAGAAGACTAGATCCAAGGACTAGCCCCAGAATAGACCTGATGAAAAATTGTGATCTGTAAGTTGCTGAAAAAACAATATAAATTAGTTATATCAATCTAACATATAATAAGTTGGATTTACGGGGGTTCTGTTTTGCCTGACTTCATAGTGCAGATGAGGGGCGGTACTTCGTCCTGTGTTGCCAAGATATGCTATTAGATCGCCTCTTTCGACTCTGTCCCCCACTTTCACGAGGTTTACCGAATTATGTCCATATATTGTAGAAAATCCATAACCATGATTGATGACTACAACCTTTCCATAATTTCCTTTTACCCCGGAAAAGGTTACTATACCGCGGGCTGTTGAGATAATGGATGTTCCTCTTCTTGAAGCGATATCGACACCGTGATGCATTCTTCTTTTACCTGTAAAGGGTGATTTTCTATAGCCAAATCCGGAGGTGATCCAGCCTCTTGTCGGCCATATGGCAGGAGTCGAATCAAGGACTGATTTTCTGTCTTCAATGAGAGTTGTTAATTCCTGGAGCGAATCTTCCTGAGAAGCCACCTCGAACTCAAGGTTTTCAAGCTCTTCTTCCATTTGTTCAACTAAACGGGAAAGATTAACCCTTGAAAACTCATACATCCCGTCTGATATTCCGCCACCCATCCCGAACACCTGCTTGCTGTTTTCCGGCTTTTTAATACCTGCAAGGATCTGTAGTTTTGTATTTGAGCTATGAAGCTGGTTAAGTCTCCTCCCCAATGAATCCAGCCTCTTTGTTAAAGAGGTCAACTGAAGCTTTTGTTGCCGGTTGTCCTCTTTTAGCTTGGCTACATCCGTAACCTGCCTTTTCAGCCCAAAATAATGGCATACCATTACTCCGGAAAAAATCAGGGCTAAAATACCAAAAATCAGTATACCCTTGATTAAGCCTTTGGATAGATAAAATTTCCTCGGCTTGGATGAAGGATCCGGCACTAATATAATGGTAAATTTTTTATTCAATTATAAGCCCCCTTAAAGAATATTTTGAGCTATTAAAAAGCAGGGAAAATATAGCATGGGCACCCCCCCTTTTGTCAAGTGTCTTTAAAAAATAATCCTATTACAAACTCTTTGGGGTGTCCAGAACAACCAAACTCTTACTTTTCATAACTCGGAACAGGCCAAATTGTTATTTTAATTTATTCCCCAATATCAAACACTTAATGCTATTCAGCGAGGTCAATACATATCAATAGCCATAGTCCAAAAATTACCTTATACTTTTTATCGGAATTTATTATACTTATCATCATAATTTTAACATAGTTTCAACGAATCCAACTTTAACAAACTCTTAAAAAGTCATTGGATTATGCCCCCTTATAAAACCATTAAAGTATTAAACTAGATTATTTTCAACTGTTTAATAAGCTTTGCGGTTTCGTCTAATGTCCTTACAACCGGGCATTTTGGAAGGTTTTTGAGAACCGTCTTTCCGTAGGATTTTGTATAAGTCCTGGAGTCAAGGATTACCAGGAGTCCGCGGTCCTGACGATGTCTAATCAGACGACCGAGTCCCTGTTTAAGTGTGATTATGGCGGCTGGAAGTTGATATTCCTGAAAAGGATTTCCACCCCTGTTCCTTATCCAATTAATCCTTGCCTCAGTGACAGGGTCTGTTGGAACGGAAAAGGGCAGCCGGTCTATGACCACACAGCTCAAAGCCTCGCCGGGGATATCAACGCCTTGCCAAAAACTGCTTGTGGCAAGAAGCACCGAATTTATATCATTCCAGAACTCATCCAGGAGATGTTCTTTGGGCCCTTCTCCCTGTTTCAGGAGTTTGTATTCCAGGCCCTCCCCTTTCAGATAATTATAAACCTTTTCCAGATTTCTGTAGCTTGTGAAAAGCAGAAGAGCCCTGCCTTTTGTTAATTTTAGTATACGACTTATTTGAGGCCCAAGTTGTTCCAAAAATTCATTCTGGTAAGGAATTGGCATTTCTCTAGGATTAAAAATAACCGCCTGTTTACCATAATCAAAATGTGATTCCAATATTAATTCATAATCGGCTGACAAACCGAGCCTGGTTTTTATGTAATCAAAACCCTGATCAGTCGACAGGGTTGCGGATGTAAGGACAAGTCCCTTTAATGGCTTAAATAGATGGGTAACGAGCTGATCTGAAACATCGATAGGCGAAATCCTCAATGAGACCGAGTTTTTTCGTCTCTCTCCCCAGAAGACAAAATCAGGGTCATTATGATCACAAATAAAATCCAGTGTATTCTGAATTTCCTGGGTCTTTCTGTAACACAATAAAATCGGATCGCAACCGGTCCCTACCTTCTCAAGTATGGAAGATAATTGAATGAGGATACTGATAAGATCCATAAGTCTTTTTTTTGTATCACTTGAAATGATCTTATCACTTACGGA
This sequence comes from bacterium, assembly GCA_049472335.1. Classification (GTDB taxonomy): domain Bacteria; phylum SZUA-182; class SZUA-182; order DTGQ01; family JAFGSM01; genus JBLIRM01. Next base: position 27,605 of record JBLIRO010000039.1, on the reverse strand, counting down.
GAAGCGTTCTTCCCTGATCAGTATGGAGCCGAAAAAAGCCGATGATCTTTCCAGGAGTCTTTCCAATACCTTCGATAGTTCTGCATCCTCCAAATTTGCTTCTGATGCCTCCTTTCGTATATTTCTTGTCAGTTCCTGTATCCGGTAATTACTAACCCCCAATCCAAAATACTCTGTGGCTATATTTTCCAGCATATGGGCTTCATCAAGGACAAGTCTGGAATACGAAGGGATAGCAGAGGTTTTTGATCTGATCCTCAGACAGCAATCCGCCATCAAGAGATGATGATTGACTATGACTAAATCGGCGCCAGCAGCTTCCTGCCTGGCTGTTGTCACAAAACATCTTTCATAATCCTTACATTTGAGTCCGGAACATGTATCAGAGGTTGAACATATTTCAGACCATAATGGATCATTTTCTGAAAGCCATTCCAGCTCATTACAGTCACCGGTTTTTGTCTGCGTTTGCCATTCCCTGATAGTCAGGATTCCTTCAGCCACTCCTGAAAAATTTAAACCCGGGCTTGATGAAAATTGCCTCCATCTTCGCAAACAAAGGTAATTTGCCCTCCCCTTCAAAATATAAGCCTTAATCCTCTTTCCAAAGCATTTTTCCAATAAGGGTATATCCTTCCTGAATATTTGTCCCTGAAGATTTTTTGTTCCTGTAGATATGACACACCTTAAGCCGAGAGAAACCAAAGGAACAAGATAAGCAAGAGTCTTTCCGATACCAGTACCTGCCTCGATAAGGGCAGACTTTTGCTCCTCCATGGCAGCAGCTACAACTCCTGCCATCTCCAATTGCGAGGGCCTGTATTCATAATTGGATAAAACCCTGGTAATAAGTCCATCCGGACCAAGAATGTCAGAAAACCGGTTCATTTGTTATAAAAAGGAATGTGCAAAAAATATTACTAAAAAATGACTTTGTAATAAATTATCAGACTATGGGATGAAAAATCGGCTCTTTTTCCTTAATTGATCAATGTCTATAGGAAGATGAATGGAGAATTTAGTCCCCTTATCTATATTGCTTTCAACCGTTATTTTCCCCTTATGACGTTCTATCAGAAACTTACATATTACCAGCCCCAGCCCTGTGCCTTTTTTCTTTTTACTAAAAAAGGGCTCGAACAATCGCTCAAGGTCCTTCTCAGCAATTCCAACTCCCGTATCGGAGATTTCGACTATTACAAATTCTTCTTCTTTTTTGGAATTTAGTCTCAGCTCCCCGCCATTAGGCATAGCCTGAACAGCATTGTTGATCATATTAATCAGCACCTGCTGGATATAATCTCCGTCCACCTTAATTTTCGGGAAATCTTTATGCAAATTCAGAATTACCCTGATATTATCCGGTATGCTTATCAAGTCGATAACCTTTTCTATCAGGTCATTGATATCCACTAAACTAAGCTCAAGTGACCGGCCTTTTGTAAAATTTAAAAAATCGTCAATAATCTTATGGGCGATGGCTACTTCGTCATCCATGATCCCAAAATATTTTTCGATCTTGGGATTATCTGTTTTAATATGGGTTCTAAGATAATAGATGGAGTTTTGAATGACACTCAGGGGATTACGCAGCTCATGGCTAACAAAGGAAACAAAGGTCCCTAAGGTAGCCAGGCGCTCGGAATGAATCAGTTTCGATTGAAACTCCTTGAGAAGAAGGTTCAAGGTCTCGATCTTTTTTGTCCTCTCCCTCACCTTCTTTTCCAGATCACGCTGATATTCCAGGTTCTCCTTTTCCAGCCTTTTTTTCTCCTCAATCAGGATCTTTTTATCAACAGATCTGTTGACTATGGGGGGAAGGTTTTCCTTTGTAACCGGCTTTTCAATATAATCATAAGCCCCGTAACGGATGGACTCTTTGGCGGTCTCCAGATTGGGCTCACCTGTGATAACGATCACAGGCAACTCCTGATCCCTTTCTTTAATTGCACGCAGCAAATCCAATCCGCTCATTCCCGGCAATAGTATGTCCGTTATAACCGTGTGATAGGAGTTTTTATCCAGGAGCTGAATTGCGTCTATAAAATCAGCAGCAGTATCAACTTGGTATCCTTCTCTCTCCATTATCTTTTTTAATGTTATGCGGACACCTTCCTCATCATCTATGATTAGGATACTAGGCATCTTTATCCTCCATTTTAGACAAACCGTCTTTAGTGGGAAAATCAATTATAAATGTCGTGTGTTCCCCCTTTTTGCTTTTAACTTCCACATGTCCCTTATGATCCGCAATGATACCATAACTTATACTTAATCCAAGCCCTGTCCCTTTATCAGCCCTTTTTGTAGTAAAGAAGGGATCGAATATCTTGTCCGTGTCCTCCTTATCGATTCCTATACCATAATCACTAAAGAGTATTCTTATATCATCTTTATGACTCCCTTCTCCCTTTTTAACCTCGATCCGGATTCGTTTGTTTGGGTCCGGATTTGGATATTTTTCGTTGAGCGCGTCTCTGGCATTGAGGATCAGATTAATAAACACCTGCTCCAACTGACTGGATTTGGCTTTTATTGCAGGCAAGTCCGTATCATAAAATGTCTGTATCTTGATCCCGTCTTTAGCGAGAAAGGCCTCCATAAAAGTAATGGAGGCTTTTATTATGTCTGTTATATTGCATGGGCTGTGATCCTTTTTATCAGTCCTTGCAAAAGCCAATAAGTTTTGTACGATATTTATGATCCTCTGCCCTTCATTGAGTATGGCCTGTACATAACTTGCCTGTTCAGAGCTTGGCGCCAGTTCATCCTCCAGAAGACCGGCATAATTAATAATGGTATTCATTGGATTATTGATTTCATGAGCTACACCTGCCGCCAGCACACCCATGGAAGCCAGCCTTGATGATTGAATAAGTTTTGCCTGAGTTGACTGAAGATCCTTGTAGGCGCTTTTCAGGTCACTAATCAGCTTTTGTATCTCCCGCATGTCCCTTGCCACACAAACGGTCCCCAGAAGGATACCTTCTTTGTCACGCATTACAGAAGCGGAAAGATTAATGGGGATTTCAACACCATCTTTGGTCTTATAAACAGCATTATAGTTTCTTATGAATCCCTCCGTAATCAGTTTATTTATCTCGTCACCTTTGAACAGCAATGTGCCTTTGGCAAAGAGTTTATCCACATTTTGTCCTATAAGATCGTTTTCATTCTCATAATTCAGCAGCTTTAATATGGCCTGATTAACCGTTCTAATAGTCCCGTCGGGATTAACCACGATAAGCGTATCGATCATGCTCTTGATAACATTATCGATGTATTCCTTTGCATGAATCAATTGATTTTGATAGGTTCTAAGATCATCCGTCATTTTGTTAAAGGATTTAGCCAATTCTCCTATCTCATCTGTCGAAGAAACCCTCGCCTTATGGCTCAGGTCACCCGCTGATATCCTCTGGGTTGCCTGAAGAAGCTGCCGGACAGGTTCAGTGATGCTCGATGAAAAAGCCAGTCCGGCAATTAATCCGCCAATAACAAGGATAAGGCTAACCAGGATAGCGAAATGCACGGAAGCGGATTTGATCCGGTCGGCCAATTCCTTGGTGCTCTCACCCTCATTCCTGAAATATTCCAAAAGGGTGTCTAACTCGATGATTATGTTGTCCGAAATAAAATCCATTTGTTTCATCTTTTTCCCGGCATCAAACTTCAAGGGATCATCAATTGCTAAAATTCGGTCTGCTAAATCCGTTACACCTTTAAAATCATCAAAAACTGCTTTGATGGTCTCTCTTTCTTCTCCCTGTTTAGAGAGTTTTAATAGTTGATCCATTTCATCGGAAAGTTTTTCAATAAGCCTTTTATAATTGTCACGCTCAACCCCATTCCCTAGTATAAGATAATCATGCGGAGGCATAAGTATATTTTGAAAAGAAATTATCATTTCATAAACAGGTTTGAATATCTTTGAACTTTTATCCTTAGCTATGGTATCGATTAGTCTTTCAAGATCTCTGCTAACCCGATCAGTCCTGGCGTCCATTTTTTTCATCAATCTTCCGGCTTCAATCCTTAATGGATCAGGAATTGAAATGATATCCTTTGCAAGATTCTCGATCTTTACTATTCCATCTCTTGTAATCTCAAGCGGCCTTGTTACTACATCAATATGTTCACCTTTGTATTCTTCGAACATTTCATTCACTTGATCTAAAGCCTGTTTTAGATTTGTAAGATTGGTTTCCAAGTTGTGGATTTCATTAGGATCACCGTATATCAGATAATCATGAGGAGGCATAAGTACTTTTTCAAAGGATAGGCGCAGATTCTGAATTTGACAAATATAAGTGGATGCTTTTAATATTGTCTCACCTCCCTTTCCTACCCGGTGTATGCTCCAAATTGATACAACGGTCATTGCAAGAACAAGAACTAAAAGGACCATAGTAGCATAAGTCAATTTTTTTCCAATACTAACTCTCATAACCTTACTTAATTTTAATATAATTTTGTCTTAATCAACTATATATTAAACATAAAAGGAATATCATTCTGTCTCATTAATGAAAGTAATTACATCATAAAATAAATTTTTTATAACATCAATATTATGTTTAATTTCGAAATAGAATAAACAGGGGAAAGCTATAACACCACATATTTCCTGAAAATGTGGAAGGAGAAAATTCTATTGATCTATTGCGACAGATCTGCAGATTTCCTCAACCGCCTGAAGTCGAAATTTAGCTGTAAAATGAAAGGTGCTGCCTTTACATAATTGGCTTTCAACCCATATGTCACCCCCCATTATTTTTACCAACTCTTTTGTAATTGAAAGTCCAAGTCCAATGCCCTTATATTCCCCTGCCGGACAACTTTTAAGCTGATAAAAACTTTCAAAAATGTTATCCAGTTTGTCTTCGGGAATACCTATCCCGGTATCCGATACAGTAAAATGCAATAGCACTGTGTCTTGCTTTTTTTCCTGAAGATAACAGGAAATAACTATTTTACCGGCTTCTGTAAATTTTAATGCATTTCCTACAAGATTGATGAGGACCTGATGTAATTTGATACAATCTCCAATAAGATCAACAGGTACGCTCGAGTCTATATTAAAGGCGAGCTGCAGTCCTTTTTCACGAGCCTTAAAACGCAAAGTATCGAGGGTTTGCTCTAGAGAAGCACGCAGGTCCATTTCCATTTCTTCCAAATCCAAATGCCCTGACTCCAATTTGGAAAAATCCAGCATTTCATTGATAATAGCCGATAGAAACCCCGCCGAGGTTTTTATTATTTTCAGATATTCTCTTTGTTCATGGGAGAGCGCGGTATCCATCATCAACTCAGTCATACTTAAAATTCCGTTCATAGGGGTTCTTATTTCGTGACTCATATTGGCAAAAAATTCACTTCCTTTGAACCTATTTTCCTTTAAAATTTCCTTTTCATTCGGCAGTTTTTCCTCAAAAACTTTTTCCGGTTCTTGGGTTGTTTCAAGCGGTGTATTTAAAGAATACGGGATTTTCTTTATGATACTATAACCGAAAATAATTATCATAATTATTGTAACTATCCCATAAATCAAAAACAAACCAATTGTTATCCGGTAAATGTTATCAGCATGCTCAAATACCCTCAATTCTTTAATCAGATTGTTGTTTCTTAAAATGACAACAGCCTCGTTTGCTGCCTCATGTGTTTGCTGAAACGCCCACATTCCACAGGCCATAAAAATGATGATTATGAGAATTGATATGATGAAAAAAAGGATGCTTTTCTTTTTCAAGTTCATATGATTCTTAATAAATTTATCTATAAATATCTGAAGACTATAATAATCTCTATTGATAACATCGGTAAATATAATAGAATCATACTAATTTATTAGGGACAGACACCTATTTTTTTGATTTATTATTTTATTTGCATTAGAATTTAATCAATATGAATATAAAAACATAGATAAACAAAAAAATAGGGTAAAACAAAAAATAGGTGTCTGTCCCTAATAAAAAAATGAAAATAGACGAAAAAGATAAAAAGATCCTCAACCTTATCCAGTCCCGGTTTCCAGTACAATCCCGTCCATATGATGTATTGGCAAAACAGCTTGGAATGTCCGAAGAAGAGATATGGGAAAGGATTAATAGATTAAGATCAAACGGGCTTATTAGACGTATAGGGGCTATTTTTGACTCATCCAAACTGGGTTTCTTCAGCTCTCTGGTAGGAGTAAAGGTGGAACCAAGCTTTCTTGAAAAGACCGCAAAAAAAATCAATGAACTATCCGGAATAACACATCACTATCAGAGAGATGACGAATTCAACTTATGGTTTACTTTAACGGCAAAGGATTTAAGGATTATTGATCAAACGATTCAGAAGGTTAAAGGATGGGAAGGTGTAATTGATATTCTTAATCTCCCGGTAATCCGCACATTTAAAATCAAGGTTGATTTTCAAGTCTGATCGGGAAACTCTATCAGCTCATATTCTCTGCTTCCAAGCCCGATCTTTTCCGCATAGGCCAGTTGCACCTGCCAGTCGATATCAGGATATACAGCCCTGAATTTATCTACCCCTGAGCCATATTTTCCATCAATCGCCGTGTTTGGTATCCCCTGGTTCTGATTAACAAGATCTACAGAAGCCTGGTCAATTGCTACAACATCCGTTGATGCAAGTATACCTAAATCAGGGCAAAAAGGGGTATCCGTATGGTCAAAACAGTCACATTGAGGGGTTATATGAATGAGAAAATTCAGGAAAAGGGAAGGGATCTTCAGGGCATTAAGGACCCCGTACGCATACTCGCAGATCTTTTCCTGGGCATTCTGGGCGGACTCATCCCATTTTATCTTTATGTATCCGTTAGGACAGCTTATGATACACTGACCACAACCAATACAATTTTCGCTTTTTATATATGCCCTTCCTTCTGCTAAATAGATGGCCTCGCCTATACAGAATTTTTTACATATACCACAGCCGATACAATCCTTTTTTATATAAGGAGTAACTGTTGAATGGATAGCCAGCTTACCGGATCTGGAAGCAAGCCCCATACCCACATTTTTTATCGCACCTCCAAAACCACATAATTCATGGCCTTTAAAATGGCTTAGGCAAATCATACCGTCTGCTTGAGAGATCTCCAAGGCGATTTTTACCTTTTGATAGTGCTTTAATCTTATCTCTACTTCAAAGGATGAAGCTCCTTTTAATCCGTCCGCAATAATTATTGGGGCATTGGAAACCGTATAATCAAAACCATTGGTCAAGGCGGTTTGGATATGGCTAACAGCCTCCGACCGGCTGCCCAAGTAAACACTGTTTGTATCGGTCAGAAAAGGCTTGCATCCGTATCTTTTGGATTGATTGACTATTCTGCGAACAAATTTGGGATGTATGTATCCCCATCCATTTCTTTCTCCAAAGTGGAGTTTTATTGCAACCAAATTCCATGCAAGAAGACATTTAGAAAAATCCTCTGTTTCAAACAATCTTTCCAGGTTAACCATTAAATCATTATCGGTTTTTGATCTGGGACTAATATGATAGACCTTTGAGGCCATATCCTCTCTCCTTTAGTAAAGAAAACTTATGTGTTTAAGGTTTTGCTCTGCTTTTCCTCCCATCAGGCTGTCTCAATTATATATTGTGGATTTTTTTTATTAATCATTGAGGTTACCTCCTCTTTTTTCCCGCCAAATCCAGGCCTGCCCATCATACCATAAGTGGCTCTTTTTCCCTCTTCAACACCCGGTTGATCAAATGGATTTATACCATAAAGGAATCCCGCAAATGCGGTCTCCATTTCAAAAAAATAGAAGAGTTGACCCAAAGTAAAAGGTGATATCCGGCCCAAAGTAATAGTATTTGTCATCCTTCCCGCTTTTAGCAAGGCAAACTGTGTTGCCAGCCTTTCAGCTTCGAATAATTCATTTACCGAATGTCCGCCCAGATAGGCGACACCTTCCTTATCATTGAAATCTCTGGGGATTTGGGTCTGATGTGAGTGTTCTTCAACGGATAGGAATGTTATGACTTTATCATTCGGCCCTTCGAGATAAAGTTGAAGCTGAGAATGTTGATCAGTTACACCAAGCGCCTTAACCGGTGTTGTTCCGGCATATACCTCTTTTCCTTCCTGATTGTACTTTTTACCCAGACTTTCCGCCCAGAGCTGCCTGAACCAATCAGCCACATCCCTTAAACGATGACTGTATGGAATCATGACCTGTATCTTCTTTCCGGCGGATCTGTCTGCCACATAATCCAAGGTACCCTTGAGATACGCGGGGTTTTCCCATATATCCTCATTCTGGCAAAGCCGGTCCATCTCCCTGGCTCCGGCCAAAAGGGAATGTATGTCTATACCTGCAACAGCAGCCGGAAGAAGCCCGACAGGGGTGAAAACAGAGAACCTTCCCCCGACCCCCTTGGGTATAGTAACTATCTGATAGCCTTCTTCAATTGCTATTTGCCGAAGAGTACCTGATTCCGGATCTGTGGTGACCAGAAAGTGATCCGACACCTTATCCTTTCTTAATCTTCTGCGCAATCTGTCTCTGAAAACCAGAAAATTAGCTAGAGTTTCAGCAGTTCCACCGGATTTAGTCACAACATTAAAGATTGTTTTGTCCAGTTTATCATCTAAAAAATCCATTAGTGACTCAATCCGGTCAGGATCTATATTATCCAAAACAAAGATCCTCGGCCTGTGCTTCCTCTTTTCTGAGATAGAAAAGTTATAGAAATCCGATAGGAGAGCGGTATGGATAGCTATAGGGCCCAATGCAGATCCTCCTATACCGAGAACTACAAAGTTTTCGAATGATTTACTTATATTATCCGCAGTCTGGTTAATCAGATCTACAGTTTCTCCTTGATACGGCAGTTCGGTGAATCCCATTTTTCCTTCGGCCCTTCTTTCTTTGATCTGTTGATGCGCCGATGAGACCTCTTTATGAACCGCCTTTATCATATCAACTGTAATGCCATTCCCGGCACCTAAAATATCAGCCATCATATTGTTGACATCCAGACGAAATATATCTCTATCCCCTTTTTTTTCTTTTGAAATCCCTTGTGCCATTTCTTCGTTCCTCTCCTGAATCTTTAAAAAACCTGTAAATAAAATGCCTAGAATTTTTTTAACATGTTAGATAATTATCTTGTCAAAGACTCTCTAAATTGATATAATTTTTTAGTCTGACGACTTATTATTATTGTTTATTATTATTAAATTAATAAAAATATCTCACGGAGGAAAAAAGGATGCCAATTTATGAATATGAATGTGAAGACTGCGGATTTAGAACAGAAGTTAAGCAAAATATATCCGATCCCCCACTCGCAAAATGTCCAGAATGTTCTGGCCGATTAAGAAAGTTGATTGCCCCGCCCGCTATCATTTTTAAAGGTTCAGGCTGGTATGTAACTGATCACCCCACCAAAGACCGTAAGAAAGGGATAGAAAAGGAAAAAGGAGCATCCGAAGGAAAAAAGCCAGAAGCAACTTCAAAAGTCAACAATAAAAAAGAAGAGGTCAAGGTTTAGGGGGAAATAATCCTCCTTAAACCTTCCTTTGTATAAAATTTTAGGCTAGGATTCTTCTATCTTTTTCTTTTCTTTCTCGTTATCGTTTTCTTTCTTCTCCGGAGTTACTTGAATCTCATCCAATCCATGTGCTGCTTTCTTAAAGTTTTTAATACCCTTTCCAAGTCCGCTCCCAATTTCCGGAAGTTTACCAGCTCCGAAAATTATCAAAACAATGATTAAAATAATTATCAATTCAGGTATGCCTATACCGAACATAATCTTCTGCACCTTCCCTTCTGCTGACTATCTATAATAGCATTGCATTATAAACAGTCAAAGGAATTTATTAATGATCTAAATACCATCCACATCCATATTAAGTAAAGCATTATACGCAGCGTTCTGTTCCGCTTTTCTCTTACTCCTCCCCTTCCCCTTTCCATATAACTTATTTTCTATAAATATACTTACCTCGAACTCGGGACTGTGATCCTCTCCTTTTTCTGAAACTACTTTGTAAGTAGGAACACATCCAAACTCATACTGTGTGTATTCCTGTAATATTGTTTTGTACTCAGGTACATGTGCGTTATTGGCAATTTCTATCACTTTTTCTTCCATATGCTTCAAAATAAAGGTATAGGCACATTCCAGTCCCCCATCCAGATAGATACCAGCCAAAACCGCTTCAGAGGCATCAGCCAAAATAGAGCGCTTACGCCTGCCTCCTGAATTTTCTTCACCTCGTCCAAGTATGAGATGTCTGCCTAATTCCAGTTCTTTAGCTATTTCAAAAAGAAAAGTTTCACTAACTATAAAGCCCTTTAATCTGGAAAGTGCTCCCTCGGAATAATCAGGGAATTTTTTTATTAAAAAATCGCTTATCACAAGTCCCAGTACTGCATCACCTAGAAACTCCAAACGTTCATTGTCCTTAATTTTCTCCTTATCCGGGGCTTCATTTATATATGATTTATGTGTAAGTGCGTTCTCCAAAAGACTAATATCCTTAAAAACATATCCCAGGCGGGATTGTAATTCTTCTAAATTGTCACATTCTTCCATTATATTACCATATAATCTTAACGTAATGAAGCAGGGCGATCAGATATCCGGTGCGCTTAGGACAAGACACGCATTGGTTCCGCCGAATCCGAAGGAGTTCTTCAGCACCCGGCGAATCCTTTTTTTCTTTGCCTTATTAGGACAATAATCCAGATCGCATTCCGGATCGGGCTCTTCATAATTTATGGTGGGTGGGATAATAGCGTGATGGATGGTAAGACAGCTTGCAACCGCCTCAACTCCTCCTGCAGCACCGAGAAGATGTCCCAGCATTGATTTATTTGAACTGACAATCAAATTTCCGGCATGTGAACCGAAAACCTTCCTGATAGATTCTGTTTCAACACGGTCATTAAGAGGAGTAGAGGTGCCATGTGCGTTGATATAATCTATTTCCTCCGGGGGAATACCCGAATCCGCTATAGCCCTTTCCATAGCAAGTGATGGCCCAAGGGCATCAGGATCAGGAGCAGATATATGATATGCATCACTGGATGTTCCATACCCTAAAATTTCAGCATATATTCGTGCTCCTCTGGAAAGGGCCATTTCTCTTTCCTCAATGATAACAACTCCCGCACCCTCTCCCATTATGAAACCATCCCTGTTTTTCTCAAAAGGACGACTAGCCCTTTCCGGATCATCATTTCTCGTTGAAAGTGCATTCATGGCGCAAAAACCCGCTACGGCCAGAGGTGTAATAACGGACTCTGCGCCTCCTGCTATCATAGCTTCCGCGTCTCCTCTTTGTATAATCCGAAAGGCATCGCCTATAGCATGGGTACCTGTAGCACAGGCAGTTACAACTGAAGTATTTGGGCCTTTAATACCAAAATGGATAGAAATGTTGCCTGAAGCCAGATTGACAATGGACATGGGGATGAAGAATGGAGAAATACGTTTCGGTCCTTTCTCTAAAAGTATGCTGTGATATTTTTCAATAGCCTGCATCCCGCCAATCCCTGAACCAATGAGCACACCAATCCTGTCCCTGTCCGCATCGGTTATGGAAAGCCCCGAATCCTCAACAGCCAGCATGGATGCAGCCAAGGCATACTGGATAAAGGTATCCATCTTTTTAATATCTTTTTTGGGGATAAAATCAAGAGGATCGAAATCCTTTACCTCTGATGCAATCCGGCAGTCATATCCCGTTGAGTCAAACTTTGTTAACCGGGCAATCCCGGATTTTCCATTACATAATCCGGTCCAAAATCCTTCCAAGCTGTTTCCCAACGGGGAGATAACCCCCAGGCCTGTTATGACAGCTCTTCTACTCCGCACGAATAAACCTCTTTATTGAGTAACATGGGATTGTATAAAATCAACAGCCTCCTGAACCTTGGTAATTTTCTCGGCTTCTTCATCTGAGATTTCGATGTCGAACTCCTCTTCCAGCGCCATAACCAATTCAACGATATCAAGGGAATCCGCTCCCAGATCCTCAATAAAAGATGCTTGAGGAGTGACTTCTTTTTCATTTACACCCAACTGATCCACGATAATCTTTGTTACTTTATTCTTTACCGTTTCTGCCATATTCTTACCTCCAACATTAACATTAGTATTATATTACCCTGATGATAAAAATCTCCGCTTCTCAAAATCCGGGTGGGATCTTGGGAATAAAAACCCATTTAAGATTACATATATATACCGCCATTCACAGGAATTACCTGGCCCGTTATATAACCAGCCTGTTCTGAGGCCAGGGTAAGAACCATGAAAGCTATATCCTCAATTTGTCCGAATCTGCGCAAAGGTATCATCTTAAGCATTTCATTTTTAACATTTTCATTTAATTCCGCTGTCATACTTGTCTCTATATACCCCGGTGCAATGGCATTGACCGTTATTCCTCTGGGCGCCAATTCCTTGGCCAGTGTCTTGGTTAGCCCGATCATCCCGGCCTTGGCGGCAGAATAATTAGTCTGGCCAGGATTTCCCATTTGTCCTACCACTGAAGAAATGTTTATGATACGTCCCCAGCGGGACTTCATCATTGTAATGGCGGCAACTTTGGCACACAGGAAAGCACCTTTCAGGTTGATGTCCAAAACCCTGTCCCAATCCTCCTCTTTCATCCTCATAATCAATGCGTCTCTTGTAATGCCTGCATTATTGACTAAAATATCCAGGGAGCCATAGATTTCTATAATCTCTTTCATACCTTTGTCCACATCTGTTCCTTTGGACACATCCATCCTCAGCTTTAGTGCCTTATTCAAGACATCTCCGTCCTCTTCATGAACCAGCCTGTTGAGAGCGGATTCATTAACGTCGGCCAAAACTACTTTTACACCCTGCTTGGCAAGTGTTTTGGCAATCCCGTATCCGATTCCCTGGGCAGCCCCTGTTATTAAAGCAACTCTATCCTTAAGACCAAAAAAATCCGTCATTGCCGGGTCTCCTTAAATTTTTCCAGACTATCAGAACCATATATATTGATAACCCTTGCCTGTCTGTCAATCCTTCTTATCAGACCAGTCAAAACCTTACCAGGGCCAACCTCGATGAAGGTCGTAACACCTTTCTGAATCATGAATCGTATACTGTCCTCCCATTTTACCGGAGAAGTCATCTGCTCAATCATGTTCTTTTTTATCAACTCCTTTTCTTTTATTGGAATCGCCCAGCAATTTGAGACCACAGGCACCTGGAGATCCTCTACATCTATCTTTTCCAGCATGTCCTTTAATCTCATGGCAGCAGGTTCCATCAAGGGGCAATGGGAAGGGATGCTTACAGGCAACATGACTGAAAATTTAGCACCCTTGTTTTTTGCCAATTCTATTGCCTTCAGAAGACCTTTCTTTTCCCCTGTAATCACTATCTGACCGGGACAATTGAAATTAGCCGGCCATACCTTTCCTTCTTCACGGGCAGAATTACAGGCATCCAAAACCTCTTGATTATCCAAGCCGATGATAGCTGCCATTCCACCCAAATCCGAAGGAACCGCCTCCTGCATCAATCGTCCCCTCTCCATTACTAATGACACTGCTGTTTCTAAGCCCAGGCTTCCACCGGCCGCCAAAGCAGTAAATTCACCAAGGCTGTGCCCTGCCAGAAACATCTTATCCGTACTTCCGATACACGCAAAAAGGGCAAGGCTGGTAGTCAATATAGCAGGTTGGGTATATGTTGTCAATTTGAGTTTGTCTTCAGGATCTTGAAAACAAAGAGTTTTCAAATCAATATCCAGGACATCTGAGGCCTGGTCAAATACCTGTCTGGCCTCAGGATATTGTTCATATATATCCTTTCCCATCCCAACAAACTGAGATCCCTGTCCAGGGAAAATAAAGGCAGTATTTGTCATTTATCGGCCAAAATCCTGATTTCTCAATTTTGTCTTATACATCCCTGATCTTCCTGATCAAGGTGGGTATGATGTCGAAAAGGTCCCCTACCAATCCATAATTTGCGACTTTAAAAATCGGCGCTTCAGGGTCCTTATTGATGGCTATAATTACATCTGAAGACTGCATTCCCACCAAATGCTGGATTGCACCGGATATCCCGCATGCGATATAGAGTTTAGGGCATACAGTCTTTCCTGTTTGTCCTACCTGATGGGAATATGGTATCCAATCTGCGTCAACTGCAGCTCTCGATGCGCCTACAGCCCCTTTTAAAAGATCAGCAAGCTCCCTTAAAAGAGTAAAATTCTCGGGTTTTCCAAGACCGCGGCCTCCTGAAACGATAACGTCCGCATCTGCAAGATTTATCTTTTCCGAAACATCCTCTACAAATCGAATAAACTTCGTGCGGCATTCCTTATCCGTTATATCTACCTTTTCCCTTTTCAGTTCGCCTTTCCTGGTTTTATCAGGATAAGGTTTCTTCATTACCTTGTGTCTGACAGTAGCCATCTGGGGTCTGTGTTTTGGGCAGACAATAGTGGCCATAATATTTCCTCCAAATGCCGGCCTCGTCTGAAGGAGGATCTCTTTTTCAGGATCGATATCAAGGGCAGTGCAATCCGCTGTGAGACCGGTCCCTAATCTGGCCGCCACCCCCGGGAAAAAAGACCTTCCTATGCTCGTTGCCCCTGCCAAAACTATTTCAGGCTGATACCGCTTTATCAAATCTGAAAGCACACTGCTATAGAGATCATTATGAAAAGGGGTTAGTAATGGTTCTTCAACCATAAGCACACAATCTGCTCCATATGATACTAAGTCTTTTGCCTGCTCTTCAAGTCCATCCCCAAAAACAACCGCCCACAGGTCCGTTTTCAGATGATCGGCCAACCTCCTGCCCGCACCCAAAAGCTCATACCCCACTTCGGCCAGGGTACCATGCCTTTGCTCCGCAAATACCCATACACCTCTATGCTCGCCCCGGGTCATTTCCTCAACATTCTTTTGGATAAACTGGATGGCGCCAAAAGGGCAAACTTCAATACATGCCCTGCATAATGTACATTCTTCACCTATTTTGGCTATGCCTTCCGACATTGTAATAGCTCCAAAAGGACACGAGGATATGCAAGCTTCACATCCGGTACATTTCTCTTTAATTATTTCTATATGCATTTTTTAACCCTATTCCAAATGTCCTTCATATATCAAAAATTTAACAAATAAGCCGAATTTTTTACTGATTTAAATAATCTTTGCATCTTTCAGATCCTTGACAAGCTCCTCCACCATCCCAGGAATCTCACCTGTCAGGATCTTCCCGCAAGGCCTCGGCTCAGGAGAAAAAATCTTGACTACCCAGGTTGCTGACCCCTCAAGCCCGAAGCGTGAAGGGTCGGCATCCAGATCGTCCGCGTTCCATACCGGGATCTCCAGCTTCCTGGCCCTCATCTTTCCCTTCAGTGAAGGGAGTCTCGGAATATTTATTTCCTTTACCACGGTTAAAAGTATGGGTAGTGTGGATTCCATAACGTCGTAACCATCTTCCATCATCCTCTGGACCCTGATATGATCTTTTTCGATCTCTTCTATTTTCTTTACATAAGTTATCACTGGAATATCGAGGGCATCTGCCAGTTCCGGACCGACCTGTGCCGTATCTCCGTCTATGGCTTGTTTGCCGCACAAAACAATGTCATATTTCCCTATCTTTTTGATACCTTTGGCCAGCGTATAAGAGGTAGCCCATGTGTCAGCTCCGCTGAAACGCCGGTCACTCAACAATATGGCATTGTCGGCTCCCATTGACAATGCCTCCCTCAATGCGGCTTCTGCCTGAGGAGGCCCCATGGTAATGACTGTTACCTGTCCTCCTGATTTTTCTTTAATCCGAATGCCCTCTTCCAACGCATACATGTCAAATGGATTAATAATACTGGGCACACCTTCCCTGACGAGTGTATTGGTCTGAGGGTCGATCTTGATATTTCCCGTCTCCGGGACCTGTTTTATACAAACGATAATCTCCATGCTTAATCCTTATGCCTAGCTCTTTCTTTTAACATTTCGAGAGCAATGACATTTCTTTGTATCTGATTTGTACCTTCATATATTTGTGTAATCTTGGCATCCCTCATCATCTTTTCCACCGGATAATCCCTCATATATCCATAGCCTCCAAGTATCTGAACCGCATCAGTCGTGACTTTCATGGCCACATCGGACGCAAATAATTTTGCCATGGCAGACGCCTGAGATATATCCTTTGCGCCACTATCTACAAAACGGGCCACACTATAGACGAGCGCCCTTGCTGCTTCGATCTGGGTAGCCATATCTGCTAATATATGCTGGACAGCTTGAAAAGAGGAGATAGGCTGGCCGAACTGTACTCTCTGATGAGAATACTCCAGGGCTTCCTCCATAGCCCCCTGAGCTATTCCAACGGCCTGTGCCCCGATACCCGGTCTGGAGCTGTCAAGGGTCTTCATAGCAACGATAAATCCCATTCCTTCTCTACCTATAAGATTGGATTTTGGTATCTTACAGTCTGTAAAAATAAGCTCTCTCGTTGCAGAAGCACGTATTCCCAGCTTCTTTTCCTTTTTCCCGTAATCAAATCCAGGGGTCCCTTTTTCAACAATAAAGGCACTTGCCCCTCTCATTCCTTTTGCAGGATTTGTCAGGGCAATGACGGTATATATATCCGCTTCCCCTCCATTGGTTATCCATTGTTTTGTTCCATTCAACACATATTCTTCACCGACCAGTTTTGCACTGGTTTTTATACCTGACGCGTCGCTACCCGCATCATGTTCGGTCAGGGCGAATGCGGCAAGGCTCGTTCCGGCGGCCACCTTCGGCAAATACTTCTCCTTCTGCTCTTGAGACCCAAACAAAAGTATAGGGAAGGTGCCAAGCGCGGACGCGGCAAAACTGATTGCAATTCCGCTACAGACCCGGCTCAACTCTTCAACGGCAAGAACTAATTCCAGGCAACCTCCGCTCAACCCCCCATATTCTTCCGGGATAAAGATTCCAAACATATCCGATTTGGCCATCTCCTGGACAATACCCCATGGGAATTCTTCCTTTTCATCCAGCTCAGCCCTGACCGGTTTAATCCTCTCCTCAGCTATTCTTCTGGAGAGATCTTTAATCATGAGCTGGTCTTCGGTCAGGAAATAATCCATGACACACCTTTCCTTTCTTTTTTAACCTTAGGTACTTTAAAGCACTTCTTTTTTGTCTTTAGGTACTTGACACTTTAGGCACTTTTTTTACTTTAGGTACTCCAAACATCCTAACCATTACCATCTAATCAGAGAAGATCCCCAGGTCAATCCCCCTCCAAAGGCTGTCAGCAAAATCATATTTCCTCTTTTCAATTTTCCCTGTTGAGCCGCATCCCATAAGGCTGTCGGTATACTGGCCGCAGATGTATTTCCGAACCGGTCAAGGCTGATAAGCACCCTGTCATCAGGAACCCCTAATCTTTGAGCGGCTGCCTGGATGATCCTGTTATTAGCCTGATGAGATACAAAAAGATCTATATTGTTCGCGGATATTTCATTTTTCTCCAAAGCTATGTTGGAGGCGGCAACCATTGACTTGACAGCTATCTTGAATGTCTCATTGCCTTTCATTCTAATATAATGAAGCCTTTTTTTAACTGTTTCATGGGTACAGGGGAACCTGGACCCTCCGCCCGGAATCCCCAAAAGATCTGAAAATCTGCCATCAGCGAACAAATGAACAGAAAGTATCCGGCTCTCAGTCTCAGAAGGGCTGACTACAACAGCTCCGGCGCCATCTCCGAAAAGGACACAAGTAGTTCTGTCTTTCCAATCCGTGAATTTTGAAAGGGTTTCTGCTCCGATAACCAATACATGTTCATAGGTCTTCGATCTTACAAACAAATCAGCCAGGGAAAGCGCATAAAGGAACCCCGAACATGCAGCGCTGACATCAAACGCGGCTGCCTTATGGTTTCCCAAATTCCTCTGAATAAGACAAGCCGTCGATGGAAAAAAATTATCTGGAGTAACTGTCGCACATATAATCATGTCGATCTGCCGGGGAGTAATGCCTGCATCATTGATGGCCATAATAGAGGCCTCAGTAGCTATATCTGATGTCGCGCAGTGCGAGGAAGCTATTCTCCTTTCAATAATACCTGTCCTGGCCCGAATCCACTCATCAGAGGTATCCACCATCTTTTCCAAATCGTGATTGGTAAGGATATTGTCAGGCAGGTAACCCCCGATCCCGGATATAAATGCTCCTCCATTCCCTTTTTCCTGGAAATTCAACAAGCCTCTCCTAATGTAACTTCCTTATGTTCCGTCAAATTCTTTATAGCGAGAATATCACGAATAATCTGAGAATTTACATCCTTTGTTATATACTCTGACGCAATCCGTATGGCGTTTTTGATTGCCTTCGAGCCTGACATTCCATGAGAAATTATGCAGACCTTATTTAATCCTAAAAGGGGCGCGCCCCCGTATTCAGCGTAATCCACCCTTTTTTTCAGATTCTTAAATGCTCGAGACATAAGGGGAAAACCCAATCTTGCCAATAGACTCTTCTTGATTTCCTGACGTATTAAGGCAGTTATCATCTCTTCAACACCTTCGGCAACCTTTAGGGCCACATTTCCAACAAAACCATCCGTGATCACTACATCCACTTCACCTCTGAAAATATCCCTGCCTTCAACATTGCCGATACAATTGAAAGATAGCTCTCTGATCAGACTCAATGCCATCCTGGATTGTTCATTCCCCTTTGAATCCTCGGATCCAATACTAAGAACACCTATTCTGGGTTTGGTTATATGGAGAACCTGCTGGGCATAAGCATGACCCATAACGGCAAATTGAAGGAGATGCCGGGGTTTACAATCCACATTTGCCCCCACATCCAAAAGAAGACATACACCCTTAATAGTAGGAATAACTGTCGCAATTGCAGGTCTGTCAACACCCTCTAAGGCCTTAAAAAAGATTTTAGCGGTAGCCATAACAACCCCGGTGTTTCCCGCACTAACCATTCCATCTGCTTCTCCGGATTTGACCAGCTCGGCGGCAACCCTTATAGATGAATTCTTTTTCTGCCTTATGGCTGAAGATGGTAAATCATCCATACTTACAATCTGAGATGCATCTTTGATTATCAACTCCAAATCAGCGGTGTCATGTTTAGATAATTCGGATAACAATACATCTTCCTGACCGACCAGAACAAGTGACAGCCGATATTCCCTGGCAGCATTTATTGCGGCAGTAACAGTTACTTTAGGGCCTATGTCCCCTCCCATTGCATCTATAGCAATCTTCATCGATCGATACCCGGGCTAAGATTAATCCTTTTCTTCTTCTATTTCCAGGATCATTTCGTTTTTATAATATCCGCAGTTCATACACAATCGATGAGGAAGTTTTGGTTCCTGACACTCCGGACATGCTGAAAATGAGGGAGCTTTCAGAGCCCAATGACTTCTGCGTTTGTCCCGGCGTGATTTTGATATCTTTCTCTTGGGATTTGCCATTTTTACCTCCGTTTATTTATAATCATCCTCAGATTTTCTCGATTTTGACCAGCGAAAATCCGAACCGGAACAGTAGCATTTACCTTCGTTCAGATTTTTTCCGCATTCCGGGCAGACTCCCCTACAGTTGACTCTGCAAAGAGGATTCATCGGGATGGCAAGAAGTATCTCTTCTCTTACCAACTCACTAAGATCAATTATTTTACCTTCATAAAAACTTACATCCAGGTCTTCAGAATCCAATTCCAAATCAGGTTCTTTCGGCCTCTGTTCAGCAGGTAAAAATGTAGCTGTGAAATCTTCATCTACGTGATAAAGAAAGTCTTCTAAACACCTGCCACACTCCAACTGAACCAAAGTCTTGATAACCCCTTTCACCAAAATTTTCGATCCGACACGCTTTACATTCGCTTTAAGGGTCACCGGCTCCTTAAGAATTATATTTTCTCCATTAGAATCAAGACCTTTTATTGTATCTGTTATCCTTAAATCTACTCCCTTCTCAGGGATATCATCAATTAGAATCTTCATTGTCCTCTAACCAAAATTTCATATTAATCCAAATAAAAATGGTTTCGATTCTTTTAAATTGAATCATCTATTTTAATGAAAAACCTAATTTGTGTCAATAAGAAATGCCTCCTTCCTTAAACCCAAATAATGTATCTGAAATCCATTACGAATTGAAATCAGATCAATATCACAATCTCAAATGCAGGATCCGGGTTAAACTGATTTGTTTATTAAATTCGATTCTGACCATGACATATGGATTCTTTTTAATGACTCAGTTAAAATTTCTTCTTGCAAATATAAAAAGAGTAATAGTAACTATAAAGGCGAGATATAGGAAACCATAAGAAAAAACTATTAAATAATATCCCGGGTTAATCGAGAGATTATATACTACTTGAGTTTTAATGTTGAAATTTTCCAAATTCGGAAGGGCGTAATATAGGGATTTTGTAATGACCTTAATAAGCACGGACTCGGTATTCCTTGCCAATCGAACTAGATCCTCCGTAAGATGGCCGATTACATAAATGGCCAGTGTAAATATTGTGCTTAAAGTAGGTGTAGAAAAAGTGGAAAAAAGGAGCGCAACTGAAGTAACTATCATCAACTCAAAAAATATCAGTAAAATCGCTGGGAGTATATGCCAGGCAAAAGCCCCGCTCATATAATATAGAGTAATTAACAATCCGGAAGTCATGAGTAAGACATTAATCCCAAGTGTCATCAAAAGCCCCATATATTTGCCCAAAATAAACTCGGATTTTCTTATTGGTTTTGATAAAATATTATAGATTGTCTTTTTATCAATCTCTTTATAAATAAGACCTATTCCTACAAAAATAGAAATTAGCACACCGAAAATAGAAATAGAAGCAAGGCCTATATCCGTAATGACCTTATCACCTTGTCCGATTGTCAGGTTGCCTATAATCGTGGACCCGCCAATGATAAGAAGGGCAAAAATGAGCAGATTGTAGAGTATATGATTCCTGATTGCCTCTCTAAAGGTGTTTAATGCCACTGCAAGCCATTTCATTGGGCCTTCCCGCCTTCCGAGCCTAAACTGCTCACAAAGATTTCTTCCAGACTGCGCCGGTGCGGAATCACATTCAAGACCTTTCCACCATATTGATCAATCAGTTTGATTGTGGACATAACTTTATTTTCCTCATCAAGGGTGATCTGTTTTCTCTGTGCCTGTTCCAGGTACCTTACTGCCTCTTTCTTTATCCTTTTCATACCCTCTTCAGAAACACCGCTGAATTCTATTTCAATGCCTTTTGCTTCCAATTGAAGCAATTCATCCAGGTTGCCTACAGCTATCAACCGACCTTTGTTTAGTATCCCTATCCGGTCACAAATCATCTCCACATCAGGCAGAATATGGGAACAAAAAAAGATGGTTTTCCCCTCCCCTTTCAATCTCAGGACGATATCTCTGACTTCTTTACGTCCCAGAGGGTCGAGGCCTGAAAGAGGTTCATCCAAAAAAATTATTTCAGGGTCATTGATCAGGGCCTGCGCTATACCAATCCTTTGAAGCATACCCTTTGAGTACTTCCGAAGTGCCATTTTTTCTGCGCCTATAAGAGAAACCATCTCCAGAAGATCCGCGATTCTTCTCTTTCTTTCCGACCTGCCAAGGGAAAAGAAATGAGCATAGAATTCCAGAAGCTCCTTTCCGGTAAGATAATCATAAAAGTATGGTTGTTCGGGCAGAAAACCTATTTTCGATTTTAATGATACATCATCAATAGGATGGTCCAAAATTGTAGCGTACCCTGAATCCGGCTGAATAATTCCAAGGAGAATCTTTAGTGTGGTGGTCTTTCCCGCTCCGTTTGGACCGAGATATCCAAATGTTTCACCTTGTTCGACAACGAGATTCAATTTTTCCAGGGCCATTTTTTTTCTTCTCCAAAATCCTGTTCTATATGTTTTGGTAAGGCCCTCGATCTTTATAATGCTCATTGTATCATCCTGTTTTAATTATGATAATAGCACTAAAAAGAATAGATTTGCAATAGATTATTATGAAATTTTATTCTTTTATCAAACTCCGGTAAAGATTATCCTGTTTCAATACGCCTCTGTACAGATCAAAATCCCTGGACACGGATCTGGCTTCAATCCCCATGCTTCTGATAACTTCAGGTTGTTGAAGCAATTCAATGACCTTTTGGGCCATGATGTCGGATTTGCCCGGAGGAACAATAAATCCTGAAATATTATCCTTTATAATCTCTTCTACACCGGATACCTGTGTTGAAATGACAGGGACCCCCATCAACTGGGCCTCGACAACTACCTTCGGAAGCCCTTCCCATAACGAGGTTAGAGTCATTATATCCATAGCGCTGATTGAGTCCGCAATATCCCTGCGCCATCCCGTTAGGTGCATGTTTCTATGAAGCCCTAATTCTGCAACCATACTCTCTATCTCAGCCCTGAGTATACCATCGCCAATCAGAACAAAATGCGTGTCAGGCAATTTTTGAGTTACCAAATAAGCCATCCGAATAAAATCCAGGGGAGATTTTTGAGGCTTAAAACATGCAATCATTCCTACAAGTTTGCTGTTAACAGGGATATTAAGCTCTTTTCTCAAAGAAATCCTATCACCCTTTGTCCCGGAAAATTTGCACCAATCTATACCGCTTCTGATTATAAGAGAATTTTTTTGTTTAGAAAAGCCCATCTTGATTCCTTTTTGCAGATTATCCTGTGAAACATAGATCATAGAAGTTGTTATAAAACCTGTCAGCCCTTCTGCCAGGATAAAAAGCCATCTCAATAAAAAAGGCTGATAGGGATTTATACCGAAACCATGCACAGTATGGATGCGGATGGGTATGCCGGCGAGAAAAGCAGCCCATCTTCCTATAATCCCCGCCTTTGAGCTATGAGTATGAATCTGTATCGGCCCTTTGTAATCCTTTCTCTCTTTTCTAAGGATTCTCCAGAGTGTAATCAATGCCAGGAAATCTTTTAATGGTGAAACAGGCCTAACCAGATGATTGCATATATGAATCTTTAATCCTTTTATTTTGCGTGCGTCCGGAAGAAGTATCCCCCCGGGGCCGCAAATAAGTACAGGCATATAACGATGCCTATCCAGGTGGGAGAGGGTGTAAAGAGTTGTTTGTTGAGCACCTCCGAGTTCCAGCTTTGTGATGATGTGTATTATCTTGATCTTTTTAGCTCCCATCTTCAATCCTGACCTTCTTTAATAGAAAGCCTCCAAGCAGAAGAAGGGCGCAAGTCCCCAAAAAGACATTGATCGCACCAACAGTGTAGAGAGAAAGCATTAAAAATCCCGCCCCTCCAAGGAATAGAGCTATCACGTATGAGAGCAAAACCACCTGAAACGGGCTCATAGCCAAATGCCTCAATCGAATTGCGAAATGATCATTGCTGCCTAAAAAAATGGACTGGCCGCGTCTAAACCTTATATAGCTGACAAATAACGTATCAAAGATTGGCACTCCCAGGATAAGGATAGGCGCCAGGGTTGCCACCATATTCTTATCTGTATAGCTTCCTATCATAGACAATGCCCCTATCATGAACCCGATAAAAAGGCTTCCTGCATCCCCTAGATAGATAATTGCAGGGCGGATATTCCACCGAAGAAATCCAAGGATGCTGCCGCCAAGGGTGAGGGTCATTATTGCTATCATGGTTCTGCCATTTAAACCTGCCACTAAAAAAAGATAAATACAAGCTATAAAAGCAACGCCTCCAGACAACCCATCCATAATATCAATAATATTAAAGGCATTGGTAATTCCCAGAAGCCATAAAAAGGTAAGAGGAATGCTTATCCATATGGGGAAAAATATCAGTTTTATCCTGATGCCCGATTTCATTAGTGCAAGAATAGCAAGAGACTGGCCTATTAACTTTAAACCGGGGCTGAGAGATTTGATATCATCAACTATTCCTATAATCAGAACAATACTGCCGCCCAAAAGAAGGCTGAGCACCTCTTTACTAAAATCAAAGGTAAAGACAAGCGTAATCAAAAATGCTATATAGATAGCAACCCCCCCCATATAGGGTATAGGGTCTTTGTGACATTTTAAGCTATTGTCTGGTATGTCAATGATATTCAACTCGATTGCAACCTCCCTAACTCGAGGTGTAATATACAGAGACAAAAAAAAGGAAAGGAGAAATGAAAAGGCATAAATTATCATATTTATCAAGCCTATGTTAAAATATTCAAATCCTTATAATACATGGTGCCTCCACCTATTATTCGACCGAATAGTATGATAGGAATCGATCATTAATGAAAATCAACGAAGATGACGGAATAATTAAAACCTCAAAAGAAACCTGTGATTGGTGCGCCTTTATCATTTTGCTCAGTGCCGTATGTGTCCGTATATTTCTCTTCAAATCCTCTTTCAGGCCTGAAATCTTCGACAGGTTCTTTTATAATTACCTCATCTTTCCCAAATATCCATGGATAATCCGAAAACTGGCAGATGAAACCTTACCCGGATTCAGGATCCTTGATTTTAGTCCCCTGTATACCTATCTAATGACGATCTTCTATAAAATTTTCTCAGAAAGATATATTTTTTACAAGCTCTTTCAAATAGCTATCGGGTCCATGAGCTGCCTTCTCATTTACAAAATAACCTCCCACATGTTTCATTTTAGAGTCGCAGTTATTGCCGGCCTGATCTCCATCTTTTATAAACCTTTTATTATATATGAACTAATATTGGAACCTGTAACCATAATTATCTTTCTCAACCTGCTGTCCGTCTATTTTCTCATTTATTGTTATGATAAACATCTTTTTCACGAATATAAATCATTTAGTGTCACTCCTTTAAAAAGAGATGTCCAAAATCCACTTTCCTGGCATCTCACCCTTATCTGGTTCCTGCCCGGTATTACACTGGGATTATCCTTTATTACCCGTCCAAATATTCTTTTCTTTTTTTGCGCCACAATCCTATGGATCTTTTTTTGTTATTATAAGAAATATACCCAATTGTATGTGGTTCTGCTTTTGTTTTTACTCGGTTTCTGTCTAACCATATCCCCTGTCTTGATAAGAAATTATCGATATTCCCGCAGCATATTAAAACCTATGATGAGCTCAGGCCAGGTATTCTATCAAGGCAATAATCCTTTATCTCAGGGTTTTTATGGAACACACCCATATCTTATAAAAGAGATGGAAATGGACCCGCATATCAATCCGGACAAAGAGCCAGACTTTGCGCATGAACTGTATCGCCAATTTGCATATAAAACCATGCCAACAATTGAATCGGATAAAAGATCAGAATCCCATGAGAATGAAGATATTCTAAATTCAATAACTTCAACGAAATCAACCAAAATCGATACGGAACCTGCAAATACGTCCGGCTTCTGGTTTCAAAAAAGTCTAAATTTTATAACAGAATTTCCTTTGAACTATATACAACTAATTCTAAAAAAGATTCGCTACTTTTGGAGCCGTTATGAGATCCATGATATCTTACAAATCTATTATCTGGATTGGGAGATGGATCTTTTCCCATTATTGAAATTCGGCATCGTGATCCCCTTTGCTATACTGGGCATGCTCCTTTGTATAACCAGGATTAAGCTAAATTTCTTATTGTATGCAATGGCTGGAAACTACTTTTTATCTAATCTGCTATTCTTCGTTACCTCCCGTCAAAGACTGCCTGCCCTGCCCTTTTTGATCCCTTTTGCAGCCTTTGCATTCTATGAGGTTATTAAAATTATCACAAAATTTCTCCACTCCGTCTGGAGCCTAACCTTACATATATTTAAAAGCAAGCGGATACCTGAAAGGCCCTGGAGTTACTCTGAATTTTTTAAGGTCTCCGCGTTACTTGTGGCAGAGATCCTGTTACTCTTATTCTTCTCGTGGTTTATAAATCTTCCGTCCACCCAACTGGAAAATTTTGATATCATGCTTCACTTAAACCGGGAGTCCCGATTTCACCTGGCTAACGCGTATGATCTACTAAACAATAAGGCATTCCATAAAGCAAAAAAGGCATTCCAGATGTCTTATAATCTAATTCCTTTTAACCAGACACGGGTGCCTAACCGTTTTTTAGGAAATATACATGAAAAACGCCAAAAGGGAATAAAATTCTGGGAAGTTGTTCTTTCTAATAAAAAGGATAATGCGTACGCCAAATTCAATCTTGGTTATCTTCTATTAGACAATGGCCTTTATGATGAGGCAATGAAAGAATTCAGGGCACTGGATGATGAAAATGAACAGGGATACTATGGGTATAACCTTCCAGTTGGGCATCCGGGATACTATCTTGCCATATGTCTGCAGAAAAAGGGGGAATGGAAAGAAGCAATAAAGGAATACGAAACGTTAAAGAAAAAATACCCGGGATTACCATGGGTATCCGCCCGGCTCATAGCACTTTATGCAGCCACAGGAAACCCTGATAAGGCGATTGAAGAAGAAAAGATTTTGGAGAAACTGGATAATCTAATAAGCTCCTCTTACCTTCTGGCGGAGGCTTATTATCAGCTCGGATTCTATGAAAAAGCAATAGAAATACTGGAGCCGCTTAATTCAAGTATATTGGAGCGATACGCCCCATTCCATTTCCTGTTGAGCGCCTGCTATGCGAAATTGGGAACAGACAATCCCCCGTCTGAAAAATCATTAAAAATAACCCTGATAAAATCAGCAATCAAGGAATGCAGCTTAGGATTAGAGCTGAGACCGAACCAGAATCTTCTCTATCCTGAAATCTCTTCAGCATATGAAGAGGCCATAATCAATTCAATAAATAAGGGGAAATTGTATTATGAACTAGGCAAAGTCTATCTTGATTTGGGAGAACTGGAAAAGGCAAGAACCAATCTAAGCAAGGCCCTGATCTATAAACAGGAATTAAAATCTTCTGAAATCAAAGAATCCATTGAGAATATGATAAATGAGATTGACTTCATTCTATATGCCTTCACTGGACCTGAAGCATGATTTGTTTTCTTAATTTCTGACATTTTCGCTGTTAAGAATGCACGTTTTTTTATATGCTCATGTAAAAATTTTTTACACTTATGAAAGTCCTTTGTCATCAATTCATAAAAAATAAGAAAGGCGTATAAAGATTACGGTCTACAACAACCTTATGGACTTGAAGCTTTGAGTATCCGGGCGTTAACCTGTTAATTAATGCTGTCCGATAAATTACAAAACGAGAATTGGCAGTCTTCCGGAGTATCTCAAACAGGGTAAGAGTATAGGTATTATTATATTATCCGCTCCATTTAGTAGGGATATCTTTAACTTAACATCAGATATTGTTATAAAAAGATCAAAAAATCTATCTGATAATTAGAAATAGAATAAGTAAGGTAAAGGAAACACAAAGAGAGATAATGACCTTCTCATGCGTTTCAAGCATTTGAATTTTTTTGAACATCTGTCTTAATCCCCTTATTAAAACATATCGATGTTATATATGAATAAATGATCTATCCTGATTTATAACTCCATTTAAAACCTTATAATATGGTTCCCAAAGAAGTAAATCTAAAAGATGAGAAAATATTTTAAAAATCTTATTTAAAATAGA
>JBLIRO010000038.1:0-48317 GCA_049472335.1 bacterium | reverse complement strand
TTATTAAAATTAATATAAAAACTAGTATTGAAAAAGTGCCATAAACAACCTTATATATTATTCCTATCTGCCAATTAGTAGTTTTTTATAATTTTATATGTTGTCCTTCACATACCTGTAATACCTTTTTAGCAATTTTAATATAATCATAATTATTTATAATTATTTATAATAAAACAATAAAAGATAACCGGTTTTTTACACTAAAGATCCTACATTGTCAAAGGATTTTACGATATACTTTATTTCCTGTTTAATAAATGTCTCCAGTATGGCATCAAGATAAGGTTTCCTACAATCTATATCATCAATTTTCCCATCTCTCAACAACTTCATATACCTGCATCCGCCAAAACAGAGAGGGAGATATTCACAGTCGAAACATTCACTTTTTTTCCAAAACTCAAGGGCATGCGATTCTTTGTAGTCTTTAATACCCGACCATAAACTGCCAATTTCAAAGTCTTTTCTGCCTATAAAACCCGGACATTTATAAAAAGTTCCATTAAAATAAACAACAATATCATTTTTTAGCTCAACCATACAGGAAGCGGGTGCCAGCTTAGGAGTGTTAAAACCTCTCTTTAATATTTCTTCCCTGAGGAACAGGCTTGCCTCAAGAAGCCAAGCTTCATTTGTGGATTTACATCCTCCATTAAAATCAGGAAGTCCGAATTCCGTTTCTGTTTTTATTATTGGATCAAACTTTATCATTGATAATTTGTCCGGAGTTAAATCTTCCTTATATAAAAAATCCAGAAGCGCAGGAAAATCTTTATAATTAAAGAAATTAAAGTTTCCACCTAGCTGAATATTGATAAGATCATAAATATCTTTGATATTTTTGATGATTATTTTAAATGATTCTGAACCGGATTTAAAAGGCCTAAAGTTATTATGATTATCTCTGGGGCCGTCAATTGTTATTTTCGCTTTTTTTAGCCCTAATTGCACAAGTTCTTCAGTTCTTTTTCTTGTTAATAGAGTTCCGTTTGTCACAAGACAAAAGGTGTAATTAAGCCCCTTTTTCTCAGCAGAGACCTTTAATCTTTCAGAAATATATTTGATTAGCCCAAAACTGAGGAGTGGTTCACCACCGTAAAAACAAATATTGACTTCTTGTTTATTGTGAAAAATGTTTTTTTCAATGTAATCTATCAATGATTCTGCCGTTTCAGAAGACATATAGAACTTTCCCTTTACCCCTCTTTCAAAGCAATATTTACAGGCAAGGTTACAGTGCAGATTCATTATCACAATAGCATTAAATCTCCTATCTCTTTTGTTGATTTCATCAAACCGGCCCAAGATCTGAGATCTCTCTTCATTCAAATCAGACACAAGAAACCCCAGTTTTGAAAGGGATTCCATGTTTTTAGGGGAAAGCGTTCCTTGTTTTATGGAATTAAATACGGATTTACTGATCAGAACACAAGAAGTTTTCTTTGTGGAATATAGAAGAAGATAGTCTGGTTTTTCTTTTGAGAAATTTGGAAATATCTTAACATACTTTGATAACTGCATATTATAAAATCAAAACTATATCTTACTGCGATTATACAACTAGGAGCCTTTTAAACTCCCCTATCTATGTCAAAAATATATTCTGGTTATCTCTTGAAATGTTTTTACTAAATATAAAAAGTTAAGATATTATTGATAAATTCTCTGTATCCATTTAAATCCTCTGAACACCATAAAGATATATATCTATATTCCAATATGATTTTAAACTGTTTATCATCCCCAGGCTAACGCCTGGGGATGATATCAACAGCTTAACTTTTAGTTTAAGTTTAATAATATGGAACTATAGGACCATAACAATTACATATACTATAATCCTTTTTTTTACCGTCACCAGAATCTAGATCATTCTCAACACCGCTATTCAAGATAATTATCTCTTGCGTTTTCATAAAAATGCCCCCCCATTTTTATAATCAAATTAGCGTTTATAAATGTCTACCTAGATTAGATATGCATTTATTATGTAGAATGATTTTTTGGCTTTTTCATAAGAATCCCCCCCGATCTTAGAAATAAGTTAATATTTATGGATATCCACAAAGATATCCTT
Organism: bacterium; assembly: GCA_049472335.1. Taxonomy (GTDB): domain Bacteria; phylum SZUA-182; class SZUA-182; order DTGQ01; family JAFGSM01; genus JBLIRM01. Next base: position 46,237 of record JBLIRO010000038.1, on the reverse strand, counting down.
TTGTTGAAGAAAATAAAATTTTATGAGAACTACCCCCCCATTTTCACAATTGGTATGTGTGAATGAGATTCATCTAATACTATATCTTAGATTATAAGATATTATATATCGCTAAATTCATTTTGTCAAATCTAATATAATAATATTTGCTTCTATTGTCTAAAATTCAAAATTTAAGCCCGTCTCGATCCATCTTCCATGGTTCTTGTATATGTCTGATAAATAGTGTGAACCATTAAAGATATTATGCATAGTAAAAAATGTTCTGATGGTAATTTTGTTATCCCAATGAATACGTTTCATTAGATTAATATCCCAAATAAAATTACGGTCCAGACAATTGTCTAACGGACCAGCATTCCAGGCAATGTAATGCCCATCAAGATAAACCCAGAAGGATTCATCTTTAGAGTATTTAATACCTATATCATAAGTTTCTATTGGAACATCGGTCAATTTCTTGCCGGTATCCTTATCCTTTGCTTCAATAAAAGAATAACCGGCAGAAAGGGATGTATTATATACAGGGATGGTCTTTATCTCCATTTCAATCCCTTGCCGTATTTGTCTTTTTTTGTTAATAAACATTTTATTTCCATTAGGTAAACCATTTGGATCGGACAGTGAATCGAGAAATACAGCATCCCATATGTTGTGTCGAAATAAAGTGGATTTTAACCATAGATACTTGATTGCTGATGATTCTATACCTGCCTGAATAGACCAGATCTTTTCAATCTTGAGATCAGGATTAGGCAATAAATTTGATTCTGATACGAATGTTGAACTAAGAGGCGGAATATTAAAACCTCTGGCAATATATCCTCTAAAAAGATTTTTTTTGTTCATCTTATAGGTGAGCCCAAAGCTTGGGCTAACATAATCATCATTCGTGTTAGTATAGTCGTATCTTATTCCGGGTGTTAGGGAAAACTTATTGAGTGTGATTGTATCATTTGAAAAAACAGCCCATTTTTTAAGGTACTGTTTACCATCTATGATGTGTACTGACTCCAGTTTTCCTCTGTCGAAATCATAACCAAGTACCAAGTTATGGATTTCATCATTCCATGTTAGGTCTATTGAACAACCATGTAATGAATCATCAGTGATATCGTTTGATTCCCATCCGGTACTTTTTTGATAAGTAATACTCTCAAAATTCTTTTCCGACCACCTGTAAGAAATTTGAAAATCGGTCTCTTGAGTAATCGAATAATTGAAATTAAGGGTAGTAAAAAGATATTTAAAATTGTTATCTAAAGACAAATCATTGTGCTGAGGAAGTGGAATTTTAGTTACTCCCCTGTATCCTTCATTATAGCTGAGTGTGAAATAGAGATTTCCCTTATCCCATATCTTCCAATTCAACTTGGAATAAAAATTATCTTCATCATAAGAAGTATCTTCCGTCAATCCGTCACTATAGATATTTCCTGCGAATAAATAATACCCTATATACTTGAATACTGTAGCGGATGCCTCAGCCCTATAATCCGTCGAGTTTTTTTCTCCATAGAAAGCGGAGCATGTTCCTGTTATCTCCTGTGAATCACTGGGAGATTTTGTGATAATGTTTATTATGCCACCGAGCGATGACCCCCAGGAGGAAGAGGCAGGACCTTTTATAATTTCTACTCTCTCAATGTTTTGGATAGGTATTGCTCCAAAGTCAGCAACGTTATTAGATAAGTTATTTACTGCAATTCCGTCTATCATCACAAGCACATGACGTAATTCAGAACCTTGAATATGTCCATTAGTGATACTGCCCGGACCACTTAGTATATTTATTTGGACTCCGGTGATATTAGTAAGTGCATCCGTTAGGGTATGGGCATTAATCATCTCCAAATCTTCCGAAGTAATAACTGTAATGTTTTCAGCAGATTGTGATATATCCTTAGGATGCCTTGTGGGTGTTACTACAACCCCATAAACTAATTGAAGGTATCTCGCTTCCTCTTCCATAGGATCTGATGAAGTTTTATGGGCTGCTAAAGCTTGGTATAGGGGTGTTATAAGTATTATGATGAAGATGAAGCATAAAAAAAGAAGATTTTTGCTGGAATAACAATTCTTCATAATTACTTTATTATTGAAAATAATAAGAAAATAATAAGTTTATAATTTTTTTTCTGGATGTATACAATTAATAAATTAAAAAAATATAATTGTCAAGTTATAAATAAGATCCCCTTAATGTCAAACAATAAGAATAGTGTCAGGTCTTGACATATGATAATTGCTTTTGCTATCTTAAACAGATTTATAATTCATTTATTGTCAAATATCAAGACCCGAGTCGAATAAGATATAAATCTGGCTAAAACATGGATTTAAAGTTATTAAAATGGATTTTTAATGATTTTGTAGAAATTTTTTAACCAATAAAGTTGAAAAATTTTTAAAGTTCGAATCTTGTTTTTTGGCATATATTATGCAGATATATTTTATTAAATTTGTATAATTAGGTGCTCACAAAAAATCTCAATAATTTATAGATTTTTAAATAAAAAGTTGTTTATTGATAAAAATTTCTTAAATAAAAAACCATCAATAAGATTTCAATGAAAAAAAAATACATTATATTTGTTTTTATTCTATTGTTTTTCTGTGGTTTTTCAGAAGCTTCTTATGATGTCCTTGCCATCCAGAGTTTTGATGGTGTAGAGCCGTATGAGCACGCTTTAGAAGGTTTTAAAAATACTTGTAATTGTAATGTTAGAAAAATAGTGGCTTCAGAATTAAATGAATCCGCCATTTTAAGAAGAATTAATAGAAGCAAACCTGATGCTATTCTTGCGATAGGTATGGATGCTCTTTCTAAAGTTAAAAAAATTAAAGACATACCCATTATTTATATAATGATCGTAAATCCCAATTCAATCTTGTCAGGGGAAGAAAATGTCACCGGAATCAATATGAATATACCTCCGGGAAAACAGTTGGAAATATTTAAGAAGGCATTGCCTGATATAAAAAAAATAGGGGTAATATTTGACCCGAATAAGTTGGGATTTTTTGTAAAGAAGGCTCAGAACGAGGCCAGTAAAATGGATTTTAAGCTGATTGTCAGGGAGGTCAACAGTTCAAAAAAGGTACCTTCATCTTTAATTAGTATGAAGGAAGAAATAGATGCCATCTGGATGTTGCCTGACATAACCGTTTTTTCCCCTGAAACGATTGAGTTTTTATTTATCTTCGCCTTTGAAAACAAGATCCCTGTTTTTACATTTTCAAAAAGATTTTTTAAAATGGGGGCTTTGATGTCATTGAGCACTGACCCCTTTGATTCAGGAAAGCAAGGTGGGGAGCTGGCCAATGAGGTAGTGTCAAGAAAGAAAATCAGGAATTTGTCAGGAGTCGAGGCCAGGAAGATTATAATTTCAATAAACTCGAAAATGCCCAAAAAACTGGGTATCGTAATAAGTGATGAGATTCTGAATAAGGCAGAAATAATTCACTGAAGAAATAGATGTTACATACAATTTTTTTTAAGAATATTAATGAAAGCTTTACTTCCAGAGTATTTATTATATTCACATTTTTTATAATAATCATCACCTTCACTTTCACAATCTTTTTCATTAAGCAGCAAAAAAAATTGCTAAAAACCAATCTGAAAGAATCAGGAGAAATCCTTACTGAAGATCTGGTGTATCATTCAAGACTTGGTGTGTATGCGGAAAATCCAGATCTGCTTGAGGATCCCATAAATGTGATTTTGCGATTTGATGATGTTATAGAGGCTTCTGTATATAATGGGGAAGGGGATCTGTTGAAAAAGAAGCAAAAATCGGGGATTAAGAATTATGAAAAAGAATTGCTTTGGAACAGTAAGGCTCCTCAAGAAATATTTGAAAAAATAATAGAACATCAATCTCAGGAATATATCGAAAATAATAATATATTAGAATTTTGGGCGCCTGTTCTCTCAGGTTCGGATTATTCCACCGAGGAATATGTTTTATTAGGAGAAGTAAAAGATCAGGAAAAAAAAGAAATAGCGGGATTTGTTGGAATAAAGATCAGCAAAAGGATGCTGATTAAAAAGTCTCAGGATTTTTTATATAAGGGAATCTTATTAGGAAGCATCATTTTTCTGATTGGCTCTATGGTGATTTATTTTATAACAAGAAAGATAACAAAACCGCTTAATAGATTGACCGAGTCAGTTAAAGCTTTCGGAACAGGAAGCTCTTTTACCCCGGTCCCTGTAGAGACGAGGGATGAAATAGGAAAACTTGCAACAGCCTTTAATAATATGTCCGAATCCTTGATGCGAAGGGAGGAAGAAAAAGAGCATCTTGGTGAGCAGTTAAGACACGCTCAGAAGATGGAGGCCATAGGGACCCTGGCGGGGGGGATAGCTCATGATTTTAATAATATCCTTACAGCAATATATGGATATTCCATTCTCCTTAAGCTTAAGCTGGATGAAGATGATCCGTTATGTCATGAAGTGGAGAATATAATCTCGGCGGCAGAGAGGGCCGCTAACCTTACAAAGAGTCTTCTTGCTTATAGCAGAAAACAATCCATAGATCTCAGGCCGGTGAATCTTAATGAACTGATTAAGGATGTAAAAAAACTTCTGACCAGGCTTATAACTGAGGAGATCGAGTTTAGGCTTAATCTTGTTGAAAAGGATTTAGTCGTTATGGTCGATTCAGGCCAGATGGAACATGTTTTATTCAATCTTGCAACAAATGCGAGGGATGCCATGCCAAATGGAGGGGTTTTGTCAATAACATCAGATTACGTTGAATTGGAACAACCTCATGTTTCAAATAATGGTCTGGGAGCAAACGATAAAGAAAAAACAACCCAATATGCTCTATTGACTGTGGCTGATTCAGGCATGGGAATGAATAATAAGATATTGGAGAAGATATTTGATCCATTTTTTACGACAAAAGAAGTAGGGAAGGGAACAGGACTCGGTCTTTCAATGGTTTATGGAATTATTGAACAACATAAAGGCTTTATTGACGTCAGCAGCGAACCGGGTAAAGGCTCAAAATTCAAAATATACTTGCCACTAATTTTGAAGGAAGCCGAGGATAAAAAGGCAGAAAAAATACCCATTATCCAGGGCGGCAGAGAAACAATCCTGATTGCTGAGGATGATCAGGAGGTTCGTAAATTATCAAAATATATACTTGAAGAATATGGGTACAGTGTTATCGATGTTATCAATGGAAGTGAGGCAGTGAGAAGTTTCAAGAAACATCAGGAGGATGTCGATCTCCTTTTGTTTGATGTAATAATGCCCAAAAAGAACGGAAATGATGCTTACCTGGAGATAAAAAAGATCAGGCCCGATATTAAAGTGCTTTTTATAAGCGGCTATGATTACAATATAATCCAAAAGCAGGGAGGCTTTGTAGAGGGAATAAATTTTATCTCTAAGCCTGTTTCTCCTTTTTTTCTTTTAAAAAAGGTGAGAGAGACACTCGATGCTTAGGTCAACTGTTTTGCAAATCCAAAAAAATGACTTCCCAATAAATATAGCTGTCAAATAAGGGGCTCTAATTTTAAAAGAAACGAGTAACTGAGCTGTTTTATAAAATCATTGGTGTGAGCGGAAAAGCCATGCTGTCTGCCGGACAGTTTTTCTAATCCTTTCATTTCCTCATAAACACGTCTGAGATCCGTTCTATCAAGGTCAATGAGACCATACATAATAATATCAACCATTTGATTTACGGCCCCTTTTCCGTTGGGACCGGCAAAAATTTCATTATTTTGTAAAATCGTCTCCAGCGATTGTGAAAAATCCATTTTATTGATTGGCTGTTTATCAAGAACCTTCGTTATATAAGGGGAGAGAAATTGAAAAAGCTGGTAGGTATGGTCTTCCATCTTGAGAGGTTTATCTCCATAGTCCGATCTTGTATCGAAATAACCGTATCCTGTGTTTTCAAATATGGTCCTAGGGATAAAATAAGTCATGGCTATTACGGTATTCGCTTCATGGGAGTAACTTGTTTTGATGCTAAGGATCTTGCCCAAATTGCAGATTAGCGGGTATTGAGTATATTCCGCATCGAGAATACTGCCAATATCTTCTCCAAAGCGTTTAAAGGTCCCGTTTTGGGGTTCTCCGAGGATCCAATTTTCAGGATTGTTGTCCGGGGCAAATGAAATCATAGCATGGCCTTTGTTATAAATAGATTGTCCGGAGGAATCTTTATTTAAAATACAGGGTTTTAATGTGGTATAAAAGACATCCGGAATCTTGTTGCACAGCTTCTTTCTCTCCAGTCTGTTATTCATGCTCGAAAAGAGAAAACGAAAGTAATCCCCGTCTGGTATATATACTTCATCAGGGGATAGCAACATGTAAATCCTCTGGGAAAATTGCGAGCAGTCGGACCTGTCCTTTTCATAGGACCGCCACTTTTCATTATCAGCAGCATATCTGGTAAACAGGTATAAAAAGAAATTGGTTTTTGCCCCTGTATTGCTGAAATATGGCCAAATATATGTATCATTATAAAACAGATCGATTTCTTTATACGCCTTATCATATTCATGCCATTGAAAATAATCCGGCGGCATATTTTTTTTGTTCAGAATACTCAGGAGGGATAATAAGTCCTCACCGATCCGGTTCCTTTTAAAAAGGTCACTTTTTCTGAGGACATAGCCCTTACTGGACCTGTCATATATAGCAATGTCATTCAGGGTCAATTTCGGGATACTGGAATCTTTGGCAGGGCCTGAAGAATCGAGTCTGACGAAAAGTGTAACCTTGTCCTCTCGCGATTTTTCATTGACGGTTTCGGGCTGGTGATTTGGTGTTTGTCTTGAATCCGGATATTTCGTTCCTGTATCTTCTGGGCCCTTTTCCCTTCGTGGGATATTTCCCGTTTCCCCCGGCCTGTCTTTTTCCATGATAGTATCTTTATGCTTTTTGATATCATTAAGGATTATTTCCTTACCTATTGAAAAGAGGAATAAAAGCAGGATCCCTCCTATGACCAGAAGGATAGCGTTTAGTTTAAATTGATTGCGCATATTTTTTCAATTGGTTAAAAGAATGGAGCCACGGGCAGTGATAGGGAAAAACATCGACATTAATCAGCATTATTTCTAAATTCACTCAGGTCCATTTTGTATTTACTAATCAATTGGGCTAACCAGGATCGGTTCATCTTTGCCTGGCGGGCCGCTTCAGAGACATTCCCCTGCGTCTGGGAAAGCAGATTGGATATGAACAGCCGCTCGATCTTTTCTTCTGCACTTTTTCTTGCTTTGGCCTTGACAGACTTCAATTCAACATTGTCTCTCGGGATATAAAAAATATCGTCGCAGTTATTTGACAATGTAAAAGGTGATCTTTGACTTAGTATCTCTTTTGGCAGGGATTCGATTCCTATCATGTTTTTTTTCGTCAGTATCACTGCCCTTTCTATCACATGCTGCAGCTCTCTGACATTACCTGGGAAATTATATTTAGATAAGATATCGAGCGCGGTATTGTCAACACCCAAAATATTTTTGCCTGTTTTTTTTGAGTTCAATCTTATGAAATGATCAATCAGAAGATGGATATCTTCTTTGCGCTTGCGCAATGGGGGTATTTCCAGTTCAAAAACCTTCAACCGGAAATACAGGTCCTGACGGAATTTTTCCTCGTTTACCAGCTTTTCCAGGTCCTGGTGGGTGGCCGCAATCACCCGAACGTCGATCATAATATCCTGATTACTTCCCAGGCGCTGGATAACGCCTTCCTGAAGCACCCTTAATAATTTAACCTGTAAGGACAAAGGCATATCGCCGATTTCATCCAGGAAGAGGGTCCCTTCGTTAGCCTCCTCAAAGCGGCCTATCCTTCTTCCCATGGCAGTTGTAAAAGCGCCTTTTTCATGCCCGAATAGTTCGCTTTCCAACAGATTCTCAGGGATCGCCCCGCAATTTATCGCCACGAAACTTCTTGAAGCGCGCGGGCTGTTATTATGAATAGCCTGAGCAACCAATTCCTTTCCGGTACCAGTTTCTCCGTATATCAACACAGTACAGTCGGTAAGTGATACCTGTTCAGCCCTTTTGAGCACCTCTATAAAGACATCGCTTTTACCGATGATATTTTCCAGACTATATTTTTGTTTACAGGATAGTTTCAACTCAGCATTTTGACGTCTCAGAAAGGCCTCGGCCTTCTGTAAATCATGATATAGATTGGCCTTTTCAATAGATGTCGCAATATTGTCCGCCATTGCGATCAAAAGCTGTTGATCGTCCTCCGTGAATATACCATTTTTTTTATTAACAGCCTCTATTACACCCAGGTTGCCTTTCATGCCCTGCAGGGGCACACATAAAATAGATTTTGTATTTGCCATTGTGTGCTCATCAACCTTTTTATAAAAACGTTTATCCCGCTTAACATCATTTACCAAGGCTGGCTTTCCCTCCCGGAAGACCCATCCCGCTATCCCCGAATCAGCGGGAAACCTGAGCTGTTTCAATCTTTTTTCCACATCCTTCGATTCTTCCTCAACTAATGGGAAAAAAAACATTTTTTCCTTCTGGTCCCATAAGATGAGAGAAGCGCCCTCGACATTCAACAATTCCTTGGTTTTTTTCAAGATGAATTTTAGCAGATCGTCCCTGTCAATAATGGAATTAAGCGCGCTTGAAATATCGTAAAGGGCCGATAATCTTGCGATCTTTCGCCTTAATTCCTTAGAGGCGGGTTTTGAATCACTATCTACAGTGAAAATACTCATGGCATGATTTAGTTTCTTAAATGAAATTGTAGGACCTTCTAAAATACCTGGATATTTGCGAAATAGAATATTAAATACAATCTATTAATATATTTACATATAATTTATTGAATGTCAAATATTAAAACGGAATTTTTTTTGAGAAACTGATTTTTTGACTTTCTCATCCGGTTTAGGTTATACTTTTTTGAAAGATAAAAAGCACTTTTGCCTGACCTGAAAGGTTTTACTGAAAAGTCTAATAACAATATGAAAGATTGGAGATTATGACTGCAAAAAAGAAAATGTTGATACTCTCAGTAATTTTTCTTTTCCTTATGTGTGCTTGTCTGGCATTAGGATGGCAGGGCCTGGAAAGGGTCTATAACGCTCAAAAGGAGGCAAAGGTTGCCTTTACATTGCATAAGGACCTTCAGGATTTAATGATCTCTTATGAGCATATCGTCATGGTGGTTCATGATTATATTATACTCGGAGATCAAGAGGAGAAACAGACATACAAAATCAAATATGATGATCTCCTGGCAAAAAAAGAAAATATAAAGGGTTTGATCGATCAGGAAAAAAGGAAACAATGTAAGGAATTTCAGGTAACTTTAAGAGAGATCGAGAATTCATTTCCGGATATGGAAAAGGAAATCCTACAATTTGAAAACACAGTAAACGAAATTTTTTCAATTGATGAACCCTTCGGTCATCCAGAGGTCGGCGCCCTTATGAAGGAAATGGATTCCATAGCAAAAAAAATCGTGACTCAATTGGAATCCGAGACGCTGCAATTACGGGAGCTATTCGAACACGCGCTCATGGAAAGCCACAAGAACCATTTATTTATCAATATAGCACTGATTGTTCTGGGGCTTATCTCATTTGTGATAGGGTTCATTGTCAGCCAATATATGATAAAAGTATTATAAAAGGTATTATAAAAGGGCGAGTCCAAGCACTAGGGACTATTGCCCTTTAACCTCCAGTTCCGCTTCACCTGTAATATCCTGACAGAGTATCCAGAACCCCTGTCCAGGCTCCATAGGACCTGATGCCGGTACCCTTTGATACCCGGCCCCCTGTGCATACTTATAAATCACACTTATTTTGCCGTTATGCAGTTGAGCCCCGGCCGGGCAGGAGCATCCGCCAATCATACCCCATCCGTCCTCATACAATGAAATGTTATAGGATTGGATGCGTTGACCATTAATCGGAAAGTATTGTCCCTCGTTGAGCATTATCCAGTATCCCCTGCCGATCTCCATGGATTCCTCTCCTGTCACACGGGCATACCCCCTGTCCCTTTCGTATTTATAAATCACTACCGCACCGGGAAATAAAGCAGAGGCTTGAGGATCATCCGGAATGGCCGGCAGTGAGATCATGCTCCACCCCTTAGGGAGATTCATCCCAATACCCGGGATTATTACCTCTCCGTTTTCATAAACCATACTTTCTATGGTAACTGCGTTTTCATTATATAATATGGCCTTTTCAATGGCTATTTCAGTCGATCCGGGGGGCAGGACGACATCGGGTGAAACATTGAATATGAGGTTTATGAATGCACCGCTCCCTGAACCTATTCCCGTATGATAGGCCATAGAAATCTTCAGCAGGCCATTCCCTGAGTCTCCGAACACGATCAGAAAATCATCGGCCATGGCCGTACTCTGAACATCAACAGGTATGAGTATTTCAGGATCAAAACTTAAATCCAGATCCATGCCTGCTATACCAGCCACCTCATCTATTTCAACGGGAACGGTCAACGGTTTGCAGGGCTCAGCCAGAATCTCAGCGGGAATACTGACTGTTTTTGGATCTTCATCCTCCATCCCTGTTTCACCTGTTTGAGCAAAGGCTTCTTTATTCAAGGCTTTTTTATAGGGAAAAAGAGTATTTATCATTGGTCTTAGAAATATTATCAAAAAAAGCAAGCATAAGATCATGCTAAAATATCTTTTCATAACACACACCCCTTTCAAAAAAATTTTGACAATACTATTAGTAAATTCAATGTACTTTTATTCTCTTCGAGGTCTTTTTTTGTAGTCCTTTTTGAAGTCCTTTTCAAAGTTTTTCTTGAGATACTTTTTGTTGTTTTTAAAGATCCTTTATAAAGGTTTTTTGTGTAATGGTTTCAGGGGCCTATCCTTTCGATAGGCCCCTGAGATGCTACGGTATGAAATGTTCACCATATAATATGGTTGCCATTTAACATGGTTACCATAGAATAAACCTTGAAACATCCGGATAGACTGTCTGATAATCCCAATCAGTAAGAAGATTGTACTCATAGTTGTTCTGCATCCGGTAAAAGGCCGGATTCAGGAAATACTGGGAGCCCTGGTAAGTATGATTGTACTGGTTCACTGACGGATAATTATACCCGTTTCCTAAGGGATAATTATAACCATTACCTGCGTGATAGTTATAATCGTTTCCCAATAGATAATTATAAACACTCCACGACGGATAGTTGTAAGGATTCCCTGACGGATAATTATAGCTGTTCCCTGACACATATGTTCCGAATATGTTTCTCCAATCGGCTTGCAGGGAGAAGTTGCCTGGAGAGTAGTAGTAACCGGCAGAAGAGTAGTAGTAAGGATAATAGTAGGGGAGTGACCCAATACCAGAGGGTTTACCAGGTTTTTCGATGATTGGTTCCGGTTCATATGAATCCTCTCCTTTAATAAGGACCTGACCGTCCCGGGAGACGGTCTCTTCAAGAGGGTTTGCCCCTTCGTCATAGAGATTTATATAGCTTATGGTAATTCCGGTTGAATCTGAGTTTTTGGCAGCGGATGCCACTTCAAAGAGAACATTGATTAAGGCTCCTGAACCTTCGATGATTCCCGAATCATTGGCCAATGAAACCGTGAGCCGTCCATCACCTGAATCTTTGAATATAAGAAGGAAGCCATCGGTCAAGGCCGTTCTCTCCACTTTTACCGGCGACAGAACACCAGGATCAAAAATCAGCTCAATATCCATACCCGCAATACCCTCGGCATCATCCGTTTCCACAGGGATGTTCACCTGACTACAAGGTGTTGCAATGATTCCGGCAGGGATGCGGACCGTTTTCGGATCCTCTGCGGTCCTGTATCTGGCATTCAGGCTTTTCAGCCTTTGATTTGAAGTGCCAACCGTAAATTCACGCAAATTAGAGGAATAACCGTATGTATTGATCAAATAGACATCAACCGTGCCTTCTGGAATATCCAGAGGCACTTTGGTTACAATCTCATGGTCCCTCCAGGAAATGGGGTTGGCAGGTGTATCACCGAAATAGAGCATTGAATCACCCTGAGTTCCCCCGAAATTCCAGCCGATGATCTTTACGGTCTCGCCAGGCAAGCCATGATCAGGGGCCAGGTAGAAAATGGTCTCCCTGGTGACGGCTGCCCTAAGGATCAAAATGGCATCAGCGGCATTTATCGCATTATCATCGTTTACATCAGCAGCCCAGACTTGATAATCGGTTGGAATGATTAAGCCTACGGACATCTTTAAAGTTAGGATCACATCCGCGGAGGTAATCTCTCCATCCTGATTCACATCCCCCTTATGACCTCTTTCAACGATCCTGAATTCACCGTTTATACCAAGGCTGCAATAGGGCTTACTATCCGCGCCGTTCAGTATGACTTTCTCAAGCACCAGGGGAACCTTTGTCCCGATGACTGCCTCTTCCGAGACATCGAAGATGATCTCCACCATAGTCCCGCTTCCGGATTCGATGTCGGTTGAATTAGCTATCGCAATTACAACCCTGCCCTCAGCCTCTATGATATAATAATCAGTTAGAAAATCCTGGATAAGAGGCGCAATTATTATATCAAGTGCTGTAAGGACATTAGGGTCGTAAGTCAGTATTATGTCTCCTCCGGCAACGCCAACCGCGTCATTAATCGTAATAGGAATCATTACATCTGTTTCTCCCGGATAGCCTTCAGCACTGACTACACTCACCAGCTTTGGATAGACTAAAGGATCATTATCGTCGCAGTCTCCACCCAGGATAGCGGTATATAAATCTTCTGAGGCACATAGACACATAATGTCTCCATCAACACCATATCCGTCTTGATCCATATCTCTGTGATAAGTGGTGCAGCCTGTTGCCCCAACTTCATCGATTTCACCGTCACAATCATTGTCTTTTCCATCACAATATTCAGGTGCACCGGGATAAACAGTAACATCATTATCATCATAGTCTTTACACGCTACAACACCATCCTTGTCCGCATCAGTGATCTCATCATTGGTAATTACTCCATCACAGTTATTATCCTTGCCATCGCATAATTCTGTTGCTCCTGGGTGGGTGTCAGGATCTGAATCGTTACAATCCCCTGCTTGGATAGAGTAGCCGGAACCGTTTGGTTCACACAGGCAGCGTGTGTCTCCATCAAGTCCGTAACCATCTCCATCTTCATCCCTGTAACAGGTTTTGCATCCAATAGCGTCTTCTTCATCCACATCTCCGTCACAATCATTATCAATACCATCACAAATTTCCGGGACACATTTTGTTCTCCATAAAACGGTGAACAACTCTCCATCTCCTTCCTTTAATTGATAGGAACCGGTGGCCTTCATATCATTGACCAGTATTTCACCTGATTCTGAGTCACCCTTTCTTAATTCGAATATCCCATCCGTAGATGAAGGAATTTCCCATGTCAGTGAAGGATAGAAATCGGGGTCTGAAACGGCCGTTTTTTGTAACCAAAGGGTCCAGGTCTGGGAATTGGAATCTATAAAGCGAAGATCGTACGCATATGAAGCATTGTAAGAATGATCGATAATGCTTAGAGAAATGGTAGTGCTTGGAGGAGGCGGCGGTGATAGTGCACGTTTCGGTGTGGTTGAGAATCCCAAAGTCACTTTATCGATATTCGTATAATCGGTCTTCTGTTGACCAATTGCAAAAACAGATGCCTTCCGGATTTCAGGAGAGGATGCCTCTTTTAATCTTGCGACGGAAGATTCACCGTCTCCGGATATCCCTGTGGAAGAAGAAAATAAACTGGCAGAAAGTACACTTTCTTCACCTGGAAGGATCCAATATCCCATTTTTGGTTCGAAAACAGGATGTTCCAGATTTTCCATCAAGGTATAAACCTGATCGAACTTATAAAGGGCAGAAATGTTCCCCGGGATTACAAGGATAGATGTCTGCTTATGCAAGGCACCGATCATATTCCATCCCTTTTTCAAATCCAGAGAAAATTCATTTAAAAGTGAACCTCTTACATGGACAGTCTTATTTTTCGGATATAAAACCCAGTAACCCAATCCGTATACCATGTGATCATTTTCTTTTATATATGCGTATTTCTGCAGATTAGGATCAAAATGCCAGACAGCCTTTGCTTCCGGGAAAATGGCCTGACGATTAGGATCTGCCGGATTTAAAGGCAAGGATATGAGGTTCCATCCCTTTTGTAAGGAAATATAATCTTCTACGATTGCATCCGGGACCCATATTATGGAATAAATATTTCCATCTTCCGGTTTTACCTGATAGGTGCCAACTCCGGTCATATCGTTTACCAGCACATTGCCTTCTTTATTCTCCCCTTGGATAAGCATCCATAAAAAATCTTCCCTTGTAGGAAATTTCTCTGGCTCCCAGGTAAGCAGAGGACCGCTGTTTGGATCCATATTCGGATCAATCTGCACAATCCAGTGATATGAAGCGTAATTCTGACAATCCTTCACGTCATAGTCATAATATATCGGATTATATTGATCTCTAAAGGATAAGGGAATATCGTCAAGTGAAGGAGCTTCTCTTCTAATTATCTCATTAATCCCAAAGGAGATCATATATTCTTCCTCTCCGATTACAAGACGGATAAAACTCAGAAAGGAATCCCGGCAAAGAGGAGGCAAGGTATCGATAAAGCCATCGCAATTGTCATCCTTGTCATTCCAGGGTATCTCAAGAACCCCTGGATTGATATTATAATCATTATCATTAGAATCCTGGTCATTTGGTACGAAACCTGGGGAGCAGATACAATCGATCGCTTCTTCAAACTGATTCGGATCTCCATATCCATCACCGTCATTGTCTTTATAACATACACATTTATATTCATCAGCTCCCATATCACATATTGCATTACCATCCCTGTCCGCATCCCAGGGCCTTTCTTCACCATCCATATCTATAGTGATTGTGCAGTTAGGATCACCTGCTTCAATACATGGGGAGCTTGCCTGAAGGTGAAGATCGTCTTCATCCGGGTTTCGGAACAAGGGGTCTTCATTAATATTGCCTGTGCCAGGATATACACCCTGCATCATCTGGATATCGGAGTAGATGACAGTGACATTACAATTGGTTCCGGATATCTGTTCATTTTCCGGAAAATTCTTCCAGAATATGCTGCCTTTAATGATAGGAGATGAATTATTTTCACAATAGAGGCCGCTACCCAGGAACGCGCTATTATCATAGACTGTGCAATGTATTATGGTTGGTGAAGATCGGTTGCAATAGATACCGCCTCCGTAACTTGATGAATTTCTGAGAATAAGGCTGTTTGTGATGTTTGGCGATGAATAGGAACAATATACACCGCTACCTGAATTGTCCTTTATCTGACAATTACTAATGCTTGGCGAGGAAGTGGTAGTACAATAAATGCCGCAGTTTTTATTATTACTAATGATACAGTTGTGGATATAAGGCGAGGAATAAGAAGTGCAGATAATCCCTTCATATCTATTATCCTCAATAAAACAATTTTCGATTTTGGGGGAGGAATTATTGCAATAGATACCTCTACTATTATTTTGCATAATGCTGCAGTCTTGTATATTAGGGGAGGATTTATTATAACAAGAAATTCCAGTGCTGTTATTACTAATATAGCAATTTCTAACATGAGGTGAGGAAGAAGTATAGCAGTGAATCCCATCAGAGCTATTTTTTATGATGCAGTTTTCAATCCTGGGTGATGATGAATTCTTGCAATATATTCCATAGACCCTGGGCTTTTGGATGGTAAATCCCATTAGAACCGAATATTCCCTTTCTCCGCGTTCAAAGTTTACAACATTATCAATTCCGCCCCCGTCAATAACCGTTGCATTGATAGTATTCGGATCGTTGGGATCCTCACTCATTAAAGTTATGGGCTTATTCTTAAAGTCAAGATTTTCCGCATAGGTTCCCTGGGAAACGATGATAATATCAAAATAATAGGCTTCATCGATCCTCTCCTGAATGCTTTCGTCAGGATACACATGATATTTTTCTGGCGGAACAAATTCATAGGCCCCCATATCATAAAGTGCGGTTCCGTCTCCGTTTCCATTCAACGGCCTGGGTTTACCGGCTATATCAATATCAGGGGCATCCTCCTCATCCCCTGTATCAATGCATGGAGAAAACGGCAGTAAATAATAATTTTCGATTTCCGGATATAAAAATCGGGGGTCTTGATTGATATTGCCTATCCCTGGATATACGCTGCCATCTTCAATAAATATATCAGAGTAGGATACAATGGGTGTACAATCGGAGATATCGTCCTGCGAATTGCCCCAAATAATACAATTTTTAATGACCGGAGAAGAGTCATCATTGCAAAAAATCCCTCCGCCTGAAGTGTCAGCCGAATTCCGGCTCATTGTGCAATTTGAAAGGTTTGATGAGGAATTGGAGCAATAGATGCCTCCACCATTTGTTTTTGATGAATTGGTACTGATAATGCAGTTTTCCAGGCTATGGGATGCATCGATACAATAAATACCTCCTCCAATAGTGGCACTATTACCGCTAATGATGGAGGTTCCGATGCTTACAGTGGAAGCATTGGTGCAATAAATTCCACCTCCGGTTCCCATTGAGTAGTGGTTAGCAGTATTCTTACGAATTTTGCATTCAGAAAGATTTACCAGGGATGAATCACAGTAAATCCCCCCTCCGAAACGGTTCCCAGCGTTATTGGATTCAATATTACATTTTTCTAAGTTTAACCGGGCATTTATACAATAAATGCCACCGCCGGAGTAAGATGCTGAATTGTTTGTAAAGGAACAGGATTTAAAAACAGACGCAACATTTTGCCGGGAACCTATATAAAATATTCCGCCTCCATAGTATCCTGAATTATTTTTGATAGTAGAGTTTTCAAACATCATTGAGGATTCGGCACTATAAATTCCACCTCCATAACCATTATTATTTGCTGAATTGGTTTCTATAAGACATGATTTGAAAAAGACCGTTGAGCTGTGTGAACACATGCCGCCGCCATAACCACTGCTGGATACTGAATTCCCGGTGATTTTACAATTTGTGATGTCCAGTGAGGAATTTCTACAATAGACTCCGGCGCCTAAAAGTGATGAATTACTATTGATCAAAGAATTTTTAATGTCTATTGAACCTGCGGTGCAAAATATACCGCCGCCATAGAAGCGGGATGTATTCTGTTTTATAGAACAATTATCAATGATTAACATCGAATCAAAACTATAAATGCCACCTCCGTCAGAAGCAGATGAATTTTTTATTATTTCACAATCTTTAATAACCGGGGAGGAAGTATCACAATAGATTCCCCCTCCGCCATAAAGAAGAGATGCATTCTCAGTGATAACACAGTCTTCGATACTGGGTGAGGAGTGGCTGCAATAGATACCACCACAATTGAGGGCTTTACCGTTTTTGATTGTAAGCCCTTTTAAGACAGAATATGGTCCTTCTCCATGATTGAATGTAATAACCCTATCTACTTGATTTCCGTCAATAATCGTGGCGGATACAATTGCCGGATCATTCGGATCTGTACCTTTCAGAGTGATGGCCTTGCCCTGAAAATTGATATTTTCTTTATAGATCCCTGGCATTACAATAATGACTTGGCCATGATCGGCGTCATCAATTGCGGACTGTATTGTCTCATAACACGGAGCTGGAGCATTACCATTGGGATCCACGTATATGTTTGGGTCTGGATGGGAGATAGGGGCTGGCGGGTCTAATATCCTTCCATCACAGTTTTCATCTACATAATTACCGGGAATTTCTAAAGCATTCGGATTGATATCGGGATTGTTATCATTACAATCCAGATAGTTCTCTACATAACCGTCCAAACAGATGCCATCAACAGCCTCTTCCATATCGTAGGGATCACCAAAACCATCCATATCCGAATCCCTATAGCAGAATTTCTTCCAGAATTCACAGGCACCCATATCACTTATGGATTCACCATTCCAATCTCCGTCCTGGGGCCTCTGGATAGCATCCAGGTCTTCAAGTAGCATAGAATTCGGATCCCCCGCATCTATGCATGGGGAATTGGATTGGAGATGAAAATCCCCGTCCTTTGTGTCAGCGAACAAAGGATCTTCATTGATGTTGCCTGTGCCTGGATATACCTCTTCCTCCTTTATCTGTATATTTGAAAAAGAAACCGCAGAGGTGCAACCTGATATTTCATCGGGTAGATTATTCCATAGGATCGAGTTTGTAATACTCGGTGAGCTGTTGTCATTACAACCAATGCCGCCTCCTGAGTGTGCCAGATTCTCAGTAATTGTGCAATGATTGATTTCAGGGGAAGAATTAATGCAATGGATTCCTCCTCCGTTGGAAGCGATGTTCCAATTAATGATGCAATTTTTAATGTTTGGCGAGGAGTTTTGATTGCAATAAATCCCACCGCCATTTTGGGATGAATTCAAACTAATAGTGCATTGAAAAATATCTGGTGAAGAATAATTACAATAAATCCCGCTGTTAGAATTATTATTAATAGAGCAGTGTTTAATAGTTGGTGAGGAAAAATTACAATAAATCCCATTTTGATTATTATTCCTAATTGTACAATTTTCAATGATTGGAGAAGATCGATCACAATAGATCCCGTGATTATTGTTGTGGAGATTACATCCTTTTATATTTGGTGAGGACCAACTGGAAAAAATCCCAGAGCTATTATTTTTTCCAATGGTGCATTTTTCTATACTCGGTGAGGAATAATTGCAATAAATCCCATAATACTTTGCATTTTGTAACGTAAGTCCCTGTAACACAGAGTATTTTCCTTCTCCATTATCAAAGCAGATCACTCTTGCTGCCTGCCCCCCGTCAATCACCGTGGCATGCACGATATCCCAATCATTAGGATCCGTGCTTCTGAGGGTAATCGGCTTATCGGAGAAATTTATGGTTTCTTTATAGACTCCAGGATAGACTACAATTATGTCAAGATTATATGTTGCATTGATTGCTTCCTGAATACTTTCAAAACAGGGCGTTCCCATGGGGTCAATGCCGTCAGGGGCTACATGATATTCCTGTGGCGGCACAAACTCATAGGCGCCCATATCGCATATGTATTCACTATCTCCTTTACCATCCAGGGGCCTTGACTTGTCATTTATATCCGTTTCCGGTGCACCAGTATTGGTCCCCGCATCAATACAAGGTGAATCGGTCAGGAGATAGTAATTTTCCTTTTCAGGGTACAAAAACAGGGGATCTGCATTTATATTCCCTTCTCCGGTATGCACAGTTCCATCCTCCGCCTTTATATCAGAATATGAGACCGTTGGGGTACAGCCGGAGATTTCGTCAGGGGAGTTGCCCCAGATGATGCAATTTTTGATTATCAGAGAAGAGACGTCTTCACAAAAGATGCTGCCACCCGATGTTTTGGCTGAATTTCTGCTTAAAGTACAATTTTTAAGACTGAGCGAGGAATCTGAAACAAATAAACCGCCGCCGGATGACTTGGTTGAATTATTAGTACTAAGGATACAGTTTTCCATATCAAGAGATGATGATTCACAATAGATTCCCCCCCCACCATTAGACGAAGAAGAACTTGAATTACCTCTAATGACTGATTTTTTGAATACAGGTGAGGAATCGGAACAATAGATGCCGCCACCCCAATTAGAGCCTCCGTTTTTTTGTATATAGCAGTTTTCTATTATTGGCGAAGAATAATAGGCGCAAGCGATTCCGCCACCTGAGTTTGCTGAGTTCCCCTGTGATTCGGTGCCAATCTCACACCGGAAGATATAAGGAGAAGAATCGTAGCAATAGATACCTCCACCGTAAAAACTGGCTGAATTAGCATACAGATTACATTTCTCTATATTTGGTGAGGCTGAGGAACAATAAATACCCCCGCCGAAGGAGGTTGATGAATTATATATTATTTGACAATTAACAATGGTTGGTGAGGAGGATTTGCAAAAAATTCCACCGCCCGTGGATGCCCTGCCGTTTTTTATTGTCAAACCATTCAAAACAGAGCTTCCCACTTCTCCATGATTAAAGGTAACTACGCTTCCAATCTGGCTTCCGTCGATAATAGTACTTGACACTACCGATGAATTATCAGGCTCAGTGCTCCTTACTGTAATCGCCTTTCCAAGAAAATCGATATTTTCTTTGTAAGTTCCCTGATACACGACAATTACATCTCCAGTGCCGGCATCGTCAATAGCCGTTTGTATTTTATTATAGCAGTTCAGATCGGGTGGAGCATTCCCATTGATATCCACACAGATCTCTGCTGCCCTTATAATGGGAATATTAAAGATTGTGACTTTAAATAGAAATAACAGCCAAAAGACTAATATGAATCTAAAAATCGAATCTCTTTTCATAGCTTACTCCTTTCCTGCAAATTTTTGCTTTAATAACCATACACTTTTTTAGTTTATTCTTGTATTGGAGTAATTATTGTGGCAATCCTTTCCCCCTTTCTTCAGATATAGAATTTTGGAACATAGATCCTTGAAATTTTTTCTATTTCAATAGACAAGCCTTAAAAAAAAATCTTTCATAAAATTTTTTGGTTTTTTAAGAAATAATTTTGATGAATTGTTAAAGCTATAAATAATAAATCAATGAAAGATATACAAAATGCTGATCAATATCGTCCTGATCACTTGCACCCTGGAAATAAATAATTGAGACATTCCGGGCAAAACGGAATTGATAAGCAAAGTCAATGGCCAGGTGTTTCCATGCTATTCCGGACCCGGCACTGAAACCGTAGAAGTCTATTGGGTTATCCCTGGATGGATCAGGGTCGTATAATAGCCCGGAACGTAAGGCTATAATTCTTCTGCGCGTGATTAACAGATATTCCATTCCCAGCCGGACATGATGCGTTGGCTTGACATCGGAGGAATCAAAGTTTTCATTAGTCACCATAGAAAAAGTTCCTTCATTGGTTTGAAGTTTATGTCTGTTCCATTCGGTTCTATAAAGGTCCGTACACAGTGTTAAATGATCGGAAAAGCGAATGGAAAGCCCGAGTCCATAGGAAGGCGGCATTATAAGGGTCTGAGTCTCCCTGGGTTTTTGTTCATACACGTATTCCTCCTCATCGATTGACAATTCCTTTGCTTTACGTTCAAGTTTAGCGGAAAAGGAGGTTTTCATCACACCTCCGAGCTTTAAAACCGAATTGATCTGCCAGTTAAACCCAAAGTGGAAGTTGGTGCCGGAAAAGGTATAGCGATAGTTCTTAGAGGTAAGGCTGTTAAAGGGAAGAATGATCCCTTCATCTTCAATTGTGCCATATTTGTTTGTGTAGAATTCCTTTGTCCACCCGTTTTCCGTTATCCCCAAGTCCTTTGGCCAAAAATTAATAGTGAGACCCACGGCCAGAGAAGGGATTATCCGGATTGCCAATGCCGGTGAAAAGGCACTAAGGGTCCCTTCCCTTTGATAATCCCATGTAATATCAAGATCGTACTTATGTGACTTATCATCCTCATATTGATAAGACCAGTTTCGATGAAATCGGAGGTTCATGTCGTAAAGATGTTGATAATTCAATGAAAAAATAAGGTTTCTCCCAAATAGACGTCCCGGAAAAACCAAACTGAGATAATTCAGATGATATCTTGTTATGCTGCTTGACATCGATGCATCAGGAAATGCTTCAAAAACCGAATGATCCCTTCGCAAAAAAAGATTTCCCACTATGGATATTTCAGGCCGTTTGAGCTGAGCTAATCCTGCCGGATTCCACGAGGCTGCCGTAGCATCATCCGCAACTGCAATAAAAGCCCCTCCCATACCCATGGCTCTTGCTCCTGAGCCTACAGGCAAGAAAGGGGAAGAAGCGGTTATTTCGGGTTGGATCTGCGCGTTTAATTCTATGGGGCAGATCAAACGGGAGATGATCAAAAAAAACAAGAAAAAAAACAAGAATATCTTGCTATAAAGTTTAATGTAGTTAATCATCTTTTATTTATTGATCCTAAAAAACAGTGATTCATTGAATAAGGTGCCAATTTTGTGGGAAGGCCCAGTCCGAGACTGAATGCGATTTTTCCGTTGGCCTCTCCATCTGTGTCTGTGGCCCCTCCGTCCGAAAGGGCTATATATATCTGATTGTTGTGCGTATCAATCGAAGCATTCAAGCGCAACCAGCCGTCTCCTGACCGGTCATTTTTTGTCCATACTTCTTCGATTCCATAAAGAGGCAGGGATGGAGAAAATAAGATAATCATATCTATTTCCTGATTCTTTTCAATATTACTTATATGCCCGGATAAAAAACCATATTTAAACACAGTATCAGGTTGACTGTTCTCTAAAAGACCCAAATCCAGTGATGATGCTGTATCCTTTAATGAAACCTCTTGAAAAAAAGGGGGTGAAGAAATTGTCTGATTGTTATCCGTCTGGAGAATAAGAATGATTTTCCATTCTTCCTCAGGTACGGGGATTACGGCGCAATCCGCATCATGGTCATCAGGGATATCGTCATTATCCCAGTCATCAGTTCCCTCATATTTATCCCCGGTCCCATCCTGGTCCGTATCCAGATCCCCTGTGAGCCGGATATAATCGAATAATGCATCATATTCATTCTCATCCGTTCTTTCCAGGATGATAGTGTGTTCAGCCCGGGAAATATGAGGCAGGGGTATAATTATTTTCTCCCATCCGTAGTCGGTATCGATTTCAAACTCACCAATAGTCATAGTATCAAATTGTATAGAGATTTTCCCGGGATCATAAATGTGCATAAAAAGTATGAGTTTTGAATTTGAATAATAATTGTTACTAAGAAAGCTTAAACGGATTTTAGAAGGCAGACATTGATTATACCCCGCCAAGCCACATGGAAATGCTGAAAAGTCCGGTACTGCATTGGCATCAATTTGATATTCTATTAGCTGATTTCCCGGACATGGATTGAACTCATCAGGTGAATATGTTTCTGTGCCAATCTCCCATAAAATATTGTCCTGAGGAATATTTCCCAAATAAGGATCGAAACAATACGCAATATCAATATGAAATGTGCAATTCACAAACAACAGGATGATCATCAAGGGAATTGATAGAATGGATTCACAATGCCCTCGAATTGGTTTTTTTAAATGTTTCAATATCATATTCCCAGGAAGTTGATTAATCATTATCCGGTATAATTTGATAGGGCATCCAGGAGATCCCCTTTAAGGTATTTGGATCATTTAAGGTATCATTAAGATAGAAGAGATGTGATTCCTCGAATCTCATCGGGAACTTTTTTCCGGATGGATGCCCGAAAAAAAGTGAATTTTGTTGCCATTTGCCCTGATTACGATCATATCTATTAATTGAAGAGAACCCAAATGATTTAGTTGAAGACATCTTTTCGTTTAAGGAATATACAACTGAGTGGGAATCAAAAAATCCGTCACCAATAAGGATAAGAGAATCAAAGCATGACTTGTAACCGATCAAGCTCACAAGATTGATGCCTGGATAGAGCTGGATCGGAATATTGTATTTATAGACATTCCGTAGGCACTCACCAGGATAGAAATCATTTGGCAAAGGAATGATTTGAACAGATTGATTAATGTCAAGATAGGCGGGATCAAGATAAATAATGCATCCGGCTTTGTTTTTCAGAATGATCTCCGGGGAGGATTTGTCAAAAAAACACCAGGATTTTTCTTTGTTTGAATAGATATAGATCTTTATCGCATTGGGATCAATGAGATTCCCATTAAAAAGGATTTCTTTTAAATTAATGCCGCCTATACCCTTATAATAAGCCCAGAATGGATAACGGAAAAGATTTATTCCCGGATTAAGAATGATTTCCGGATGATTCGGGTTTGTGCCCTGGATTATTTCTTCTTCGTCAGTTCTTCCATCACAGTCGGAGTCACAATTTTTAGCCGGTTTTGCTTTATCTGGAAGATATTCGTTCGGATCAAGCCATTTTATACAGTCCTTATCCAAAGATATGACAGGCCAACGCTCGGTTCCCTCTAGATAAAGTTGATATTGATCTGCAATACCCAGTTCATGATGGATTTTGAAATAAAAATATTCTGGATGACAGGGATTATATTTGTCTATTATGTTTGACTTTAACCATTTTGGATAAAATTCGTTGCCGAAGTTATCTTTTAAATACAGATCAGAGTTATCCTTTATCGAGTTTTTGGTGATTTTATTTACCGCACTGAATATATGACATACTGCTTCAGCACCGGTGGGGGAGAAATGAACCCTATAAACCAAAATCCCTTGATATTCTTTTTTAGGGATCACCTTTAATTTGATTATCTGCCCCTCTTCAGTTGCATTCTCGTTTTCACTTTCCAATTTTTCCAGATATAAGCTATGAGTATATACACGTGCGTTGTCTATACAAAGATCCTCATAGCAATAATCCTGGAAATCTTCCGAAAATTCGATTGATTTTTCCTCTTCTCCCATATACATTGTTACTTCAAAAGGAAATTCGTTGGGGTCAATAAATAATGGGTTATGAACCAGAATTTCAATATCATAAGGGATCTCCGGAAGGGCTGTGAAAACGATCCAATCCACATCATTCGGATCATGAAAGTTGTGGATCTCTGGTTCCTCCAATGGGATGAATTTTACCTCAGGATTATCATCCGGTTCATGATCATCTTTAGGAACAGGTATATTTGGGTCCTGGAAGTCAGGGAAATAGGTTTCAAGAAAATTGGGGTCAAGGTGATAAGGCCCTGAAACTTCGGTGTCATACCCTTGCACATATACAGATACTTCTGTATCTGGATGGCAGAAATAGTAATCAGGGGAGAAAGTCAGTATGTTTGCATCAATCTGGGTGGAATCATCAGAATTTGAATAGAACCTGCACCAATCATCGGAACAATTTGGGGACACAATCGATGCCCATGCCCTGTTAACCGGAGAATCAACTTGTACTGTAAGTTTAATCCTGCAGCCTAGACTGTCAACAGGGATGATATCAACTTTAACATCCTCTATAACGGGGATAAATATGGGAGGAGGATACGCACATTCAGGATCGATGGTATCAAATAAAAATCCTTTTTCCTTGTGAGGTGCTTCAGGCCAAAAAGATGCATTTTGATCAAGCATGATATCAGTTACATGATTGAATATTTCTTTTATCGGGAATATTTCTCTCCCAATCTTATTCCAAAAATGATGAGAAAATGACTCTCTTCCATTCTTTGAAACATCTGCCAGCTCATCCATTGTTGAGACAATAACAACCCTTTTTGCAGATTCAGAATGTGTCAGTTCTTCAAAAAAATCCCTTGAATAACATGCTTCAATAATAGTATAGATTTCATAATTGGAAAAATTTTCTTTTGCAAGATTGTCTTCCAGGTTTTGTAACCATTGATCCAATTCATATCCTCTCAGCACTCTATTATTTGGATCATCTGCTAATGGATCCAGAAAAAACTTACCATACTCTCCATGATCAACAAGATAGATGATTAAAATAGCTTCCTTCGGTATAGTATATTTCCATTTTTTGAAAGCCCAATCCTCTATGGACATTCTGAGTGTTTCCTTTTGTGATATGGTTTTAAGTGAATAAATATCATTTGTGCTATCACCATTGAGATCATAAAAGGATTTATAAAAGATATATCTAGTATTGGGATGGCAGGTTTTCACTTTTAGATTTTTAAAACCCCAATCCCCAAGATGGGAAAAAGCCCTGAACCTACCTCTTCGATAGGCTTCCTGACTTCCCCCTCCAACGCATACAATACCTAAAACGGATTTTGACGGACCAATAGGTAAGTATTCAATGTTAAAGATACTTCCCTCTTCAATATTATCTATTTGAATCTGAGAGTACTCATGCATATCAATTTTCTTGTCTGAAATGTATAAGTAAAAAGGCCCTGGTATCAATTTATCTTGATCCCAGCTTATGATTATGGACACCGTCTCTGACTGATTTGGTTGTGTGTTGGGATAA
Organism: bacterium; assembly: GCA_049472335.1. Lineage (GTDB taxonomy): Bacteria > SZUA-182 > SZUA-182 > DTGQ01 > JAFGSM01 > JBLIRM01. The sequence goes on along the minus strand of JBLIRO010000038.1, from coordinate 20,235 downwards.
AACATCCTGAATCCCCAATTTGCCTTCCAGTCATAGCTTGGCTCCAATCCGGGAAGAGGAAGGAGTACCTCTTGCCAACCATCCCAAAAACCTCTTTGAGGTGCCAGTTTTTCATTGAGATCCTCTATGGCAGTTTTTAAACCTTCCGCTTTATATATAAATCCTGTGTGGTTCGAATTCTGGTCAAAAAATGCCCTTATGCAGGACATGGGTGGCTGTGGAGGAGCTATTAAGGCGCTTTCGGTTTCAGCAAATCCGAATACAAGCTCTGTAGAGTTTATTGTCCCTTCCTGAGGAGCACAATCAGTTCGTTCGATTTTTAAGGCAGCCCTAAAAGGACGAATGTGTGTATTCTGCTGAGGCCAAACCTTAGTTTTACTGCAAAGAAAATGGAAGCAAAGAAATATACAGATAAAGATAAATATTACCCCTGATTTCGGATTCTTAAAAACCTTTCTTTTTTTTATTAACATAATATACTCCTTTATTTTGTCATTACCAGGTCTCCAATCCGGATAACCTCTAGAAGCTTTTCTGTAGAGGGTAAGGCTGAGGAAAAATCATGGTTTACCTCTTCCATCCTTGCCTCACCAAGGATATTATGAATTTGCATTTCCTCTGTCGATCTGTACACGACGACCTTCATTCCTTTTTTTATCATATCAGCTCTAGTTAGATTGATTTCAAAGATATGCCGTTTTTTATTTATAACTTCTCCCCGCACCAGCGGGAATTCCTGTTGAAATATCCGGGCCAGGCCCGAGAGAAGATATTCTTCATCATTTTTGTCTTTCCAGCGGTTGTAGACACTCTTTATGGAGAGAACATCGCTTGTTTCAACATCCACAAGCCTGGCGACGATCTCGAGACAGCGGTCCCTGCCGTCCCATGCTTCCCGGAAAGACCCCGAAAGCAGCACCTCAGCTACAAGGAGCTTCCCGAACCTGGGGCCGGTGATGTCATCAACAGCGTAACCGGATTGCAATCCAAGCTCGTTCATAACGGAGTCAATCCGCTCCCTTTCCACCAGATTGAATCGTTTTATCCGGAAAAAAGAGAGGTAAAGCCCTTCCGTGAGGAATGACAAGGGGCCGGGGGGTGGAGTGGCAAAGAGGGGCATATCCATCTCCCGAACCCGGAAGGGAAGGATGGCAAGGCACCATCTGTTCCCGATCCGGTCAATCTCCCTTATCCGGTATTCCACCATAATATCTTTGCTTGCGGACCTTCCGTCAGCGTCCTTGATACTAATAGTCAGGCGGTTTTCTCCTTCTTTTAATCCCTTGATCAGGCGTGTGAAATAAAAGAGCGTCCTTTTTCCGTGCCAGAACCGGCGCAATATATGAAGAAGACCGTTGGCTTCCATGCCGGATAAAAGAGGCTCATCATTGATCCAGGCTTCAGTGATCTCATTCCAGGTCTCGATCCTTCCCAGGATGACCACAACCGGTTGAAAAACTGTTGCCGGACAATCCTCAATGTATATCCCGGGAGTTCTTTCAGTTTGAGCGTTACCCCTTCCTGATATAAGCCCGGTTAGAGAGGGATCATTGGCAGCTACCCGGACAGGATTGAAAAGGTCCCGCTCGCTCATGCTCAATATATGGCCCAGGTCTCCCCGGGTGACGTTCCCTGCCAGATCTCTGGCCCAAAAGGCCGGAATTTCAGGTGAAGTGATTTCTATTTCGAACTCTTTATGGGTGACACCACGCATCAAAGGGATTTCCTTTTCTCCAAAGACCAGTGTATGCACCCCCCCGGCATCGAAAACGATCCCACGAATTATAGTCATATTTGCAGGGTCTTTTTTTTCATTGGGATGTCCCGCAGGATCAAGATGTGAAGGGTTGCTCCGGTCAGGGACGGCTTCAGGGCTGAAGAAAAGGCTTGGCCCTTGCTGGTCAAGAAAGATTTGCAGGCCCTCATTATATTCCTTGCCGGTCAGGTCCGTGACCCTGAATAGAAAACGGTTTTCCCCTGTATTAAGGGATACGTTCTTGCTGAAAGGGACAACTGGCTGCGCGAGATCGATAAACAGGGGTTGTTCGTTGATAAGGATCGCGGACACATAATAATCATCCATGGCTTCTCCGTTAATGGGAAAAGTGTCCAGGTTCGTGTAAAACCATTTTTCCGTCACATCGGATTGCTCATATGATATATCAGGTTGTGTATAAAAACGGATGCCAGGAGGATTCCTGTCCAGGCCTGTCCTTTCAAGCCATCCTTTTCGGGCCTGGTTGAGATAATATTTGGCCTTGGCCGAATCAGCCGTAGCCAGGGAGATGGAGAGCTCTTCAATGGCCTCTTCCAGTTTTCCTTCCCTGAGGTAGATAATCCCCATTTCCCTGTGCGGAAAATATTCATCCAGCACATGCATGCCGTAGGAGCGGGCGCGCCATTGGTCGTTTGGCCTTTGACGTATGGCTATACGAAACTGGTCCATGGCCTGCGACCGGCAATCCCCCTGGGCATAAGAAACGGCCCTCCGGTAGCAACTGTCCCAGTCGTGACTGACGATCCAGTCGTCCGTAACTCCGTAAACCTTGCCCTGTTTGACGCAAGGCTCAGGAGATTGGAAGGCGCAGGCGGACAAAAAAAGTCCCAGCAATCCCAAAAAGGAAAGGTATATGGGAAAGAGGCTGAAAGGGCAGGGGAGTAAAGACCGGTTCCGTAACAACCCTCACCTCACTTCTGATGTTTTCAATGATTGAAGGATTTCTTTACCCAGGGCATGGGTTACCCTCTTGACATCCCTGGTATCCTTCAGGGATGCCTCTGCCATAGCCTTTATCACAGAGGTTTCAGTGTCCACATAGCGTAGAAAGGCCTTTGTTTTTTCCCCGAAGGAGGGAAAAGAAGCTCCCGGGTTTTCAGGGATTGTACGTACAAACAGGATTCCTTTGGCCCCAAAGATCTTTCCCACCGCGAATTTCAATTTGCTTTCTGTGATATTCGATGTAGCCCTTTCCAGTTCTTCAAACACAAAATCCAATCTATCCCTTTCAACCACCATAAATCCCGGTTGATGCATCCAGTAAAGATTCAATTCTTCAAGAAGATGGGCGGTCATCAGTTTGGATGGCGCCTTTTCCTTCCACAGGGGTATAGCGGGGATGATACAAATGGTCATAGGGGCATCTGGGTATGAAGATATCTTCGCAGGGATTTTTTGATCCGAGTAACGCTCATTCAGCTTTGCCTGGATATCATGGACAATACGCCATTTTTCCTTCTCCCAGGCAAGATCGGTCTCCTGATTTTCACTTTTTTCAAATGGATCATGGCGTGTGTGGCGATAATGGGGTAGGTTGGAAAAGAGGTAAATCAGTATGACGCATATAAGAAGCAAAAATGCCCCACCCATGAAAAGGCCAGCCATTTTTATCCGTCTATTTGCGATTTTTTTGGTTTCCTTATTTTGATGAATTCCCGGACCTTGATCCTGGCGCTCGAATACGTCAATGTTGCGGGTTCTTTTAACAGGTCCGGCCTGGCTGATGATTTTCTCTTTTTCGGGATGTTTGTCCGGTCCCTTTTCAGGATTCTTTATATGGATATCCAGGCAGGTTCGACCCATTTTATCACTTGTATCATCCCTTGTATCATCACTTATGTCACTGCTTTTGTCATCCCTTGCGTAATCACCAAGGGCATCCCTTGAATCAACACTTGAGGCACAACATGTTTCATCAGTTACATTATCTCTGGTGTCATGTGATTTTGACTGCAGGCCCATATGGCCTGAAACATACTTGCCTTCTTCCTGCTGCCTGAAATAGCTGACCGTCGGATCACCATAGAGCATGTAAAAGGCCCAGATAAGATTATCCTTATCGTATTTGTTTATGAGTTGAAGCCTTGCCCGGCGGAGTGATTCGCCAACGGAGCATTCTTCAGTCATGGACCGGTAAAAGGAAAGGGCCAGATCCAGGCTGGCGGGGTCGGAGATGTCCTGGAATGTCCCGATATAGTGTTGAACCCCACAACGGAGAAATACATTTACCAGATCGAAGGCCCGGTTGACCCATTCCTGAGGCTCCGAAGCGGACCATTCTGAGGTCTGGCCGCTCTGGCAGGCGTTAGAGAAGATCAGGTGGGGGAAATTTTTCTTCCCTCCTGATATCTTGATGATATCCTGGGCGGTCAGCAGGCCGTCCTCCAGATACCATCCGCTCAGACCGGGATTTTTTTCATTAAATACGGCATGCCCTGCGTAGTGAATAATATCGAATTGAGGGATCTGTCTGAATATCTTATTGAAATCTATATGGGTTGTATCCAGGTAAATCTCGAGAGAATCGTCCCATGCCTCCAGGCTTTCGGAAAGAAGGAAACCCTCCTGGTAAGAATCCGGCAGATCCTTTCTTGGATCAGCTAGTATCAGCATCTTGATTTTTCCCCTGGGGCCCCGGTCCCTTTTCTTTGAAATGGGCTGTGCGGTCGTTACCAACCGCCCCATGTTAAAACGGAGGCTGAAGAAGCTCTCCCCGTCATATAAGACCTCCCATGGTATGCCGACCAGGGAATCATCCATAAACAGATAAAGGTGCCTTGAGTTTGTGGTAGCCAGCTTTTCCTTGATTTGAAGAGGAAAGATGGAATCATAAAGGTGCTGGCCGGCCTCCTTTAGACGCTGGGCGTTTCCTTTCCCGTTATTACCTGTTGACTGACGCAGAAGGGAAAATATCTCCCGGGACAGGCTTTGAATGGAAGATAAGGAAACATCGGTTCGTATATATTGCTGAAGGGTTATTTCCTCTCCCGGGCTTTTTTCATCGAGGCTAATCATTAGCTCCCGGCCCTGGTCCACCCTTGTCACCCTCAGATGGATCAATTTTTCAGGTTTGCCTGCCAATTTTACGCCATGTTCAGTCATTCCCCGACCCCGGATTCTATTTTAAGCGATATTACGGCGATCACCTCTTCTTCACCGCGGATGACCATACTGTATTGCCCGGGTATAATCCCGTGCAATCTCACCCTGTCTTGCTCAAAGGGATAGGAATTGAGGATCCGGTCGTCCTGTATTAGATACGCCTTGATCTTTGCCCCTTTCTTTTCATGTTCTGTTGGAATGCTCCTGCAATCCAGCTCACAGCTTTTTTCCCCTTCCTTGCGGATATTGATAATGATCTTGTAATCTTTTCCCATTTTGGTGATTGACGGAAGTTCCGTTTTTTCTGAGGGATGACTCCCCCCCCGGACCGGGATCGGTCTGAGAACATCCTTCAGGGGAAAGGAAAGGAAAGAATCGGCATTGGTTTCTGTCATAATGAGGTTTCCCCTGGCCCATGCCAGTGAGATGTTCAGAGTTTCCGTAATTGCACTGATCCCTTCTATAATTTTTTTGCCAAGGGCCTTGCTCAGCTCTGCATGTTTTTCCCTTGTAGCTGATTCCGCCTGCTCCAGGGCCTCAACCTTCATGGAGGTAGTTAATATATGCCTGCAATGGGGACAAAGGGATAAATGATGCTCTGCCTGTTCTTTTTCGGACTCGGGGAGGCTTGACGAAAGATAATCTGAAATGGCTTCTTCCGAAAGGCATTCTCCGGCTTCCGGGTCTTTTTGGAATTTGGTTTTCCTCTTTTTCTCCTCCATCCGGGTGAAGGCGTCATGTAACCATTTGCCGAGATCTTTGTCTTTCATTTTTTCCCCTCTGTTATCAGATTCAAAAAAATAGACCATCAAAACTCATTTTTCTTTCAACTTTTGTTATGTTGCTGCAAATTTTTTTGTTTTTCAGATTTAATAGTTTCTTCAAAAATATGCTGAACCTTTTTTTGTATCCTGTATTTTATAACATAAAGATTTTCCACGGATTGGTTCATGATGCGTGAAATTTCTTCAAAAGGGATTTCTTCGAACCAATATAGCGATACGAGAAGTCTTTCACGGCCGGTAAGATCGCATTTAATTATTTTTATTAACTTCTCCAGGATTTCCTGTTTTTCAATATCCTTTTCAGGATTGTCCCTTTTTTGATTTCCGGCATATATGGTATCGCCTATTGGAATATACCTGTGAGTCAGCCTGTTTATGGAAACAAGAAAATTTATGGTCATATTGACAGTGCATGTCCTCAGCCAGGTGGCCAAAGTGCATCCATGCGTACCCCGGTAACTTCTCAATCTTTTATAATCATTTTCCAGCAGTCCTGTCCAGATGTTTTGTTCACAATCCCTTAAGTCCTCCGGAGCCAGATTCGTTCTATGGACACTTGCCGTTCGGCTTATGGTGGCTGTGATAAGCCGGGAAAACCTTTCATGGAATACTTCCCATGCCCGTTCACTTCCTTTGAAGCATTCATTGAGAAGCTCATTATCGGATATGCTTTGATTGTTCCTAATGCTCATTGTTTGTGAAAGTGAAAATCGTGATTTTTATCCAGAACATCCATGGGAAAAAGTCTTTTAAGTATGTGAGAAAGGCGAGTGTGAAATCTGAATTGTTTTATTTCTACTCACATATCCTTAATTATTTTATAGATAAAAATGTTAAAAAAATGGATAATAGCTATAATTCAAATAACTTAGTATAAAAGTATAACTCAGACCACGGCCCTTTGTCAAAGAAATAAATTATTAAGTAAAATATAATGTAATAGTATTATTATAAAATAATTAACGAAAAGATCGGTTCAGTTATTTTAAAACAGGGATATAATTTTACATTGACAGGTCTTTGCTCGATAGTTATACTTTATTATAAGATCATCAATATTTCCCTTTCGATTAATTTTCTCGTCATTGTATGCAAAAGGGCTTATGGGCTACTTAATTATTAACTTGAATGGAGGCCAGTAAAAAGACGACAAATCAATAAGTAATGCTTAATTAGATATCCTAGGGTACGGTGTTAGTTTATTAGTTTAATTTTGAGTTTGAACCCTCTTATGTATGACATATTGGTTAATGAGACGGAAGCATATTGAAATTAAATAAGGTTATAAGATTAGGTGGAGTTATGAAAAAGAAAATTCTGGTAACGGGGCTTTTCTTTGTTTTTTTCTTTTTTGTCTTTCCAATCTCAGGAAATGCACAAAAATCTCTTTGTTCTTATCCCGGGCCGGATTCAGAGGATAGTATTCTTTTAACTAATTTAAATGTTACAGGTCCGTTTCCCTTATATGTGGGTGACACGATTACGGTAATGTTTACCCTTCAAAATGTGAGTCAATCAACACTTACACTCGGATCAAGGGGTATTTTTGCAGCAGCGCTGGATCCTGACAGCCTGAACGCGTCCTTTGGCTTTTCTTACGCAAACACCCCACTGGAACCCAAACAAACCAGAAATATAAAGGTCTCCAGGGTCCTGAATAAGGCGGGTAAATGGCAGGTTTGGCCCTCTTATCATTTGTCAATGTATAAACAGGAAAAATTCGGGCCGTTGAATTGGCATGCCTGTACTTTGTTAGTTAACCAGGCAGCCGGGGATTACGATCAGGATGGAATCACAGATGACAAGGATAATTGCCCCTATCAGTCCAATGCTGATCAAAAGGATTCGGACAAGGATGGTGTAGGTAATATATGCGATAACTGCCCGTTTAATGCTAACCAGGACCAGAAGGATCTAGATCAGGATGGCCGGGGTAACGCGTGTGATAATTGCCCATACCAGCATAATACTGATCAAAAGGATTCGGATAAGGACGGCATAGGGAATGTGTGCGATAATTGTCTATTGGCTGCCAATCCATATCAAACAGATTGGGACGGGGATGGAGTAGGGGACTCATGTGATCAGGACGAGATAAAATCACTTAAGCGTCGTTTGTTTGCCGGATGGAATGCCATAGGCCTTCCTTTGGATTTTAAGGAGACCACTGCTCAGGATATATGTGATGAGATCACCGGCCAGTGGGGCTATGCAAAAGCTGTTTACAAGCTTGAAAACAGAGTCTTTACAGGGCATAAGTGCGGATCGGTCTTTAACGATTTTTCATTGTATCCGGGTAAGGGTTATATTCTAAGGGCAGGTAAAGAAAGTATGTGGGAACTTTCCGGCAATGATATATCATCACCTTTAACACTTAATCTGGAAAAGGGCTGGAATGTAGTCTCGCTGCCCTCATGGTCTCAAGGGATTTTTAACGCTCAGACATTTATTGATGAAATTAACAGCCGGGGAGGCTGTTGCGGCGAGATCGACCGGTTTCTAGATGGCTCGTGGCAGGGCCACATAGATGGCTTACCCTTCAATAATTTCAGCATCGAGCCTGGGGAAGGGTATTTGCTGAGATGTGAAGAATCTTCAGATATAACTATTTCTGAAACTGATAAGCCGCCTTCCCCGCCTTCTCTCAATAACGCCAGTTTGACCATATTTTACAACCCCATTAATGCGGTGGCAGGTAAAACAAGCCTGAGGATTGATTACAGCCGAATTTATGTGATTATGAGAAAAGGAGACCCATCTCTGATTAATTATCTTAAATATCCTTATATACCTTCCGATACGCAGGGTCTTTATAATTTTCTTGCCACTGCAAGCATTCTTGATAATCAGAAGGAGGTCACACTTTCACAGTACTCTGTCACTCAAGGATTCGAGATTGTGGATATCACAAAAACCCCTGACACCCTTTATTTTTCTGATCTGGATCGATCAGGGGATCTTAATTTCCTTGCCAGCCTGGCACTGCCCTATGGGGGCATTGTGGAGCAGGTCAGGGTGGTTGTGGTTCAGGCCTTCGCAATGGTAGACGGTAAGGAGGAAAAGCTGTTTGTCGATGATTCAATGCGCACACATGGCCTGATACTTGCTGATTCTGATGAAAGGGTCTCCGTGGGAGAAAACTCCGCATCGATCATGGTAGTCGATGTGGCCATGGATAAATGGATTACGCCCTCCTACCCGCCTAATCAGGATTCCGGTTTTAGTCTTTCCGAAATACCCACATTATCCGGAGAGCACCATTCTTATCTGGATTTGGAGGATCCCCCCGGAGACAAGGACATTCGCATCTCTTACAGGCTTGAGCCCGGAACAGGCTGGGATGGTATTGACAGTGTCAGAATAAAGTTTAACGGGGTGATAGTTAATATTATCGAAACTGAACAGAGCTGCAATTTCGATGCTGATTCATTCGGAGGGCTATTGGCCCCTAGCACTTTCGGTGGTGACAGGCCCGAGGGCGAGCTTTATTTCGGAAGGCAATTCCCGGACACCTTTGAGATAAAAAGGTCATCTCAAAATACCCCCCTGCCTCTGCATATCCTCAATAACCTTCCCAATGGACTCATTGTAGATATACGCCTGCTCATTGACAGAGTGGATGTCCTGAATGACGGCGTTGAATATCCGGTAATTGTGCCCGAATCCCTGCGAACCGATGGAATGATTCTGGCGCCTTACAGCAACTTTATCCCTGTGTGTGATGATTACATTGAAAGTGTCATCTTTGAATTGAATGCCAATGAGTTATTGGGGCCGGACCCCACGAGCGGAATCCTGGCAGGTGAGATTGTCGGCAAGGTCTGGGCGCCCCAAATATTTTCCCATGAAGAGGGGGGCCTGCTGGATGTTCCGAAGGCCGTAAGGATGGCTATTCCCGCATTCGCCCTCAATGCTCCTCTTGTTGTCCGGCTACGTGAAGTAAATGTGGGGGCTGGAAGCTCCTACGAGTCAATGGATGTTCTGTTTCATCAATCAACGGAACAGATCGGACACGGTTATGAATTCGGACCGGATTTATTCACGTTTCTGCGTCCCGTAGAGATCGGCCTTGCAATTCCGGCCGGCTATGAAGGGCTGGACCTTGCCCTTTATACCTATAACCCGGAATTTGACATCTGGGTCCCTGATGTTCCTGATCTCCTTACCATACACAAGAAGATGGTGATTAAGGAACTGGACCGGGTAATAGCGGCCAAGGAGGCCTCGGATGATTTAAATGATCATTTCCCTCCTGATTTTAGCCACATCCCCACCGAAAACTATGGAGACCTGGAGATCGGTGAGATCAACAATTACCGTGAAGACGGATTTCTGATAACAAAAACCAATCATTTTTGCCTGAAAAGCCTGTTCGCGGACCTTGATGTGAGCACGTCTGACGCCGATTATACACCCCTTCTGGATGGCGCGCTGGATGATATGTGCCAGACCGATGGTTTCGGATGGATTCGCGCATCGAACGATTCCGTTCATTGCGGGGGTTCCCAGCCAAGCTCCTATGACATGAGGTCAGCGGAAAGGAAAACCCGCCGGATTATCGATCGTAATGGGGTGGCACTCCGGCTTAGAGACAACGCGAAGGATTTTTTTGATAGCATCACTTGTCCGGGTTCGGGAAGCGCTGTGTATTGTTATGATCACGATGACTTTGTGGATGATGTAGAATGGGCGGTCAATGTCTGGAAGGAGGTCATTAACCGCGATCCTGACGGCTCATGGGAGGACAGGTTCCATATCAATTGCTGGGACCTTACTGATGATGACGGCACCTGCGCCGGGGATGAGATAGATATCGGAATAAAGGATTTGGGCGCTCCAGGGTTAAACTACGGGAAAAATATCAACCTGGATGAAGGTCTTATGAACAATGTTGTTAATGGTGGACCTACAGAGAGGGTCATAATGCGTGCCACCCTGATTCATGAGTTGGGACACGCACTCGGACTGGATCATTGGGCGGGACCCGGTACTCTCATGTCCTATCAGGGTCGTTACCGAAGAAACGACCATAAAATAAACCTTTGCGGCACTTACAGCCAGGCCCAGTTGTCTACTGCTGGTGATCCGAACAGCCTGATGGCAGGCTTGTCACAGGATTGCAGGACCCCGGAGTTGGACAACAGGTGGGGCACAACAAGCGTCAACTGGGCAAGGCTTAACCGTGTGACGTGCACGGATGTAATGCGCATCCGAGGCCAGATAGATTCGGGAAGCGGCTGGACCTCTGCCGCTCCCCTCCATTGTGAAATCATTACAGAGCAGACGGAATATGCGACCTCCGAGATGCCCATGTATGATTCAATAACCAATGAGGCATATTTTGTAATGGATTTTGACCTGCGGTTTCAGCATTGCGGGGATACGCCGGAATTCAACAGGCTGGAGCTGGAGATCCTGGAGATCGATGCTGATAACCGGGCCAACGCGGTCAAGAATTTATATGATCATGTTTATGAGGTTGATCCCATTACCCGGGGCGCCGATGATTTTTATAACATCCCTGTTGTGCTTGACTCAAGAAACCTTGTGGGCGTTCAAACCCATATGGCAACAGGGATACAGGTATATCAATCCTTCAGCGAGTATATGATAGATCAGAATATTGACAATCTGGCCATGGTTTTAAGGGTTTACAGCAATAGTGATATTTCCGCGGGCGGTGTCCGGAGGGAATTCGTGGCTGGCTCTACCGGTTTGATACGGTCCCCCATCCTGTCACCTGTGGATGCCCGCATCACGCTGGGTGTCTCGGATATGACCCTTGGAGGAGTATCCATATCAACCGACTCACTGATCATGAATTATAACGATTTTATCTCCTCCCCTGATTTGTTTCCTTATATAGATAACGCGACCCAGAAACCAAACGTGGGAAAGGTCTTATACGTTATAGTCCCTCCGCGTAACAGCCAGAACCTGGCCAATCCGGCCATGAATTACCAGGTTGAGTTTACCTGGGAAACAACCGATCTGGAATTTGCCGCGGGTTCTTACGGACCGGCCCTGATCTGGGTGGACTCCATAGAGATAACAAAGGAGGATGTACCCACCATTGCCGATTGGTCTGCAGCCGGCGGGAGCCCGCAGAATGTCACACCCGTGGATTTTATTCCCTATAATACTGTCCCGGCTCAGGACCCCTGCCAGAACAGATCGGGCTCATTCGAGCTTCCCGCTCTTAGTGATGAACCACTGCGGTCTGTCACCATCGCCGGAGGGACAAGGATCGATGCCTGGGAGCTGTATCACGTCCGGGTAACCTATGACTATATTCATTACGGCGACCCTTCCGACCCTTTTTGCCGGCCTGATTCACCCGTATGCGATAATCCCGCCCTTTGCACCAGATCCCCCGATACGGTTTTCGGAACACGGACGGAGGATTTTTATATAAGCATATCCGGTCCTACGGGGGCCATTGTTACACCCCGGAATGTCGATAGTGTATGCCTTTTTGATGCAAGCACTTCCGGGGAGCATTATACTGTTGCGGCGAATGTCTTAAGCCTGAAAACCCTGGCCGGTTATTTTGATGATTATGAATTCCAGATGTGCATAGCGGGTACAGGCAAAGTCCGTACCGTTGGAGGCGGGATTTGCGGCTCGGTAACCTATGACGGCAGCGGCTGGGTGGATATCGACAGTGTGGGCTCTGACGGCATTTATAGTATAAGACCCGAGTGGCAGAATAATTGTAACGATGAGGCCTTTAATGTGGAGTTGCAATATAGATACAGAACCGTTGGCAGCGCCTCATGGACGGAATTAGTACTCGACACCCTCCGTCTGCGCATAGATTCCGATAACAATGACTGCGATGCCGACAGCTTTCATTATGATGTGGAGTGCAGCCCCTGGGATAGCACCTATAAGTGCCCGGCAAATATACAGGAGGGAGCTTAATGTCAAAAGAACGTTTCTTGACATTAATATCGAGGAAACGGTTCTCTTGACAGCCCCACTAACATTATTTTAATTTCTAAAAGCTGAATGACCGACCTTCTCCAGCCATCGGGTCAATCTCTGGGCGCTCGGATCCAAGTTATACCTGGAAAAATCACCATACTTTTTAAGCAGGATCTGTTTATATCTTTTTGCTGTTTCATCCCACAAATAGCAATAATATATATTAGCGCCCACATCATAACCTGTGTGTATGTTCGGGGACAATTGCCCCTTTGATGCCTGCTCGATTAACCTATAGTTTTCAAATAATTCTTCTCTTGAGACCTTGTATGCGATCTCACTAGCATAGCTATAATTTTCCCTTAACCTTTCATCCGTAATATAACCGTTCGGATCAGCGGAATGCCAGGGTAGATCAGGTTGATTATAAAGATTATAATTTTTAAGCTCTCCCATGCTATTGATAAACCATCCGGCATTATCATAGCCCCATGCGTAGTTTATGTAGCTGAAATGGAAGAGAAATTTCTGTTTGATCTCCATGTCTTCTTTATTAATGACAATATTCGCGGGTGCATCACATCTGAGTGCATAACCTTTACCCGGTTTTACGGAAAAGTTATTAAATGGCAGATCATTGATATGTCCCTGCCAGGCCCCATCCATAAAATCATTTATCTCTCTGCAGTTGCCTCCCTGCCTAAGAACCTCATCAATAAAGCCCTGAGCGGTAAATGTTTTGCCTGCCCATGCTGGAATGGAAAAGAAATTCCAGCCGGAATTCAGATTCAAATGGAAAGGGGAGGGGGGCTTATAGCTTACGCGCTTCCAGAGAACATGATTATTTACATTGATAAAATAACATTGGCCAGAAGAAACGGAGAAATTATTAATATCCGATCCGGGAGTAAATCCAAGCCATTCGCTGTCTGTGAATTGGCCGATCTTTTGGACATCTCCTCCGATTGCCTTGATCTCCTGAGAGACGTCAAGGACCTTCAATCCCTCGAATTCCACATTAAGGCCTACAACGTTCCATCCCGGTGAAAGAGGAAACGGCGAAACAATGAGGCTTGTCCTTATCTCCGGATTGTTCCACAGGTAAGAAGTGCCCGCGCTATTCGTGATCCATGGACCAATCTCCAATCCTGTGAATATGTTTTTGATGTCCGGCCACATTTTTTCTGCTACCTTTTCGATGATTGATCTGTCAAGCGAGGGGAGCCCATTAAGGATAGGGTCAAGCACTACAAAGGGATTGGGCACAAGGGCCTTACAGTAACCTACCAATGCATAGGATTCATCATTGTTATTCTCAAAAACCTCGTCAATCTCATCAAGGGTGTCTGCTTCCGCACTCAGGGTGAATACACCACATCTGCTTCCATTCAGGATACCGTCATAGTAATCCTTTTCCACTAACCACGCATTTGATATATCCACATAATCATTAGGATCTAATAAGGTTTCAACCCTGACGGTTTTAACACTGGGGTATAATGGGTTAATAAGAAGGAGAGTCGCTTGGCTGGCTGTTTGAGGATCGATTACTCCCGCGCCTTCCCAGGTTACCTCAAAGGCATTGCTCTGTACCGGTCCGGTATTTTGGATACGTACATTCATGGTGATTTTATATGCATCCGTGCTATAGTCTTCGATTGTGATAGTATCCTTAAGCGAGGATGTCTCTCCCGATTTGATGACCTCAAGATCGGGCTTGTCACATGCATCTCCGATACCGTCATTGTCACTGTCCTCCTGGTCAGGATTATCCACCTCAATACAATTGTCCCCGTCATCAAAAACGCAGTCTCCGTCTTCATCATTTATATTATCTAAATGAATATAGAATTCATTCAATGAGTCATCATTCTCACATGCCCCCTCATTGTCCTCTTCCGAAGGCCAAAATATTTCCCCGCTCAATGCACCTTCATTTACAGAGGCTTGATTAAATTGAATCAAGGTGACCGCGGCCCCGAGGGTCGCTTCACCATTATATCTTAAGGATAGGCCGTACATGGGTGCTGTCCATTGTTTAAAGAGGAGCTGCCGCAGATAGGTATATTCGCCTGAGGAAGCATCATAGCTTTCAGGCTGGAGCGCGCTCACCCATTCCAGCAGCCAGTGTTCCTGACCATGAAGATCGAAGAATATCTTCCTAAAGCCAAGCGCAGCCTCGTTATATTGGTTCCCGCCCACACCCGTAACACTGAGATTTTCCGGCTCAAGAAAGATCTCGGTGGTTATATTCCACGTATAATTTTTTGTAGAAAAATCATCCTCCGTGATATTTAAATCCCCTTCATCTCCGGCTACCACAAGGTAACAAAATTTCCCTTCGTAACCGATACTGCCGTCAGGGGTTTCACATTCAACCGAGTCGCAATCCGCCTTAAACCTTATGAATACATCGAATTTGATCTTTTCCTCTGAATATCGGGCATTACTTACCTCCATGGAAATGTATTCAAGCTTGTCCGCATCTTCTGTAGAACAAAGATCGAAACCATTCAACAAAACAGTGTAATAATCCCGGTCCTTTGTATTCCATTCGGGATCTAAAACGATCTCATCAGAATAGTCCACGAAATCTCCTTCTGATCCATATAACACAAAATCTGCGCAACCATGCTGTAGCCCTATCCCATTTGTATAAATCTTTGTATAATAGGTGGTATATTCCATTGTATCCTCGAGAGAACCCGAGGCCGCGGAATGATAATGTCTCACCCTGGGATAAATACAGTGCATATCTTCCAAAAAGTCGCCGAGTCTATTTAAGCGGTGGTTCCCCGGCTCGTCGTCATTGGCTATATACCAATGATTTACCCGGTCCGCCCCTATCCAGGCCGATTGAAACCCGCGCCACAAAACCGCCGCATCGTCATACGCTATTAAAGTCCCCGGGAGACAAATCTGTAAGACTAATGCAATGAGTGCAATCTTTTTTACTATTTCTTTCATCCTTAACCTTTTGGGTTCGATTCAAAACTTGCCTATGGTTCTATGCTTTCGACTTTAAACTCTGCCTGATCCATGATTTCCTTAAAGAGTATCCAGTAACCCCTCCCGGATTCCAGATTATCCGTTTCCTTAATCCTCTGATAACCGGCCCCGGAAACGAAACCATAAATTACGGTAATGTTTCCATTATTGACCGAGGCCTTAGCAGGAGCTACACTGCCTCCGATCATATACCATCCGTTATTCACTGTGATATTATAATTTATTAAGGCTTGTCCGGCTAACGGATAGCTTTGATTCTGATCCATTAAGATCCAATATCCGGCCCCGGGCACCATATCTTCATCTCCTTTTACACGTTCATACCCCACACCCTTTTTAAAACCATAAACAACAATGGCATCCGGGAATAAAGCCGAGAGCCTTGGATTATAAGGTGTAATAGGAAGGGATATCATGCTCCAGCCTGAAAAAATCTCCATAACGTAAAGAAAAGGAATGACTAGAGGGTCTTGATCATCAATGTCTCCCCCCCATATGGCCGTATAATATGCTTCCGGAGCACACAAGCACAGGCTGTCGCTGGTGACACCGTAGCCGTCTACGTCTTCGTCCTTGTAAAAAATGGTGCAGCCTTGTGCCCCTGTTTCATCCACAAGGCCGTCACAGTCATTGTCGATTAAATCACATATTTCCTGTGTGCAGGTGTCATTTGTCTTTACTTGCGGGGCTGGTGTATCATTGAATGTATCTGCCGATGCAATGGCTGTTGAACCATCCGGGCCATAAACCAATATCTCCAGGGTATCTCCTGAAAGTGAATAAATAAAGGGTGAACTCATGTCCAAAACCCTGGCATTGCTGAGCTGAACATTCCAATATGACGATGCGACCAAAGAGGAGAGGGTGGTGGACCTTCCGGCGCTTCCTTTGCCGTTATTTTCTATTATAGTGACATATACAAGCGCCCCCACGGCAGGTGTTGATCCAACCGGTAAAACAACGCGGCCATAGGCAGTATCCGGTATCGGAGGTGTTTGAGTGGTTGGACCCGTAAGAAAAGAATAATGCAGCCCACCATTGTTATCGATTGCTGTGCCTGTGACAACATCATAATAATAGATGGTTTCAGGCTGTAGATTGGAAATCCTAACAAAGTGTATATTTTCAGAGGTGCTTTTGCCCCTTACATCATAGGCGGTGTTGCCCAAAGCCGGGGTGTGCCCGTAACGAACCTCTCCTGTGGCAGGTGCAGGACTTATCCAGGTCACAGTGAAGCTCACATCGTTTGCATTGCTGATAACAGGACGGGCAAATGCCTTTAGCTGGCCGAAAGAAAGTAATACCGGAATTAATAAAAGTATAGTAGATATCCTTTTTGTTACGGATGATAGAGAAAACATAAGCTCTCCCTTTCTTTTTTAATTTATTTATCGTTAGGTTTATTGAAAAGACGATCTCGTTCAATATGGTTCGTAAGAGACTTCCTGACGATTTCATAAAACAATATTCATCCAAGGTAATATCCGTAAGGTATCAAGAAATCCGAAAAGATGTATTTTCTGCATGATATAGAACCTGCGGATTGGAAAAAAACATAGAAGAAAGCTGTTTATATGCTTATATTATAATATACAATAAATACCTAAAAAATGAAAGGGTGACAAAAGATTCATAATGTATAAATCCTCACGGATTGTTCCCTCCCCTTAACTTGAAAATCCCCTCTGTGAGTCATATTTGAAGTCAGGTCATTTGGAAGGTGGATATAAACATCGCGGCTTAAACAGATGTCGGAATCAAATTCCTTGTTGAGTGCCTCCAGGCGGGATGCTACATTTACCGTATCTCCAATGACTGCATATTTCATCCTGGTCCTGCTTCCTAAGTTCCCGGCCACTACGGGACCGGTATGAATGCCAATCCGCACTTTCAATTCACTAATACCACTTTGTTTCCAATAGCAGGCTATCCCGGATTTTTTCCATTCTTTATTCAGCTCCTTCAAACGGTTACGCATTTCAATTGCACAACGGAATGCTTGTTCAGAATGATCTGCCATATAGTAGGGAGCTCCGAATACTGCCAATATAGCGTCTCCGAGGTATTCAATCACACATCCATGATATATATCTATTAATTTATTCATGGCCTCCAGATATTGGTTCAACATTTCAATTACTTTAGCTGGGGGCAGTTGTTCACTGATCGTTGAATAACCCTGCAAATCACTAAATAATACGGTTACAATTTTTTCTTCGCCCTGCAATATTCCACTGCCGCGGCAGTCCAATAACATCCGTGCTACGTCTTCGCTCATATAACGTCCGAATGTTTCCCGAATAAATTCACGCTCCTGTAAGCCTTCTGCCATAAGATCGAAATGTTGGCTCATTATTCCGAATTCATCATGACGATCCATCTGTATTCTCGTATCCAATTTGCCTCCTGCAATAGCGGTCGCTGCATTTATGATTTTTGTTAAAGGCTGGCGCACATTTCTGGCAACTGTGAAGGATACTAATCCTATTATAATGATTGCAAAGCCGAACACTCCTAAAATAATAAAAAGGACCTGCTGCCGCATTTGTTGGATCCGGGAAACCTGGACATCAACTCCAACAAGCCCTACACTTTGCCCTTCAGTATTGAAAATAGGTGCATAGCCCGACAAGGTAAGTCCAAATTCGTCTCTATATGGTTTATTTTCAACGGAAGGTTTCGCAAATCCCTTTAACAGTATCGGGACATCACTTGCGTCATACAGATCGCCAGGATTTCCATAAATGTCTATCTTTGAGTAATCAACCAGAAAACGTAATTTTGTGGGTTCGTTAGTTGGGCGAAATATATATATAGTTTCAATATCCGGGTCTCTAACACATACTTCTTCAAACCGGCTTAATATTTCTTTATGAAACGGAGTAATCTCTGTGGAATCAATAGGGATGGCCGTGATTTTATCCGCATCGATGGATGCTGATAAACTTGTGACTATAGCCAGCAACCGCCTCTGTAAACCTTTAAATTCCGCATTTATCCATATTTTATATAAAATAAATCCTGTCAGGATCAGACATACTAATACAGTTCCGCCATAAAGGGCTATGAGTTTGAAATGAAAACGCTGCCATGTACGGAGATCTTTTAATGGATCCAGTATTTTATTATTCTGACTCACTTTTTTCTTAAATATCTTAGTAGTTATTAAGTTTTAGATACTCTGATGCACTGTTTATAGTGTTATCAATCTAAATACTACAAAATAAATATCTTTCGAAGTCAATAATAATAACAACAAATGATCCTGAAAATGTGTCGAAAATGAGCTGATTAAATGGAAAGAAATTTTTTCTTGTAATATAGTATAAAAAAAAATCGGTCCTTTGTCAAAGTTGTAAACATAGTTTTTGTAAAAGATGGCTTGAAGGTGAGATGTCAAAATGTGGAGTTATTATTGGTCAACCCATTGATATTGACATGCTTCTTGATCGTCGGATATACTTTGTTTGTATTTGATAATATAAATGTGAATTTCTTTTAAATTAACGAGCATAAATCCATGAGTAAAACAAAAAGCAAGTCATTTAGATTTACCCGGCTCTATCTTGAGAATTGGCGGAATTTTGTCCAGATCGATGTTAAGCTGCAGGACAGGGTATTTTTGGTAGGGCCTAATGCATCCGGAAAATCTAATCTTTTGGACGTGTTTAGATTCCTGCATGATATTGTCTCCATAGGCGGTGGCTTTCAGGAGGCTATCCGCAAGCGAGGCGGTGTGTCCAGCTTGCGCTGCCTGGCGGCACGGCGGCATTCCAATATCCTTATTCACATAGATATTGGTAACGAATATGATTTATCTGTATGGGAATATGAAATCCATTTCAATCAAGACAATCTAAGGCGACCTATTATTAAAAAGGAGAAGGTAATCAAACATGGAAGGTTGATTTTAGAGCGCCCTGATGACAAAGATAAAAACGATCCTGAACGTCTTATTCAGACCTATCTTGAACAAGTATATGCAAATCAAAGGTTCAGGAATATAGCGGATTTTTTTTCCACGGTCCGTTACCTTCACATTGTACCTCAGCTTGTCCGTGAACCCGATCGTTCCATCGGAAAAAAGAATGATCCATACGGAGGTGATTTTCTTGAGCAGATTGCACATACCCAGGATCGGACGCGAAACGCCCGGTTAAAACGTATCAAAGACGCCCTGAGTTTTGCAGTTTCTAAGCTTAAGGAGCTGGAAATGGTTCGAGATGAGAGGGGTACGCCACATCTTCGGGGAAAATATGAACATTGGCGCCCCCAGGGGGCATGGCATAAGGAAGATCAGTTTTCAGACGGAACTCTCAGACTCATGGGACTTCTTTGGGTTACTTTGGACGGCAGTGGTCCTTTGCTCCTGGAAGAACCCGAACTTTCCCTTCATCCTGAGGTGATCAAATATATCCCTCAAATGTTTGCCCGGATTCAGCGAAAAACCGGCAGGCAGGTCATCATGAGTACCCATTCACCAGAGGTCCTCCAAGATGAAGGCATTGGCCTGGATGAGGTCTTGCTTGTTCAGCCGGGAAGTGAAGGGGCTATGGTTACCCCGGCAAACAGAATAAAAGATGCTGAACGCCTGCTGGAAGGCGGATTGAGTGTCGCAGATGCCATTATCCCCCA
>JBLIRO010000037.1:0-48888 GCA_049472335.1 bacterium | reverse complement strand
TACGTGCCGTCCCCGTACATGCCGGTCACAACAATAGCATGAAGTGAGGGGACAGATGCTGCAACCCATAAAGGACCGCAGGTCTCAAGCAAGTTCTTGAGCCCTTCCATTGTATAACATTGGGGCTGCTCCAGTTGCAGACCCCAGGCATTGGCAAGAGAAGGTATATCCGATGGATTAAGACCTTGCTTATAGGCTGCCCAATGGCCCGAACCCTTTGCTATGTCTGATGGATCAATACATATCCTGTCACGCCAGCCAACAACCATGGAAGCAGCAGCAGCCCAGCATGACATACCTGTCATTTGCGGTACTAATTCCACCTCGTTCCAGTTGATATTAAATGATTGCCCGTTTGAGAAGGTACGAGACTGCCTGGAATATCCAATATCTGCAGTACTTAATCCAGTGCTGCTTTGAACAGACACAGGATATGTTTTCCCCAGGCTGTAAGCAGTTGATCCGGCTTCGATCACTCTCCCGTCGGTTCCGCCTGAATGCAGAATTTGAATGTTGACCTGTGGGAAATCGGCGGCAGCTTCATATTCGGAAGAAAATTGCCTAAATGTCAGACTATACTGACTGCCCTTTCCCGGGGTGGGATTATAGGTTCCCGGCTTTCCGGGTGTCCCTGATGCACGTCCCCATGGGTCATTAATCCTGATATATGTTCCGTCATACGTGCCGTCCCCGTACATGCCGGTCACAACAATAGCATGAAGTGAGGGGACAGATGCTGCAACCCATAAAGGACCGCAGGTCTCAAGCAAGTTCTTGAGCCCTTCCATTGTATAACATTGGGGCTGCTCCAGTTGCAGACCCCAGGCATTGGCAAGAGAAGGTATATCCGATGGATTAAGACCTTGCTTATAGGCTGCCCAATGGCCCGAACCCTTTGCTATGTCTGATGGATCAATACATATCCTGTCACGCCAGCCAACAACCATGGAAGCAGCAGCAGCCCAGCATGACATGCCTGTCATTTGCGGTACTAATTCCACCTCGTTCCAGTTGATATTAAATGATTGCCCGTTTGAGAAGGTACGAGACTGCCTGGAAGATCTAATAGATGAGGATGTGTAAGGGGTAATATTTTCATTAGGCATAGGCTCTTCAATTCTTCGACTGGATAATTGATCCATTTCATCAATGAACTCAAAAGGCATTGGACCGAATCCATCGTCATATTCGAACGGGGTTTCTGCCTGTGCAGATGACGCATTATCCACTGAATATGGTGGCGTTTCAGGTGAAGAAGTATGCACCGGTTTCGGCTTTTCAATAGGCTTAATGGATTTGATAGCCTCTGTGCCCGGCATTACTGTATCTCCAGCCCAATCAAGTTCCTCACTGGGTGTTTTGCCATAGTTCGTATCTGTTTTAGTAGATGTGCTTCTGTGACTTTTGTGTATAAGCATAGCCCTGCGGGAACCACTTCCTGTAAAAGTTTTTAGGCTTACATATGTACTGTTTTCATTAGGCACATTAACTAGTTCAACAGTATTCCTGCTCGGATCAGTAAAAACAGCAAGTGCAAAATATAATTTCTGGTTTCCTTTGAACCTTCCAAGTACCTCAGTTGGCAACAGATAAACAGCTTCACCACGCTGTACCGGTAATGCCCCGGTTGCCCGCGTTGAAAAGAAGTTAGAAAATGTCCGAAGATTTTTGTTACTTGGCTGAAAAAGCTCGGGCTTTGTTGCTACTGCTACTTCAAACCACCCATGATTTTCATCGGTGCGTATAGTAAAACCTAAAATTGGAAAACGATCACTGACCTCTAAACGGTTAGGACTAATTATCCCACTCATTTTGTCCTCCATTGGATAGAAATTAAGTATTGTTACTTTCTATAAGATTTTTTATATCTTTTATTTTTTGCTTGTTTATTTTGTATAAAATATTTGAATCTGGAATCTGAATGGCTATAATCCAACGTTTTGAACACAATAATGCGAGTGCCTTCTCAACATCAGAAATTGTTTGGTTGATTTGTCGCTCCATAATCCACCATTGTGCAATACCTTCAACTGTATCTTGAGCATTTGGGTGTTTGTATAAATATGATAAAACCTCAAAAGCAATACCTGATTTAATCGCTTTCATAATTTTTTTAGGATTATCTTTTTAAATTAAAATAAACTCATCCTTTGTCTGATCCATAAAAAAGTCATTTTTTTTAGAGTAGTATTCAACAAAATCAGAAAATACGATGCTTTAAACTTCTTATTTGGGACTTTTAACGGATCATCATCACAAGAGTGATGAATAAATATTTAGCAATTGAAATGCCAGATTTGATATGATTGAAACATATTGTTTTTTTGAACCTTTATATTTTTGTGTGTGACAAATATATCTGCCCCGTCAAGGAAATTGTCATAGAATCAGTAATTCTAATTATGGCAAGTATGTTATGGAAATGCTTGGTCAGGTCTTCAAATATTGATAACGATCCTCTGGATAATCAGTAGATATATGATTTGCAGGTTTTCATTTTTCAAGATCCCATTAGCCAAAGGCCATTTGTCGAAAATTAGAATTGGTGCCATAGTATCCATATGCCAAAAATCAATACAATATTCTTTAGAAAAATATTTCTATATATTTAAGGATATGGTTGTTAAAAAGATTTCTGCTAAGTAGAAAAGAAGATGCTTATATTACTACCAGGACAATTTTATCCATCAAATACAGGAAATTGTCCTGCCTAAATGGTATATAATTTCAGGGATTATATACGAGGAAGCCCGCTTGCATATTTAACAAGCATTTCAAAGGCTGCAAAAAAATGAAGACTTTTTTCACAATTTTGATTTTCTAAGACTTAATCGGAAAGATTTTCCAAAATTAGGGTAGTGCTGGGGTACACTGATCCCTGTAAGATTTGGGTTTATGACATTTCACTAACACAAGTGTCATAGCCAGAATTACTGGAGGGCGTTCCCCTGTCATGGATAACTGGTTTCCAATGTGTTAAAATATCCTATTGATAACATGGCCCAATTTATTTTTCTTATATCTAAAATCACTGGGAGAGAACAATAATAAAATCAAATAACATAACTCATAAACTGGCAGTTTATCATCGTGTTGTCGAAGAGAAAGGGGGTAAATGAGAATGGATATTATTCTTACTCCTTTGGAGGTAAGGATACTTGGTTCATTGATCGAAAAAGAGATCACCACCCCCGATTACTATCCCCTTACACTCAATGCACTAACAAATGCATGCAATCAGAAATCAAACCGTAATCCCGTTATGACCCTGGATGAAAAAACCGTTGTGCGTGTACTCGATGACCTTCGTCAGAAGCATCTTGTCTGGCTTAAAAATACTGCTGAGGGACGTGTTCCCAAATATGCACACAGGATCGGAGAGCTCTTTGAATTCTCTCCTGCTGAGATAGGGATACTCTGTGTCCTTATGCTTCGTGGATATCAGACATCGGGGGAGCTGCATTCCCGGACCAACCGCATGTATGAATTCAAAGACCTTTCTGAAGTGGAGGCTACACTTCAATATCTCATGGAAAGGGAAGAAGGGCCATTTGTGGTTAAACTTCCCCGCCTGCCAGGACGCAAGGAATCCCGTTACGCCCATCTTTTTTGCGGAGAGGTAAAAGTTGATGAAAAAGATCTGACACCTCCTCCTGAAGCTGCCCGGATTGAGGTGCTTGCTGAAGATCAGCGGATTTCGGCCCTGGAGGAAGAAGTCCGTTCCCTCCGGGCAGAAATGGAGGCATTAAAAGAGCGATTCATCAAATTTGCACAAGAATTTGAATAAAAATTTTGATCTGAGATCACTATGTCATCTTTCTTAAAATTATTCTGCTCTGGAAGGGAAAGGTTTCTCAGTTAATTCTTGGAAAATTTAATAATCATAACCTTTCCATTTTGGCCTACTCGAATCGATAGGCTACATATTCGATTATTATCCCGTATACGATCCCCGCAATGAATGCAATGACATCTCGCATTCCTGTTGACAGAAAGAAGGCCGCACTTACCATCAGCCCTAGCAAGGCGCCACGGATATACCGGTTTAAAGTGGTGTGAGTGATCTGCCATGATCCTGCCAGTCCAACAACAAGGCCAATTATGACACGATTGTACCACATAGCGGCAAGATAAAGCTCATTACCGGCAATTCCTCTGGCCCTGATACCTCCGCCAATTATACATATTATACCTAACAGTGCCCCTGTGATTAAGGATATAATTAATCTTTTATTCATTTATGCCTCCCTTCTGGCATTTAGGGATTTGCTTAAGGCAATGCAGCTCCCTTTTAAAATCCTTCTTGACAAATAGAGATATCTTTTAATACCCAATAGCTAAATCTCTATGTTACCAGCTTAATTCAAACAATTCCACCATCTCCATTTTCCCATTGGTGTAATATCTTTTAAGCTCGATACGGCCAGTATAAAAAAGGCACAAATCAAATCTTTTTTCGATATATATAATATACCCTTAAATGTAGCCGAGTTTTATGATTAATGGTAAGTAGGACGTAGAAGAAAGAAGCAGACTTTGTGACCTTGAATCAGTGAGGTGAACTTGATGCATATTCTTATTTATGGTGCAGGGGCAGTGGGGCTGGGGATTGCCAGTTGTCTGCTGAAAGCCGGAGCTACCTTAGATATCATTGCCAAGGAGCATACAGTATCTTTATTAAGAAAAGAGGGTTTAAAAAGAACCGGGATATTTGGTGACTATTATGCGAGACCAGATCAATTTAAGGCACATTCTTCTTTAAAAAATATCATCATAAATAAGTGTGATTATCTGTTTGTTTGTACAAAATCCTTTGATTCCCAACAAGCCGCCAGGGATATTTTTCAATATAAAGGAGATTTACAATCAAAGACAAAAATCATCCTCTTTCAAAACGGATGGGGTAATACGGAAATTTTTGCCTCCTATTTCCCTGAAGAGATTATTTATAATGCACGTGTAATTACAGGATTCTCTCGTCTTAAACCAAACGAGGTAACCATTACTGTCCATGCTGATGCCATTCATATTGGAAGTTTATTTCATAAGGATATTGCGGGGCTTCATGAGCTTTGTAATTTGATCACAAGAGGAGGTATCCCCTGTGAGGTTAATGAGAATATTGAAAAGGACCTCTGGGCCAAGATGCTTTATAATTGTGCTCTTAATGGCCTGGGAGCAATTTTAAATGTTCCTTATGGTATATTGGGAGAATCTGAATATTCCAGGAATATAATGAAGGGAGTAGTTAAGGAGATATATATGGTTATTGAAAGAGAGGGTTATGGAACATGGTGGGAGACTGCAGAAGATTATTTAGAGACCTTTTATGGTAAATTGTTACCATCAACCGCACAACATGAATCTTCAACCTTGCAGGATATAAGGGCAAAGAAACCAACAGAAATAGAGGCCTTAAATGGAGCTGTTATTCAATTGGCTAAGAAACATCAACTTCCTGTTCCGTATAATCTCTTTATCTATAATATGGTGAAATTTATAGAAGCAAGAAACTTGATGGATTAATCAAAAGTTATTTAGTCGTATCCGGGCTTTTTTGAAGGCCCTGAAGCTTCCTTCGCTGTCTTTACAATGCTTCAAACAGGATTTCACTGATATCTTTTACAGTCATATCAAGGTTCATTACTTTGATTGCATCCTCAAACATCTGAAGACAGTATGGACAGGCAACGGCCAGAATTTCGGCGCCGGTATCGTGTAATTGTTGTATCCTTGCATTCGTCATGCGTTCTTCTATAGGAAGGTCAATCCATAGGCCTCCGCCTCCGCCCCCGCAACACACACTAAATTGTCTGTTGAAATTTTCCGCCTCTACCAGCTCCAGGCCAGGAATGCTTGAAAGGACCCTTCGCGGCTCGTCATAGATTCCATTCTGCCTGCCCAGGGTGCAGGGATCATGGTAAACGACCTTTTTGTTCAATGGCTTTTTGGGGATAATCCTTTCCTCTTCAATGAGCATTGCAAAAACCTGGGTTTGATGCAGGACCTCCACATGAAGTCCAAACTTCTGATATTCATTTTTAAATATGGTATAACAATGAGGTGATGTGGTTAAGACCCTTTTAGCTCCGGCATCGATCAAATTGGATACATTTGCCTTTGCAAGTTTTTTATAGACCTTTTCGGACCCCACCCTTCGAATGCTTTCACCGCAGCATTCTTCCTTAGGGCCTAGTATTCCGAAGGATACATTGGCGTCCTTCAATATCTTAACCGTAGATTGAGAGACATTTTTCAGACGTGAATCATATGCCGGCAGACAGCAAGAAAAATACAGAAAATCCATGTCTGGCTGAAAAACAGGCACATCCAGGCCTTCGCACCACTGGATTCGCTTCTCCCTTGACTCCCCCAGTGGATTTCCCGTGCCCTGGATCTTTGAGATGGCAGACTTCAATTCCTGTGGGATGGTGCCGTAATCCACAAATATTCTGCGCACGGCCCTGATGATGTCCGGGATATTCACCCCTCGTGGGCATTCATTCAAACAGGCTTCACAACCGACGCATTCGAATATCTCTTTTACTTCAGCCTCGATCACATCCTTATCTTCACTGCTTGCTATAGTCCCCAGCTTAACTGCCTGGGGTATCCTGTGAACAGGAAATTCAGTGGCCGATACATGATACCAGGGGCACACACTGAAACATTTTCCGCATTGGTAGCATTTGAAGACGTCCTTTGCTCCAGACTCTACAATGGCCTCCCTGATCTCCGGGATTATTTCTATTGTGCTCGACATAACCTTACCCTTTAGGCTGTTACAGCGTTTTTCACTTCCAATATCTTCTCCTTCAGTACCGGGACTACCTTCAGCAGGTCATCCACGATCCCATAATCCGCAACATTAAAAATAGGGGCATTCGGGTCTTTGTTAATGGCAACGATCGTCTTCGCACCTTTCATCCCCGTCAGGTGCTGGCTTGAGCCGCTAATGCCTATTGCTATATACAGCTTGGGATTCACTGTCTTGCCGGAGCTTCCCACTTGTCTTGCTTTAGGCAGCCAGCCCGCATCAACTATGGGCCTGGAACAGGCCAGAACCCCACCCATTGAGCCGGCCAGATCTTCTATCATAGACAGGTTTTCCTGTTCTTTTATACCGCGGCCAACAGCGATCACGATATCCGATTGCGTTATATCCACATCACCGATTGCTGCCTCCACATATTCTATAAATCTGCGATATGATATGTCTCCGTTGAACGGAGATGCAATCTTTTCAATCTTTGCCTCTGTTTGATTTTCCTCAGGTTGAAAGGCCCCTTGTTGTATGGTCGCGATATAACCGGGCTCCCCGTTCAGGCTTATCCTCGCGTTCACCTTTCCGCCAAACATCTGCCTCTCGGCCGATAGTATATTATTCTCAAGATCCAAACCTATACAGTCCGTAGCAAGGGGAAGCCCCAATTCAACGGCAAGAGACGGGGCTAAATCCAGACCAAAGGCTGTGTGCCCCATTAATGTAAGGATAGGCTTCCTCTCATTTATCAGTAATGAAAGGATTTTCTGATAAACCTCGGAATTGAAATTTCCGGCCTTTTCTTCATCGATACATAATATTGTGTCAGCATAGTTTTTTAATCTGTCTGTAAATTTCTCGGTATGGTCCGCCAGGAGCACCGCTGTAAGACTTGTCCCTTTTTTTTGTGCCAACTGTCTTCCCAGTGAGAGAGTTTCAAATGTTATATCCCTGATCTCACCCCTTCTATGTTCAACCAATACAAATAATTCGCTCATTACAGCACCCCCTTTCCTTTGAGCACCTCGGCAAGCTTTGCGGAAACCTCATCCGATGTCCCTTCCAAAATCTCAGCCCTTTTAAGAATCGGGGGTATATATATCTTTTCAATCCTTGTTTTTGATCCCGCTTCTCCTACTTCTTCTTTTTCAAGGCCAATTTCATTTAAACCCAGGAATTCGATCTCTTTTCTGGCTGCCTTTCTTATGCCCAGCATTGAAGCATAACGAGGTTTATTGATCCCCGTTTGGATGGTGATCAATGCCGGAAGGCTCATTTCAAGTTTTTCCAGTAATCCTCCTTCAAGCTCGCGTTGCACGATAGATGTCTTTTCATTGATCTCTGCTTTTGTCACAAATGATGCGTGAGGTATATCCAGTAATTCCGCAAGTGCTGGTCCGACTTGAGAATAACCGTCATCCGTGGCCATGCAGCCTGTCAATATCAGATCAAATTTTCTGTTTTGGAGCGCTTTCGAGAGTATCCTGGCAGTCGTATAACCATCGGAACAGGCAAAATTGTCATCCCAGATCCTTATTGCGGAATCCGCACCTTTTGCTAATCCCATGCGCAGGATTTCATCCGTGTCTTCATTGCCTATACTTATAACGGAGACAGAGCCACCGAATTTTTCCTTTATAAGCAATGCCTCTTCAAGGGCATAGCTGTCTGCTTCGTTAATATCAAAGGTGAGCTGATCTTCCTTGATGCCTTTTTCATCTGCATCGATTGTCACCGGAATCTCTGCCGTATCAGGAACTCGTTTTATACAGACAATTATATCCATTAAGAATGCCCTCCCCCTGTCATTACATTTTTAGAATGATTTAAAAAGTTCGGTTGTTTTATTTGTGCCTTTGTGTATTAATGGCCATGTCTTTTAGTGCCGGAACCATTATAATGATTTTACATTTATGCATTTAATAAATTAATGATATATCTACTTTTCGTCCATGATATTCCTCTAAAACGATAATAAATTCTTTGAAGTCAACTTTTGTTTGTTGGTATCGCATTGTGTTGAATCAATAACTAATTAAATATCAATGTATTATACTTTATCGGTTTAAATTTTTCGTAAGATTTTATTTGTTTGAAAATGCAAGGTTCTTTATAATAAAAGACCTGACCCTGCAGCCTGATAGGTACGTTCATTGGGATGAACAAAAATTAAATATATGTTATTATTACATATATATTTCAGGAGGTCGTTTCAGTAGAATAAAAAATCGAAAATATTACAAAACTGCTGTAAAAGTCTTAAAAAGGAGTGATTGATTCTTGATAAAACCAAAGGTGATCATATATGATTGTGATGGGGTGCTTATTGATTCAAAGGAGGCCAATGAGGCATTTTATAACCATATCCTGAAACATTTTGGCATGCCTCCGTTGAATATGGAACAACTGGAGTTTGTTCATGTGTCGACAGCCTTAGGGGCGATCGAACATCTTTTCCAATCTACAAACATGATAGATGAGGCGAAAGCCTATTTGAAGGTTATTGACAACACTCCTTTTATCCCTCTTTTACGCCTTGAGCCTCATATCCGAACCGTGCTCGAATGCCTCCGCCCCAATTACCATACTGCAATAGCAACCAACAGGGGGCTTAGCATGCCCTTAATAATAGAAGAACACAGGCTTGGGGAGCTTTTTGACATGGTTGTCACCACCCTGGATGTTCAAAATCCAAAGCCGGATCCGGAATGTCTATTCAAGATATTAAGGTATTTTAAGGCCGATCCGAATGAAGCCCTGTATATAGGGGACTCTGAGGTTGATCGTCTTGTCTCGGAAGGCGCAAAAGTCCATTTTGCATCCTATAAGAACCCATCCCTGAACGCGGTATACCATTTTAACGACCATAGGGCTCTATTGAAGGTGCTTCCATACCTTTAATAATATAGGAGTCCGGAGAACCATGCTTGTTTTGTTCAGACATTAATGAATTAAAATAGAAAAACACCATGTGGGTTGCCATGCCATTAAGCAGGCATCCCACATGGTGGAATACACAGATTACTCGCAATACAATCCAACATTCACGGTTGCATCAAGTAGCAGTTTTTCGCAAATTTCCAATTCTTCATACGTGATTTCCACAAAGTGGAAAACATCATCATTGGAATAGGCGCAGACAGGAATCTCCTCCATACCGTTAGTAATTATCTCAACACTGGCGATATCCCCTATTCCCAGGAGTCCGCCGGTGCCGGTGTCATAACAGTATGTGAAATTATCCGGGTTCTCAAGAAAGGCAGCAAATTCCGGGATATCATCGAGACATGGACAGCGTGGACCTTTGATAATTTGCCCTGAGTTGTCTTCATCAGCCTGATCGCATGGTAGATCACGACCATTGGTATGTTTTTGAAACAGACTTTTAATCTTGATGCAAGCCTTTTCTGAGGCATGTGGGTTTGCCGAATCGCAGTCCATGGCCTCACAATATGCATTGCATAGGCCGTAGGCTGCTCCGGTTTCAGCATCACAGACATCCTCCTCATGAGGGGTCTGTCCGTCCGGAGTTCCATGAACTTTGGCAAAGCACGGAGTTATAATAAAGAGTATTAACAAGAGAGCTATTAAGAAGGTACGCATTATGATCTCCTTCTATTAATTTTACTTAATAAATTTACACTATATACCCTATAGCGCTTCTGTGTTCGTGTGTATAAAAATGCCACTTTATTTTTAAGCTGGTCCTTAATGATATGTATTTATTTTATTCGTCAAAATTGATTATGAAGTTTGGATTGCCTTGTTTGAAATGTATTATATTTATTTATATCTTTTTTCATTATATAGGTATAAAATCAGACAATTTATAAAGTAAAACAAATTTTTATTGACACATTAAATGCTTATTAATTATAATATAATTGTAAAAACAAATGTTTCTGTATAAACATCCGATGAACAATTAGATATTATTGATATTTCACTTGTTATGAGTTTATAAGAAACGTCATAAAAAAATTTTGGTATATTTCGTCATTATTTTTGATTTTAGATCTTAATGATAAGAGGTTTAAGAGAAACAATTCTGTTTTGGGATTCTTTCCAGTTTGGCCGTTTTAGAAGAGAGGTTAATTAATATTAGAAATATTTTAATTTTCATTTTCTGTTTTCTTAAAAGGAACCAATGGTAAGCAATGCCATATAAAGCCAGATTTCGAAGCATATTTCATGGAGTGATCGATATCATATCATTGATTGATACGGATTATACTATATTAATGGTAAATAAGGCTTATGAAAGGTTACTGAAAAAGACTGCAGAGGAATGTATAGGAAAGAAATGCTATAAGATCCTCCGTAATAGGGAAACCCCATGTGAAGATTGTCCTATTCTAAACCTCAGCACCAATGATAAAAATTATGAAGAATTGTCAGTTCCTATAGGGGATGATCAGGTGTTGATCAGAAGACATCCTGTTTATGATAATCGTGGACATGTAGTAGGGGTATTTGAGATTGGAAAGATTGTAACGAAAGAACTAAGGATGCAGCGGGAGATTGAGCATCAGGGAAGACTGAAGATAATGGGCGAGCTGGCAGCTTCTATCGTGCATGAAATCAAGAATCCCCTTGTCGGAATCGGACTTATGGTGGCATCGATTTTGGAACGTTTGGAACATAGAAAAACAAAGAGTGCGCTATATAATGATTTGGAAGGTATCCTCAGTGAGGTTCAAAGATTAGAGAAGCTTCTGGAAAATTTGAGTGATTTTGGCAAACCTAAAATTTTTCTTACCAAAAAGGAAGACATACATTACCCCATTAATAAGACATTGAGATTGTTGAGGAGAAAACTTGGCTCTCACCAGATAGTTGTCGAAAAGGCCTTTAATCGTAAAATTCCGGCGATTAAGATTGATTCATCAAAAATGCAACAGATATTCCTGAATATTCTTCTAAATTCCATAGATGCTATGCCCAGTGGGGGAAAGATCATCATTAAAACGGATATATATCAGACAGAAACAGAAGATAAAGACGCAAAATCATGGGTAAAAGTTAGTATTCAAGACACCGGCACAGGGATAAAAGAAGAGGATTTACAATATATATTCGATCCGTTTTTTTCAAGAGGATCAGATAGGACCGGCCTGGGGCTTTCAATAGTCTCCAGAATAATCGATTTTCATAACGGATCGATTAATATCCGGAGTAAGGAAGGCGAAGGCACAATGGTAGAGATATGTCTGCCCGGTGAATAAACCTTGACAATAAAATAATTCCACATTTTAATAGGATTATGTCGTATAGGATACTAATAGTAGATGATGACCGTCTAATTTGTAAAAGTATATGCCGCTGTCTGGAATCTGAAGGCCTGTATTGTCATCCTGTGTTTAGCGGTGAAGACGCATTGCGGTTATTAAAAGATGAGGAGTTCGATCTGCTCTTGCTTGATCTTTCGCTTCCGGGGATCGATGGTTTTCAAACACTGAAGATTGTAAAGGCAGATTACCCGAATATTCAGATCATTATCCTCACCTCTTCGCAGAATATTCACGACGCAATAAAGGCAATTAAACTTGGAGCCGATGACTATTTAGTAAAATCAACCGATATAGATGAACTGAAAATAATCATAAAAAAGGCGATAAAGGCTTACGATCTATTTACAGAAAATTTACTTCTTAAAAAACAGTTTGTACAAAGATTTGGCCCGGATCATATTACTGTTATAGAAAGCCCCAAGATGAAAGAGGTCTACCAATTGGTAGAAAAGATAGCCAAACTGGAAAACAGCACTGTGCTTGTTATGGGAGAAAGCGGAACGGGTAAGGAACTGGTAGCAAGGACAATCCATCACCTTAGCCCAAGAGCGGATAAGCCTTTTGTTGATATAAGCTGTTCTGCACTTCCCAGTTCATTAATGGAGAGCGAGCTGTTCGGCTATGAAAAAGGGGCATTCACAGATGCAAAGAGCCCCAAAAAGGGGCTGTTGGAGCTTACAGATCAAGGCACATTGTTTTTGGATGAAATCTCGACCCTGGATCTTTCAATTCAGGTAAAATTGCTAAGGTTCCTTGAACAGAGGACCTTTAGGAGGATTGGTGGTACTGTTGACCATAAGGTCGATCTGAGAGTAATAGCTGCGACAAACCGTGATCTGAGAAAAAAGATTGTCTCCAACGAGTTCAGGGAAGATTTGTTTTATCGGCTCAATGTGTTTCCTATCACTGTCCCACCTCTAAGGGAGCGAAAGGAAGATATTATACCCCTTGCAAATTATTTTATTGAAAGGTTCAACATCGAATTTCATAAGAATATCAGGGGGCTACATCAGGGATCTATATCTCTCTTACTACAATATATCTATCCTGGAAATGTCAGGGAGCTAAAAAATATCATTGAAAGGGCAATGATTATGGAGGAAAATGATACCCTCACACCTGCTTCTCTCCACTTTCCAAGGGAGGATGCATTTTTTGCCGAGCCTATAACAACAGAATCTTCCTCATATTCTAAAAAAAATAACAAAGAAGATGATTTTATGACCCTCGCGGAAATGGAAAAAAAATGTATAGGAGATGCTTTGCGCAAGGCAGGCGGCAACAAGACACTCGCCGCAAAATTGCTCGGGATTGGCAGATCTACATTATTTAGGAAGCTTGAACAGATCCATAAAAAGTGAAAAAGACTCATTTCGGGTTACCATTTTCAGTTTCATTCCGGGATTATAAGAGACGGATAACAGTCTCATTTTGAAACATTAATTCATCTCAATAGCTGTTCCATCCAGCAAAAACAACAATTTTTATTTTGGCATAGAAAATGCCGTCTTGTTCTCATGTCAATGATTGCCGTTCGAAGTGGAAAAAGATCTTCATTCACGATCGGAATCCTGGATTACGAATTTTTTATTCAGCTTGATCTTTAGGCTCAATCTCATTTGAAACAGGAATTTTAGAGGTTACTTTGATTAAAAAAATTTTGGTTATCGATGACAATCCTATCTTTTGCAATGCAATAAAATACCATCTGTCACAAAAAGTCTACGATGTGGAAATATGTATTTCCTGTGAGGAATTTAAAAATAAAATAAATATTAAAGAATATGATCTTATTTTGTTGGATATGAGACTTAAGGATGGAGAAGGTCTTGATATTCTAAAATATACTTTAGAATTAAATCCAAATAAAAAGGTCATAATGGTCTCTTCATATCTCGATAATGAAGAGCTTTCCAAGGCAAAGAAGCTGGGAGCATATAAGTGTATCAAAAAAAGCAGCAATTTATTTTTTGAATTAGATAATATTTTGAAAACTTTATTGCAGTAAAAAATAAATCGTAAAGAAATGCAAAACTTTTCGTCTAAACAAAAACTATCAATTGCAGAAACAGAAAAGGGGGATAGGTGGTGATTATTATAAGTTTCTAATTGTTCTTGCCTTTGCTAATTTACTGTTCAATATCTTTAATAAGAGACAATAAGGTCTTTAATCAATTCATCATTTTTTAAAACTTATTACAACGAGGTTAAAAAGTATGTTACATAAAACTATGGTTAAAAGTGTTTTATTTTTATCGATCGTCTTTTTGGGGATTTTATTGGTATCCTCTAATTTGTGTTTTGCTCAATTTACAACCGGTTATTACGGTATGTACGGAACCGGTCTTGGCAGCGGCTTGTATGGTATGT
This sequence comes from bacterium, assembly GCA_049472335.1. Taxonomy (GTDB): domain Bacteria; phylum SZUA-182; class SZUA-182; order DTGQ01; family JAFGSM01; genus JBLIRM01. The sequence goes on along the minus strand of JBLIRO010000037.1, from coordinate 34,464 downwards.
ATGGAACCGGTTACGGAATGTACGGCTCCGGTTATGGTAGCGGCCTATATGGCATGTATGGTGGTTTAGGCGGTTACGGAATGTACGGTTCCGGTTATGGTAGCGGCCTATATGGCATGTATGGCGGTTTAGGTGGTTACGGAATGTACGGCTCCGGTTATGGTAGCAGTCTATTTGGTATGTATGGTGGTTTAGGTGGTTATGGCATGTACGGTCTTGGCAGTGGCCTGGGAAGTATGTTTGGCCTGGGTTCCCAGTTTGGATACGGCACCAATTCAGCTACTCCCTATATGTTTGGTGGTTACGGAATGTATGGCAGCGGCTTAGGCGGACTCATGGGGCTTGGCGGCCTTGGATTAGGCAGCGGCCTTATGGGCCTTGGCGGTTTTGGATTAGGCGGCGGACTCATGGGCCTTAGCGGCCTTGGTTTAAGCAGCGGACTCATGGGCCTTAGCGGCATTATGCCCCCATTGATGATATGATGGGTGGACTCGGAGGCTTCGGCCTGGGACTTGGCAGCCTTAGTACGACCGGTTTAGGCCTGACCGGAATGACCTTTCCCGGCCTTATTTAATATAAAAAATTACTGATTATATTGACTCAAGGGCCCGCATTTTTATACGGGCCCTTTTTTTTTATTGTTCTCAGACATATGTAAGCCATCCATGTCGATCTCCCGCATCCCCGGATGTGATTTTGAAAAAGGCCTCCTGTAATAACTTTGTAATGGGACCACATGTCCCGTTTCCGATTTCTATTCTGTCTATCTGCGCGATTGGTGTTATTTCGGCAGCGCTGCCTGTAAAGAAGACTTCATCCGCGATATAGAGGGCTTCCCTGGGTATGGAACGTGCGTTTACGGTATAGCCAAGCTCTCGTGCCAGGACAATTACTGAATGTCGCGTAATCCCGGGCAGTATGGATGAACCTGTAGACGGGGTGTAAAGCTTGCCATTCTTTGCCATAAAGATGTTTTCACCGCCTCCTTCGCTTACATAGCCCATTGTATCCAGCCCAATCCCTTCCATATAACCGTCAACATTTGCTTCCATTTTGATTAATTGGGAGTTCATGTAATTAGCACCGGCCTTCGCAATTGCAGGCATAGTATTTGGAGCCAACCTGTTCCAGGAAGAAAAACGCACGGATACCCCTTTTTCCAGGGCATCCTGGCCAAGGTACGCGCCCCATTCCCATACTGCAATAACCGTATGGACAGGACATGTGGTTGGATTAACCCCTAACTCTCCGTATCCCCTAAAGACGATTGGTCGAATATAGCATGATTTTAGGCCGTTCACTCGAATCGTTTCAAGGATCGCTTTTGTTATTTCTTCCCTGTTATAAGGAATTGGCATCCGATATATTTTGGCAGAGTCAAAAAGCCGGTTTACGTGGTCCTTTAATCGAAAACAGGCCGGTCCTCCTTTGGTATTGTAACAACGCATCCCTTCAAAAATGCTTGATCCATAGTGAACTACATGGGATAGTACATGAATTTTGGCATCATCCCAATTGACAAATTCTCCGTTGAACCAGATCTTATTTGTTTTTGACATACCAGGCATGATCTATCTCTCCTTTAAATATTTTAGGCATTTAATTTACAAGTTGTCATTTATAGACCAAAAGCTTGAATCGTTTGTTAATTTTACAAGATGATTCATCTGATTACAATAAAAAAAAATGGGTAAAGCAACTCACTATATAACTGCCCAAAAAAGTGTGGTTTTAGATCAGTTAATGAAAATTGCAAAATGCAAAATGAAAAATGAAAATTTAAGGAATACATTATCTTGAATTTTTAAATTTGCAATTTGCATTTTGCAATTCTTTTCAAGATCCTACCGGGATTTTGAGAGGTTACAAAACTATACCTATACAAGAGAGAAAAAGGTTGCCCTGCTGGACCCTTGAAAATTAATATTGACAGGTTTAAAAAATATGAAATATACTTGTCGATAATCAGGAAAATTTGTAACATTTTTAAAAAACTAAAATGTTATGAAATTTTTAATACCAGAAGGAAATGGACGAGATTCCCGAAAATATAAATATAGTTATAGGTAGTTATAGAAAGGATTTATTTTCTGATGGAAATACCCATTTAAAAAGGAATCAATCCATAAAATCACGCCAGATAATATAATTTTAGATGGTTAATAATAAAATGCCTTTCGGAAAGATTTGGGGGGGATGATAGATGGCTAAGAAGCAAGAGATCACTCGAATACAAGATTTAGATAGAAGAGATTGGCAGCTATGGACCATAACACTAATCTTATTGGTGTGTCTTACTGCTTTTATAGTATTAGTATTCTTTTACGGGGGTAGTTTTGAAGTTAGCGAAAGAATGCTTACCAAGTACAATATGAACGTTTTTCTTATAGGATTCGTCATATTTATAATTCTGTTTTGCAGCTATCTGATAATCAAGGAGAGGGAGATAAAGAAACTTAAACATTTCTTAGTAGAAAATGAGATACGTATTCAAACATTAAAAGAGTTTGATGAGATGAAGACGGATCTAATAAATGTGGTGAGTCATGAGCTCAGGAGCCCGCTTACTAGTGTAAAAAATGCGGTGGATATCATTCAGGGGGAAAAGGCCGGTGATATAAATGAAAATCAAAAGAGATTTCTGGAAATTGCCGCCAGAAATATCCAAAGACTAATGAATCTTATTGGTGAGCTTCTGGATTTTTCCAAAATGACGGCAGGAAAAATGAAGTACATGTTTACATGCCTTAACTTAAATGAGCCTATTGATGCGGCGATAACATCTCTTAAAGCCAGGGCCGAAAATAAATCTATCACAATTTCTAAGGAGTTATCCTGTGAGTCACCTTTGGTCCATGGAGATACTAATAAACTTGAGCAAGTATTTATAAATCTTATTGACAATAGTATTAAATTTACTAATGATGGCGGGCATGTCAGCGTTTCGGTCAAAGAATCCCTCAATGCAGAGTCAGAGGGTGATAGATTTATTGAAATATCAATAGAAGATAACGGCATTGGTATAAAACCCGAGGATTTAGAAAGGGTATTCGACAAATTCTATCAGGCTGAAAAATCCCTGAGTACTACATGTAGACAGGGAACCGGTTTAGGTCTTGCTATTACCAAAGGCCTTATAGAGGCACATAAAGGAAGGATATGGGTTGAAAGCGAGCCTGAGAGGGGAACCAAATTTTCTTTTATGCTTCCCCAATATAACAGTCAAAGGATTTTGGCCAATTTAGTTGAAAATGCTATCAATCACTCGAAGGAAGATAGAAGTATCTTTTCACTGATGCTGGTTAAACTGGAGAATTTCGAGTATCTAAAGAAAACTTTTGGAGATAAAGAGACATTTAAACTTATGGATCAGGTCTGCCGTATTGTTTATGACAGCATACGCAAAGACAGAGACGTTTTGGAGTATCAGAGGTTGGACGGACGCGTAATAGTTGTATTGAACGGTACACCTAAAGAAGGGTGCCTTGTTGTAGAGAAAAGGATTTTGGATGAATTCTCAAAACATGGATTCGTGTCTGGAAATAAAGCGTTTAAGACAGGCTTGGCTCTTGGAAAAGCCAGCTACCCGGATGAAGGGATTAGCGGAGACATATTAATACAAAAAATAAATGAAGAGATATAAAATAAATTTTTTAAGATATTTTCAAATTTTCATATTTATAATATGATTTACGATATTATAATTTTTATGATAAAATAATAGCAATATTTTTGTTGTTTGAGAGAGATCAGGTGGGATCAGTTAAAATGCATGAGCAAGTGTTGCTTTGAGAAACGCCAAGATTGATTGGTGTTTGGCCTGGAATTTTAAAGTTTATTCTGGACCCTGAGCTTGGTAAGGAGGAAAGTTTATGTTGAAAAAAAAGATCCTTATAGTGGATGATGAACCTGATATTGTGGAAACCATCAAATTTCGCTTAGAGCAAGAGAATTTTGATGTATTAACCGCTTATGATGGGCATGAGGCATTGGACAAGGTCGGAGAACAAATGCCGGATCTTGTTGTGCTTGATGTAATGTTACCTAAAGAGAATGGTTATAGAGTCTCACGTTTTATTAAAGAAGCTATGAAGGTTGGAAAGATATCCAAGGATATTATTGTATTATTATTGACAGCTCGTCGGTTGGATAATGATCCTGAAAGAGAGAAATTCTTCATGGAGTTTAGCGCTGCGGATCAAATGATGTATAAACCTTTCGATATGGATGATTTAATTAAAAGTATCAATCATTTGTTAGGCGCATCCTCTGCCACTCAATAGATTTTGATTATTTTGGGAGACTTTAAACGGCAGTTTAAACCTTCATAAATTTAAATAATGAAAATTATGGATACTGTTTTATTGGGATGAGTATTTTGAATACCTCATGCATTTTTCAGGATTTCAATTAAAGGTTGCCAAGGTTGTTAAAACAAAATTTTGCTGACTTGCCTGAAGAATAATAAACATTCTATTCTCAAATTTGAATTTGATCTTCCCCATTTTCCAGTCGATTTTTAAATTTTATTCTCTTATGACATCTTTCATCCTATCATGCGTAATTCCTGGAAGATATCGTCGTCTGAAATAATAGCGCATTCAAAAACAGATCTATATCAAAAATTTCATAACTACTCAAAAACTGTGTGGTTTTTGAATAGTTGATGAAAATTGCATAATTTCATATAAAAGGAGGGAAAGATCATGAAAAGGTGTACAGTTCTCGTTGTTTTTATGATTATTTTTTTAGCATTAAATTCAACGAGTTATGCTCAAACATATGATTTCCAGCGATATTATGATCAAACCTTTATTGATCTGGGCGCCATTTCTTCATCCAATTCCTGGACTATTTTAAATCAAGGTGATTATTTAACGAATTACAGCCAAAGTCTGTATAATTATCAAAATCCTGCATCATTTTTGAGATCCTCTGACTTTAATTTAAGTTCTATGTCGGGTTGGCTGAATCACCCTCCGGTCCCCGTATATAGTCCTACAAGTCCTATGGTGATAAAGGCCGGACAATCATCTTCATTTAATTATTGGGTTATAGATCCGGATGCCGATCAGTTGTATTCATCTTCTAGTTTCGGATCTACAGGGCAATATATGAATAGATCTCTCGGGTGGAGTTTTTCTCCAAACTTCCCCGGGCAATATTTAATGGAAGCTGTTGTTTATGAAGAAAGAGGTGGCTTTGCAGTAATGAGATCACCGGTTTATGTAAAACCCTGGTGGTCGTTTTAGATAGATTCTTTTAAAATTTTAGTTTTGTTGTTATTATAATATAAAATTACGTCCTTAATGTTACAGTCAAGATCTTTAGCTACCACCGGACATTTAGCCATAAATAAAAAAAAGACAGGCCTTTTTTCTTCAGACAGGGCTTCAAAATTCCCCTGTCCTTTACTAATTATTTTTTTCTATATAAAGTATATCTTTTCGAATTAAGATACTCAAACGGGATGAATTTAATGTTATAAAAACCTATGGTTACAAAACCATAATCCATGTTACAATATTAGTATAAGAGAATGAGATTTATAACAACTAATCCGTTAAAAATAAATTAATAATAGAGAGATAGAATAACATGGCACAGATAATCGTGAATGAATTGAAAAGGGGGGAGGTATTTCAAAAGGACAGCATACCCTTTATCGTCATTGATATTACAAAGCAGACCCCTTCGGCTCGAGGCGCCAACATGCTTATCAAGATCAAGGGGAGAAACCTGCTGACCGGTAATGTCATAGATATGACTTTCAAGGGAGGTGATACGGTTGAAGAGCCTGATTTTGAACGAAGATCAGGGCAATTCCTCTATCAGAATAATGAGGAATATGTTTTCATGGATATGGAAAGCTACGAGCAACACACCCTTCATGAAGAGCAGATTGGGGATAGAAAGCCTTTTTTAATGGAAGGACTTGAGGTAGTTTTGCATATATTTAAAGGACATGTCATTAATATAGATCTTCCCATTACTGTTGAGCAGACGATTGTCGAGTGTGACCCTGTTCTAAAGGGTTCCACAGTGACGGCTCAGACCAAGTCAGCAGTTACCGAAACCGGCCTCGTGATACAGGTGCCTGCGTATATGAAAGATGGCGAGCGCATCAAGATCGATACCCGTGAGAAGAGATATATCTCCCGGGCCTAAAAAGTTGCCGGGCTTTTTTTAAGTCCTCTTTTGTATTTATATTGAAGAAGGATCTCAATTCAGGATCCAGACGCATTAATTCTTCTCTGCCCATCTCAAACACCCTTACTTCAGAATAAAAGCTGACAATCCTTGCCTGATTTGATTTGATGGCCCGTTCAATGGCAGGTAAACAGGATTTTTTATAAAGTGCGTGAAGGGGCTCGAACATTCCCTCTCCAAGTGACGGTACGACCACATCGTATTCTTTTGATTTCGTTGCCATATATTTAATTAAGGCAGGCTTTATAAAGGGCATATCGCAGGCGGAAACGAAAATCCGGTTATTCAGGCTTTCTTTTAGGGCCGAAAAGATGCCTACTAAAGGCCCTTTGTGGGGTATTATATCCTTGACTGTCTTGATGCCGGTAAATTTATATACTGAAGGGACATTGGTTGATATGATAATCTCATTAAAGATTTCCTTATATGATTCAATGATCCATTCGATGAGATACCGGCCGTTTATCTCTATGAGGGCCTTATTCTCCCCGAATCGGGCCCCTCTACCTCCAGCGAGAATGACTCCGGTCAGCAAAGGTTATCCTCCATTTGAACCTTGTTCCCCTTCTGCCCGGCCTTTTCCATAAAATGTTTTTCTTCAAGAAAATCCACCAATTGAACTATATCCTGCGAACCGAAGCAGGGTACATCGGTCTCCATTTCTTTATCCGTTACAACAGCAATCAGGTTTTTATCATCCTTGCATAATAGGTCCTTACACGGGCTATCCTTTCTGAGAATTTCTATCTTTGGTTTTTTCTCTTTTTTGTAACCTTCGGTCAGGATAATATCCATATCACCCATATAGTTAGAGACTATGTCGTTGATCGTTAATTCCTGTTCTACCTCCTTGATCATAGCCACTTGGGTGGGGGAAGACAAAGTAATTGTGTGGGCCCCCGCCTGCTTATGTCTCCATGAATCCTTTCCTTCATGATCCAAATTAAATCCATGCACACTGTGCTTAATAACACCGACTCTATATCCCCTTTTTATTATTTCAGGGATCAGCCTTTCCAATAGAATAGTCTTTCCGCTATCACTTGTTCCTACAATCGATATGATTATTGGCATTGTTATTGATGCTTCCTTTAAAATAAAATGATAATGATACTCAACTATATTATACGATTTATATCAAGAAATTGCTTCATGTTCAAAATCCAAAAAAATACATCAATATAAAGGATTTGATCTTTTTAGCGTTCATGCTAAAATCAGATTTAAACTGCCGGATATAAGCGTTACACTCAGGCAAACCCAGGTGAATATTTTTTAGTAATGGAAGAGTAAAGTAACAAAACGTTTATTTTTCAATGATCGGACAGATATTATTATGCAGAATATACGAAATTTCAGTATCATAGCGCATATAGACCATGGTAAGTCCACCCTTGCGGACAGACTTATACAGCATTCAGGGATCATCTCGGAACGGGATTTCAGAGACCAGGTACTGGATAGTATGGACATCGAAAGGGAACGGGGAATTACCATCAAAAGCCAGGCAATCAGCCTTCCTTATAAGGCGAAGGATGGAAGGGATTATTACCTGAACCTTATCGATACACCCGGTCATGTGGATTTTTCCTATGAGGTGTCAAGATCTCTGGCTGCATGTGAGGGTGTACTGCTGGTGATTGACGCGGCGCAGGGTGTAGAGGCTCAAACCCTGGCCAATCTTTATCTTGCCCTTGAACTGGATCTGGAGGTCATTCCGGTTATTAACAAGATAGATCTGCCCTCTGCGGATCCTGATAAAGTCCTTGAAGAGATCGATGCCGAGCTGGGCCTTGATCCTGAAGCCACCCTGAAATGCTCTGCAAAGGAGGGGATCGGTATTGATGAGATATTAGAGGCACTTGTGCAACGCATTCCTCCTCCAAAGGGCGATGAGAAAAACCCCCTTTCTGCCCTTGTCTTTGATGCCCAGTACGATTCCTTCAGGGGAGTCATTATCCATTGCAGGATCTTTGACGGGGAGGTAAAGGCAGGGGATCTGATACGTTTCATGTCTACTCAGGCAACTCACAAGGTAGAGGAAGTGGGCCATTTTTTACTGGACAGGGAAAAGGCCGGCAACCTCTCTGCAGGGGAGGTGGGATACATAATTGCCGGTGTGAAAGAGGTTAGAGAAGCACGAAGCGGAGATACCATAACCCTGGAAAAAACCCCCTGTTCTTCACCCTTGCCGGGTTTCAGAGAGGCCAAGCCTGTGGTCTTTTCTTCGATCTATCCTATCTCCACGGAGGATTATGAGGACCTCGCAGAGTCATTGGAGAAATACAGGCTTAATGACGCTGCGCTTGTTTATGAAAAAGACTCATCGGCGTCCCTTGGCCCTGGATTTAGATGTGGATTTCTGGGCCTTCTTCATCTTGAAATAGTACAGGAAAGGCTGGAACGGGAGTTCGGCCTTTCCATTCTTTTCACCGCACCCAGTGTAAGGTATCGCCTTATCCTTAAAGACTGGAGCGAAATGTTTATAGAAAATCCGGCAATGTATCCGGACCCGGCCCTTATCGAACATTCAGAGGAGCCATTTATAAAAGGCACAATTATGATGCCGGAAAAATACCTGGGGGTTGTTATGAAACTCTGCCTGGACCGCAGAGGCGTGAATACAAAATTTCACTATACCGGCCATCAAAGGATTGAGCTTACCTGTGAGCTTCCTCTGGCAGAGGTGATCTTTGATTTTTATGATTATCTAAAGACCATTACTCAGGGCTATGGATCATTCGACTATGAATTGATAGATTACCGGCCTACAGAGCTCGTAAAGCTCGATATACTTGTAAATAGTGAGAAAGTAGACGCCCTTTCCCAGTTGGTTCACCATGAAAGGGCGAGGGCCAGGGCTCTTCACGCATGTGAAAGACTGAAAGAGGAAATCCCGAGACATATGTTCAAAATACCCATCCAGGGTGCTATCGGTAACACAATTATCGCGCGCACAACCATTTCCCCCTTCAGAAAGGATGTTATAGCCAAGTGTTATGGCGGGGATATCACCCGTAAAAGAAAGCTTTTGGAAAAACAGAAGAAGGGTAAAAAGAGGATGAAGATGGTCGGTTCGGTATCCATACCCCAAAACGCCTTTCTTGCTGTTTTAAAAGCGGACACGGACAAAAAATGATGGGATTGTATTGCCATATACCCTTCTGCGTTAAAAAATGCCCTTACTGTAATTTCTATTCCGTTCCTTCTCAACGATTGATCCCCCGTTTCCTGAAGGCGATAAAAATGGAGGCCGGTCTATATAAGAAAAAGGAAATTTTTGCTGACCCGGCAGCAGAGGTCCCCAAATTTGATACCCTGTACCTTGGAGGGGGTACACCATCTATCATAGCTCCGGAATTGATAGGTGATCTAATCCGCCATTTAAAGGGCTGTTTCCCGTTCTCTGAAGATGCTGAGATCACCGTGGAGGCAAATCCAGGGGATCTTACGCCGGAAATTGTAAATTCACTTTTAAAATCAGGCGTAAATCGCCTGAATATAGGAATTCAGTCATTCAATCCCAAAAACCTTTTTTTTCTGGGAAGGAGGCATACGGCAGAGGAGGCAAGGGCTTCCATAAAGATTGCCAGGGATGCCGGCGTTAATAATCTGGGTCTCGACCTGATCTATGGCCTGCCCGGTCAGTCCGGGGAATCCTGGGCAATGGACCTTGAACAGGTGATAGATTTAAGACCTGAACACATTTCATGCTACCAGTTGACTATTGAAGATGGAACCCTGTTTGGAAAAAGCAGAAAACAAGGAAGGCTTTTACCTTTGTCAGAGGACAAGGAATATGGTTTTTTTATTACTACTTCAAAAACACTCACCCAGACAGGTTATCATCATTATGAGATCTCTAACTTCTCCAGGGGCAGACAATATATCTCAAGGCATAATACTAAATACTGGAAACATATCCCCTACCTAGGGCTTGGACCTTCTGCCCACTCATTCATTGCGGGAGAGCGGTATTGGAACCATAAATCCGTTGAAAAATATTGTAAGGCCATTGAATACGGGAAGTTGCCCATAGAGGGGAGAGAAAAGCTCACAAAAGATCAGGTTCATCTTGAGTCCCTTTATATAGGCTTTCGAACTTGGGATGGACTTGACCTGAAAAGTTTTAAGGAAGGATTTGGTCAGGATCTGACAGTTGATCCGCCCGGTATGCTTTCATTACTTAAAGAACAGGGCAGGGTTGAGATAAAAGACGGACGCTTAAAACCCACCCTGCAAGGCATGGCTGTCGCCGATGCCCTGGCAATCATGTTGCTTCCTGTTTGCCTGATTTGATATTGGAAAAAAGAAATGTATTGACAAATATTATTTGTTTCGGGTATTAATATAGTAATAGTGGAATAATAAAAAAGGTTTATCTTTTTAATCCTTGGTTGCCGAATCCTCAGGAGAAAAGGGTAAACATAGTTGAAAAAAATAAAGGATTCGGCAGCCAATCTTCTAAAATTATTAGACGATTAAAAAGTTTATTTTTTTACGGTTATTTTTAAGCATTTAGTGTTTAATAAATTTTTTATACTTTCCCTTTTTAATAAAAGGTAAAACTGATCGTTTCTTATGATTTGTTTTTATGGAATTTTTTCAAAATAATTGTATCTTGATTTTTCTTTCTATTTATTAAGACTTTCGGTATAATTTTTCTGAGCTCACTGCCCTAATCCGCTTGCAGAATCCATTATTTTAAGAGTGTATATATTATGCCTCGTACTTAGGACCTTTGTAATCAGTAATAAAATCTAAATCTAAAATTATTGAAATTATGGTATTTCAGAGAAGGTTGTGAAGAAGCTATTGAAACAATTATATGACTAGTAAATCAATAAAAATTTTATTATTTGAGAAAAATTGCGGGGATGCACGCTTGATAGAGCAGATGGTATCCGAAGAAAGAGGTGTCCGTCTTCAATTGAAATGTGTGGATAGACTATCTACAGGGCTTGAGCTTCTGGCAGCGGAATCTTTTGATATAGTCTTGCTGGATCTCTTTCTGCCTGATAGCTTTGGATTTGAAACTTTTACTCGAATACGTTCTCAAGTACCTAGTGTGCCCATAATCATTTTGAGTGGTCTGGAAGATGAATTGATGGCTATAAAAGCCGTTCAGGAGGGGGCTCAGGATTATCTGTTCAAGACGGAAGTTAGTACCAACCTTTTGGTACGCGCAATAAGATACGGCATAGAAAGAAAGAGGATCGAGGATGCGTTGCGCGATTCGGAAAGGCAATATCGCAGTACTATAAATTCAATGAGAGATGCGATACATGTCATCGATAATGACATGCGGATTGTTCTTTTGAATAACGCTTTCAAACAATGGAATAAAAAGTTGGGATTGCTTACAGAGGTAATAGGTAAGGATATATTCGAGGTTTTTTCTTTTTTGCCGGACAGCATCCGTGATGAGTATCAAAAGGTTTTTGATACGGGTAAGACTGTTATTACAGAAGAGGAAACCAAAATAGGCGTTGAAGAATTTGTAACTGAAACTCGAAAAGTGCCTGTATATGAGGGAGGTAAAGTAAGCCGCATCATTACTATTGTAAGGGATATTACTAAACGGAAGAGGGCGGAAGAGGCCCTGAAACTTGGGGAAGAAAAATATAGCAATCTCTTCCAATATTCTCATGATGGAATTGTCATGCACGATTTAAAAGGGAATATATTAGATGTCAATAAAAGGGCGCTATATAAATTTGGATATACCATGGATGAAATATTATCGCTCAAGATACCAGACCTTCATCCAGCGGAAGCTTTGGAATCATCAGACCAGGCATTTAAAAAGATATCCCAGGATGGATTTGTGCGTTTTGAGATAGATTTCAAGAGAAAGAATGGAGATATATTTCCTGCCGAAGTATCGGCTAGCTTATTCGAAGCAGGAGGACAGAAAATAATACAGGGAATTATTCGTGATATAACAAAACGAAGGAATGCGGAAAAGGCATTGAGAGATTCTGAATCTAAATTCAGGGCCCTTGCCGAGAACTGTCCAAACATGATTTTTATTAATACTAACGGCAGGATTGTTTATGCTAATAAGAGATGTGAAGAGATTATGGGGTACAAAAAGGAAGAGTTTTATTCTTCAGGTTTCGACTTCTTAACTTTGATCGCTCCTGAATCCAGAAAAACAATAAAATCAAATTTTAGAAAACATATGAAAGGTGATGAGATACCCCCTTTCGAAATGATAAATATCACCAGGGCAAATAAAAGGATAGAATCGCTACTTACGACAAGATTGATAGATTACGAAGGAGAGAAGGCAATCTTAGGAATTGTTACTGATATTAGCAAACTCAAAGAGGCTGAAAGGATTTTAAAACAAGACAAGGAGACTTTTGAAAGACTTGTTGATCACAGAACAAAGCAATTAGTAGAGATACAAAAAAAATTAATGAATGCAAAGCGGCTTTCCGAAATAGGTGCCCTTGCCGCAACAGTTGCCCATGAATTGCGAAATCCATTAGGGGTTATCTTTACGGCCGTTTTTAATATAAAAAGAAAAAATAAAAATCCATACTTGGAAAAACACCTTGCCAACATTGAAAAGCACGTAATGGAAAGTAATCAAATTATAGATAACCTTCTTTCCTATTCAGTTATAAAAATGCCGAATTATGAAAATATAAATGTTGATAAACTCCTGGATGAGGTTATTTCCAGTTCAAAAGAGAGATTCAAGAAGAAAAAGGTTATTATTGTTAAAAAATCCGTATCCCTTAAGGATATTCTCATTGAGGCAGATCCTTTGCAGATTAAGGTAATGTTTTTAAATATCTTAAACAATGCATATGATGCTTTGACAAAAGAAGAAGGAAGAATAGAGATAGAAGGATTATATAATGGCGGTAATTTCATTAAAGTTCATTTTAAGGATAACGGATCAGGGATAAGCAAGGCAGACCTGAAGAGGGTATATGAACCTTTTTTTTCCTCAAAATTGAAAGGTACAGGGCTGGGTCTTACTTTGTGTAATCAGATAGTCAGCTTACATGATGGTAAATTGAAGATTCAGAGTGAAAAGGGAAAGGGAACAACAGTAACAGTAAGGCTTCCTGTTAAACAGAAAAAATAAAGTTCAAAGATCCCTTTTTGTGCTTTAACCTTCAGCCAAAATCGTCTTCGCGCTTTGCCTGTGAAGCTTCTTCTAAGTCTCATGACGAGTTCGTATGCAAAATCTGGGTTTAATTAAAAATATCAATGACTCCCCTCAATGATTTTTTACGATCTCATCAATATCTGGGTTTAATGTGGCCCTATTTTGGTTTTTATTAAGGATATTTCCTAAGCCAGGAAGAATTGTAACACCCACAAGCCCCCGCATTAGGTAGAAAAAGGTCAGAAAAAAGTAGAATTAACCAATTTTCTTGTTTTCCCGAGTATATTATAATTTATTATTATTAGATAAGAAAATAATGGGAGTGAGGATATTGTTAGGAATGTCAGGCAGAACAATTGTGAAATTAAAACTTCCAATTAGAGAGAAAAAATGGCCAAAAAAATCCTTATAATCAATGATGATGAAAGTATGTGTGAAGAAATTGCGGATATTTTGGAAGATGAGGGTTATTGCGTAAATAAAGCGTTAAGCGGATACGAGGGAAAAAATCTTATTGAAAGAAATGAGTATGATGTCCTTCTATTGGATCTTAAATTGCCTGGATTGCATGGACTGGAAATCTTAAAAAACATCAGAGAGAAAAATATAAAATCCAAGGTTATTGTAATAACCGGAAGACCTCTTAACACAGGATTATTCAAAGAAGAGGTATATTTTGAAGATCAAAAAGAGTGCATAACAAAGCTGGCTGATGTGCTTCTGACTAAACCCTTTGATATTCGAAAACTGCTTGGGAAAATTAAAGAATTAGTTGAAAAGGATAAGTAATTATAATTTAATTTTAGATATATAAAGTGGAAAAAAGTCAGAAAAAGGTGGAATTAGACAATTTTTTTTACTAATAAAATTATTATATTATATGAACTAATAAAGGTACAAAGAAAAATATATCTATTCTGAATAATATCAGAAAGGTTTAAAAAAATGCAATCAAAAAAGATAATGATTGTAGATGATGATAAAGATTTTTTGATGGAGCTTCATTCAGCCCTGGTTTTAGAGGGCTTCGAAGTAGTAGCGATTGATGATAGTACTACTGTATTGAGATCCGCACAAGATATAAATCCTGATATTATATTACTTGATATAAAAATGAAAGGGTTATACGGATTTCAGATAGCCGAAAGATTAAAGGGGTCTGCTAAAACAGCCAATATTCCTATTTTGGGAATGAGCGGTTATTTTACCAGAAAAGAAGATGCCATGCTTATGGATTTGTGCGGAATGAAAATGTGTTTTAAGAAACCCATCAATCCAGACCATCTTATTAAAAAGATAGATATGGTATTGAACGAAAAAACAAACCAGGTTAAAAGAGCGGGGGAATTTTTTAAATAATTAATGAGCAAAATATTGGGCCACTCAGGTCAAATCTTGAATTATCTGAAAAAAGTGAGTTAAAGGAAGGTATTTATTAGATAGAAACCATAATTTAATTAAAAAACTCGGAATTTTTGAAAATAAGCGGTGTACAGGTAGTATCATGGCGCCCCCCCAGGGCCTTTCAAAATTTCAGAGAAATGCCAATAGCCCTGAAATGACCTGTGCACCGCTAAAATTTATATTGCTCCGAGATCGCTACAGTTTAATAAATTCTCAATATCAGTTTTTATGTTAAGGCTGTAAATTAGAGCAGGTACATTTCAAAAAGGAAGTACCCCTAAGAAAGTCTTATTCCGATTGACTGAAGGTAAGATTAATACGGTCCTGATATTAATAATAAAGATTTAACAGCGAAGGATTAATTGAGGTTTTTGAGTAGAAAATGAGTAATTTTAAGAATATTGTTGAGTTAGATGAAAAACTTGAAGAAAGAAAATCTTGTGAATCTTGTTCTTACAGCTTATTAAAGACAAGAAAAAATGGAAGATCTAATAAGAATATGAATTTTCTTGCAAAAACTTATTTTGAGGAGATTAAGAAGGTCCCTGTTTTAACAAAAGAACAGGAAAGTGATCTGGCAAAAAAGATAGCTCAAGGGGATGAATGGGCAAAAAATAGACTTATAGAGGCAAATCTTCGTCTTGTTGTAAGTATTGCCAAAAGATATGAACATAAAGGGCTGCCTTTCATGGATCTGGTACAGGAAGGTAATTTAGGTCTAATAAAGGCAGTGGAAAAATTTGATCATCATCTGGGCTGCAAATTCAGCACTTATGCTGTCTGGTGGATCAGACAATCCTTAAATCGAGCGCTTGCCAATAAATCAAGGTTGATCCGTATACCTGTTTATACGTCTGAAGCAGTCAAGTCCGTGCAGAAGGTTAAAAGTCGTCTTATACAAGGGATGAAAAAAGAGCCAACAAGACAGGAAATCGCTTCTGAAATGGAGGTGAGTCTTCAAAGAATTGAAAACCTCCTGGATACTGTCAAAGAACCCTTATCCTTTCAAACATTGATTGATGAATCAGGTAGTCTTGAGTTGTCTGAATGTATAGAGGATAAAAATCTCTCTTCACCTTTGGATGTTGTAATGAAGCAGGAGTTGTTGGAAAAGGTTCAGGAGGTTCTGCAAATGCTTTCAGAAAGAGAGAGAAAGGTCATCGAGTTGCGCTTTGGAATAGGCACTTATAAGCAGTTGACACTTGAGGAGATAAGCGGACTTTTTCATGTGACGCGAGAAAGAATACGGCAAATTGAAAAAAATGCGCTTAACAAGCTCCAAAATCCACGATACTGTAAACCTCTTATCAATTTTATAAAAAATTCATAACATTTTTTTAAAAGATAAAGAACCCATTAAGATTTTGATAAGTTAATAATTCGTCAATTATTGGATATTTTTTCTATATTCTGTAGGTGTTAAGCCGGTAAATTTTTTAAATATTCTAAGGAAGGATTCCGGATTCAAATATCCGAGCTTAAAAGAAATCTGGTTGATATTATATCCTGTATTTTTTAAAAGTTTTTTTGCCTTTTCAGTTTTAATCCTTAATTTGTATTCATTGAAACCCATTCCTGTATTTTCTTTAAAGATCCTGCTTAAATATTTTGGACTTAAACAAACTACTTTAGACGCAGCTTTCAAACTTATATTTTTATCGTAATTCCTCTCAATAAAACGTTTTACTTTATTAATTTTGTCTTCTATGTCGATGGAATCCGTATCAATTTTCCCCTTTTTCTCTTCCATCATCCTTTCTATTATCTCTTTTATTTTATTGATATTCATCTTATCAATATTTATTGGCTTTTCTATATAATCATCAGCATGTCCTTTTAATGCTTCAATGGCTATATCCTTTGAGCTGTATCCGGTCAAAATAATAATGTCGAGGTCAGGGGCGATCTTTTTCATCTTTCTTAAAACCTCAGTACCACGTAAGTCCGGTAATACTACATCCAAGATTACTACATCTATATCATTAGGCTCTTTTAATAGCTTTATTGCGTCCCTGCCTGTGGATGTTTCAATCACCTGGAAATCTTCAAAGTAATCGCAAAACTCTTCCCTAAAATCCTTATCATCATCAACAAGCAAAATTTTATAAGGCACAGTTTATTCCTTAAGATTTTTTCTATTTGTTTCATTTTTAGGTAAAGATTCAATCCAAATAATACAAATCAGTCTGTTACTTTTACTCATTATATACCTTTATTTCAGAAACCTATATTAATTATGAAAGAATACATTTAATTTTTTCTAATATATATAATTGCATACAAGATTGTCAATCTTGGATGAGACAGGTAGGAAAATATAGGGAAATATGATAATATTATATATAGATAATTGTCTGTTTATCAGAGTATGCAGGTTTTATTTTGTAGGGCTTTTTATCCGGCTACTGAGAAATATCAAGGAGAATGAGATAATGAGAGGTAAAGGTTTCTTTATAACCTCTGTCCAGATCCTTTATTTCTTTTTTATTTTTATAAATACCGCAATGGGATCATGGTCAATAGAATCGGTGGATGCTCCCAGGTATTTCAAATCTACTGCAATTGCAGTTGATACTAATAGCCGGCCCCATATAGTATATATGGGAGACCGGCTTTATTATACTTATTATGAGGGTGTCAACTGGTTCTATGAAACGGTAGAATCTTCCTCTCAGGGACCAACCGAGTTCCCATCTGTATCTCTTGATTCACAAGATCATGTTCATGTCAGCTATTATGATGGAACAAACGCTGACCTTAAATATTCAACCAATATTTCCGGGGAATGGCAGACATACACACTGGATAGCACCGGAGATGTAGGCATGTCGACTTCCATAGCCCTGGACTCGGAAGATCGTGTCCATATCAGCTATTATGATTTTTCCAACCGCAGCCTGAAGTATACCACTAATGCTTCAGGAGAATGGGAAGCATTTGTTTTGGAAAGCGCTCAAAATGTAGGTATGTCAACCTCGATAGCCATTGATTCGCAAGATTATATACATATCAGTTATTTTGACGTTTCTAATCGTGAGCTCAAATATACAAACAACGTCAATGGGATATGGCAAACATATACAATAGACAGTTCAGGGGTTGTGGGTGAGTACATATCGATGGCACTTGATTCGAATGATAATGTTCATATCAGCTTTTTTGATTCGACGCAAAGTGATCTGAAATATATCAGCAATGTCACCGGATTATGGAAGATACACACAATAGACAGCTCCGGAAATGTAGGTTTAAATACCTCGATAGCCCTGGACTCGGAAGATCACGTGCATATAAGCTATTTTAATTGGTCCGGCCGGACAATCAAATATGCAAATAATGTTTATGGCGTATGGCAGACATATACTATTGACATCTCAGGTGATATAGCCTCGTCAACCTCGATAGCCGTTGATCAGGAAGACAAGGTTCATATCAGCTATTACGATTCCACCAACGATGACCTGAAATACGCTACCAACGTTTCAGGGCTGTGGGAAAAATATTATCTTGACAGTGCGGGAGACGTAGGCAAATATGCCTCGCTAGCCCTGGACCCGGAGGACCATGTCCATATCGCTTATAGAGATTCTATAAACCGAAGCCTGAAATACGCCACCAACGCTTCCGGACTATGGGAAACATGTATTATAGACAGCACAGGAGACGTAGGCAAATATGCCTCGATTGCCATCGATTCAAAAGGTTTTGCGCATATCAGTTACTATGATGGGTGGCCAAATGGCAATCTTAAATATGCAACCAATGCTTCCGGAGTATGGCAGATAATCAATGTGAACAGCGCGGGAGATGTAGGCAAATATACCTCGATAGCCCTGGATTCGGAAGATAATGTATATATCAGCTATTTTAATTTTTCGGGCCATGAGCTTAAATATGCAAGCAACGCCTCCGGAATTTGGGAAATAAATTCGTTGGACAATTCAGGATGGATAAACGATTACACTTCTATTAAACTTGATTCAGAAGACAATATCCATATCACCTATTATGATTCAACAAATCGTGCCTTGAAATATGCCACTAACTCTTCCGGAAAATGGCGTATATCCATTGTTGACAGACCAGGCGCCACCAGCTTTTTTACCTCTGTATCATTAGCCCTTGACTCACAAGATAATGAGCATATCAGCTATTATGAAGGGTGGCCTAATGGTCATTTGAAGTATACAAATTATGTCCACGGAGTATGGCAAACGGAAGTTGTCGACAGTTCGGAAGATGTGGGTGAATATACCTCGATAGCCCTGGATTCGGAAGATAATGTACATATATGCTATAGTGGCAGCGGCCTAAATTATGTAACTAATGGATCAGGGGTATGGGAATCATACGTATTGGATGATTCGGGATGGGTAAGTGATTATACCTGCATAATCCTTGACTCAAGGGATAATGTGCATATCAGCTATTATGATCGTTCTAATCATGATCTTATGTATATAACAAATTCGCCGCCTCATCCTCATTTGGAAGTTTTTCCAAAGTATCTTGATTTTATGAGCATAATGGTAGGAGACCTGTCAACATCTTCAGTTTTAACCGTATTCAACACCGGAAATCTGGATCTGAATATTTCGGGTATGGCTTTATCAGATTCGAAAAACTTTAAATTAGATGTAAACGGAGGTCCGAATCCCTTGGGAACCAGTGACCCCACTATCCCTCCTGGTTATAGCGGAACAATAAGTATCACTTTCACTCCTTTATCCAAAGGTTTGAAAAAGGCAATACTAACAATAGATTCGGATGATCCGTATAATATTGCTGAAAGCATATCGCTGAAGGGATATGGAGAAAAAGAAACGGTAATCCCTTACAATTTCTGGTCAGTTTTTAGCAAATACAATTTTCTATATAAACCATATAATAGCTATTCAAGTGCAATAAGTTTTCCGGAATATTCCAAAGCGCTGATTTTTCCTCACTATTCCAAAGAACTTAGTTTTCCTGATTATTCTAAGGTGATGAATTTCCCTGATTATTCTAAAGTATTAAATTTTCCGGATTATTCGCAGGTATTAAGTATTTCTAAATTTTTGTCATTACAGAAAATAGAAAGGCCTTATTTATTAATTAATTATTCATATCCAGGTTATTATTCCCGGTATTATAATCCATACATTAAGTGATGTTTTAGAACTTTAATCACTCCTCTTTTAAACCCTTATTGACATAGGCTCCGGCAATAAGATATATTTCCTAAAAAAAAGAGACTTGTTCTAACAACCGAAGACCTGTCCTTTTTGCCTGCATCTTGGGTTGGTTGTGGAGCTTTATTTAAATAGGAGGAAGGTAGATGGAAAACATAACTATTCAATACTGCTTCACTTTGGCAAATGGGATAAAGAAGATTATCGATCTTAAATTAGATACAAAAAATCTCGATCTGATAATTAGTAATCAGGATCCATTACCGTCATGGACGAACCTCGATTTTCAAAAATGTCCTAACTGCATTTTAAACACCAAAACACACAAATATTGTCCGTTGGCAGTCAACCTAGCAGCCATCGTAAAAGAATTTGAAGATCTGATATCTTATGATCAGGTTCATTTAGATGTCATTACAAGGGAGAGAACGGTTTCTCAAAACACAACGGCACAAAAAGGCATAAGCTCATTAATGGGGCTGGTCATGGCCACAAGCGGCTGTCCCTTTACAGCGTTTTTCAAGCCCATGGCTCGTTTCCATCTGCCACTGGCAAACGAAAATGAAACAATATACCGCTCAACATCGATGTATTTGCTTGCGCAATTTTTTTTAAAAAATGATGGAAAAGACGCTGACTTTAAATTAGAAGGGCTGAAAAAAATATATGAAAATCTTCAAATTATAAATACTGCAATTGTAAAACGTTTATCAGCAGGAACAAAAACAGATTCATCGTTAAATGCAATAGTGTTGTTGGACCTTTTTGCCAGGGCATTGCCACTTGTTATAGAGGATTCATTGGAAAAGATTCGCTATTTGTTCACTCCTTTTTTACTGACAAATTTAAGCCTTGAGAAAAACAAGGGACAAGGGCAAAATAATTAAAACGGAAAAACAGCACTTCTGAATTCAGCACTTTTAATATAAAGGAGTACAATATGATCACAGCTATTGTAATGATTAACTGTGAAGTTGGAAAGGTCCATAGGGTCGCAGAGGCCCTTATAAATCTTGACGGGGTGGCAGAGGTCTATTCAGTATCCGGTGAGTACGATATAATGGGGCTCATTCGGGTGAAGGAATACGATTTGCTGGCGAGCCTGGTTGCACAAGATATAGCCGGTATTGATGGAATTACAAAGACCAATACGCATATGGCGTTTAGATGTTATTCAAAACATGATATGGAAAAGATGTGGTCGGAATTCATTGTCTGAATAGCATGATAAGGAATGATCGCCCGTTTTCAAGCGCGATACTGAAAGCCAGGAAAGGATGCGAAGTCCCTTTGATTGCCGACATAAAGCCTTTTTCTCCCCGGGATGGAGATCTGGTAAGGAATCGAACTCCATCGGATCTCGCCCGGTCTTTGGCAGCCGCAGGGGCGTGCGCCCTGTCCGTAGTAACTGAGGAAAAACATTTTGGAGGAAGCCTCCGGACACTTAAGGAAGTGGCACAGGCAGTTTCGTTACCGGTTCTCAGAAAGGACTTCCTCTCTTCCTTAGAACAGCTAGAACAATCAAGAGAGGCCGGTGCTTCCGCAGTACTGATGATTATGGCAACTATTCCTGAACACCTTGTTTCACTCCTTTATCAACATACATACGAACTGGGTATGGAGGCGGTGGTGGAAATCCATAACCGTTCCGAGTTGGAGCGGGCACTAGTGTTATCCCCTACTATTATTGGTATTAATAATCGGGACATACTGGAACTTGAGAAGGATTCAGGAGACGTAAGGGTGACAGAGGAACTGGCACCTCTGGTTCCAAACGGGATAGTGACAATTTCTGAGAGCTCCTTACGTACCCCTGATGATATATGCCGTGCCATCGATGCCGGCGCGGATGCGGTGCTTGTGGGTACGGCCCTTTTGCAGTCGGACGACCCGGCTTCATGTCTTTCGTATTTGATATCCCGGATTGATAAATAACACAATGACACGCGTCAAGATATGCGGTCTCATGAGCCGCAATGATATAGATATGGCAGTAGCTGCCGGAGCGGATTCTCTGGGTTTTGTCACAGAATATCCTGTGCCGGTTCCCTGGAACATCCTTCGCCAAAGGTCTGCCGGGCTTGTTGCATCCGCGCCTCCGTTTGTCACTACGACCGCTGTGGTCGGCGGAGCCGTTAGAGACATATTGGCTATAGCGAAAACCGTCAAGCCGCATTTTCTTCAGCTCCATGGTGATGAAACATTAGAGGAGATAAGGACCATTTGTAATGCACTGGCCGGGACCGGAATCAAGGTTCTGAAGGCGCTTCGGATCAATGTGGATACCGGTGAGGCGCAATTCCCGGTAAAGAACCCTGTTGATGCGTGTGCTATTCTATCGAAATCAGGAGTGTCCGGTCTGGTTGTGGATTCCAAGACATCCGCTCGACCGGCAGGTACGGGGGTGCCGTTGGATTGGACCAGGATCAGAGATATATCGGCCCGGATCCCGCTGCCGTTTATCCTGGCAGGAGGGTTGACATCCCGAAATGTCTCTCAAGCCATTCAAATTGTGAGGCCTTATGCGGTTGATGTGATAAGCGGTGTGGAAAAAGAGGCTGGTGTCAAGGACGAACAATTGATGCGGGATTTCGTATCCGCTGTGAAGGGCCTTGGTAGTAATAAATCAGCAAAGTGTTGTTGAGGGAAGTTGAGGGAATGAAAAGACCATACACATTTATGCTTGTGGCTGTAAGCCTGGACGGCAAGATATCTCCCAGGCGTCATCCCGGTCAGCCAAACCCTGTGGGACCATCACTCATAGATGAGAAGATCATGAGATTTCATAATGCCCGGCGCACAGACGTGGATGGAATCATGGTGGGATTGAATTGCATCCTTTTGGATGATTCGCGTCTCACCCTGAGGGATAACAAGGGCCGGAATCCCATACGCATAGTGCTGGACGGATTGGCTGAGATCCCCCTGACCGCAAGGGTCTTGAACAAGGATGCGCCAATGATCGTGGCTGTTACTAAAGACGCGTCACCCGATAAGGTAGAGGCCTTCAGGAAAAAGGGTGCACATATCGTGACAGCAGGTCATGGAAAGTATGTGGACCTGCCTCCGCTCATGAATATTCTGTGCGAGCAATTCGATATTCGGCGCTTGGTGGTGGAGGGCGGCGGCACAGTGCACCGGTCAATGATTGCCGCTGGTTTATATGATGAGATCCACCTGATTATTTGTCCCTTTGTAATTGGCGGCTCTACATCCATCACTCCGGTGGAAAGAAGCGCATTCTGGCCGAGGGGGAACATTCCCAGATTCCGGCTGGACAAGACGGATGTCATGGGCGATTATTTGTATGTTGTATATAAGAGATTATAAGTTTTGTGGGTATCTGGGTATCCGGGGTCAGGTCTTTTATTATAAGGTTTTTTTATTGACACTGATCTTAAAGAGAATCATGAATGAATTTAGCAATTCATGAAATTTCACCACAGAGACACAGAGACACTGAGAAATGATTCTGGAAGGAAAACTTGCGGAGCGGATAATATCAGCAACGAAAGAGAAGTTCATTGGCATTCAGGGAATCAAGAGGCCTGTCTTTAGATTTTTCTCTGTGTCTCCGTGCCTCTGTGGTGAGCTGAACTATTACAGCAATTTTGATTATGGGTTTGGGTCTTTTGATGCTTAATGTATAGTTTAATGAGACAATAACATATTAAAATTAAGTAAGGTTAGGAGTGCAAGGACATGGAAAGCAAAGAGGATCGATGGAGAAGATTTGGCGCTATTGTAGTACGTCTGACACATGGTGAAAACATTACAAGAGAAGAGGCGAAGGAATGCTGGAGACAGATCTGCGAAGAGGAACAGAGCGACTTGCAGCAGGGGGCGTTTATTGGCGCGCTGAAGGCAAAGCCCGAGACACCTGAAGAGGTGGCAGGTACTTTCGAGGCGCTTTATGAATATGATACCCTGAAGGTCGAGGTGGACGCCCCTGAGCCTTTGATCGACAACTGCGGGACCGGCGCTGACACACTCAAAACGATAAACATAAGTTCCGGTGCCGCTATCATTTCCTCCGCATTGGGCCTTTATGTGGTGCGCCATGCGGCACGGGCAATCTCCTCCAACTGTGGCGCCATCGATGTTGTTGAAGCCTTTGGGGTAAATGTGGAATCCGCCCCTGAGATCCCGAAAAAGAGCATAGAGAATGCCGGCATCTGCGCGTGGAACGCCTTTCTGCCTACCGTGCATCCGAAGACTCTGGCCCGGGTGCTTTCTCAGATAAGGTTCGGGTCGGCCATCAATCTTGTCGGACCATTACTGAATCCCACCATGCCTACATACAAGGTCATGGGTGTGCCGAACCAGGAGATGATCGATATCGAGGTCAAGACATTAAGAGAATTGGGTTTCAAAAGGGCCTTTGTAATGCATGGTCTGGATGATGAATCCGGCAAGGGTATGGACGAGATATCCACCCTTGGAACCACACATGTGGCTGAATTGACAGAAGACGGATCTATTAAAAACTTCACACTTACACCGGAAGACTTCGGCATAAACCGTGCAAAATTTGATGACGTGGCTTCCACCCGTGATGTGCAGAGGGACGCACTGGCATTGCTTCGTGTGATCGCGGGCAAGGACAAGGGGCCCCGCAGCGATATAGTTTGTCTAAATGCCGCGCCGCTACTGTACATTACAGGTAAAGCCGGAGACCTCAAAGAAGGGCTTCGGATGGCAAGAGAAGCCGTATCTGACGGCCGTGCCCTGGAAAAACTCCGTGATTGGGTGGCATGGCAGAACGAAAAACCAGGAGACGGGCTGCCCACGCTTGAGAAGATGATCGCGCAAATCTAACATGGAAATAAGGTATTCCAACTGCTTCTTCTGCACCAGTAAGGGTTGTGCCATGAAGGTTTATGTAGAAGAGGGCCGGGTGCGGAAGGTGTCAGTTGACACGAAGGCCCCTGTGATCCCGGGTTCTTTCTGCGTTCGGCCGACTCTGGCAAAGGAATACCAGGAACATCCCTTCAGGCTTAACTATCCAATGAAACGCCTCGGTGAACGTGGCGCCAACCAATGGGAACAGATCTCATGGGACCGGGCATTCGACGAAATCGTGGAAAGGTTAGACTTGATTCGTAAGCGTTACGGCGCGGAAGCTCTGGCCACAAGTTCCGGAACAGGCCGTGGCGCCTGGGATTTTGCCAAAACGCGTTTCATGAATCTTTTCGGGAGCCCCAATCGCTTCGGTGCGGTTACCATCTGTTACGGACCCCGAAGCGTCGTCTGGTTCACCACATTCGGCGGCGCCATTGTACCGGACCGAAAGCCGGGCAAGACACGCATGATGGTTCTTTGGGGACGGAATCCTCATGAGGGAGGTCCCTCCTCATGGCATAGCTTCAAAAAAGCAAGACAAGCCGGAATAAAGACCATGGTGCTGGACCCCCGATGCACGGAGCCGGCGCGACAGGCCGATTTGTGGGTTCAGGTGAAGCCGGGCACAGATGCCGCCCTTGCCCTGGGCATGATGCATGTGATTATCAGGGAGGGCCTTTACGACAAAAGGTTCGTAGAAGACCATACATCAGGCTTCCCGCAGCTTAAAGAAAGAATTGGGCAATATACCCCTGAGAGGGTGGCCTTCATTACCGGTTTGCCCCCTTGGAAACTGCAGGAGATAGCCAGGTTTTTCGCAGCCAACCAGCCCTCCAATATGGTAATCGGTGTCGCTGCCGAACATAGCGCCCCGAATAGTATTCAAGCCATACGCGCCATGAATATACTCAGGGCCATATGCGGCAGCATTGATGTGGAAGGGGGCGGTCTTATAGCTGGACCGTGTGAGGGTTTTTTGCCCGATGCCCTTTTGGAGCTCAACCACATGCTGCCACCGGAACAGCGCTGCAAACAGATAGGGAGTGATCGTTTTCGGCTTCTGAGCTATCCCGGTTGGGAGCTTATAGAGGAACAGCTTCGCAGAAAATGGGGCGACCGGCATCCCGCGGCAGCTTATCTGAATTGTATGGCCCATGCTCCCAGTGTATTTCGGGCCATCCTGACTCAAAAGCCCTATCCGGTGAAGGGTGTCATAGTGTCCGCCAGCAATCCGCTCCTTTCCTATGCCAATACGAAGCTTGTCTACAAGGCCCTCAAGGCGACGGACCTGCTGGTGACGTTTGATATCACATGGACACCTACTGCTCTCATTTCCGATTATGTACTTCCTGCCGCCTGCTGGATGGAGAGACCTGACATGGGGAATTTTGCCTCCGTCGGGGCTTATCCCCTGGTTCAAATAGGTGAAGCAGCTTTGCCTGCGACTGTTCCCGGCAAATATGAACGCCTGAAAGATTATGAGTTCTGGCGCGGTTTGGGCATTCGTCTGGGGCAGGGTGAATACTGGCCTTTTCAAACCTTTGAGGAGGTTTGGGAATACAGACTGAAAGAAATCATGGAAAAACGGGGTGTAAAAACGCTTTCTGAGTTCATACGTCAGCAGAGATGGGAGGTGACCCCACCTAAACCGGGTGTATGTAAAAATGGTCCGCTGGCAACTCCATCAGGCAAGGTAGAGATATATTCAAAGATCTTTGAGAGGTTGGGATACGACCCTTTGCCGGATTATCAGGAACCTACAGGGATGGACGGGACAGATAAGACTTACAGGTTGTTAAATATAAGTGGCGCCCGGACCATGCCCTATCATCACAGTGAATTTCGTCACGTGAAGGGTTTCAGAAAGAGACAACCCGATCCCATTGTCGAGATCCATGTGGATCTTGCGCGTAGAAAAGGAATTGTGGACGGAGACTGGGTTTGGATCGAAACACCTATCGGCAGAGCAAAGCAGCGGGCCAGATTGACAACCTCTTTTGATCCGGGGTATATCTGTACCCAGCATGACTGGTGGTTTCCTGAGCTGCCTGCTGAAGAGCCCTGTCTCCATGGTCTTTGGGAATCGAATATCAACATCACCACGGATGATGCCCCAGACAAGTGCGATCCCATCTCGGGTGGTTGGCCGTTCAAGGGTCAGTATCTTCATTGTCGCATCTGCAAGGCATGAAGTCATTTTATGGATTGAGTTCAAAAGATTGGATATAAAGTCCCCGGATTAAAATACAAAATTCTAAGCGGATAAAATAAGGCCTGGGAGTTAAAGGAGGTGAAAAGGCCAGCAGATGGAGGTTATAAACTGAAGAAAAAACAATGACTGCAAATACTACTATAACCTTACGTCAACAATTTCAATATGAGCTCTTAAAAGGATTCTTGCAGTCGAGATAAAAATCAAACTTTCGCTAAAAAATTAATGTAAAAACACAGATGTAAAGCGAATAATCTCCGACTCCCAGACCTGTATTAATTCATGTTTATATTTTTTTATTGTGCAATTACAATGCCTGTTAAAATATACAGACGATACAAGAAAGATCGGTTGTTAAACTTCATCTAAAAGATTATCCATTTTTAAAAAAAATGCTTAATGATGCAATATTTGCTAATTTATGTTGCATTATTTTTTTTAACGCAACATGATTAGTTTCCGAATGTTATATGTTGTAAGGCTTGAAAAGACCTATCATTAATATGAGTGGGAGAAAAAAATGACAGAAACAAAGGTATTAGAAAGACTCTCTGCAGAGATCTCCGGGGAACCCTTTGGCAGGATCTTTGGTTTCAGACTAAAGGACCTCAAGCCCGGTTATGCATTAGTGGAAATGGATGTGACAGAGAGGTTGCAAAACAGCCTTGGAATAGTCCATGGAGGCGCCATATTCTCTCTTATGGATCAGGCATTTCAGGCATCAGCCAACTCTCATGGTACAGTGGCAGTAGCGCTGAACATGAATATCTCCTATTTCAGGTCTCCCAGATTCGGGTGTATATTGAGGGCCGAGGCTAGGGAAATAAATTTAACCCGCAGGACTGGTACTTACGCGATTGAAGTAAGGGATGAAGAGGGAGCGTTGATAGCCAACTGTCAGGCCATGGTCTATCGCAAGGATAACCCCCTCCCTTTTCTGGAAGATTGAAAGAGATAAAAATCGGTAGTAATATGCTAATCTTTTAGAGAGATTGATCGATTTACAACATTCTGTCCCTCATGTTAATATAAATCTGAAAACGATTATTCTCCCTACCGATAATTAATATTAAAAAAAGGGGTTTTATGGAAACACATATACAGGAGAGAACAGATATTCCCATTAGGGTGCGTTTCGCTCCAAGTCCGACCGGTTACCTGCATTTAGGCGGGGCCAGAACAGCTTTATACAACTGGCTGTTTGCAAGAGGTAACGGAGGTGCATTTATCCTCAGGATCGAAGACACTGATGTAACCCGGTCCGAGGAAACCTATACAAAGCAGATCCTTAATGATATGCGTTGGCTGGGCTTGGATTGGGATGAGGGCCCCGAAAAGGGTGGCCCATACGGACCTTATTTTCAGAGTGAAAGAAGGGCAAGCTATAATCGGCTTTATGAGTCTCTTCTTGCATCGGGTAAGGCATATCAGTGTTTTTGTACACCGGAAGAATTGGAGGAGAGAAGGAGAGAGGCCGAGAAAACGAAGGCCACATACGGATATGACGGACGCTGTAAAAACCTGGACCCGGATGAGGTGAAGAGGAGACTGGCAGACGGAGAACCCGCAGCCATCCGTTTTAAGGTCCCCACCGATGGTTATACGGCATTTAAAGACCTCATTCGTAAAAAAGTGGCAGTGAGCAATGCCGAGCTTGACGATTTCATCATTGTCCGGTCTGATGGTACACCGACCTATAATTTTACAGTGGTCGCTGATGATATTGAGATGAAGATAAGCCATGTGATAAGGGGAGATGATCATATATCCAATACCCCAAAACAGATACTAATTTATCAGGGACTGGGAGAAAGCCCTCCGGTTTACGCCCATATCCCCATGATCCTGGGGCCTGATGGGCAAAGGTTGAGCAAACGTCATGGTGCCACAGCCATAAGCGCATATCGTGATATGGGATATTTACCCGAGGCAATGGTCAACTACCTGGCGCTTCTTGGATGGGCCTTTGATGATAAACAGACCCTATTCAGTTTAAACGAATTGATTGAGAAGTTTTCATTAAAGAGTGTCAGCAAACGTGCGGCCATTTTTGACAACCAGAAACTGGTCTGGATGAACGGGGTATATCTGAGGGACCTCGCTCCGGACCAGTTGGCCGATCTATGCAAGCCTCTTCTGCAGCAGAGCTTCGGGGAAAATTTCGCGGACGACGATCAGTTAAGAAAGGTCCTGTCCATTGTTCAGCCGAGAATGAAAAACATAACCGATGTTATTGACCTTACAAGCTATTTTTGGCAGGATGAGATTTCTTATACACCTGATGCCGTTGAAAAACTAACAAAAGAGCCGGAAGCAATCCATATTATGCATTCTTTACAAGAACGCTTCTCTATGCTAAAATTTTTTACACATGACGAGTTAGAAAAGGCATGTGAAGAGTTGATCTCTGAATCAGGGATTAAATTTGGGATTGTTGCTCATCCGTTGCGGGCGGCTGTGACCGGCAGGACAGCCAGTCCCGGTATTTTTGAAACACTCTCCCTGCTTGGCAAGGAGAAGGTCCTCAAAAGGATTGAGAAGGCTATTAGCTTCATAGAAAAAAGTAAATTATAATATATATTTGCTGCTGGATCGGCTAATGGTAGGCCGGGTGACTCTGGATCACCTAGTCCAGGTTCGAATCCTGGTCCAGCAGCCAATATCTACAAAAAATCCGTGGCGCTATCGTCTAGAGGTTAGGACAGGTGGTTCTCAGCCATCAGACCGGGGTTCGATTCCCCGTAGCGCTGCCAATATTCATTTTATTTTCAATAAGTTGCAATTTCATTTTTTTCTTTGGGGATAATTGGGGGATAATCACTCTTTATTCCTCTTATCTTTTCTGCCTTCCATTTCTAAAATCTTCGCTTTCGGCCTCAAGGTCAATTTAAGCCCTGTTACATTAACATGCTGGTAGCGACGTGAAGAGCGTTCCGATTTCGTACCTACCATCTCATTTACCAATTTATGTGGCACGCCTCGATTTATGGCCTGTGAACAGAAGGAATGTTTTGACCATTGATACAAAGTGAGGTTTTCAATGCCTGCAAGCCTTCTTGCTCTATCGAATATTCGATTCAGTTTGTATTTTCGGTAACGTTTCCCTGTGGTGGAATCAATAAAAATAAAGCCTTTCAGAATAGGAAGTTTTTTAAGCATTGCCAAAACTTCTACATGTAACGGAATGAGCCTTTCACGCTTGGTTTTTGTTGTTTTTCTATAGACATCATTCGAAAAACTGCGCCTTATAATGGCCGTGCCTTCATTAAAATTTATATCCTCCCGCCATAGGGCCCGTGCCTCCCCAGGCCTGCATCCCTGAAACATCATAAAAGTAAATATGGGCTTATGTTTTTCCGGAATATGGATGAATATGGCCTCTTGCTCTTCAACATCAACCCAGTTCCAATGAGGATCCGGCACCTCTATCCTTTTGAATTTCGGCATCCGTTTTATTTCCTCGCGGTCATAGAGGTCCCTAAAGTATTTATGAAGCAATGACATGATATTCAGTTGCGTTTTAGGCTTGAGTTTCGCTGGCAGGCTTAATTGGAAGTCCTGTATATCAGCAGTGCGAATATCTCTTACATCCCTTTTCAGAAAATAGGGAATAAAGTAATTTTTTGTAATATGCTCGATTTTTTCGTAATAGGAAGGTGCAATATCATCGAGATCAAGTCTTTTTTGTTGCCTCTGAAGCCATTCATATATATTGGTCTCGAATTGAAGCGGTTTGATAGTGCTTGTGATATAATCCTTCGGATCAAATGTGTGCTTGTCAATCTTTTGCCTTATTTCATTGAGTAGTCTTGATGCAAGCTCGTAACTGCCCAAGATTCTCCCGTTTTGATCTGAATAAAGCTTATATTGCCGTTTCCAGCAAATATCCACAAAATAACGTGTCGGATGTGTTAAACATTTTGGACACCACAAATCAGCCTGATTTAATATGATGCCTTCTTCGTATTTACCATTGCATTTAACACATTTCTGTTTTGTGCGTACTTTTCCTTTCATACACATCCCCCCTTCTTCCGGTTGCGATACATTATGCAACCTTCCAAAAAGGGATGTCAAATTGGAAAAGATAGCTTCATGCAAGTTAATGAATTGTCTATAAAGATCAGGATCTGTCCCCGCTTTCACAGGGCCATTACACTGTTTCATATCAAAATTGTTAATTGCCCTAAGCATCTTTTAACAGTTCTTTTTGTGATACCTTTAATGATGTCTTTGTTGTCTTTATTGTCCGATGCATTATTTTTACAATAAGTTATCAGAGACAATATCGAAATTTGTGTCGTCTTTATTCTCTGTCGTGTCATCTCTAAGCTCGATATCAGATATATCAGAGACAACATCAAAACTTGTATTGTCTTTAATAACGTTTTGATTTTTTTGTTTTAAAGCATTAGAGACAACAGAGACATCATTTCCAGAATTCTTTGAGATAATACGCTCTAATTTAATTAACCTGCCTTCTGTTCCCTTTTTAGCATCATCTCTTTTTGCCACTATACCCATTGCTCTTAAATTTGTGGATACTTCTTTAATCCTGCGCCACAACCATCTTGCATCTTTAGGCCAATACTTCTGAGATATATCAATCTTTAGCCTTTCAGCCTCGTCTTTTAAAAGCGATAAAAGAAAATCCGGTGTTTCCCATTCTGTTTCACTTTTGCCGTCCATATAGTTAATAATTGCCTTTCCAATAGGAGATGCATCTATTGCCTCCTGGTTCTGCATGTTGATGTTCTCTTTATAGGCATCTAAAAACTCTCCTTGCTCATATCCTAGTACCTTAGCGATAGCGGAACCCCATATCGAAAAGTCAGCCATTCTTGGCTTGCAATTGAGTACAATATTATCCACGGACTCAATCGCTTTTGAGAATGTATCAAACACGCCTTGAAGAATATAAGGCAGGTCTTTCTCAAACTCTTGTATTATTTTTCTTTCACTTTTTCTTTTTGATTCATTGATATGGTCCATGGAAAATATAATTGACCTATCTAATACGTCAGGTCTGTCTGTGACAAGATTTATACCGTTTATGCCTGCACATCTTCTAAACGAATAGAAAATATCATCATCGTCAGAAAATAATTCTCTTTTTGTAAATCCTTCACCAGTACTGAATCGACATAGGGCATCTTCCTGCCACTTAGAAAGGTGAGTCAGATTATCCAGAAACATTAAATAGTGATGAAATGCTGCCTGTACAAACTCACGTCCATCAGAGAAAGTACTGACAGTTTTTACATGTGATGGGTCAATTATAGGCTTTGTTATTTTAAAAAATGTTGTCTTGCCTGAGCCTTGTTCACCAGTTATCACAATAATAGGATGTGGAATGTCTGGCACTAGACAAGTCACCAAATAGCATAAATACAGTAACTTTTGTTTCTCATCAGTGAAATTTAAATATCTTAATACCTTCTTTATATCACCCGGCTCCTTTGGCATAACTTGATCTTTCTGATGAGAAAAAGACCTAAACAGGATAGGTGTGTGGTCGAGTATCGTCCAATCCCTACCTTTTTCAAAACATGCAACTCTCCCCCCTCCAAGGTCATAGAAATATTTGTCGTCTTTCTGTGCTGTCCTGACAAATAGTTCATGCAATTCATTATCGAATATGGCTTTTGCTTCTAGAACTCCTATGGCTGATTTTAATGATTCTTCACTACATGTATCATTTAATAATTCCCATAATTTCTTTCTTATATAATTTTTAAAAAGTCTTGACCTGAGCAATATTATTTGATTATCCAACTGTGCATAACCTGATTGTTTTTCATCGTGAAAAAGAACAATTTTAGGATCTGATAGGACTAAATTTATTAATATCTTTGATTTTGAATCCGGCTTTGTCTTTCCCTGCTCTTCTTTTTCAGGCTTTTCATCTACTTTAGAGTTATTTTGATCAGGCCAAGGTTCTGCCAAATCAAGAACAATATTAAAATTTTCAACAAAATTATCCTTGTCAGATAAATATAATTCGCTCGCATCTTTACAGCTATCATGCTTTATTCGTAATAAGCGGTCTTTCAATGATGATTTATTAAGCTTCTCATAAGCTGTTTTACCTCCGGAATCCGGTTCTTCCCAAAAATAAATCTTTTGAAAGCCCTCGAAATATTTGGCCCATTCTTCTTGCCAAGAACTTGCACCTGGTATACCTACTGCTTGTATACCTTTATACCAACATGTATGACAATCAGATGCACCTTCAACCAATACAACATAATCTTTTTTGAATTCTTTTAATCGCCAGACACCATAAAGAAAAACATGCTGACCTTTCTGAAATCTGAATCTATTGTCTTTGCCGTCCGATTTGTATAATGCTTCTCTATACTGAATAGAGAAAGGTTTGCCGTCTTCGTTTAAATAAGGTATTACCATGATAGGCTTGCCGAAATGGTGAGTTTGTTTGAGCCCCAATGACATAAGAAATTCGATTGGCAATTGTTTTAAATTTGCATAATCACTGAGTTTGCAGCCATAATCAGTTTTTTTCTTCCCTGTCAGTTTAAGTCCGATTTTCTCGGCAAGTCTTGCAAGTGCTGTATTAAAATCGACATTTTCTTTTTTCATGTAAAAATTGAAAATGTCTCCAGCAGCATTGCAGCCAAAACATTTGAACAGTTGTTTATTTGGATTTACTGAAAGGCTTGCCTGAGTATCATTATGAAACGGACACAGTCCTTTGTAAAAACTGCCTGATTTATCTAATTTAACTCCAAAATCCTCAATTAGATTTATGATATTGATACGGGATTTAATTTCCTGAGCAAGATTTTGATGTTTCATATCTCCTCAATTCATCTAAAGCAAATATTAAATAGTCCATGTTTTTTGACAGCAACGAATCAAATTGCGATTTCATCCTCGCAATATCTTTCTTCGAATCTTCTTTTTGGATTTTGTGTTTTTGTGCTGAATGGTGAAAGTTTCAATGACACAGCCATACTGACATACATCTTTTACGTGTAAAGGAAGGATTCCGGAACATTTATAGGCAGTGTTACAGCCTAAAGCAAAATATGTTTTTTTGCGGATGCGATTAATATCTTCAAAAGATTTGAGAGCCTTTTTCAGCTCATCATTGGAGAGTGGCCTACAGCCTTTCATGATGGACCTCCTTTACAAGGAGGAGTCCGTTTGGTAGATTATATCAACCGTGCCAGTAGGACTCCGGTTTGGACTGGTACGGCCAGGTTCCAAGTGATATGTGCTAGATATCACTTGGGACCGACTACTTTTTTATGTCTTTATAATTTTCAAGCCATTTGTCAATTTCTTCTCTTTTAAAAAGCCTTCTTGCTCCAATCTTATAACTAGGTATCTTCCCAGATTTCGCCATTCTCACTATTTGAGTTTGGCTCATACGAAGAAGTTCTGAAATTTCTTTTAATGTTAAAAATTCCTTTTCCATATATTCATCCTTTTTTGGATATTTTATAACATTTATAACATACATAAACATACTT
>JBLIRO010000036.1:0-51684 GCA_049472335.1 bacterium | reverse complement strand
CATCTGAGCCCAGACCGTTATGAATATAATTCCCCAATCCAAGTGCATCAAAATCATCCGGCGTATAGAAAAGAGATTTATCTCCTGTTGTTGTTGTAACATTAAAGTAAATTATAAAATACATGGAATACTTCATGCTCCATTTAGCTATAAATTGACTCGAATTATTCCACTTGCTCCCGTCTGATTTTTGTAAGAGGTAATTATAGTCTCTATATACACGTGAAAGCTCAATAACACGGCTTTGACGATCATTATCGTAAACATTGCTGATAGAAGCACCTGAAGGATCTTTGTCATAAATGATCCATCCTGTTGTATATCCATCTTCTGCATCTTCATAAATAGTGCAATCCATAATGGTATCGTCAACAGGGGGTAATAAAAATAGTGAATTCGGGTCATAACAATCTTCATTGGATTTGGGACTTTCATTACCTGGGCCATAAAAGGCCGTTATCGAAAAACAGTAATTGGGATCGTCACCCGGGAGAGTAATGGAACAGTTTGTATCATATAGGGCAGAAAATTCTTGCACATTATTTTCTATATTATAATCTTCTCCTTTCTTACGGAAAAAGACCCTGTAGCCAATAATTTGTGACTGTAATTCTTCTGGAAAATCCCAGTCTAGTTCAAAAATAACTGAATGGACATTTTGGGGAATTATAAAAAGAGAAAATATAAGAATGATTAAAAAAATAACTTTTAATCTGAAAATCTGGATGTGAAAACGAGTTGAATTGTGAAAGTTTAACATGAATGTGTGTCTCCTTCCAAAAGTACGTAGCTGTTTTTATATATTCTGTTTTAACAAGAGTATGAAAAATTATTATAAAAAGGATAATATTTAAAAATCTATTACATCTTTTTTCTCCTATATGGAATAAATTCTGACTTTAGTCCAAATAGAAAAAGACGCTTATAAAAATTTAAATCTTATGCAGTTTATTTAACTTGTTGAATAATTTATCTATTAAATTAAAATTATATATAAAAATCATAAAATATTCTAGTTGTTTTAAATAGATTTTAGCCATGTCAGATCTTGATATATTGACAACAAAGGGAAAAATTTATTTACAATTATTTTTAAGCTCGCTCTCAATATTTCAAGCCCTGACATGGCTAAGATTAAAAAAGAGAGTCCGATTTTGAACAAATAAATGTTACAAGATCGTGAAAAATTTTAAGGCATTAAAAGCAAAATATATGCCTGGAATCTGCCTCTTTTATTAATTGTTTGAAATTAATGATTTTTTATAAAAAAATCTCAAATATTTATTTATTGAAGAATGAATTTTGTATGAATTTTCCTATATCAACTATTAACAAATAGAGATAAAAGGATGTGAATTTATATATAAATTATAATGAGTTAGCTTTGTATGATTTTTCAAACAGGTAATAGACTAATAATATTAATATCCTAATTATTATCCAAGAAGATCATTTTTTATATTATTTTTTTACAAATTTTTCTTGTAGTTGTTCGGAGTTAATTTGTACTTTTTCAGCAGGCTATAGAAATCAGCCCGGTATTTACCGGCAAGCTCCGATGCCTTGCTCACGTTCCCTTTTGTAATCTCAAGAAGGTAAATGAGATAGCTTTTTTCAAAGGCCGCCTTGGCCTCTCTCAAGGATTTTATTTGTTCGGTTGGCCGGCCGCTCGTTTGTAAGATAAGATCATCGGTTATGACATTTTGTTGTGTCATTGCCATTGCAAACTCGATGGTATTTTCCAACTCGCGCACATTGCCGGGCCAATCATGTATCATAAGCCTTTGCATTGCCAGGGGAGACAGACCTTTGACATTTTTCCCCATCTTTTTATTGAATTTTTTCAGGAAATGTTCCACCAGGGGAGGGATATCTTCCTTTCTTTCTCTTAAAGGGGGTAAATTAATCGGTATAACATGAATCCTGTAAAATAGATCTTCACGGAATCGTCCCTCTTTGATCTCCTTTTTCAGGTCCTTATTGGTGGCCACGATTACCCGGACATCTACTTCAATCGGTTCTTTGCTGCCCACGGGATAGAATTGCATCTCCTGCAGCACCCTGAGTATCTTGCTCTGGAGAGAAAGTGGCATATCCGCTACCTCATCCAGAAAGATAGTCCCTTCATGAGCCTGAGTGAAAAGACCTTTTTTATTCTGTAACGCCCCTGTAAAAGCGCCTTTTTCATAACCAAAAAGCTCGCTTTCAAGAAGGCTTTCCGGAAGGGCGGCACAGTTTATCGCAACAAAGGGCTTGTCTTTCCTGTTGCTACCGAGATGAATCGCCCTGGCAATAATCTCTTTGCCTGTGCCGCTTTCACCATAAATAAATATTGTGGATTCGATTTTGGCAATGAGTGATACTTGAGCTAATATCCTCTGCATCTTTTCACTCGATGCTATGATATTCGCGAAATCGTATTTCTTTTCCAAAAGTCCTTTGAGTCTCTTGATTTCAGAAATTAGTTTTCTGTTTTCAAGCGCCTTTTCAATCTGGATAAGCAGATCTATATGATCGAAGGGCTTGGTGAGATAGTTGTAGGCCCCTCTTTTTATCGCTTCCACAGCACTTTCAATGCTTCCGTATGCGGTGAGAATGATTATAGGGATATCAGGGCTTATTCTATGAATATCCTCCATAAGCGATATCCCGTCATGATCGTCAAGCTGCAGATCAAGAATGGACAGGTCAAAGGTCTGATTCTTGACTGCATTTATAGCATCCTCTTCTCTCAGGGCGCTAACGACTTCATATTTTGCAGATTCAAGTCTCATCTTAAGCACCTCTAGAAGGTTGCTGTCATCATCAACCACTAATATCTTTCCCAAGGGTGTTGCCAATGTTATCTTATCAACTCCTTTTTCTTCTTTTCAATCTCGATATCCACCTGCTTTTCCCTCTCGATTACATTTAATACACCCAGCCATATCTTTGCCTGCAAAATCAGAGGGCTTTGAGGATAATCTTTAATCAGATCCTTGAAGGACATGCGAGACATTTTATAATCCTTTTCAGGGTTGCCATAGTGAGCATAGATAAGGCCTATATTGAAGAGGGCATCGTCTTTAAGTATGTTTTTTTCATCCGTCAGGGACAATACCTTCCTGTTTTCCTCCAGAGCCTTTTTATAATCGCCAAGTGCAAGGAGTTCCCTGCCGCGGTCAAGATGCTTTTCAGCTATTGAAGGTTCTTCAATTTTCAGGTCATTTGTCTTTTCTTCATTCTTGATTTTCTTTTCACTGATTTCTTTGAGCACTCCTGTCCATATCCTTGACTGTTCAGCTAAACTGCTTTGAGGATACTCATGAATGATTTTTTCAAAATATCTGTTCGATTCATTATAGTCCTTTTCAGGATTATCATAATGGGCATAAATAAGACCTGTATTGAACAGGACACTGTCTTTGTATGAGGCTCCATCAGAGGAGGACAATATATCCAGGTTCTCCTTCAGGGCGCTTTTGAAATCCCTTTTAGTAAGAAGGGCCTGGCTATGTTGGAGACGTTCGTATACGGTGTGCTTGTTTCTAGCATTTTTTATGGTTGCGCAAGCCAACAAAAAAAAGATCAGAAAGGTAAAACAAAGGTAAAGGTACTGCCTTTTCCCAAAGTACTTTTTGCCCATACCTCACCTCCATGAGCGTTTATAATTTCCTTTACAATGAATAAACCCAATCCACTCCCTACAATCTTATTGGGACTGGCCAGGGTAGCCTGTTTATATTTATCAAAGATTACGGACAACTTTTCTTCGGATATGCCAATTCCTGTATCTGCAACAGAAACCATCAATCCATGTTCATTCGGCTGGGCAGATATACTCACATTACCCCCATTGGGCGTAAACTTCAAAGCGTTGCCCATAAGATTTCTCATGGCCAGGAGTAGTCTGTCACAATCCGCTTTAACGGGAGGCAACCGATTATTGGTCTTTGTGAGTATCTTGATATTTTTTGTTTTTGCCAGAGGCTCCATCTCTAGGGTAACCTTTTTAATCAAAGAAACAATATCCGCCTGGGTAAAATTATACTCTATCATTCCCGCTTCCATCTTTGAAAGGTCTAATAATGAATTAACCAGGTTGATCAAACGATTACATTCCTCGTTAATGATTGCCAAAAGCCTTTTTTTCTTATCTATTGTCTCTCCGCCATTTAATCCCTCAATAAACAGGTTTGTGCTTTCTTTGATTGTAGTGAGTGGGGTTCGTAACTCATGTGACATTAATGAGAAAAAATCGGACTTCATTTTGTCTATTTCCTGCAGCTTGGAACACATTGAATTAAAGGCCTCCGTTAATTCCCTGATTTCGGGAGGGGAGGAAACTATAAGATCACTCCTGAAATTTCCATTGGCGATCTCTCTCGTTTTCTTCTTGATGATGGAAAGAGGCCTTGTAATGCCTATAGTAATATAGATAGAGATCACTATTCCAAAGACAAGGCAGCCAAAAGCAATGAGTATAGCGACCTTGCGCGCTTTGGCCTCGACTAGGTTTAATTTCTTGATCTTGTCATAGGTATTGTGTTGATAATAACCTCTTAATTCCTTGAGGGCATCCATCATTCCATTGACGGCGGCTTCTTTTTCCTTTCTGAATTTATTGGCGGGGTATTCCTTCCCGGAGTTCACATAAACCACTTCTTCATCAAAAGAGGATTTATAGTGTTGATAAAAGTCTTTCACTTTTTTCAATTGCGCCTTGGTATCAGGAATGTCTCCTATGGACATTATTTCCTCGAGATTTTTTTCAAAATCACTTTTTGACTGTAGAAAATGGTTATACAGACCATTATCCCTGATTATAATAAATTTTTTTTCATATCTTATCATTGACATTAGGCTGTCAGAAAGCTTTTGCTCATAGTTTATCAAAAGATTATCTATCATAAGGATGGATCTTGTGGCATCTTCCAGTTGACGAAGCTGAACAATGGTATAGGTGGTCATTGCCATTGCCAGCATAAATATTACAAGATAACCTATGATAAGTCTCCAAAAGATGGTTAATTTCATGTTTATATTAGAAAAAATTTAAACGAAAACATTTCATGGGGATAATGCCTTTTTTTAACCGGAAATCGAATATACATTTGATAAATGTATGTGCCATTGATGCATACACTATAGACTGCTTAAACATGCTTATTATTACTGATATAAAATTGCTGATTAATTATATCTAGAATTGCATCAGATGGCAAAGATTTTTTGTTGCCAACAAGTCCATATTTCAAAAGAGACCCTCATCCCTGCTTGATAAATAGCCGTGAATATGATAATAGTTTGTGTCTTAGCTGATTTTCTAAAGTCATATACGAGGTGATCAACTAAATAATGATTAAAAGGATGATATTGCGACCTATTATATTTGCTGTCCGATGTAAATATGGATTCAAGATATCGGGCCTTCTTATTTTGCTTACTATCATCTTTCTCCAATCCCTCTTTTTTTTGTCCCCGAGAGTTATTCATGCTGATACGATGCTTTATATACAGGGAGGATTCGGTGATTTTGAGATCAAAACAAAGGATGCTCTGGTTCAATCCGATTCGAAGAACAGCAGAAGGCATTTTGGCTTGGGGATGGATCTTGAAAAAGAGGGATATCCCCTCCGTGTTTCATTCAAATGGGGTTTTTTCGAAACCGGAGAAGAAACAGAGAAATGGACAGTGGGTCCCATTCATGAGAATCGACTGGAGATAAATGGCGGAACCTTCGATGTACAGGCGTTTGTTACCCCATATACCTATTCTTCAGGCAAAGAAAGGATTCGTGTCAAACCTTTTTTCGGAGGCGGATTGGGGTACAAACGTTTTAAATTTGAACGAAAGGGATTAAACGAAAATATAGTCACAGATCCCAACATCATTCAGTATATTTCCGGCAATCAAGCTGTCACAACTATCGGGATAACACCCCATATGGGATTTTTTATTGAGCTGCCCAAATTAGAGACAGAATGTAGCTTGGTCGTTGGCTGGAGCTTCCTTGCGGTAAAAGCAAATGCCGATTATCATGATTTTTCAGGGGGAGGTGATGAGATATATCCTGTCAATGGACACACATCAGGCTCCGCCATCGTAACCGGCATACAAATCGTTAAAAACTGGGACTCTTTTTCTGTTGCTTTAGGATATATATGGGAAAAGACACGGATCGCCGATAAACCATTCCTTTATGATCCTGACAAAGATGGAAAGGCAGAAAAAGATTTTCCCTTTCACGAATTGGAAATTGTAGAGACATTTGGCCAGTTAAGCCTGAGTTATCTGTTTTGATTCGAAATAAGAGAAATTATCTATTATTTGATTCTGGCTTATTATCAAATATCTGTCTTTTGTCAATCACCCTTTTAGATTTTCCTGTCGTTCGTTCGATGCTTTTCGGCTCGACCAGTTTTATCCTGGCGCTTACCCCCAGGGCGGAAGATATTTCCCTGTGAATAAGGTCGATTAACTCCTGCTGGCGTTTCATCTCATCAAAGAAGATATTATCTTCAACCTCCACCCATATCTCCAGTTCATCCATGGCGTTTCTTCGGTCCACGATAATCTGGTAATGAGGCTCCGTACCCTCGATCCCCATAAGGACCTCTTCAACCTGTGAAGGGAAGACATTTACTCCCCTGATAATAAGCATATCGTCTGTCCTGCCGGAGACCTTCCGCATACGGATCAGAGTCCTGCCGCAGGCGCACGGCTCATCGGTAAACTGCGTGATATCCCCGGTGCGGTAGCGAATTAAAGGGAAGGCCTCTTTCGTAAGGGTCGTGAGCACAAGCTCACCCCTGGCTCCAATGGGTAAAGATTCGCCCGTAGTAGGATCTATAATCTCCGGGATAAAATGGTCTTCAAAGATATGCAGACCGTTTTTATACTCACATTCTCCCGAGACACCGGGGCCTATAACCTCGCTAAGGCCATAATTGTCAGTGGCGCTTATATAAAGCCTTTCCTCGATCTGCTGTCTCATGCTCTCCGACCAGGGTTCTGATCCGAAAAGACCCAGTTTTAAGGACAAGGGCTTGGGATCAACACCCATTTCATCCATAACCTCAGCAATATACAGTGCATAGGACGGTGTGCAGACAAGGGCCGTTGTCTTGAAGTCCTTCATTATCTGGATCTGGCGTTTTGTATTGCCACTCGATGCGGGGATGACGGAGGCCCCTATTCTCTCGGCCCCGTAATGAAGCCCGAAACCTCCAGTAAACAGCCCGTATCCGAAGGCGATCTGGATCACGTCATCTTTGGTTACACCGCCTGCGGTTAAAAATCTCGCGACGAGATTGCTCCAAAGTCTTATGTCATTTCTGGTATATCCCACGACAGTGGCCTTTCCCGTAGTGCCTGATGAGGAATGTATCCTTACTACTTCCCTCAGAGGAACGGCAAACATCCCATAGGGATAGCTGTCCCTGAGATCGTTTTTTGTCGTGAACGGGAGCTGTTTAAGGTTATCCATGGATTGCACAGCTTCCGGATCGATCTGCTTTTCATCGAATTTTTTGCGATAAAAGGCGACATTTTTATAACATCTATTTACCAGGGATTGGAGCCTTTCTAGCTGAAGCTGAGCAATATCCTCCCTGGGCATACACTCATTTTTGGGGTCCCAGATCTTCATTCCTTTTTCCCTCCATTACTCCCACACCTCTTTATAGCCTTTTCCCAGATAGGCCCTTTGAACCTCACGATTTTCTTTTAATTGTTCCGTTGTTTCCTGAAAAACGATCTTACCTGTTTCCATTACATAGCCTCGGTCAGCAATATTCAGGGCTGCCTTCGCGTTTTGTTCAACAAGTAGAATGGTTGTGCCCTCCTCCCTCAATGCTTTAATCCTGCTGAAGATCTCCTTTATCACCAAAGGGGCGAGTCCCATAGAAGGTTCATCCAGCAGGAGTATCTTGGGCCGCGACATCAGCGCGCGACCTATGGCCAGCATCTGTTGTTCACCGCCACTCAATGTGCCGGCCTTTTGCTTAATCCTCTCCTTCAAGATCGGAAAAAGCTCGAATATCCCTTCTATATCCTTATATATCAGGCCTTTTGTTTTTCTCCCATAGCGGTGATAAGAACCCAGGAGCAGATTATCCATGACAGACATGGTCGCAAAGATCTGTCTTCCCTCAGGGACCTGGGAGATCCCCATCCTGACGATCCTTTCAGGGGGATAACGGGTAATTTCCCTGTCCTGAAAGAATATTTGTCCCTTCTTCGGATGCAACAGGCCCGATATGGTATTGAGTGTAGTTGTCTTGCCTGCTCCGTTCGCTCCGATAAGGGTTACTATCTCACCTTCCTCAATATGTATCGAGATCCCTTTCAGCGCCTGAATGGCCCCATAGTATGAGCTGACACTCACGACCTTAAGCATGCCTACAGCTCCTCACCCAGGTACGCCCCGATAACTAGAGGATCGTTCTGGATCTCCCTGGGAGTCCCCTCTGCAATCTTTTCCCCGTAATTCAGAACCATGATATGATCGGATATGTCCATTACAAGACTCATATCATGCTCCACAAGAAACACTGTAACACCTTTCTCCTTTATCTGCTGAATAAGTCCGGCAAGATTCTCTGTCTCATGGGTATTAAGGCCGGCAGCAGGTTCATCCAGCAGAATCAATTTTGGTTCAGTGGCCAAAGCCCGGGCTATCTCCAGGACCCTCTGTTCTCCGAATGGAAGGCTTCCGGCTTGTTCCCCTGCCCTTTTCTCAAGCCCCACGAACTTAAGCTGGTCCATTGCGTTATCCCTGATTTCCCTCTCTTCTTTAAATACCCAGGGAAATCTGAGGGCGGAGCTGATCATCGAGCATCTTGATCTGCAATGACGGCCCACCATTACATTTTCCAGGACTGTCATGTTCCCAAATAGCAATACATTCTGAAACGTTCGGGCAATTCCCATAAAAACCAGACGATATGGCTTCTTTCCGTCTATACGTTTGCTGCAAAAATGGATCTTTCCTGAGGTTAAAGGGGAAAATCCCGTAATAAGATTAAAGATGGTTGTTTTCCCAGCGCCATTGGGGCCTATAAGGGACTGGATGCGCCCTTCGTATATATCCAGGGTCACATTGTCAACCGCCACAAGGCCGCCAAATTCCTTTCTGATATTAAACGCTGACAGTATCGGATTCATTTTCCCTCTTAAAAATCCTGCATTTTATCCATTTTATTCCTTCAATGGAGCCCACAAACAGCCCTTTTGGCATTAGTACCAT
This sequence comes from bacterium, assembly GCA_049472335.1. GTDB lineage: Bacteria > SZUA-182 > SZUA-182 > DTGQ01 > JAFGSM01 > JBLIRM01. The sequence goes on along the minus strand of JBLIRO010000036.1, from coordinate 42,455 downwards.
AATAATCATGAGGGTCGTGCCAAAGATGAGGATCTCGTAATCATGAAATACATGGAGATATTCCGGCAATATGGTCAGGATAAAGGCTCCCAGGCACGCGCCCCATATATCCGACATTCCGCCAATTACTGCCATGGTAACCAGTATAATCGATTGTATGAAACCGAAAGAGCTTGGACTTATAAATGTTACAAAATGGGCGTAAAGACTTCCCGCAACAGATGCGAAAACAGCGCTCAGGACAAATATCTGGACCTTAAAGCTCGAGACATTGACTCCCACCCCGAGCGCAGCGCTCTCACTGCCGTGTATTGCCATCAAGGCCCTCCCTACTCTGGAATTAACGATATTTATAGAAAGTATTATGATTATCAGAATGATTGTCCATATAAAGCAATAAAAACGCAAATCGGTGTTCAGCATAAAGCCGAAGACAGAAAGCCTGGGGATGCTTGTCATCCCGGAAGGTCCGCCAGTAAGATACGAAAGCTCATTGAACACAATAAATACGATCTCCCCGAATCCCAGGGTGGCCATGGCCAGATAATGTCCTTTCAGCTTGAGGGACGGAACGCCTATCAAATAGGCGATTAGCCCAGTAAACATAATGCCGCATAGTAATGCGAGCCAGGGATTGAAATGGAATTTCGTACAAAGAACACCCGTTGAATACGCTCCGAGACCATAAAAGGCGGCATGCCCTAAGGATATCTGTCCCGCATAACCCATCAGCATACAAAGACCTATAACTATGAGGGTATTGAAACCCACCACCACCATTACGCTGATGTAATATTTGTTGCGGACCAGTATTGGAAAGAGGATCAGTGAGATCAGAACGAATATAAATATAGATATATTTTTTTTGTTCATTGGATCTTTTATCTTAGCTCAGAGCGACCCATAATGCCTGTCGGTTTAAAAAACAGCACCAACAGGAGCACGACAAGTGCTATGGCGTCTTTGTATCCTGATGAAATGAATCCGGCTCCCATGGACTCCATGACACCGATCAGGAAACCGGCTATCACGGCCCCGGCCCCGCTTCCCAGCCCTCCCAAAATCGCGGCGGCAAAACCCTTGATTCCCAGCATAGTCCCGCGTTGATAATCCATTAATGAGATAGGTGTTATAATGACTCCTGCTACTGCGCCTATGGCAGCGCTTAGAGCAAAGGATAACATCACCATATGCTTGACATTAATTCCCATGAGGCCGGCAGCCTTCCGGTTTGTGGCGCAAGCCCTCATAGCTTTGCCCATAAGGGTCTTTTCGAAGAATATTGCCAGGCCTATGACCACAAGTAGAGTTATACCCAGGACCCACAAAGATTGGGGAATAATTACCGCACCTCCGACAATGATTGGTTTTTCCCCTGTAAAGGCAGGCAAAATAAAGGTGTCCTTTCCCCATACAAGCATTGCCAGACCTTTAAACACAATGGATGCACCTATTGTGATAATGATCAACGTGATTATGGAAGGGTTTGTCAGGGGATTTATGGCCAGCCTCTCCAGAAGTATCCCGATTATCGCTACAATTATGATGGTAAAGAAAAATGCCGGGATCATGGGAATTCTCAGCCCTTTGGTCAGGGAGATCATTATCATCCCCCCGATCATAACAAACTCCCCTTGGGCAAAGTTGATGATATCTGTGGCGTTATAAATGATATTAAAACCGAGGCCGACCATCGCGAAGATGCTCCCGATGGTCAGCCCGGTAAAACAAAACTGAAGTATCTGAGTAATGAGAGGCAATTGATAGAAAAATCCTAATCAGCAATCACAAATTTACCATTTTTGACTGTAAGTACCTCAAAGGCTTCTGAGGTTAAACCATTATGATCGAGTGGTGAAAAATTAAACAACCCCGCCGTGCCGATAAAACCTCTCATATTTTCTATGTAATCCCTGATCTTGGCCCTGTCTGGTCCCACTTCCTTCAGGGCGTTTATCAACATATACATGGCGTCATAGGCATGTCCGCCAAAGGTGCTTACCTCTCCTCCAAATTTGGATTCATATTCTTTTTTGTAATTCATGAGAAGCGCTTTCTGATAATGGTAATCCGCCAATTGATCAGCAACCAGGAGTCTTCCGATAGGGGCAAGTACACCTTCCGCTGCCTCGCCTGCCTGCTCTATGTTTTTGGTGCTCCCGAAACCATGGCTCTGAAAAAGAGGGATCTTGATGCCCAATTGATGAACATTCTTTGTAACGATAACCTGGGTGGGGCCGATAGACCAGTTGACTATGGCTTGCGCGTCCGTCCCTTTGATCTTGGTCAACTGCGCTGTCATATCCGTATCCTTGCCGCTGTAGCTCTCCTTGGCAACGATCTGTATCTCCTTGTTTACAGCAGCGTCCAGAAGGGCTTGTTTCCCGCTGTCTCCAAAACCGCTGGACACGGTAATAATGGCGATCTTTGTAATACCCCTTTTCAGCATGTAATCAAACATGGCTTCAGCGCAAAGAATATCGGATTGAGGGGTCTTGAATACCCATTTCCTCTCCTCCACAGGCTGAACGATCTGGGCTGAGGCCGCGCAGGAGATATTGGGGACCTTCGCTTCTTCAATAGTTGGTATTATTGCAAGACTGGAACCACTACGGGAAGGTCCGATAATCGCGAGCACTTTGTCTTTTTCTATGAGTTTCTTTGCGTTCAGGACTGACTTTGTCTCATCTCCCTCTGTATCATAAATGATCAGTTCGATAGGATGTCCGTTGATTCCCCCCTCAGCGTTCACTTTATCGGCGATCATTTTAGCCGTATTCCGCTCTGGCTCCCCAAGCCATGACGCGGGCCCTGTAATGGAAAAGATAGCGCCGATTTTGTAAGGCTCCCTGGCTGCATTGCTGACCCGGCAGATTCCAAAACAAAGGATAACCAAAAAAACTATAAATAAAACGGTCTTCCTGTTTACCATTTCTCCCCCTTTCCTCCTTTGCTGTGGGTTAAAATGTTTGGATTAATTAATGCTAGAGGTTGTAAACCTTCTCGTTTTCCAGAACAGTGATGCCCGCATCCTTCAGAAGGGTGATAGCCCTGTCTATAAATTGATCATCGAAACGGAAGATAATAACCGCATTGTCCCGGCTCCGCTCCACAAAAGCATACATATATTCCACATTGATATTTTCCCTGTTGAGGATTTCAAGTATTTTGGCAAGCCCGCCGGGTTTGTCTTTTACCTCTACAGCAATGACATCGGTCTTTCCCACCGTGAAGCCGTTTTCCTTGAGCACCCTGTTGGCCTTATCCGCGTCATTTACTATGAGCCTGAGAATTCCAAAATCCGTTGTATCTGCAAGAGAGAGCGCCCGGATGTTTATACCGTTATTTCCAAGGATGCGGGTGACCTCGGATAATCTGCCTGATTTGTTTTCCAAAAAGATGGAGATTTGTTGAACTTTCATTTTTCCACCTTTCATTTAATGATTTAATATAAAAAAAGAATCAATATAATGAAGATTATAGCTCCGTAAAAAGATTCCCTCAAATCTTCCTTTTATCAATAACCCTTTTTGCTTTGCCCATGCTCCTTTCAATGCTCTTGGGTTCGACAAGCTTTACCTTGGCCGTTACGCCCAGCATTTCCTTAATGTCCTTTGCAATCCTTTTCTCCATGGCCTCCAAGGTCTTTATTTCATCGGAAAAGAGCTTTTCATTGACCTCTATCTGGACCTCAAGGGTATCCAATGAGCCTTCCCGGTCCACAATAATCATATAGTGGGGTTCTAAACCCTCTATATCCATTATGACACTTTCGATTTGGGATGGGAATACATTAACTCCTCTGATAATAAGCATATCGTCCGAGCGGCCGCTTACCCTGTCCATACGAACAAGCGTCCTGCCGCACCGGCAGGGCTCAGGATGAAGTGCGCTTATGTCCCTTGTGCGATAACGGATAAGCGGGAATGCCTCCTTGGTGATACAGGTAAATACCAGTTCTCCTTTTACCCCGTATGGGAGCACCTCTCCCGTTTGAGGGTTTATGATCTCCGGTATAAAATGGTCTGCAAAGACATGGAGCCCGGATTTTGCCTCTTCACACTCAGATGCCACACCCGGACCTATCACCTCGCTTAATCCGTATATATCGATGGCGCTTATGTTCAGTTTCCCTTCTATCTCTTTTCTCATATTATCAGACCATGGCTCTGCTCCGAATATTCCCACCCTCAACTTGAGGGCTTTAAAATCGACACCCATCTCCTCTGCGGTCTCAGCCAGAAAAAGGGCGTAAGACGGAGTGGAGGTCAGAACCGTGGAGCCAAAGTCCTGCATGATCATGATCTGTTTTTTTGTATTGCCCCCTGACATGGGAATAACCGAAGCCCCAATCCGCTCAGCTCCATAATGCGCGCCGAGACCTCCGGTGAAAAGCCCATATCCATAAGCATTTTGTACGATGTCCCCCTTTGTTACACCCCCGCAGGAAAGTGTCCTTGCCATCAATTCAGCCCAAGTGTTTATATCCCTTTTTGTATACCCCACTACAGTGGGTTTTCCGGTTGTTCCAGATGAGGCGTGAATCCTGACTACCTCGCTCATGGGTACGGAAAACATGCCGAACGGATAGTTTTCCCTTAGATCATCTTTTATAGTAAAAGGAAGTTTTGACAAATCCTTCATGGACTTTATATCATTCGGCTTCACCCCTGCCTGGTCAAAAACCCTCTTATAGAAAGGAACAGTATTATAGACCCTCTGGACAACCTGCTGGAGACGTTTCAGTTGAACAGCCTGCATTGCTTCCTGCGGCAGGGTTTCGAATTCCTCATCCCAGATCATAACCTTCCCTCCTTCATAAAAATTAAGCTATTAAAATTACCATTTTGATAACATCTTTTAAGATTTATGTCAAGTTGGGGGTTAAAAAGGGAAGTGCACTAGCCATATGCTTAATACTTCTTTAAATTGAAAGGAAAATTGTTGTAGTTTTATGTCTATTATATTAAACATGGAAAAAGCATCCAACAGATTTTATTGAAAGGAGGTGATTAAGTTGAAAACGAGGACAAGCTTAAAGTGCGGTGAATGGGTTAACTATCCAAGAGGGTGGTCATGTAACACGGAAACAGGAATGTGTATTAAAGATTTGTACACTCCTTTTTAACTTTTAGATCCTATAAGGGGGGCATGGGTGTCATGGGGGCATGGGTGTCATGGGGGTATGGGTGTCATGGGGACGATTCCGACGACAGTTAATATGTCAATCGTCCCCCTGACACCCCCTTCGTCCCCCTGATACACCTTCAATTTGGATCTTGAAAAAAAGATATAATATGATAATCTTTTATAAATGAAATCCATCACCTTATGCACTTTCTTTAACAACTTTCTTTTTAACTTTGGGTAATTAAAATAAAGTTCATGAAGGTAGATCGACTACAAATATCCAAGGTCTTGATATCATCAGGTCTTATAATATCAACTGGCATTCCTTTATTGGTTTTTAAAAGGATCTTTTTGCCCGTCCAGGTCAATATTTTTGCAGGAATTCTGATTTTTGTATCATTTATTCTTCTATGGCGAGGATTCTTTGATTTTAACAAGGATTGGTGGTCATGGTTTTTTGCCTCCATAATATGTATACTTGCTTTGTTGAGAAGAAGCCTTATTCCACCGCCTGTTTTCAGTGTCTATGATGCTTTTTTTATCTTTGTGGCGCTATCCCTCATCTATAGACCTTCAAAGATAAAAGAATATTTAATGTTCTCCTCCTGTTTGTTAGCCCCGCTATCTTTAGCAGGGATATACGGATTCATCCCTTCTTCTTTTATGAGCCTGATATTAATTTTTCTGGGTATCCTTTTAGGCTTGATTTTACCCGGGACAAAATCGTTCTTTTCTGAAAAGGATTTCAGAGCATTTGATTTTATCCTTTGTTTTTTACTGGTTATATTGTTGGGAATATTTTCGTTTTTAAAGCTGAGCTTCTTTAAAGGTTCCCCGAAAAATAAAAGGGTCCTTTTTGATATAGGGCATGGAACCACTGAAAGCCCTTTTATTGATTATACCAGGGACATTGAGGGAAGCGCTGAATTTGGCCATGCAAAGCTTGTTGAACTGGTCAAGAACTATAGTTTTGATTGTGGATTTATAGAGGATATAAACCCTGATGAACTCTCAAATTCGAGCATTCTTGTCCTTATTATGCCCTCAAGACCTTATGGGATTGAGGAGATAAAAGCGATAAAGGGGTTTGTATCCGCCGGAGGGGGCCTTTTGGTTATTGGGGACCATACGGATATAAGTAATACCCTTTCTGCTTTAAATCCGGTCATAGGGCAATTTGGCATACGACTTCGTTTCGACACTATTTGGATACAGACAAATTCCAGGACAAATCTTTGTTACAGGCCCCACCCTGCAATTTTTGATCTAGAAAGGGTTAATTTCAGTGTTGGGGCATCTATCGATATAGACTTCCCGGCAAGGCCCGTTATTATATCCAAATACGGCACCTTTTCCGACCTTGGTGACCCTGCCAATAATGCTCATGCATATTTAGGGAACTCAAAACCCGATCCCGGAGAAAAGAGGAATGATCTATGTCTGATAGCGGATTCATTATATGGAAGAGGACGGGTGTTTGTTATGGGGGATTCATCCTATTTTCAAAATGCCTCCATTTATCAGAATTGGGCCTTTGCCTTTCGTGTTTTTGACTGGCTGAATCATTGCAATGACGGAAACACCAAGAAGAGGACACTTGTGGTAACGATTATAATTCTAATGGCCATTATTCTTTTTTTAATGGTATATCGCCGGTTATGGCCTTCAATATTACTGCCGTTTTTGATAACCGTACTCGTTTTCTCTGTATGGCTTAGCGGCTTATATAATTCAATACGGTTTCCTAAACCTGAAAAGATATTTGACACGGTCTTTGTAGATATGGCACATCATAATGAATACACCCTCTATTGGGTTGACAGGGAGAAAGAGGATACCTGTATCGACGGCCTGATAGGACAGATAATAAGAACGGGCTTTTTCCCCGTTATAGATGAGCATGATCCTGTAACAATCGAAAAGCTTATGGATCATAAGGCCATTTTCATCATTTGTCCTAATAAACCTTTTACAGATGATGAAATAGAGGCAATATCCTGTTTCGTAGAGAACGGCGGGGGGCTTCTTCTTGTCGAAGGCCCCAGAAAATGGGCTATCCCCAGCGCCTTATGGGAGAGGTTCGGTCTGATAAGGGACAGGTATCCTTTAAGCGTCAACAGGCCTGTGTTATCTCCGTTCGGTCTTCCTATACGCTTACCATACGGAAATTTCAGGGCGCAATTTATAGCACATCCAATGACGGAAGGTATCTCTGCATTAAATATGGTAAATCCATGCAGGATACAGGGAGGATTCCCTGTCGCATTTATAGACGGCATTCCTGTGATCAATTTTAAAGAGTTTGGTGAGGGAAGGATCATTGCCATAGGAGACGATCGTTTCTTTGCCAATTATATGACTGAGTTTCAGGAAAAGATAATCGATCCGGACAAATTAAGGATTGCCTGGAATATAGTACACTATCTTACAAACACTAACTTTTAAATTTATAAAAATGAATGAGAGCCGGATAAACACGATTGGTGAATTTGTCAGAATCATTTCAAGAATAATCGGATTATGGTTATTTGTGGTCCTTTGGTGGGGATTGACTGTCCTTGCCCCCCTGCAGATACATAATCGGATGATAATACATGATCTTCCTTATATATGTTCAGGTTTATTGATTTTTTTATTCATTGGTTTTTTTCAAAAAAAGAAAGCCCCCTTTCGGTTTGTGAAAAAGGTTTGGATTATTCCTCTAATTTCTCTGCTTGTTTTGGATCTGATAATGATAATATACTTTAAATATATTACAATAACATTCATTATTACAAGTGCTTGTATTATATTAACAGGCCAGATAACGGACATTGAACCGGTCATTAACGCGGGATCTTTTTTATTTTTGTCAAGTCTGGGGCTTGGGATTACCCAGGCTATTATGAATATTTTTAGAGGCAGACCAGGGACCGGATCGAGATTCTTTGCGTCTCAGGTCTCCTTTTTATTAAAACTCTTCGGAAAGGATGCAGATGTAGTTGTAAGTTCATTATTTTTTCAGGGCAAAAAGATAACCTGCGATCTGATGAAGATGGGATTTTTCCCCTGGCTGGCTTTTGTCCTTGGTTTTATTGCATTTATTCTGGTAGCCAAAGGTAAAGCCAGGAGAAAGATATATGTCATTATTGGCGGTATACTTATACATTATATATATCTTCTCGGAAGGTTTTCGGTCATTTCCGCCATCACCCCGAATATCATGTTTGCCGGGCCAGTAACATTCAATCTTTTTTATTGGAGAATACCTATCGTCTCCTTTGTCTTTTTAATACCATTATGGTTTTTTCTTCTCTATGAATCATCTTTTTTTGAATTTAATAATCCGATTTATGATCTCTCTCCTGTAAGATTCGTTAAAAGGGATCTATGGATTTTTTTCGCCATTACATGTTCCGTTTTCCTGTTTACTTTATGTTTTGTATTTCATGGTTTTGCTAAACCCAGGAAAATTCATTGTGTCATAGACGAGATACATAGTGATTGGGAGTCCACTCTTATTGATTTTAATGCCGGGATCTTCGGCAGCATGGCCGAAAATAGTTATCACTCCTTTCTGGATTATCTCAGGCACTTTTATCCCATTACAATAATGACGAATAAGCCTGTTATGGACCCCGGGCTGGAGGGGGTGGAACTGTTCAATACACCAATAATCACACCTGATGTGCTCAATAGCATAAAATCGAGACATCCGGAAACCCAGCCTGTGCTTATCTTAAAATGTGTCACAACACCATTTTTCTCGGAGGAGATCGATACATTAAAGGATTTTGTCTTAAATGGGGGCAGCCTGTTCCTGATTGGGGACCATACGGATGTATTCTTCATGAATAAGAACTTAAATGAGCTCTCAAATCATTTCGGTATACGTTTCGAACAAAACTCGGTCTATTTTATAGACGGGGGCTGGGTCATTACGGATCCTTTAAATTACAGGATTCATCCGGCTAATCAATTTTCAAAAAGGTTTATCTGGGCTACGGGAGACTCCTTAAAGATATCCCGTCCGGCTTTCCCTTTGATATATTCATCCCATGTAAGTTTCGCAGACGAGGTAAATTACTTTTATGAAAACTTTTTCGGAAACACAAAGATAGACGCGGATGAAGTCTTCGGGAGCTTTTGTATCATGGCAGGCTCAAGATATGGGAAGGGTAAGATAATAGCATTTACGGATTCCACCTGTTTTAACAATTACTTAATGTTCAGTGTCGGCCGCAGGGACCTTATTGCCGGTGTGTTCGGATGGCTTGGAAGCAAAGGGAGCAGAAACCCATTTCCCCTGCTTGCGTATCTATCCTTCTGCTTCCTGGGGGTTGTATTGATAAAGAGATGGCCGGGGATAGATAAATTGATTTATCTTTTGATTGTCGGCATTATTATAGGCTGGTCTGCAGGATATATCTTGAGCGTTTCGTTAAACTATTATTCGTATCCCAGGCCTGCACCAATAAAGCCTCTTCCGGACAAGGTAATAATAGATGCAAGCCATAATCCCCTTCACTCTATGAGTTATGGAAACAGCGAATCATTTCTATCATCAACAAGCTATGACAACCTTCTCTATAATATAGGCAGGATAGATATCTTTTCCAGGATTTTTTATGAAGGGGTCCTGACAAAAGGAGATTTGGAGGGTTCTTCCTGTTTGATTATTGCCTCTCCGACCAAAAAATATTGCGAAAAAGAGAAAAATAGTATAAAATATTATGTAAGAAAAGGCGGTTCATTACTTCTGGTTGAAGGTGCAAATCTGGGCTCGAGCATTAATCAAATAGCAAATCTCTTTGGCTTTCACTTCCGTTTGGATCCATACAGGGAAAAGGTTAAAAAAATGAAAGAAACACTTGTCTCTAATAATCGTGAGAATCTTAAGATAAATCCCGGTTGGGTGGATGGAGGGATTAGCGTTTTCGAATATGATAATATGCCTGTTATATGTTACAAGCGGGAGGGCAAGGGGCTAATTCTGGCCATTGGTGATGACGGGCTTTTCATAAAGGACAATTTTCAAAACTTCACAGTGGAGCTTGTAAACTACCAATGCGATATCGTAAGTGCACTTTTAAGTAAGGATGAAAATGCACTTGAATCTATTAGATGGAATTATCTGGAGAGATTAAATTAGGTTTTTATAGGTAAAGTAAAAAAGTTCTGAAAATGGATTATAATTTTAGCCGGTTGGTTTCTGAGTTTTTTTAATATTTAAAAATCCACATGTTGGTGAAAGGAGGAAAAAATATGAAAAAGCTAATCATCTTATTTGTGTTTATTTGTTGCCTGGCTTTTGCAGCCTATACCTTTGCCGCTACAATTACTTTAACCCTTAATTCGGTGCCCACAGATCTGGGGTGTAGTACAACATGTGAGTGTGACCAGAATTGGGTTGTTTCTGATGTTGTTTTGACTGTTACAAGCACTACAGCCTCTGATGGTTGTGGGACCAATGCCTGTAGCTGGGAACATGGCAATAATTTATTCGGTCCGGTATATGATCCAGGAATATTGTTAAACCCGGGCCGGCTTGTCCTGGATTTAAGTGATATAACAGGTAAAATCACTCAAATCAGGGTCGATCTCGAGGATTATTGTCAGGCCGGCTGCTCATCTGCGGCTATCTATGATGGTTCTACACGGGTAGCCCTTAAAACCAGCCAGTCCGATGGCGGACCATTCAATGCAGCGGGATGGTTTATATTCGATCAATCGACTATAGGCAATTACACGATTGACAAATTCATTGTTACTTCATGTAATGGACATATAGGCGAAATTAGGATTACCACAACTACGAGCTCTCAGACATCTTCCACATGTATTTCTACCGGGTGTGGTAATACTATAAGCACGTGTATCGGCTGTGGCGGCACCATGTCTACCTGCTGGGGCTGTGGCGGCACCATGTCTACGTGTACCGGGGGCTGGGGCTGTGGCGGCACCTTATCAACCTGTACCGGGGGTTGGGGCTGTGGCGGCACCATGTCTACGTGTACAGGCGGTTGGGGTTGCGGTGGCACCATGTCTACCTGTACTGGCGGTTGGGGTTGTGGCGGCACTATGTCTACCTGTACCGGGGGCTGGGGCTGCGGCGGCACCTTATCTACCTGTACCGGGGGCTGGGGCTGTGGCGGCACCTTATCAACCTGTACCGGGGGCTGGGGCTGTGGCGGCACCTTGTCAACCTGTACGGGGGGCTGGGGCTGCGGCAGCACCTTATCAACCTGTAGTCTTGGATGCGGCTATACATCCACTTGGTGCTATAGTACTTCATTATATGGCACAGGAACTTACACGCCAGGCGCAACTCCGGCTTTTTAAGGATTAAATACGGCAGGGATTATCAATTGAATTTCGCATCATTTTAATGATTGGAGTTATATCTTGATACCCCGCAGTAAAGCAAGCTGCGGGGTATTTTTTTTATCTGCTTTATAAATATCAATTTTTTCTTTTCCTTTGCAATCGGGATCTTTCCTATGATGAAATCTTTAAGAAATTCAGAAAAGCCTGAAGGGATAAAGACTTCCTAAAAATAAGGCGTTTGTCAACGACGGGATTAATGAAGATGCGATTGTTTGATTATTCCACACCTGAGAGCTATATAGAGGAAGAGATGACCCGGCAATAGTTGATTCAAGCTGATAGCTTCCTGAAGAAGATTGAGGAAAAATATTACCGGATGTGGATTGCTGAGGTTGAAAAAAATAGTTTTGGGGTATAAAAAGTCCTGCTAAAAAATAGGGATTGGATAACAGGTTATTACCGCCTATTGGATTTAAATTAATGATAGGATTAAAGTAGCTCCAATTATTTTGGAAAAATGATCCTGAGGGAGCATAAAAACTACTCAATAGAGCAGTATTGAGAGACTGTATGCCTTGACCTATTTGTGACGCGTTGGTCGTAAAACCTGCATTGGCCTGATAGGATGATGCTGTTGCTGTACCCTGGACTCTTGAAGGATTTATGTTGATATTGACTGATGTGTTTGAACTTTGATACGGATTGTTGAATGGTAAATTAAACGTGTTTAATGATTGAGAGCCGATCCTGATTCCAAAAGAGCTTGCCGTGGAATATGTCACGGCAGCCTGAACCGCTGCCAGTGGATTTATAAGTCCCCACCCAAAAAACTGGTCCCATCCAGGATCGCCAAAATCAGTTGCAGTGTCCTGCAATATTTGTCTTAATTCCAACGGAGTCAGAGGACGTGCTGCGCGTGAAAGCACCAGGGCAGCCACACCGGAGACAAAAGCGGCTGAACATGAAGTCCCTTCCGCAAAATAGAAATCAAAACTTTTATAATCGGTCCCGTTATGGGTTTGCTGATAAATGCCATCCGGGTTCCCATCGCCGTTTAAGTCCTCGTCCAGGTCTCCTCCGGGTGCGCAAATATCCACATCAGGACCATAATTGGAGTAAGAATCGGCAAAGGAGTGGTCATATCTGCTTGCTGTAACACAAATGGTAGACTCATAGGAGGAGGGATAATGAGGTTCGGAAGTGGCCTCATTGCCGGCAGAGCATATAACAGCTATACCCTGGGACACAGCATAGTCGATAGCCTCTTCTTCGCTTGCTGAAGGACTTGTGACAAAACCGTAACTCATGTTTATGATTTGTACCCCATTATTTACTGCGAAATAGATGGCATCAACAATATCTGCCACGCTTCCGGATCCGGTATCGTCAAGCACCTTTACCGGCATTAAAATGCATTCGGGCGCCACTCCGGCCCCTCCCAAAAAATTATTCGTGCTTTGTGCTATGATCCCTGCCGTATGGGTCCCATGCCTATTATCATCATCGGGATAAGGATCGTCGTTTACAAAATCATATCCCGGAATGAAATTGGTTTCTGCCAGGTCCGGTGCAATCGCGTATTCAGCAGCGTTACGATAGGCGATACCGGTATCGAAAACCGCCACGATGATATTGGCCCCAAGCGATTGATCCCAGGTCTGCTGCATCATTGGATTGTTGAGATGCCACTGATAACTATAGAGTGGATCATTTGGGATGAAGTTTACTCTCCTTATATAGTTTGGTTCTGCAAAATCAACCAGCGGATTTTGATTTAGGCTTGCGGAAACTGAATAAACAGAAGCGGTTGAAGGCACCCTTACTCTTCTGAGCCCGCTATAGGGACTGTAAGTAACTTCATTCAGCCCCAGTGTTTGATAGCTATTTCCAATATCGGATAGAGTTGCCTCGGATCGATACCTGACCAGGACCTCTTGGTAATTATAATTAGAATTGTAATTGTAATTATAATTGGAATTGGAAAAGGTGGATTGCATGCCTCCCTGCCCTCCCCAAGCCCATACAGGTAAAAATATCATGATTATTTGAAATATAAAGATGTGGAAAAAAACAGAACAAAGGATCAAAACTATATCCGCATTAAACCTACTCCTGGACTTCATGACTCCCCCCCAATTTAAAAAAACTATTTCTGTAGTCCCTTTTTCAGAAACCTAATGCGGTTCAATAAAAAGCAAGATCCATACCAGGAAATTTTTATGAGAAGTTTATGAAATCCCAATGAGAAAAGCTTATATAATATATCACTTCGGATTCAGGTTTAAAAACCTGTTATGAATATATTTTCCTAAAATAAAATTTTTATGAAAAGATTTACATAAAAGATTAAAAATCGTACTTCAATCTGAATGACAATGAAGATTCATTCAGAAATCTGCCTTCTGCCTGAAATCTGATTTTTTCTCCGAGATAATAGCTGGCGCCCAGGAAAATACCAACAGGATCCGATTCATTGTAATCTATTTCATATTTTTTAGTGCCATTGCTGTCTAGCTCAAGGGTACCATCAAGTTTTGAGAATATTATTCCGACATATGGGGCAATGTTGTTGAATCCATGATACCTCGCCTTAATAAACAGGTTGTATTCAGCCCATTCTGCGGTCGCATTATTATATCCTCCAATTTTTGACCTTAATTCGTCCTCATTTGAACCCATTAAATACTCAAATCCTCCGTCAAGACCTATATTAATCCGATTCCAATAATAGATATCAACATTTAGTCCAGCTCCATATGCAGGACCAATGACCTTTTTAAAATTTACAGGAGCAAAATCATCAGCGATTGGAATATTGTCCTCAAATCCCATGTTGGTGGCGCCAACATTCAAAAATATATCAAGAATTTGAATAGGTCTATAACCGAATCTTAAAAGGGCAAGTTGATAGGTGGATTCAATATCTACTATATCCTGGCCTGATTTTTCAAATTCCATGTCGCGTGAGAAAGCCCATTTTCCATCCAGTTCCAAAAAGAATCTACTGAAACGCTTCCTTTCGGTAACCGGCGGCCGTTCTTTAACAGCAGGGGGCTTCTTTTCCTCCAAACGTTCCAGATTTTCCCTGGCCAGCTTATAGTCGGGTTTCATGGCAAGGGCCTTTTTATAGTTTGTCACTGCGAGATCTAAATCCCCTGCACCTTCAGCAAGATATCCAAGATTATTGTAAGCCTCCGCCAGGTTTGGCTCAATCTCAATAGCCCTGAGGAACTCCTTTTTTGCTTCTTCGAATCTTGACAGCTTCAGGTAACTCAGCCCCATGTTGAAATGGATGGATGCATCATCGATTCCGTATCTCAATGCTGAATTATATGCCTGAAGGGCATTTTTTATCTGACCGGACTGATCATATACGACACCCATGTTAAAATATGCCTCTGCAAGGTCAGGTTTCAATCGAATAGCCTTTTGATATTCACCGATGGCCTCTGAATATTTGTCCAGTTCATAATAAGTCAGTCCCAGATTATAATGGACTTCGGGGGAATCAGGCTCTATTTGGGCAAAAGCGTTGAACTCCTCTAATGCTGCCTTCATTTTGCCTTCAATGAAGAGGTTTTTCCCCTTTTCCAAATGATTAACTTTGGCGTCTTCGCTTTCCTTCTCAGAAACTTCTTCTTTTTCGCCAAATGGGCTTTTGATAAACGTCTTGCTCTTTTGAATCCAACCTCCGCAGCCAAGCACAAATCCAAGGCTAATAACAATAAACCCCTTCATGAAACGATTAATCATGATTCCCTCCTGATGGCATTGTAAATTAATAACACCTTATTTTAAAACAGTATAATTTTATTATCAATAAGATATTTTATCAAGGCCTAATGAAAAGTGCTTATTTTGCCTGTTTTTTGGACTTTTAAAGAATCCATCAATTATAATATGAATAGGGCATAATGATTGTTCATATTGCTCGTCATTTTTTTGTATTGGTTTATAAATAAAAAGATTAAAAAGGAGCAGGTTATGAATAAGTATAAGTTTGCGATTATAATGACGGTATTTTTTGCCTTGTTTGTTTCAGCGGCTATGGTCTTTCCGGCAATTAATCCGGGCACATGGTATTATGAAAAGACCGTAAATCTGACTTCAGAAGAAACCGCACTGATATATTTCCCTCAGGCAACTTCTGATAATGGTGAAAGTAATCACAATCTGATTGGAAACCCTGATAATGTAAATAGTCTTTTCGAAAATGATTTCACCGATGGACAATCCGGTGTATTTTATCTCTCTTATAGCGGTGATGAGACTATTGATGAAGAGATCCTAATGATAGCTTTGGGAGAAAGATATGATGATTATTTTTTTCTAACTCTTAGATGGCAGATAAATGACGGGACGATGTCTCAGAATATTCAGTTAGAGAGCGCGGATTTCAATAGCAATGAATATGGATATTTTCCACAGTGGTGGAAGGTTGCTCAAAGCGGTAAACCTCTTATATCGACAGGGTCTGATCAGGATGAGTATTATGTTGTTTATGTCAAGCTTGGTTTTGATGGACAGGTAATGCAAAATGGTGATATTTTGAGTATAAGGTATGCGCTTAATAATTTTGACGCACCAGGTTCCAGGCTTATCTTTAATATTTACGGTTCCAGTAATAATGAAGATTCCTTCCGGTGGACAAACAAAAACACCAATACCTTTGGAATTAATTCCACCTACTCCTCAACACAGCAAAATACGACCTCATTCCCTATCGGAGGGATTATCTTTGGCGGATATTATCCCTTGGGAGGTATTTTTAGCGGATATGGCGGTTGGGGCTTTACATCTCCATCAGGCCCTGTTTATGGAACAGGATTCGGCTACCCATTTTCTTTCATAGGAGGAGGGTATGGTGGCAATTACGGTTTTTCGCCCGGGTATTGGGGCTCCTTTTCGGGTTATGGGAGTTATAGCCCTTACTATCAGGGATATTCAGGCTTATATGGCTGGTCATCTCCTTATTATGGATTTTACGGAGGTAATTACGGCGGGTATTTTTCCGGGTTTGGGAGTTACAGTCCGTATACAAGTTACTATCCGGGAAGCTATTATGGAAATTATGGCAGCTTCTTCCCGTATGTTTAGGCTCTTAGGCCCCATATAAAGAAAATAGAAAATATCAAATATACAGATTATTGAGGATCTTCGACTTTAAGCAATTTATTGACTTGATTTATAAGGGTTTTACACTTAAAGGGCTTGGTTATAAATGCATTAGCCCCAAAGTCTTTGCACTTATAGAAATATTGTGATCTTGTATATACAGCGGTCATTATCAGTATAGGAATATCTTTCCATTTCTTAATTTCCCTGATGTCTGCACATATTTCAAAACCGTTTTTTCCGGGTAAATACAAATCCAGAATGACGAGGTCTATATTTTTAGTATCTAAAGTTTCGATTGCCTCTTCACCATTACTGGCATGAAGTATGTTATAATTTAGTTTTTGCAATATATCATCAATTAAACATCTGATAAGAACATCATCATCCACAACCAGGATATTGTATTTTTTTTGCTCTATTTTTTGAATCATTTTTAATTTTTAACCTTTAATAATGATTCATCCCTTAATACACTGTAATATTTAATGGGCTCAGTTTTATTTTTAGCGTACATTTCACCTTTTTTTTGGATATTAAAAACACCTTCAATCTGTCTGTATGTTTGCTCTCCTATTATTATTTCACCCCCTTTTGCCTTTTGTTCCAATCTTGCGGCGACATTTATACAATCTCCTATCACGGTATAGTCAATCCTGTTTTTGGAACCTACGTGTCCGGCAATGGCAATACCCGTGTTAATAGCAATCCCTATCTCAAATTTCTCCTTATTCTCCTTTTCTCTTACTTTCATTAAATTTTCCGTGGCGTTTTGCATTTCCATAGCTGCTTTTATAGCGTCGACTGGTGCCGGATGATCCGAGGGAATGAATCCGAATAGTGCCATAAGTTTGTCTCCAATAAACTTGTCCAGAACACCATTGTTTTTAAAAATGATATCCACCATGATACCAAAAAATTGATTAAGCATTGATACAACATGTTCAGCAGCCATCCTTTCCGTTATCGAAGTGAAAGATCTTATATCGGCAAAAAGGATGGTTACCTCCTTCCTCTCATTTTCAAAAAATATTCCGTTTCCTGAATTGATAAGCTTTTCTACCAGATCTTCTCTAACGTATCGGCTCAAAGTGTTGCGCAACTCAACTTCCTTGTGATTAATCTCAAAGGCCTCGGTTAGATCTCTGGCATAAGTCATAAGCTTGATACCCTGCTCTTTTACATCCCTGAGTAATGAATTAAAATTGTTGGCAATCTGGTTCAGTTCCTTATTATCATTTATATAGATAAATTCACTTTTTCCTCCCGATTTTACAATCCCTGTTTTTATGGCAAGGTCGGAAATCTGATTAGCGGACCTTCGCAGAATAGAAAAACCAATTAATATGGAAAGAAGGGCCAGGGCGGCAAATATAATTGTCAGATTAGTGACAGCTAACTTTTCAATAAAAAACAGACAAACAACCAAAAGAAAAGGAATAATGCCCATTAAGGCCAAAACCATTTTTATTTTTTCAAAGAAACTCTTAGCTTTAGAATGTTTAGATAGCATTTTTATAAAGAATTTATTCTTCGTTTTTGTTATTAAAGCACTCTTTCAAAATTTAACAAGGTTTCAAATTTAACAGCTATGCCTTTATCTTCAGTTTTTTTACCGGTAACTGGTTTATTCAATGGATCTATCCTCACTACCTTTGCCCTTGCTTTCATATAGGCTTCCACATTAACTGCACCGGGCAAATAAAAAATCATTTGCAATTCTTGTCCCTGATAATATTTATCAATTTTCCCGGTTAAAAATTTTGCTCCCCCACCGGAGATATTACTTAAAACCGATTTTTCTTTGAATTGCTTTCTGTTAAAGTTTTTTACGGATACTTCCAGCGGAAAATTTATCCGGAAACGATCAAACTCTCTTCTTTCTGACACATTATCCATCCATATTCCCTAAGATGTTACCCAAAAATCAATTTATTCTGCTTTCAGATTCTAAATGTTATCAAAATCCCGAATAGATTTTCTATTGAATCCAGACAGATTTATCCTCTGTTTTTCTAAAGATATCATCGGATTTTTTTTAATTTTAATTAGAACAAATGAGAAGATCGTAAAAAAGTCATTGAATGAGTAATTCGCATTTTTTGTTAAATGCCATTAGCAAAGCGAAGCAGGCCTTAGGGCCTTGAAAAAAGGCCAGAAAACGACAAAATAACTTTTTACGAATCCAACAAAAAATCGTTTATGTTCTTTTTATTAACCGATATAAAATTAATTGCTTTATTTAATCGATAAAAAAAATTAAAAGAAAGGCTCAAAAAAAAATTCCAATTAGCCTATGGAATTGCTTGAATGTATTAACCGGCAAGGAGGATCGGAATTTAGAGACAGCATGCAAAAAGCCTGTTTGAGATAGGTTGGGAAGAGTTTCCTAAAAAATTTCAGAATCATTAAAAATCACTTAATGAGTGAAACGGAGGGACTCTATGAATTCAGGCGGGCTGCATGATTTTAGATGGATACAATCTGTGCCTAATATTCTGGTTATAGATGATGATGTTTCTGTTAGAAAATTCATGGCGAAGGTCCTCCAAAAAGAAGGATATAAAGTATATTCTGCCACAAGTGGTTTAGAAGGCTTTCAAAACGCCCTAGAAAATAAACCCGACCTGATAATCCTTGACGTAATGATGCCCGACACAAACGGCTTTGAATTATGTAAAAAACTCCAGTCTGAAGATAAAATTAAGGATATTCCTGTTATTTTCCTGACCGTCAGAAATGAATCCGAGGACAAGATCCGTGGGCTGAATCTCGGAGCAGTAGATTATCTTGAGAAACCTATTAATACCAGGGAAATGCTGGCAAGGGTAAATACACATATACGGCTGCATACTCTTTATAAAAGGAATCTTGCATATGAACAGGCCTTAATAGAGTCTGAAAATCTGAACTGTAACCGGATTTTTATAAAGGGAGTAGCCCATAATTTTAATAACCTTCTGACTGTCGCGGTAGGTTATATCAAGTTTATGCAGGAAAGATCCACTTTTACTGAAAAGGATCTAGAGTATCTTCAGCGTGTTGATAAAAGCCTGGAAAGGATTCAGACTCTCATACACCAGATGTTTTATCTCACAGAGATTTTCGAATCGGATATCAGGTATTATGAGGTGTCGAGAATTTTAAAGGATTTTGTTTTTTCCGCACGTTTACACTGGCCAAATCTATCCATTAATGTAAGGAATATGCTTTCCCCGCAAACCACTTTGCTGTGTGATCAATCGCAGCTAATTAAAGCACTGACCCTTATCATACAGAACTCCTTTGAAGTCGGAGGACAAGACTGTGAGGTATTGATAGATGCCTTTATATCAAATGAAGAACTAGGAAATAATTACTTCTCGAACAAAACCAAATCAATCTGTATAAGGATAAAGGATTCAGGCCCGGGTTTTACGGAAGCGGCTCTTAAATATGCCACTCATCCGTTTTTTAGCACAAAAAATACAGTGGGGGTCGGACTGGGACTTTCAATTGTACAAAAGATGGTTAAAGATTACGGTGGCAGGCTGATCATAGATAACCATCCGAATGGGGGGGCTATGGTTAAAATTATATTTCCCATGAGTGTTGAAGAAATGAAACAATTAGTCAAATGAAACAAGCCAATCCGAGAAAAATAAAAAGGGGCCTTGAGTCTTAAATACTCTTCGGCCCCTTTTTTACCAGGAAAATCTAAACTAGTATCCCAAAATATTAGCAGGTGTAAGCAATGATGTATAGGCTGGTGTGGGATATATTAAGGAAGCCAGCCAAGGATCCAGTCCTGTCAAGTTCGGCGGCAGAACAATATTGTATGCAGACAATGCCAGATTCGGGTATTCAGCAAGATAAGCCAGGTTTGCTGTCGGGAGATTTTGCTGGATCCAAAGCGGATCGGTTGCCGGCAGCAAATTAAATCCTACAGGAAGACTCAGGGGGGTTGGGCCCAATGAATATGAAGGCGGCCATGGGTTCATGCCATAAATGATATCATAATATTGCATCCCGATCGGTGAATTATAGAGAAAGTAGGGATAGCTTATAGCCGGGTTCCAGGCCAAACCGGGTTGAACAGGAAGGGTCGTAGAGGGAGTAAGGCTGCTTACTAAAGGTGTAGGTATACCCAGAGAGTTCACTGGTGAAAGAGCTGGTGACCATAAAGGCCAAAGAAAATTGTATGGCGGCAATGCACTCCATGTCTGGGCAACTGCCAGCCTGTTCCCCATAAGACCAAAAACTACTAAAAGAATGCTGATAAATATAACAGTTTTAACGACTCTTTTTAATGACATATGATCACTCCTTTTTTTAAATTTGCTGTAACCTTGACCCTCGAATAAAGAGAAAAGAACAAAATTTTAAAGCTAAACTCTCTCTCTACTTTACCTCCCTTAGGCAACACCCCCTTTTTAATTAGCCCCATAGTGGAGCAACTTAAGATATAAATATTAATTATTTCCCTTTTTTTGCAAAAATATAAAAAATAATAAATTTAAAAATATATAAACAATCCTATTGAAGTAGTGCCCAGCTCAAATAGAAATCAGGGGAACCATACACATATGAAGGATAACTGAATCTTGTATATGGAATTGGTGTTCCAGGGAGCGTGTTAAATGGAAACGTAGTAGTATAAGGAGAACCGAAATATGGAAACGTATAATTGCCGAAATATCTGTACAAATAGTCTTCATAAGGATTTAGAAAGGGATTAACCCTAAATGATCCAAGCAGATTCCCCGTTATGGGGGGATAATATCCATAGCCAATATAATAAAAAGGGTCTGTGATCGAGTTTATATAGCCATAGTCACTATAATATAAGGGATTTGTATAGAAATATGTAATCGGCAAAAGGAATGTTGGATCATAATTCCCCGGAAAAACCTGTGCATGGGCCTGTATGACAAAAAGGCAAAGAAGGATTAATACTAAACCCGCTAACCAGATTTTCTTATTGCCCTTTTTCATTTTTATAATCCTTTCGATCCCATTCACATAATATATACTATCTTTAAAAAACTAAACAAGAGATATTAAAGTTTTTTATTCTATTCAATCGGTTTTATGTGAAAGAAAAAGTTAAGTTAGACAGAAATTAAATATCTACTAAAATCTTTTTTAACTACTTATCACCTCCATTATATTATATCTTAAAATTTTAAAAGAATAAAATTGATAGAATCGTAAAAAAGTCATTAAAGGAGTCATTAACATTTTTGTTAAAGGCCCGGAGACGGCGAAATGACTTTTTATGAATCCAACAAAATTATTTTATTCCCAAAAAATAGAATAATTTAAAGAAGAAAAATTCAAATCATAGATCAATAAAATTATACATATACATTTATAATAATTATACCATATCTTATTAAAATTGCAAAGTGTAAATCAGATTGATTCATGTTTTTAATTTATGTTTTAATTTGTATTCTAATGATTTTATCTTTTTATCTATTCTCGGTTCTGAAATTTCTCTGTCATCAATAGTAATGCTGGTGATTAACCTTCTTGCTTCTTTTTTTATTTCATCATGGCATTTTTTTATAATGTCCATGACCTCGGCCCAATTCCCTTCAATCACAGTACCCATAGAATTAACCCGATAAGCAAGACCGCTTTGATGCACAATCTCTACTGCCTTAGCGACAAATCCGCTTACACTCTCATCTTTTCCCAGGGGAATGATGCTGAATTCAGCCAGCATTTTTTCTCTCCTATAAATGTTTTTGAATGAAAAACACCAAAGTGAAAATAAAATTGACTTTTACAATGATTATGTTAGCATAAATACGAAAAAAAATGAATACAGTGGCGTTAATATTTTATAGAATTAAATATTAAGTCAACTTAGTTAACCCCTTTTCCCTAATTGTAAGGATTCATTATAAATGGTTGTTCACAAAAGGAACCTCAGTTTTAAAACAAAAGGAATGACCGACATACTGGATATTACCTCAGATATAAGAAGAGAGGTAGAAGGGGCAGGTCTAAAAGACGGGATAGTTACGGTATTTATTCCTGGTTCAACAGCCGGAGTTACAACCATTGAATACGAGTCCGGCGCTTTAAAGGATCTTGTCGAGGCAATTGAACGTCTGGCCCCTCTTTCGATTCATTACCACCACGATTCCCGCTGGGGGGATGGAAATGGATTTGCACATGTTCGTTCAGCCCTTTTGGGACCATCCCTCACTGTCCCTTTTAACTCCGGTAGGTTACAGCTTGGCACCTGGCAGCAGATAGTGCTGATTGATTTTGATAACCGACCCCGCCAGCGTGAAGTCTTCTTACAAATTCTCGGTGAATAGCTGGAATTTTTAAGATTCGAGCAATGGAAAAACGATCCTTTCAAATCACAGAGTCCCGATTGAAGGAATTCTGTAAAAAGCGTTTATCAATACCTGAGCCTGTTAAGCTTTTTATGGGTCTTATCCTGTCGCAGGATACGGATTTGGAAATGATAAAGCAGGAATTGACTAGTCATTTCGGCAGGATAGATCTTCAAAGCCCCATTAATCCCTTTGATCATACCGACTATTATATAAAAGAAATGGGCCATGGTTTACAAAGGTGTTTTCTGAGCTTTGAAGATCCAGCATCTCCTGATCAATTGGCTGAAATAAAGCTTTTAACTAACCGTCTGGAGATTATGAAAGGAGAGATTACCGGCGATGGGATATGTCGTAAGGTCAATATAGACCCGGGAATACTATCACTTTCCAATGTCATTCTTGCCACAACCAAAAACCGGGCGCACCGTATATATCTGTCAAATGGAATATATGCAGAGGTCACTTTGATTTATTCTAAAAATAAGGGCTGGCAGCCTTTGGACTGGACTTACCCTGATTACCGAATTTCTGGTACAATAAAATTTTTTCATTCAATAAGAGAAAAATACTATCTTCAGATAAGAGATCATCACGGCACACATGGTTCAAGGAATCTTGACAAAATAACAGTCCAAGACTAAACTTAGACTATAAAACCTTTTGTGTGTTCATTTATTTTCTATAAATTTTTTATTCTATAGCTATGATGAAGCAGTAAAAGTCTTTTAGCTTTTTGCCAAGATATTCGACTATGATAATCATATTCAAAAGGACCTCTTTTTTTTTATTATTGATGGGAGTGCTCATATTTCTGAATTACGGAACGATTTCTCTGGCCATGAGCGGAGAACGTTCCATGAAAGAAAGTAATATGATTTCCCTACCCTCCCCTGCTCTTAAAGGTCCTGTTTCGGTTGAAGAGGCAATAAATATCCGACGAACTAAGCGTGAGTTCTCTGACAAGGCTTTGACCATGGCTGAGTGGGGGCAGATCCTATGGGCCGCCCAGGGAATCACTTACGATAATGATAGGGAAAAAAGGGCAGCCCCGTCTGCAGGCGCGCTCTATCCTCTTGATATATATCTTATTCTGAAAAAAGGTGCTAAGGACTTCCCTAAAACAGGTGTTTTTCACTATTTGCCACTGAAACATGCCTTAAAGCAGATTTCGGGCAAGGATCTTAACAAGGAAGTGGCCGAAGCGTCCCTATATCAATACTGGATGGCAGAAGCACCCGGAATGATTCTTATAACCGCTGAATATTCCAGGATTACAGGAAAATACGGAGACAGAGGAATCCGATATGCTCATATAGAAGCAGGACATGTAGCGCAAAATTGTTTTCTTCAGGCACAATCTCTTAAACTGAATATGGGGATTGTCGGAGCTTTTGAGGATAACAGACTCATCGATTTGCTTGGGATTCCCGAGAGCCATGAGCCTATTCTTATTTTGCCCGTTGGGAGAAGTAAGTGAATGGAAGTATTTGATAAGGGAATAGGGATCGTATCCATACCTGACCGTGAAAGAGCAGGTCCGGTTCTTGAAACTATTTTAGGATGGCTCTCCAAAAGACACTGCCCCATAAGAATCGAATCGGATACATCACGAATCCTGGACAGCAATATCCAGTCACATTTTTCAACTTGTGATTTACAAGATCTTCCGGGAATGATAGATATGATTTTGGTCCTGGGAGGGGATGGCACACTGCTCAGGGTCGCCCATCATTTAGAAAGGGAAAACATCCCCATACTGGGTGTTAATCTGGGTGATCTTGGTTTTTTAACGGATGTGAAGGTGGATGAGGTCATTTCAAAACTGGAAGAGGTAATGAAGGGAAGATATTCCCTTGACAGGAGGATGATGCTCCAGGCAACTCTTACTCATAAAGATGATAAAATCAAGCACTCTTCTTTTGCTCTTAATGAAATAGTAGTTAATAACGGTCCTCAAAGCAGATTGGTTCACCTTTCCAGTTCTGTTGACGATACATGGATTAATACGTTTCTCGCTGACGGATTGATAATCTCCACCCCCACGGGTTCAACAGCCTACTCGCTTTCTGCCGGAGGGCCTATTGTTCATCCCAAACTTCATGCTATCCTCATTACTCCCATTTGTCCTCACATCCTTACCAATCGACCCATTGTTATATCAGACAAAGAGAAGATCAAGGTTGAGGTAATTAAAAAAGGGATAGGAAACGGAGGGGAATGTCTCCTTTCCGCTGATGGACAAGCCTTGGCACGATTGAAGCCAGGAGATAAAGTAGAGGTCAGAAAAGCGGAACATACCATTACTCTGTTACAGCCTGAAGGTACTGACTACTATCGTGTTTTGAGAACCAAATTAAAATGGGGTGAGAGGGGTTAGAGTTTGTGCTCAGGGAACTTAGTATCAAGAATTTTGCGCTTATTGACAGACTCTCCGTCTGTTTTGATCCATATCTCAATATTCTTACCGGTGAAACAGGTGCAGGAAAAACGATCCTTATCAATGCCCTGAATCTTGTCCTAGGCGGCCGGGCCTCTTCGGATTACATAAGATCGGGGGAGGATTCCGCCGAGGTCGAAGCCGCATTTTCCCCGGACAAAGCGCATTATATATATTCATATCTGGAATCAGCAGGTTATCCGTGTTTGCCTGATGAGGAGCTGATAGTCAGACGGATTATCTTTCGTTCTGAAAAGGCCAATCGATGTTATCTTAATGGACATATGGTTCCAGTGAGTCTTTTAATAAATATAGGTGCCTGGTTGATCGATATCCATGGTCAGCATGAACATCAGATCCTGCTGAATCCGATACGCCATCTGGAAATATTGGATCGTTTCGGCGGATTAGATCAGGAAGTGAGTCAAACCGCCCTCGCCTTTCATGTGTATCAGGAAGCAAGAAAAAGATATGATGATCTTGTCAAAAAGAGGGAAGAAAGCAAAAGGGACCGTGAATTGCTGGCTTTTCAACGGGATGAGATAGACCGTGCCGGTCTTTCTTCGGGTGAAGAAGACGAGCTTTTAAAGGAACACAACCTTCTTGCCCACGCAGCCAAAATAATGGAACTTGCCGGCTCCATGGTAAGCGACTTATACCAGTCTGACGGATCAGTATCGGAAATATTGGGGGATACGGCATCAAAGCTTCATAGGCTATCCTCTCTCGATCCGTATTTTAAACCCATGGAAGAAAATATGAATTCTATCATTATCCTGATAGAAGATATAGCTCACCAATTGACGGAATATGAATCGAAACAGGATTTCAGCCCTGAACATCTTGAACATATAGAAGAAAGACTTGATCTGATCAATCGTTTAAAGAAGAAGTATCGATTATCGTTCGAAGAAATATTACAGTACAGGAAGGATATAGAGAACAGGTGGCAGTTGATTGAAGATTACGAAGGGCAGATTTCCAACGCCTTAAAAGAGATGAATACTGCCTGGGCTGAACTGTGCAAACAGGCCTCCCGATTATCAGAAAAAAGACACAGCGTGGCGATAAAGATCGAAAAGGAAGTGGCATCTCAACTGAACGATCTTGGTATGGATCGGGCAAGATTCATTGTAACCTTTTCAGATCCTCCGGTTATTGAAAATGTTCCTCCCAAGAATATGACCTCCAGAGGATGGGATGAAGTGGAATTTCTTTTTTCAGCAAATATAGGAGAAGAACCGAGGCCGCTGGCCAGGATAGCCTCAGGGGGAGAAATCTCAAGGGTAATGCTCGCTTTCAAGTCCTGCCTGGCCGAGGCGGACCAGGTCCTTACCCTGGTTTTTGACGAGATCGATACCGGAATAGGTGGGGAAGCTGCTGCTATAGTGGGCCTTAAAATAAAAGAGCTTGCCAAAAAGCGGCAAATCATATGTATAACACATCTGCCTCAGATTGCTTCACATGCCACTTCTCATTTTCTGGCCTCAAAGAAAATAGAAAAAGGGAGAACCCTGACCGTGGTTGATCATCTTTCCCGCACTGAGCAGATAAAAGAATTGGCAAAGATGATAGCAGGTGACAGCCAATCTGAAATAGCTATTCAACACGCTACAGAGATACTCGAAAGATCGGGCAAACGTTAATCCGATTTGCATTCTTTCTTATCATATTGTATATTAAAGTGTATAGTAAATCAATCAATTAGGACAAATAATAAGCCCAAGTTATTTAAAAAAATCGGACCGCTCATATTCATGCTGCCTTGTGTAGAATATAAATCCTTCTGTGTTGCATGTGAAACCACCAACTATACAACAGAAAAAATGGAAATAAGGAGCCATTTTCATGAGAACCAAAATATTACAAAAAGACCATTTCACAAAAGACAATAAAATAAGCCAATTACATAAAGGCATTGGAATCGCGCCAAGGCTTTACTTTGTGATCCTCGCCTTGCTCGCCTTTATGCTTATAAGTGGTGTGGTGGTTTTCCAGCAGAATAGAAATGTGCATGATGCCTTTGAAAAGATCCTCAATGAAATCCCTCATGAGCGTGCCATATATGACGCTCAAACTACCATTACAGACTATATTATGCCTGCTAATGACTATTTAATTACGGGTGATCCCAAAGAACGTGAAAATAACATCCTTCTTGAAAAAAGGGTCAGAACGGCTCTGGAGCACTGTTATATGCTTGCACGGCATGAAGAAAAACACCTTATGGAATTAGTGGAAGAGGATTTCGGAAAGATCAAAAGACTCTCTGACGAGATTTTCTCTTTCAATGTTCCCTTTGACAGGAATTTAGCCGGTCAGATAATGAAAAAGATGGATAAATTGGCCATAGATTCCAGGACCCATATAAGGGAGTTATTAAAGATGCATGATATGCATATGGCCTCTGCCAGATTGGATGCCGAGAAGGCCTGGGAACGCTCCCACCGCTGGATGTCAGGAATATTCATCCTCGCGGTGGTGTTTGGTTTGACCCTTATTACTTATATATCCACATCCCTTCTCAAACCCCTTAAGATATTGGATACCTCCGCCACAAATATAGCCAGTGGAGACCTTTCACAATTACTGGTAATTGAACGAAAGGGTGAATTGACCAGCCTCGCGGAATCCTTTAACCAGATGATAATTTCTCTTCGCCACCAGATAGAAACCAGTAAAACCATTCTCAATGCTATAGCGGATCCTGTGTTCACGGTAGATACCAACATGAATATCACATATTTTAGCAAGGCTTGCGAACGCTTAACCGGTTATTCTGCCCAAGAAGCCATTGGCAGGGAATGCCGGGATATCTTTAAAAGCAATATTTGTGAAAACCTTTGCGCCATAAAAAGATCGGCACGTGAGGACAGACCGGTATTGAACGTAGAGATAGAGATGAAAAATAAAAGAGCCGAGACAGTTCCTATTATGGCCAGTGCTTCATCTCTCAAGGATTGGCAGGGTAATATCATGGGTGGTTGCGAGGTCTTTAGAGATATATCCGATTGGAAAAGGATGACACGAGAGTTGAAAGAAACCGAGCAACAGCTCATTCTTTCAGAGAAGCTTGCCGTTCTCGGGCGTCTGGCTTCCTCTGTGGGCCATGAGTTGAGAAATCCCCTGGCAGTTATCCAAAATTCGGCATATTATATAAAAAGCAAGATAGCAGGAGATCAAACAAAGTTATTAAAGCATTTGGAGATTATAGAGAATGAGATCGAAAGCTCCAATAAAATCATCGGGGATCTTCTGGGCTTTTCCAGAACAAAAAAGGCGGAATTGGCGCCTATTGATCTTAATTCCACAATCAACTCTTCTCTTCACAGAATGAGGATCAGGGAGGATATTAAGATTAATAGAAACCTGGACCCGAACCTTCCCATAATCATGGGTGATAAGGATCAAATACATCAGGTATTGGTTAATCTCATATATAACGCGGAACATGCCATAGGAAAATCATCCGGTGAAATAACAATAGGTACTCAAAAAAAGGGTAAAACTGTCGAACTGATTGTTCAGGATTCGGGTTGCGGAATAGCGAATGAAGACATGGATAAACTCTTCGATCCTTTTTTTACGACAAAAGCCAAGGGAATCGGTCTAGGATTGGCTATTACCAAGTCGATCATCGAACATCAGAATGGAAATATTCATGTCGAATCCAGGAAAGGAGAGGGCACTACATTCATTATTACGTTTAATTTGCATCCAGTTACCGAGATAGATTAAAGATGTCTAAAAAACAAATTGTTCAAACCGGGACTATTATTTTTTTCTATGAAACGACATAATAACCTAAGAATTCTAATTGTAGATGATCAGCCGGGTATGTGTGAAACTCTCTCGGACATATTCGAAGATTACGGTTACTGTTCAAAATCGGCCCCTGATGGAATCGCTGCTATAGAAATGAATAAAAGGATGACCTTTGATATCATTTTAATGGATATTATCATGCCCGGAATGAATGGGGTGGAAGCCTTGAAGGTGATCAAGAAAATAAATCCGAATGCAATAGTCATCCTGATGACCGCTTATACTGCGCCAGATCTTATCATGGAAGCTCAGAAGGCGGGGGTTTACGAATGCCTGACAAAACCATTTAAGCCCTCAAGATTATTGAAAATCATTGGCAGATTAGGCAGAGAAAAAAATAAAAATTGAAAATCAAAGGAACAAATACATGCAAAACAACAATAGCCTCATATTAATAGTTGATGACGAATTGGGGATGAGAGAAACCCTTACGGATATATTGCAGGATGAAGGTTATAAGGTTTTATCCGCGGAAAACGGAACGGACGCCATTAAGGAGTTAAAAAGTCGTTTTTTTAACGTGGTTTTCATAGATATAAACCTCCCGGATATAAGCGGTCTGGAAATTCTGAAATCCATAAAACAAATAAACAGTGATACCTATTCGATCATGTTAACCGCCTCCACAAAGATTGAAAATTCCATTAAGGCTCTTAATCAGGGGGCATATGCCTATATTGTAAAGCCTTTTGATGTTAAAACCATTAAAGATACGATAAAAAAGGCCATATCCGAGCAAAAACTGGTCCTGGAAAACAAAAGTCTTCTCCAGAAATTAAAAAGCTCCAATGAGGCCCTTCTAAGGGCCAAGACCGAAGTGGATACCATGAATAAGGAGCTTGAGACAAAGATCAGGGAAAGAACAAAGCAACTCAGAGAGCAGATGACTTGGACGGAGACAATCATTGACAGCCTTGCGGATGGCCTTTGCGCGGTTGATAAAAACTGGAAGATTACCCTGTTTAACCGCCAGGCGGAGATCATTACCGGATATAAGGCTGAAGATGTCATTGCCAAGGATCATAAGGAAATTTTCAGAAGCATGTGCCATGATTGCACAAAACTTATAGAAAAAACCATCCTGAAGGGAGAAAAGGTGTCCGGTCTGGAGATATATATGGAGGATAAGGCCGGACGATTGATCCCTTTACTGGTAAGCGCAGCCCCTATTCAGGATAAAACTGGTGAAATCCTCGGAGCTGTTCAAAGTTTTAGGGATATTACAGAAAATAAGCAATTACAGGAGCAACTGATACAGGCATCCAAACTGGCTTCCATGGGCGAGCTCCTTGCTAACTTTACCCACGAGATCAAAAATCCACTTAATGGTATGATTCTATTTGCCACGTTGATAAAATCGGAAACGGACTCAAAGAGCGAGGTGCATAATTATGCTGACAGGATACTTGCCGAAGGGACCAGGATCGGAAAAATTGCAGCGGACGTACTTACCTTTTCTCGTCAAAACAGACAGGAATATAATTATGAAGACATTAAGGCCATCATTGAAGCTACACTTTCTTTAACCGAGAGACAGTTAATACTTGACGGAATTCAGATCGAGCGCGATTTTGCCGAATCTTTTCCTAAGCTGAGGATTAACGCGGGACGGATTCAGCAGGTGTTTCTAAACATGATAAATAACGCCCAGTACAGTCTGAATAAAAAATTCGGAGCATTTGAAAATAAAAAGAAAAAGATTATAAAATTGAAGGTGCATCCTGTAACCATTAAGGGTAGCTCCTGGGTGAGAATAGAGATAGAGGATAATGGTGTAGGAATCAATCCACGGTTTCAGACCAGGATATTTGATCCATTCTTCACCACAAAACCTGTCGGGCAGGGAACAGGATTGGGATTAAGCGTCAGCTATGGGATAATCAAGGATCATCATGGAGAAATTCATGTTAGGAGCGAAGAAAAAAAGTTCACTAGGTTTATCATCGATCTGCCGGCCTTTGGAAGTGAAGACTGATCAAAACAACAAAAGTAAGAATCATATAGATATACTCCTTATAGATGATGAAGTCTTTCTTTGTGAAACCTTAAAAGATCTGCTTGAAGATGAGGGTTATTCTGTGGCTATAGCCACCAACGGAAAAGAAGGACTTAGGTTTTTAGAGGAAAAACCCTGTCTTGTCGCAATTGTCGATATTATGCTTCCGGACACCAGCGGCTTGGATATTCTAAAGGAAATAAAGGATAAAGGTATAGAGTGCCTTCCTATTATGCTGACTGCCTTTGCTACAGTGGAAACCAGTATTAAGGCGCTGAATGAAGGGGCTTATGCCTATATAATAAAACCTTATAAAATAGACGAGGTTAAGGCTACTATTCGGAATGCAATCGAAAAACAGAGGCTCTCCATTGAAAATAAGGCATTGTTCCGCAACTTACAAAAAACAAACAAAAACCTGACCCGTGTCACAAAAGAGCTGGAAGAGCTTAACAGGGACCTGGAAGACAAAGTGTTGGAGCGTACCAAGGAGCTGGCCGAAGCAAAAGACAAAATGGATAAAATAATGGCCAGTATAGCAGAGGGTTTGCTGAGCATGGATAAAGATTTCCGGATCACATCCTTTAACAGGGCTGCCGAGCAGATTACCGGTTATAAGACCAAAGAAGTCCTTAATAAATATTGCTGGGAGGTATTCAAGGATATCGATTTCAAGGAATGCATAAAAGAGATCATCAAGATGAATAAACCTGCTGTCAATATAGAGAAAGTTGTACATACAAAAAATCGCGGGAATATACCTGTTCTTGCAAGTATAGATGTATTAAAGGATGAGGAAGGAAATGTCATAGGTGGTGTAAAGACCTTTCGTGATATTACCATGCTGAAGCGCATGCAGGAAGAGCTAAAAGAGACCAACCGGGAGTTGATGTCTAACCAGAGGGCCCTGAAAGAAGCATACTGGGAGCTTGAAAAGTCGAAAGAAAAATTGAGTGAATGGGCGGAAGAGCTTGACAGGAAGGTAAGGCTCAGGACCAGGGAGCTACAGGAAGCCAACGAAAAGCTAAGACAGGCCAACATAAGGTTAACTGAACTGGACAGGCTGAAATCTAAGTTTCTTGCTACAGTTAGTCATGAGATAAAAACACCTCTGACATCTATTATCGGTTATGCAAATCTTTTAATAAATCAAAAAAAGCAAACGTTCACCAATGAACAAATAGATAGTCTCAACCGAATCAAGCGCAACAGCAATACATTGCAGGATTTGATTGACCAATTGCTTGATCTGTCAAAGATTGAGTCAGGGAAGCTGGAGGTGCACCTGGAGGTAGTCTATTTTAAAGAGATAATCGAGGAGGTTATTTATATTACCGAGCAGATTGTCAAACAGAAGGGGATTATGGTTAAAACATTTCTGCCTGATCAACTGTTGCCAATCCAGGCAGATAGAGCGAAAATTAAACAGATTCTGTTGAATCTGCTTACCAACGCAGTAAAATATACTGAAAAAGAAAATGGGGAGATTCATATCCGTGTTATACAGAACTCCAGCAAAATTACTGTTTCCATTGAAGACCAGGGAATAGGCATCTCAAGGGAAGACCAAAAGGTCATTTTTGATCCTTTTCGTCAAGCAAGGGGCCCTCTATACAGAAAATATGGGGGCACTGGACTTGGATTAAGCATAGTTAAGGAATTTGTCAGACTCCATGGAGGTGACATCTGGGTAGAAAGTGAGCCCGGCAAGGGATCGAAATTTTCTTTCACCTTACCGATTTAAAAAAGAAAAAAAAGAAGGGAAGATAATGACCGCAAAATCAATTTCGGTTCAATTAACTATTGATAAGGATTGGTGCAAGGGCTGT
The DNA here is from genome assembly GCA_049472335.1 of bacterium. GTDB lineage: Bacteria > SZUA-182 > SZUA-182 > DTGQ01 > JAFGSM01 > JBLIRM01. The sequence continues at coordinate 9,479 of JBLIRO010000036.1, read as the reverse complement.
CAACTCTGTATAAACACCTGTCCGAATCATCTTTTGAGTTTAAGTGAGGACTTAAACTCATCGGGTTTCCATTATGCTGCACTTTTACAGCCTGATCAATGTACCGGATGTGGCCTTTGCGCACAGATGTGCCCTGATATGGCAATCCAGATATGGATATCAGAATGACAGTATAAGTAGTCTAAGGTATTTCAACTTTTAGACACTTGAAATTATTTTAACTTTATATTAAGTTTGAAGTACGTTAATTATAGATAGCTTAAAGTGATAGATATTAATTTTAACATTTGAAAATTATGGATTCGATTAAGCCAAATAATAAAAGAAAATTGGTAAAAGGAAATGAGGCGATATGCGAGGGTGCCATTCAGGCAGGCTGTCAATGTTATTTCGGCTATCCCATCACGCCTCAGAATGAGATCCCTGCATACATGTCCTGGAGAATGCCGCAGACCGGCAATGTGTTTCTTCAGGCAGAAAGTGAAATAGCTGCCATAAATATGGTCTTCGGCGCCGCAGCGGTGGGAGTCAGAGCAATGACTTCATCCTCCAGTCCCGGGATCAGCTTAAAGCAAGAAGGTATATCATATCTGGCTGCTGCAGAGTTGCCCAGCGTGATCGTTAACATAATGCGTGGCGGTCCCGGCCTTGGTAATATTGCCGGATCTCAGGGAGATTACTTTCAGGCTACAAGGGGAGGAGGACATGGTGACTATAGAACCATTTGCCTTGCACCTGGTTCTGTTCAGGAAATGATGGACTTCACAAGAGAGGCATTTGAGCTTGCCGACAGATACCGTATCCCGGTATTGATCCTCGGTGACGGGATCTTAGGCCAAATGATAGAGCCGGTTATTTTCCCTGCGGACTTAAAACAACCGGAGCCTCCTAAAAAAGACTGGGCGCTTACAGGTGCAAAAGGAAGGCCATCCCGCGTTATCAAAAGCTTATTTATGGGAGAATGCGAGTTAGAAGAGAGAAATTGGATGCTTTATGAAAAATATCTACGTATTGAAAAAGAGATACCACGCTTTGAGTCTTTTTATACGGAAGATGCCGAATTATGCTTTGTAGCCTTCGGCACTGCAGCTCGGGTTGCCCGCTCCGTTGTTTATATGGCCAGGGATATGGGACTGAAGGTTGGCCTTCTGAGGCCCATAACACTTTATCCCTTTCCTCAAAAACCAATCCAGGAGCTTGCAAACAACGGAGCACGTTTCCTTGTGCTTGAAATGAACCTCGGACAGATGATCGAAGATTGCCGTTTGGCCGTTAACGGGAGCACTGATGTCTACTTTTACGGCAGGCCAGGAGGAAGTATCTTTGATCCCGAGGAGGTATTAAAGGCGGTAAAGAACTATGTCTAACAATACATTGCAAAAAACCCTCCGGCCGGTCTTTGTTAGACCAAAGGCCCTTAAACAGGTGCCCTTTCGCTTCTGTCCGGGCTGTCATCACGGTATTATCCACCGACTGATTGCTGATGCAATCGATTACTTTTCCATATTGGATAGAACCATAGGTATCGCACCGGTAGGATGCGCGGTGTTTGCCTATGATTATTTTGCCTGTGACGTCCTTGAGGTCGCACATGGACGTCCGCCGGCGGTATGTACAGGAATAAAGAGGGCAAGGCCCGATCTTTTTGTCTTCAGCTACCAGGGGGACGGCGATCTTGCCTCCATCGGCACTGCAGAGATAATTCACGCAGCAAATCGGGGAGAAAATCTCACATTCATTTTTGTCAATAATGCTATTTACGGCATGACAGGTGGGCAAATGGCCCCTACCACCCTATTGGGCATGAAAACAAAGACCACTCCCTCAGGACGGAAATCATCCAGAGAAGGATATCCACTCAAGGTCTGTGAGATGCTTTCCACATTGGACGGGACAACCTATATAGAGAGGGTTGCCGTAAATACTCCGCTCCAGATTAAAAGAGCCGCCAGGGCCATTAAGAAGGCCTTTGAGGTTCAACTTGAAAATAAAGGATTCAGCCTTATAGAGGTGCTTGCCGCATGTCCCACAAATTGGGGGATGAGCCCGTTAAAGGCAAACCAGTGGATCGAGGAAAATATGAAGCCCGTTTTCCCATTAGGTGTCTATAAGAACACAATCAAAGAAGACCAGGAGGAGAAATCCATCTGTGACTAGAGAGATCATTATGGCCGGCTTTGGAGGTCAAGGTATCATGCTTATGGGAAAACTCATGGCAACTGCTGCGATGCTGGATGATAAACATGTTACATGGTTTCCCTCATATGGTGCAGAGATGCGGGGCGGCACGGCAAACTGTACAGTGATCATTTCAGATCAGCCCATAGGCTCGCCTATTGTTGCCAGGCCATGGGCGTCTATAGTAATGAACCATCCGTCAATGGAAAGATTTGCTCCCCGTGTTAAAACCAATGGATTGCTGCTCATTAACTCATCCCTGGTTAAAGACATGCCCGAAAGAGATGACATTGAGATTATAGCGCTCCCTATTACGGACATGGCAGACAGCCTTGGAACGGTAAAAGTAGCTAACATAATAGCACTTTCGGCCTTTTGCACTAAAACAGGAATTGTCTCCCGGGAAAACCTGCAAAGGGCAATGGAAGAATCTTTCTCTTCAAAGAAAAAGAAGGATATTATTGAGATCAACCGTAAGGCCTTGCTTATGGGAAGTGAAATGGTCACGGTTTCCAAATGATCAGAAAGGCCAGGATCAATGAGGCCCTTGCCATAAGGGATCTGATCAATAGTTTTGCCCAGGAGGGGCTTCTGCTTTCCCTCTCCCTTTCCGATATCTATGACCGTCTGAGGGATTTTTTTGTATATGAACAAGAAGGTGATAATAGCGCCAACAAGATTGTGGGTGTTTGCGCCTTGCATATAATCTGGGAAAATCTTGCAGAGATAAGATCTCTGGCTGTCAATACGGAATATCAAAAAAAAGGGATTGGAAAAAGTTTGGTAAAATCCTGTCTCAAAGAAGCTACTGATTTAGGCATCAAAAAGGTTTTCTGTTTGACCTATAACAGGGAATTTTTCTCTTTGTTCGGTTTTAGAAACATAGACAAGTCTGAACTGCCTCATAAGATTTGGGCAGATTGCCTCAAATGCTCCAAATTCCCGGAATGCACAGAAACTGCTATGATTTTTGAGATTTGATTCTATTTTTTTACAACGAAGTACACGCAGTATATAAAATAAAATAAGTAGTTTAAAAATCCTAGCTAACAGCAGTCGGAATTATAATCTGATCAAAGATAATCATGGATCTTCTTTTATCGAAAAAAGGATTTACTCTGATCGAATTGGGAGTGGTGCTGGCAATAATCAGCATAATGTCTGTTGTGGCAATCCCAAATATTATCTCCATAATGTCAGATCATAGGTTAAATGCAGCGGCCAGGGATATTGTGTCAAATTTACAAAGGGCCAAAATGGTGGCTGTAAAAAGAAATACCCTCTGTACAATCAGCTTTGGAGTTTCTTCGGAACACGGAGATTATGACTATATCGCCTTTATCGATGAAGACCGGGATTGCGAATATGATTCCACTGAGACCATATTGGCATCAAAGAAATTTTCTGATTATAAGAGCGGAGTGGCTTTTGATTTTACGAAGGGGAAAGGTGACGGGTTGACATTCAAGAGGAATGGGAATGGCTGCCCTTCAATCTCTTTCAATTCCAGAGGATTAGCTGTCAGTCCAGGGGGAGCCTCGGGGATGGGTATGGGCAGTGTGTATATTAAAAATAATAAAAATACACAAAGATGTGTAACTGTGCATAAGGCCGGAAGGATAAAGATACGGTGAAGGAAGTGCCTGAACTGTTAAGTACCTGAAGTTTTAAAAAAGTGCCTAAAGTGCCTAAAGTTAAGGAATGCGTTTCCGATTATGTTTTTTTGGAGAAAATGACCAAGCTTGCGAGTGGATAAAAATTGGTAAGGAATACAGTCCGTGAGTGAACAGATCAAAAGGAATGAAGGATTTTCACTGGTAGAGCTTTTGATTGCTTTGTTTATAAGCTCTGTAATGGCTGCCGCCATATTTAACCTTTTCATCGCACAGAACAAATCCTTTTCCGTTCAGGATCAGGTAACGGAAATGCAGCAAAACATTCGCGCAGCCCTTAATACAATGGTCAAAGAGATCAGGATGGCCGGCTATGATCCAACAGGAAAAGCAGGTGCCGGGATCATAACCGCCAATCCGGACCAAATTGTATTTACTATGGACCTGAATAGTGACTCAAACTGCAATGATTTTAATGAATATATCACGTATTCTTTATATGAATCGGGTGATGGCATAAGAAAATTAGGCAGAAGGGGCAAAAAAAGAGAACACAATGCCCCGGTGATTGAATATGTGGAGGCCCTTGGGTTTGCGTATGCGTTTGACGGCAACAGTGATGGGTTTTCGGATACGGATGGGCCTTATATTATATGGGCCATTGACAAAGGCGGGATATGGTATGACCTGGATACGAATGACGACGGCAAGATAGATTTCGGTGATAATGTCGTTAATGGAGAGAAAACAGGGATCTCAGCACGACTTGAGGATATAAGGGCCGTGCGTATATGGCTTCTTATCAGATCGAGGAAATCTGAGGACGGATATAATAATACCAAGACCTATGTGGTCGGCAGCCGGCTTATAAGGCCGGACAGTGATAAGGATTCAAAAAACGATCATACAAGGATGAGGCTTGTCGAAACAATTGTCAGGTTGAGAAATATGCATTAAAAAAAGGATAGCTCATGATTTCTGGGATACAATCTTTTACCCTGCGTTATAAAAAGTCTGATTCTCCCGGAGGATTCAGCCTGTTGGAGGTCCTCATATCCATTGCCATATTTACAACCGCTCTTCTTGCAATCAGTGTCATGCTTCTAAATACCATTAAAGGTAACGCCCTGTCGGTACATTTGACAAACGCATCGCAACTGGCATCTATGCAAATCGAGGAGATGATGCTGATGCGCTATTCAGATCTCAGGGATATGGATAATGACGCTGCAAAAGGCCTGGATGATCATGATCCCGCTACTGCAGATATAAGCAAACTTGCCGTGGAGGCAGGGGGGACAGGCAAGCGTTATGACATATATGCAAATGTAGCGGAAGATTCTCCGATGAAAAAAACCAAAACCATAAGGATCATTGTATCATGGAAGCATGGCGAAAGGGATAAACATACTAAATTTGATTTTGTAAGGACTCTGGGAGAGTGATGTGATCATGATAAAACAATACATTTTTATGATATCAAAGGATAAGAAAGGGACGGCATTTCTATTAGCCATGCTGTTTTTGATCCTTTTTACCCTTATGGGGACTTTTGCCCTTATGACCATTAATATAGAGCTTCAAATAGCCGCAAATGAAAAGAATTATCTAAAGGAGTTCTATGTCACTGACAGCGGTTGGAAGGAGATAGCTTCCTTTCTGAATACCCGCGGCCTCCCCCCTCCTAAGATCAACAAATCATTTGAAGATAATGTTGTAAAGAATTTCGGCAACAGGGAAGAAGGGAGGATTGACGATACATTTTCCCGCGGATCTGAAGACGGAGAGATTTCGGGTATACCTTATTGGAACAAGGTAGAATATATCTCAGACAGTGTGGTTGCTGGAAGTGGTAAGGATTACAGAAAATTTAATTTTAAAGTAAAAAGTAATGCAGGCGGGCGGCAGGAGATCGAGGTCACAATGTCCAAGATTTACAGGGTGGGATACCATTAATAAGAGAAATGCAAATTTTAAAATGCAAGATGAAAAATGCAAATTTTAAGATGTTAATGGAAAATATAAATTATAAATGAAAAATGAAAAATAAGATCGAGGTCACAATGTCCAAGATTTACAGGGTGGGATACCATTAATAAGAGAAATGCAAATTTTAAAATGCAAGATGAAAAATGCAAATTTTAAGATGTTAATAGAGAATGTAAATTATAAATGAAAAATAAGAGCAACGATTTTTCCGATCGGCTGTTGAGTTTTGGGGTAAATGTCATTCGATTGGACCAGTTACTTGGTAAGACAGCAGTTGGACGTCACATTGCAAATCAACTTCTGCGATCTGCAACATCGGCTGGTGCAAACTATGAAGAAGCATGTGCGGCTGAAAGCCGAGCAGACTTTGTACATAAGCTTCAAATTGTTTTAAAGGAATGTCGTGAATCGCTATATTGGCTAAAGCTTACTAAAAAGGCCCAGCTTACCGCGGGTGAGTTGATAGAATCATTGGAACAGGAAGCTCGAGAGCTATGTAACATAATCGGCAAATCAGTAACAACTGCCAAGGATCGTCGGAGGTAGTTTAAATTTGCAATTTACAATTTGCAATTTGCATTTAAAAAAAGAAGATTTGTTGTGAGAGTAAAGGTATATGTTTTAATATAAGGGTCGTCGGAGGTAGTTTAAATTTGCAATTTGCAATTTACAATTTGCATTCTAATTTACATTCTAATTATCGGATAATATCCAGGTAAACAGGTTTTACTGATGAATATTGTAATAGACATATCCACTGAGAGTTCCGGGGGTAAGCGATCTGTTTCTTTTAATGGTGAGCTTTCTTACCATATTCGGGAAATAGAGCTTCAGGCGGCACTTAAAGAATCAAATTTTAATTTTTGGAAGAATGACATTGCCAATGGCACTGGGCTTGGTCAACAACTGTATAAGTTTCTTAACGGAAGCGGCGGACAGTTGGACAGTATTATTGAAGAATCCCGGCAAAGCTCAGAGCAGTTGTCTCTCTACCTTCAGATCCCTTATGACATCAACTCCTTACCATTTGAGCTTTTGTATAACAGTGTATTTTTAGCTCAGCAAAGTCATCCCCGGATTTACATCATCCGAAAAGTGGTTGATCGCCATGGAAGAGAGAAACATACCCCTGAGCCACGTCCTTTGAAGGTACTCTTTATGGCCTGCTCGCCCTTGGATTACAGGTCTCATGAGGTGCTGGAGTTTGAAAAAGAAGAGGATAAGATTTTATCCAGCGTTGAAAGATTTCCTGTTGATGTTATCACTGAAGATTTAGGCAGTTTAACCGGACTTTATGAGCGGCTCTATGAAGACGGACCCTTTGATGTAGTGCACATAACTGGTCATGCCGGGCATGATTATGAGTTGGGGCCTGTATTCTACATAGAGGATGAAATAGGCAGGCTGGATAAAGTTACTCCTGAAAGATTATGGGATGAGGCATTAAGGCATTTTGCGCCCAGACTGTTGTTTTTATCCGGTTGTTCCACAGGGAAAAGCGATAAAGTAAACTGCGCTGAGTCGTTTGCCTATTGTATGGTTGAAAAGGGAGTTCCCCTTGTATTGGGCTGGGGGCTGCCGGTAACGGATATGGGTGCCACCCTGATGACCACAAAGCTTTATGAATATCTTGGAATGGGGCAAGGCATCACTGAGGCTTTAGCCAACTCCAGGCAGGATCTTGAGAAAAACTATCATCCCTGGCCCCTTTTACGATTGTTTACAGATGGTTCTTCATTAGGTGGTTTTATTTCATCCGGACAAAAGATCCGGTATGCCCCTGTTCGAAAGACCAGATACAGGATGCTATCGGAAGGTCATGTTAAGGTTCTGGATAAGGGATTTGTCGGTCGGCGGCGTGAGATCCAAAAGGGAGTCAGATCACTTAGAGGTGTGCCAGATGAAAAAGAAATATTACGCTACGGTATTTTAATTAGAGGTCCTGCCGGTGTCGGTAAAAGCTGTCTTGCGGGCAAGCTTATCGAGCGGTTCAAGGATTGGGAACTGATAGTGTTTCATGACAGCCTCACGAGTGAGGGCGATATTTTAATTAAGTTCAAAAAACTGTTTGATCGTCTTGGGGAAACCGAGGGTCTTGATGTAATCAAATCGGATAAAACTTATGAAGAGAAAATAAAAGAGTTGTTTCGAAACGTCTTTCAAAGGTTATCGTTGATGATCTATTTTGATGATTTTGAGCAGAATTTGGTCAATCAAGGTGATTATTGGGAAATAAGGCCGGATGTGATACGCATCATAAGGCCTTTATTGCAGGCCCTTGATTGGTATGAGACCAAGGCCAGGATGATTATCACCAGCCGTTACCCATTTGAGTTAGAGCATGAGGGTGAAAATTTATACGAAAAGTTGACAGATATTACACTGACTTCCTTTAAGGATGCTGATCTTCGGAAAAAGTGCGCAGAGCTTTCATGCATATCGGCCAGTAAATACAAAGAGATGTATTTACATTATGGTTGTGGTAATCCGCGACTGTTGGAGTGGCTTGAGATTATTGCTGAAAACGAAGAAAAATATGATCCTGACTCCCTAGCCCAGGCCCTGGAGGGGAAAAACGAAGGTTATATTCGGGAGTATCTGGCTGAATTTTTGATGGAAATTGAAGGCAAAGAATTCAGTGATTTTCTCAGGCAGGCATTGGTTTTCAGACGCCCGGTAGCCCAAAAGGCTTTTGATGATATAGGGGATGTGCAATTGTTAGAAAAAGGTGTAGGATTAACCCTTTTTGAAAAGGAGCACGTTGCAGGGCAAGATGCTCAATACTGGGTCAATCCGGTGATCCGTGAGAAGCAGTGGAATAAGCAGACAGAATCAGATCAGAAGAAGCTGCATCAAATTGCCCTGGATTGGTATGATAGAATAATATCCGGCAGCGAATCCCCTGACTATGAATATCTAAAGGAGGCCGTCTATCATGCACTTGCTTCAGACAATATCATTCCCGCCTGCCGATACTCAATAGATTTAGGTAAATATATGGAGCAATTGCTTTTATATGAGGACAAAAAGAATCTTCAAAAAAAAGTTGCGGATCGTATTACAAAAAAGGTTATTGAAGAAGCGACTTCAAAAAAAGATGATAATATTGCAGAGCTTCTCAATAACTTAGGTATTACATACTACACTCTAGGGGAAGCCCTAAAGGCCATAAAATATTATGAGAAGGCGCTTGGCATAGATTTAAAGGTTTTTGGAGATAAGCATCCCAATGTGGCCAGAGATTACAACAATCTCGGTTCAGCCTATAGCTATCTAGGGGAAGTCCAAAAGGCCATAGAGTATTATGAGAAGGCGCTTGGCATAATTATGGGAGTTTACGGTGAGTATCATACTTATGTAGCTACCACAAACAACAATCTCGGTTCAGCCTATAGAGATCTAGGGGAAGCCCAAAAGGCCATAGAGTATTATGAGAAGGCACTTGGGATATTTATGGGAGTTTACGGTGAATATCATCCTTATGTAGCAATCACAAACAACAATCTCGGTTTGGCCTATAGAGATCTAGGGGAAGCCCAAAAGGCCATAGAGTATTATGAGAAAGCGCTTTGCATAGATCTAAAGGTTTTTGGAGACAAGCATCCCAATGTGGCCACCCGATACAACAATCTCGGTTTGGCCTATAGCGATCTAGGGCAAGTCCAAAAGGCCATAGAGTATTATGAGAAAGCGCTTTGC
>JBLIRO010000035.1:0-51935 GCA_049472335.1 bacterium | reverse complement strand
AGCTTTTCAAAATTGCGGTGGCATCTTGAGAAAAATGCAAAATGCAAAATGCAAATTTTAAAATGCAAGATAATGTATTCCTTAAATTTTCATTTTTCATTTTGCAATTTGCTATTTGCATTACCTCCACGAAAACCACACGTTTTTGAGTAGGTACCCGAAGCTTCCAGAAATCCCTGTTGGATCTTGAGAACCCTTTATGATTTAGACCCTGGTTTCAAGAAATTTTGCTACTCTGGCAAAGACACTTTCGGAGTCTTCACCACGGATGATTCCATGCCGGTCAGAAGGATAAACTATCAATTCCTTATCTTCGGAGCCAAGTCCCTGGTAGAGTAGATCGCTCCCTTTGGGATGAACAATCGGATCATCAGAGGACTGGATGATCAAAGCCGGCACGGTAATCTCTCTGAGCAGCTTTGTTGTTGTATCTATTAGATCCATCAGCTCTTTAACCCCGCTGATTGGATTGCGTGAGTAATTAATGAGGGGGTTTTCCGGCTCGCTTGGCACAAAGTGATGACGTCCTTCGTCATTGACCAGCTTGTCTGCCAGTTTGTTCCAGAGGACCAGGGCAGGCGCAAATTTGGCCGACTTTTTTCTTAAACGGAATGCGGGGTTAATAGCAAACACAGCGTTTATGTTGTAAAGATTGTTGATGGCACAAAGATGCAGAGCCAGGGTTGCTCCGGTGCTAAATCCACCCAGAACAACCTTCCGGCAGCTATTTGCCAGTACCATACAGCCATGCTCCAGGGATTCCATCCAATCCCTCCAGCTTCTATGAGCAAGATCTTCCGGGCTGGTCCCATGTCCGGACAGTCTGGGTGCATAGACAGTATATCCCTTTTGGTGCAGGTTCTCGGCGAGCGGCCTGACCTCCTCCGGAGCGGCCAGATAGCCATGCACAAGAAGTATCCCCGCCTTTGTCCTGAAATGTTTAAGGAAGAAGGGAGCCCCTATATTCATGGGCTTGGACTCGTTTTCACTATAATATGTATGATAGTCGTTTATAAATTTTACCTTCTCAATCTTACAGAACCTACGTCTCATAGACCAGTTGACAAATCTTTTTGGATACCAGGCAATTAGCCTAACTTTTCTGGTAAGGAAACGGAGGTATTCAATCTCATTGAGAATAACCTGGTAGGTATTTTCATTTCTGATGGTGTGAAAATTAAACAGGGTTGAAACCTTTTGCCTGTTCTTGCAGATGATATTCCCCTCTTTTTTTACAACGCCGCTTTTCTCCGCAACTGAGAGAAAGTCTTCGAGTTTTTGCAGGTATTCGTGACATAGTTGAGGATTCTGGTCACGATGAATAGATTCATGAAATCGAATAGAATTCAGCTTAATGACTGATATGGAGGCGAGATATAATCGCTGGGCCAGGTCAAAAAGGGTAAAGCGATTTCCGGGATAATATTTAATAAAGTACGCGGTCAGATGGTCGTGATTGACAGTGGTCATTCTATAGATGGTATCCATGGCCTCCATAATCACCTGCCTTGCAATATGGCACATAAGAGGCCGGGAAGGCAAAATATCATCAGGTAAAATGGGTTTAGGGGCGATAATGTCATTATAGAAATGCCTTTGTTTCAGAAGATGTTTTATGGCAACGGGTTTGCCAAGACATATATCTATATCGACTCCGGACAGAAGCATAGTACCCTCGGTCTGCAATTCTTCCTGTACCCGATCGGGAATCCCTTTTACAATGGAGGAGGCGAATCTTTCGATGGCATTTTCCCTGGAGCGGATCGGATAGTAAGTTACATTTATGGGCATCAGGAATATCTCCAGATTTGTCAACTCTTCCATTGAATTTATATCAAAAACCTCCAATTGCCTCTGGAGCAAATCGGGATCATTTTCCAGGAGATAGTATAACCGCCTGCGATATAACTCAGCCCGCAAGGCCAGAACGGCCGCCCCAGTATGCGGGGGCCTCCTTGTGCCTGTTGAGCAATATATACTGAATTTGTCCTTATCAAGCACCTTTTTATCCTTGATCATCGCCCCTTCAGGGAAAAACAGCCAGGGAGAATCATTCACGAGAAGGGAACGAATTATGATCCTGTCACGATCGGGATCTTTTGTGGAGAGCGCACCCACCTTTTCCAAATAGGCGCCAAGGGCCCCTGTAAATAAGCTGTAATGTGCGAGCGACATCACAGGCTTTCCCATAAGCTTGTTCAGCTCGTAAGGAAGAATAAAGGTCTCCAAACGAGTAAAATGATTCACTACAAAGACAATAACGCCATCCGGAATCTCTTCGTAGTTATGGATGTGAACAGACGCCTTGGAAAAGCGCTCCAGGGCCTTTAACCCAAGCTTGCTGATGGAAAAAGCAAAACGATTGATTTCAGCCATTGATGTTCCTACTTAATACGTTGTTTTTTCGGGATTTGACTATAATTTCCCTATCACTCCGCTGGCGATGGTATTCTTTTGAATCTCCCTGGTGCCTTCATATATTTCCGTGATCCTGGCATCCCTGTAGAAACGTTCAACTTCGTACTCCAGCATATACCCGTAACCGCCTAACAACTGAATGGTTTCCTCAGTGATTTCAACAGCCATACGGGCCGCATAGAGCTTTGCCATGGAAGTGAGTTTGGGGTCGATGCGGCCCTGGTCAAAATTCCAGGCCGCTTTATAGACTATAAGCCTTGCTGTTTCGAGTTTCGTTGCCATATCTGCAAGCTTATGCTTTGTTACCTGGAATTCGGCAAGCTTTTTATTAAACTGTTTACGCTCTTTACAATATGAAAGCGCCCGGTCGAACGCGCCCTGGGCTATCCCGAGGGCCTGGGCCGCGATTTCTATCCTGCTTTCGTCAAAGAATTCAAGGGCGTGGTAAAATCCTTTATTTTCCTGTCCTACAAGATTTGATACAGGGACCCTTACATTATTGAATGAAAGCTCCGCAGTGGCTGTCATCTTTATCCCCATCTTTTCACCGATATCCCGGGCCTCAAATCCTGACGTCCCTTTGTCAACTATGATGAGTGACTGGCCCCGATAGGTCGGGTCTGCCTGTGCGTCCGTTTGGCAGAGAACAATGACGAAATTACCTATGGTCCCATTCGTGATAAAGGTCTTTACCCCGTTTATAACATACTCATCTCCCTCTTTTACAGCCGATGTGTTCAAGAATGTAATATCGCTTCCATGGTCAGGCTCGGTAAACGCGCCGCATGATATATACTGACCTTTAGTAATGGGAACGAGATATTTTTCTTTTTGCTCATCTGTCCCAAACCGTAAAATGATCTCTGAGGCGAAATCGACGATGCTGAGGGAGATCCCTATTCCTGAATCCCTTCTACAGAACTCTTCCACGATGAGTGCATTTTCAAAAGCGCCGTAATCCTGACCATTATATCTTTCAGGATAATGAATCCCGACGAAATTCAGATCACAGGCCTTTTTCCATATCTCTTCAGGAAAGGTATGCGATCTTTCATGGTGAAGGGCAATCTCTTTATCGAATTCTCCTTTGGCAAAATCTCTCGCTGCCTTCTGTATTGCTTCCTGTTCCCTGTTTAATTTAAAATCCACGCCTTGCCTCCCTGATTAGCTGGTTACCTTTATTGCCTTTTGCTGTTTTTCTATCTCCAAGAGTTTGAGCTGCTTTTTCAGGACCTTTCCGATTTTGCTTTTGGGAAGATTTTCCAGGAATTCAACCTCAGTAGGAAGTTTGTATATGGCCAGCTTACCTTTGCAAAATTCTATCAATTCTTCCTGTGTAGCTGTTTTTCCTTTTTTTAAAACGCAGAATACCTTGATCGATTCCCCGCGGGTAGGGTGTGGTTTTCCGATAGCGGCAACCTCCTTGACCTTCGGATTTTCAAAAAGAACCTCTTCGATATCCCGGGGGTAGACATTACAGCCACCGGATAAGACCATGTCTTTTATCCTGTCGACAATATAAAAATAACCTTCTTCATCCATTTTTGCAATATCACCCGTATGAAGCCAGCCATCTTTAAGGGTACATGCAGTTTCCCCGGGCTTGTTCAGATATCCTTTCATCACCTGAGGCCCTCTGATGAGCAACTCACCGGACTCTCCGACCGGGACATCCGTCTTTCTGTCTTTGATATCTACAATGCGGCACTCCGTATTTGGTATGGGGATTCCCACACTGCCCACTTTTCTCGTCCCTCCAAAGGGATTGATATGAGTTACAGGTGATGCCTCAGTCAGACCAAAACCCTCCACTATAATAGCCCCTGTCCTTTTTTCAAACTCCTTAATCACTTCAACCGGAAGCGGGGCGCTTCCGGAAAAACATCCCTTTATAGAGGTCAAATCGATCTTATCGATATGGGGATGGTTCAGTATTCCTATATACATGGTAGGGACTAGAGGGGCAAAGCTTGGTTTGTATTTTTTGATGGATTCTATAAGGGAATCCGGTTTTGGCTTCGGGACCAGGATATTCCCCCATCCCATATATATGGGAAAATTCATGGCGGTTGTCAGTCCGAACACATGAAAAAAGGGCAGGGCCCCCAGGATTACCTCCTTATTTTTTTCGAAATTGGGGAACCATGCTGCAAGCTGTTGAACCTGTGTGCTCAGGTTGCCATGGGTAAGTATGGCGCCTTTTGAGACACCTGTTGTCCCCCCTGTATATTGAAACATGGCCACATCATCGAAAGAGAAGGGTACGTTTGGCGGTCCGGAATGATTATCAGCCAGGATCTCCTTCCATTTATATACGTTTTCAGCGGATTTTACATCTGCAGCCAGACGTTTCTTTTTGGCTATGAGCGGAAACAAAAGCCCTTTAAAAAAAGGAAGATAATCCCCCATGGAGGAATAGATGATCTGTTTTATATGAGTCTTCGGCCTGAGATCAATCATCCGGTTGGCAAGAAGATCCAGGGTTACCAGACATTTGGAGCCGGAATCATTTAACTGGTGTTCAAGTTCCCGCACAGAAGAGAGAGGGTTGTTCAGGACGGCTATACCACCCGCTTTTAGTATCCCATAGTAGCTTACAACACATGGAATACTGTTTGGCAGGAGAATGGCAACCCTGTCCCCCTTTTTTATCCCAAATTTTTTAAGACAGTTGGCGAAACGATCCACCATATCATTTAATTCTTTGAACGTGATTTTATAACCCTTGAAAAGAAGTGCCATTTTATCTGGAAACATCCTTGCAGTGGTTTCCAGTATTTCCGGCAGGCATTTTTTCTCGTATTCAATTTTGTCCGGAACACCGGCTGCGTAATGGGATGTCCATGGTCTATCCTGAAAGCAGGTTTTATTCATGGGGTGCGGCTCCTTATGTCTCTTATAATTATGGATAATCCTCTAATTATGGATAATCCTCTCCTGTTTAGAATCCTATTTATAAATTCGGTTATATATTGGTAAAGATTCGAACTTAGGGGGGTGAGATAAAGGAAGATTTTATTGTAAAAGGAATAACTTAAAGGAAGTTTTAAAGTTAAAAAGAAGATGCGATAAAGTCAAAGAAACGCCTTAAGCAGAAAAGTGCGTGCGCTAAAGTGCCTAAAGTGTCAAGTGCCTAAAGTTTTAAAGAAAGTGTGCTAAAGTGCCAAAAGGTAAAAAGAAAGTGAGAAAAAGTAATTATTAGCGAGCTTTAAATTTAGCCTTCATTATTTGTTTTATTAAAACCTTATAATAAAAGATCTACGCCATTTTTATTGCTTTTTAGGTGCGAGCATCTCGAACACACTTGAGAACTTATTTACAGCATATGGGGCAAACAATGTAAGTCCGGCGAGTAGATAATGTACCACTTTGTCAATTGAGGCCGGCATATTTCCAGTAACTGCAAACGAGTAAAGTGCGAACATTCCGAAACCAATAAACATAAGCAGAATAACAATCATACCCATGAATGCTACCAAACGGCTTGAACTGGCGCGCAATTCTGTGACCATAACAGGTGTTTGGGAAGGATCCGAAATTGGTTTTGTAGCCCCTGCAGGGGTTTCCATTTCAGTGATTTCGGCTTCTTCGGATAATGCATCGGCCAAAGACCATTTGCTGTTACTGAGTGCATTACGGACAAGAATGAGTGCCAGCAAAGATCCGATTAAAACGGTGAAAATCACAGTGTAAATAAACCAACGGTCCGGCGGGGCCCACAGGGAAGCTTCCTCTGCATATACCGGAGATGCAGCTAGTGTCAGAAGAGAGATTATAGATGCGAGGTGAATGAAACGGCCTATTCGATATTCCATTGCTTTCTCCTTTTATGTCAGTAGCAATTTATCCATTTATTTGATTTATGGTTAAAGTAGTTAGATTAGAATACCATTCCATTAATGCAATTTTTATCAGTCTAATATAATTCCAGTTGATTATATTTGTCAAGATCTTGGAGGTCACAAAATGGAATCAACTATTTAATACAATCCCCCATTGATATTCTTGAGAATCATGGCATCACCCTGGCCCATGCCGATACACATGGTTACCAGCCCATATTCAACATCCGGTCTTCTTTGAAGTTCGTGTACCATTGTAGTCAAGAGTTTTGCGCCGGTGGCGCCTAGCGGGTGACCCAGTGCGGTGGCCCCGCCATTTACATTAATTATTTTATTGAATTCTTTTTCGTCAAGGTCGAAATCCCTGGACAACTGTTTTATACAGGCAAGAATTTGAGCGCAAAAGGCCTCGTTCATTTCGATCAGACCAATATCTTTCAGATACAGTCCGGCCCTCTTTAATGCCGTCTTTGTTGATTCGACAGGGCCAAAACCCATGATATTCGGATCCACGCCTGTGGAGGACCAGGAGATAATCTCCGCCATTGGTTTGAGTTTCTTCAGGTTCATATAGGATTCCGTAACAACGAACAGCCCCGCGGCACCATCCGAATAAGGGGCTGAGGTCGCGGCAGTGACCGTCCCGCCATTTTTGAATGCCGGCTTTAGCCTGCTGAACGTCTTTAGTGCTTCTTCCAGAGAACCATAAGTCCTCGGGCCAACATCATTCTTTAATATCTCGCCATCAGGCAAGGTGACCGGGATTATTTCATCATCAAATTTCCCTTCAGAAGCCGCCTTTACAGCCTTGGTATGACTGTGATAGGCAAATACTTCCTGCTCCGTTCTGGAGATCTTAAACATCTCTGCCAGTTTTTCTGCTGTCAATCCCATGTTTAAAGCAGTAATGTTTTTTTGGGCAAAGTTGTCATAGAAGTATTTGCTCGGGCTGAATATTTCACTCATATCATGATGGCCCATATGCT
The DNA here is from genome assembly GCA_049472335.1 of bacterium. Classification (GTDB taxonomy): domain Bacteria; phylum SZUA-182; class SZUA-182; order DTGQ01; family JAFGSM01; genus JBLIRM01. The sequence continues at coordinate 44,689 of JBLIRO010000035.1, read as the reverse complement.
CTATGCCGCCAACCAGAACAGCACGTGGTTTTTCGTCCTTGAAATTTTGTCCGGCAATCAGGAATTCCGCTGCCTTCATTGTTGCCGAAAGACTGGACCCGCATAATCTGTCAACCGTTACCGCGGGGATTTCCTGTGGAAGATCCAATGTTAGCTGGGCAATCCGCGCGACATTTGCCCCCTGGTCTGAGTCCTGCAAGGCACAACCCGTAATTATATCAGATATATCCTCCTTCGGAATCGAGGTGTTTTTAACCAAATCCTCAAGGACACAGGAAAGAAGCTCAACAGAGCCCAGACTTTCATATTTGCCGGGATATCTGTCTATCCCATTGCCACCTTCTTCAGGAGGAATTTTTTCACCTTTGCTTTTACAAACAGGTAATCTCCTAGCATTAACTATATAAATCCTCTCGCTCATTATTATCCCTCTCCTGTTATCTCTTATTATTATTGTTATTGTTGCTATTACTAAAAAGGGAGCGTTTAATTGACTTGAAGGCCCAGGGGAACGGTTTCTTCTTTAAAGTGCCGGCCGCTATCTGAAGCCAGCTAAACCTTTCCTTGAAAGACATCTCTGTAGTGAGCCGTAAGAATGCCTGCCGCTCCTTTTCCAATAACTCAAGCTCGGTGAATTTTTTCCCGGGAAAGGGAATATCTCCTCCGCTCAGAATGTCAGCCATTGTTTTTGCCACCAGCTCCATATGCCTCCGGATGAAGTTGGGGACCTTCATGGGCGGTAATTGCCGCGCGGCGACTGCCAGATCAATACCTGTATAGAGAGTTGCCTTTATATCCCTTCCTGGCAAAGGCACACAGGTTTCTTCCGGTGGGGAATAATCTTTTGAAAGCCTTTTAATATCCTCTTTGGCATCATAAAGCAAAAAGTCGCTGTTCATGGAAATGCCGTCAGATTCGGACAGGTATCCAAGCTCTTTTGCCTCGTATGCACTCGTAGAGACCTTTACAAAGGCGATCTGTTTAAAGGCTTCCCTGATATAATCCAGGGGCTTTGAACCCTCTTCCTTCGCGTATTTATGATATTTTCTGACCAGAAGCTCCTTTGTCCCGCCGCCTCCCGGAATCAGGCCCACGCCAAACTCCACCAGGCCAATGAAACTGTCATGGGCTGCCCTGATATGCGCTCCAAATCCCAGCTCACAGCCGCCTCCCAATGCCATTCCCCGTTTTATGACTACAACAGGGATCTTGGCAAACTTGAGCTTATGATTTAACATCTGGAAATTTCTGATCACCCTTTCGATGACCCCGGTCCTCCCTCTTAAAGCATAACCGAGCAACATATCCAGGTCAGCGCCGAAAGAGAAATTTTCCAGGTCATTTCCGACGATCAATCCTCGGGCCTTTGACTCTGCCAAATCGAGCGCCTTATTGATGGCTTCTATGACCTCAAGGTTGATTGTCCCGTTTCTGGACAGCATCTCCACAGCAAGGATATCATAACCAATATCAAAAGCCCTTCCGCCATTCCTGATTTCAAAGATCGGGCTTGAATTTTTTGCAATATCTTTAAAGGTCATATACCTGTCCGGTCTTTTTATCCTTTTGAATTCATTTCCCCTGGTGAATACCAGCTCTTCTTTGTTTCCGTTTGGTATATAAACCCTGTTTTTCCCTGTTTTGTATAGTTCCTTTAATAGATCCGGTACCTCTGCCTCCTTTTCTATATCCTTTACAACCCTGTCCACTCCGATGATATTCAGGACCTGCCCTGGGCCGTATTTTCGGTTGAAGCCCCATCGTATGGCGTTATCAACTGCCTCAATCCCGTCAGGACTTAATTCTGTTGCCCTGGCAAATGTATATCTGACCAGCGCGTTGACATTTTTCCTGAAGATCTCTCCTCCCAGATCATTGCTCTCATACATGATTTTTATGGCCTGTTCCACTGATTTTGCCTTCTTCACCTTTTTTACAGATTTTAACCTCGGATTCTTCTTCGGGACATATTCGTTGTTTTCAGGATTGATAACCAGATCGATCTTTTTCCCGTTCAACTGTTCTCTCTTGAAAAATCCCGCACCCGATTTTCTTCCCAGTCTTCCGGATTCCACAAGCCTTGTAAGGAATTCCGGGGTTTTAAATATGCCATGCGATTCATCGTTTGTAGAATCATATATATACTTAACCACATGGGACAGTGTATCCAGACCGACCAGGTCACATGTGCTGAAAGGTTTCCCTCCATAACCAAGTTTCTTGTCATAAATATTGTTAATGGTGACTATTCCATAATCCTCTATGAGGCTCATCAAAAACATGATGTCATATACGCCTATTCTGTTGCCTACAAAGGCCGGCACGTCGTAGCTGTGCACGATCCCCTTTCCCAGTCTTTCCTGACCTATCTCTTCTATTGTTTTGAGCACTTCGGGTTTTGTGGCATCACTTTTGACAATTTCAAGGAGCTTCATGAATCTGACCGGATTGAAAAAATGGGTAATAAGGAAGTGTTTCTTTAACTGGTCTGAACACCCTTCTGTCATCTCCTTGATGGATATCCCTGATGTGTTTGAGGACACGATGGAATGAGGCTTTCTGGCCCTGTCTATCCTTTTGAATGTATCATTTTTGATCCTGACAACCTCGGGAACCACCTCTATGATCCAGTCCGATGATGAGACACATTTGTCAAAGTCGTCCGTTGTATTGCCGAGGGTGATTCTTTTTGCGAATTTGATCAATCCGAGTTGCGGAGGTTTGCTTTTGATCAATGCATTCAGGTTTTTTCTCGCAATGAGGTTTCTGATGTTTTTGTCCTCCAGGGTGTAACCCTTTTCTGTCTGCTCATCCGTTAATTTCGGAGGCAGAATATCCAGCAGATACACATCGCTGAAACCCGCATTGACTAAATGAGCGGCGATCCCGCTGCCCATTACCCCGGACCCTATAACAGTGATCTTCTTTATTTCCATCATGCCCCTCTTGCGGTTAGTTATTATTAGTAGGCCCTTAAACTATTTCAAACAGCTAAAATGCTGCAAAGATTTTTTCTATGTTTTAAGAAGAATGATAAAAACATTTATATTTATCTATATCGGATAAATCTGCGGAATATTTTATGTTGTCTATGTTTTGGAGATATCCTGATGGCATATGAAACTTTGTTTCATATGCATATAGATATGTTTCAACAAAAGGCAGATATTCAGGAAAGAGTGGATAAAGATGATTATTTATGAATAAGGTTATGTTGTCTTATAAAAACTCTGTAGGTTAGACTGTAAAATACCAGTAAGGCAGGAATATTTTTAAAAGTGAATACCTGTTATTAATCCATAGTGTAAGCCTCCTGCATCGGCCTTCACATTAAATTCCGAAAATGTTACATCGGCTTTAGACCATCTTAAATCAAAACCTATATTAAATCTTTTAATTGTCCAGTAAAGACCGCCATTAATCCAGATTCCTATGGAAGTATCATCATCCTCTTTTGTAATGCTTGATTTATTAGAGGCTTTATATTTGGCAGAAATTAAAGCGGCACCTCCACCAATAAAAGGCCTGAATGTTTTTAGAGCCCATATCTTACGGACACCTAAATCCATTTCCAAGGTTTTGCCTTCAACAGTATTATTAGCATCATATACTCCATCATCGGTTGAATGAAGAATGTCGAGTGCAATATTGACAGGCCATGTCTTTTGTCTGAAGTCTAATGTAATCCCGTATTCAATTTGACTATCAACAGGTTTCCAATCATTTTTGTTGAGATCCTTAATTCCGAACCTGGCATTAAGGTTATATGTCCAAGGTTGACAAACTCCCAAATCAGGGATTGATATAATAAGACAGGCTACCATTAAAAAAATTAGTTTCTTCATTTTATCTTCCTGATTAATTATAATCCCTCTAATTTTTGTTTTATAATATAATTTAATTATACTGGATCATTTGGTTTTTATCAATTTGGCGCTTACCTTAAATGGGGGCAGGTTTCTATTTTATGAATGGTTTTTGGTGGATATCGGTCAGTTTAGAAATTTGGGGTTAAACTATATCAGGGACTGGGAGAAGAACATCTCGGACAGTTCTTAGGATAACAAATCCTGCAGTATTGTTTCTGGCAAGTATTACATGCATCATAGCATTTAGCACAGAGCAAGTGTTGATGTTCATCGCAAAGGAAAAATCCGCCTGCATCATTAAAACAGCATTCGCAAACAGGTAATTCCAGATCCTTCAATAAAGGGTTCCATATAAGCGTAAGATTTTTTTTGGTCTTTTTCCGAAAGACTTCATATCCCAGACAGATAACAGGGATAAAGATTCGCAGTGCATTGATAAGATCTACCTGGATTTTCAAGTTGTACCTCTTGCGCTGGTCATGAATTTTTTTCTTAAGCTCTAACTGCGTAGCATTTATACGGGATTCTTCCTTTTCTTTGTCTTCTCCGGAAAGTCTCCTTTTTTGGATCTTTTCATTGATCTGCTGGATAATCTTCTGATAATATTCAGTTAGTCTCTCTATGTCCCTTTTCATCCGGAGGGAAAGGCTCCTTTCAAAATCTGCAAGGATTTTCCGTATCGTGCCCTTTGCAGCTTCAGAGGCCCTTTGTAAGATCAGATCCGGTGGTTGAGATTCAAGCAGACTGCCTGGTAAGTGGTCTGTTGAAATGATCGGCTGAAAATCTTCCTCAAGTCCAACTTCAAATTCCTTGGTGTCAGGGAGTGATGCCAATGTATGTTCATTAATGAGAACGGGAAGGATGCCCTCCTGCTTTTCCTCTGATACTGCCGTATATTTGAAATTAAACATGAGGTATGAATTATAAACTTCCTTTTTGTGTAAATACCTTTGGGAAGAATTGAGAAATGATATTTTTTTTGAGACCAGTTTCTCCAGGCCCTTTTGTTTTAAATATAAATTCTTGGAGCCGATTGATGAAAAAAAACCGGCATTATCTATCAATACGGAGAATTTCCCCAGGTTCTCACTATTGTAGGAAATATTTTCTATTTCCAAATTATGCTGATAAGCGGAACCCAAACTGAATTTTTGATCCTCTCTTAACCCCATGTTTTTGGCAAGGTCATGAGGCATCAGTGTTTCAATCAGGTCCTCTGCGCTTTTGTATACTATTGCGCCATGAGTTTCCAGGCCATTCTTAATAAAAAGAAACAATCTGCTTTCTTCCATAGATCTTTACCAATCCTCTTGCTACTATTCTTTTTTATACAACATAATCCGAAGCCAGCAAAGATTCATCCAGTTCCTTGCTCTCCTGATATTCTTTTTTGGCCTCCAGTATTTTATCTCCCAGTTTCTTAAAACTGCTGTTCAAATCCTCTTTAGTCTTTGACCTGGCCCATATATCCATGACTATATCACTAAATTCCGCTTCCTCGTCCAGATTCCCCAGGATATTGTCGATCTCTCCAATTACAAGTTCAAACATATTGATCTTCTTATCCAGGATATCAAGGATATATTCCTCAATACTCCCCTGCATGCAGAAGTTGAAAACAAATACATCATTTGTTTGGCCGATTCTATGAACGCGTCCGATCCTTTGTTCTATACGCATCGGGTTCCAGGGAAGGTCATAGTTGATAATGGTCCGGCAGAATTGCATATTTCTGCCTTCACCACCTACCTCAGTGGCAAGGAGAATCTCTGTGTTTTCCCGGAAGTCATTGATCGCTTTATCTTTTTGCGCATTGGACATGCTTCCTCGAAACTCCACAAAGGGAATCCTTTCCTTGGCTAAAAAACCGGCCAATGAATACAGGGTCTTTAAATAATGGACAAAGATAATCTTTTTTTCTTCCGGTTTTTTTCTTATCAAATCCAATAATCTCTTTTTCTTTTCAAGACATTTCAGGCTGGATAACATTTCCTGAACCTCTTTGATCTTGTTATGAAAGCCTTCTCCCTTTTCTCCGATTTTTCCAAGGATTTCTTCAAGAGAATCCAGCGCGCTTCCCGCCCGCATCTGCAGGTTGGTAAGAGTGAACCAGTCCAGCCTTCCATCTTCAAACCATTCTCTGACAAGGCAGGAGACACGCTCATAAATCTGTTTTTCCAGGGGGGAAGGGGAGACAGTAATGGTGGAGGCAAATCTGTTAGGCAATCTAACATCGATCAGGGAGCGTGTATTCCGGATCATCACCTCCCGTAATAGCTCCCGCAGAGTATCGCTGTTTTTAGGCATCTTGGGTTTTCCCGGGGCCATATATTTATTCCGGAATTCGCTCTGTGTCTTCAAAAAGCCTGGTTTGAGAAGTGTTATGAGGTTGAAAAGCTCGATGAGATTGTTTTGGACCGGGGTGGCAGAAATCAGGAAGATAAACCTTTTTTTAAGGGAGTTCACCAGCTTCCAGTTTAGGGTGGAACGATTTCTCATATGATGGGCCTCATCAACTACAACAAGATCATGCTCAATCTGAGTAATCTTCTCGAAGTTTTTCTTGGATTTCGCAATATTGATAGATGCCACAATGAGAGGGTGTTGTGTCCAGAAAGACTCATTTTCGCGAAATTCCTCCTGATCGGTTGTGGCAAACTCCAGGCCGAATTTGCCGGACAACTCCTCTTGCCACTGGGAGACCAACGACGTGGGAGTGAGAACAAGGACCCGGTTAATCATCCTTCTTAAAAGGTATTCTTTGATAAGCATGCAGGCCTCGATGGTTTTCCCTAGTCCAACTTCATCGGCTAAAAGCACGCGACCACGATAATATTTTAATACACGCTTCACTGTTTCGATTTGGTACCAATATTGATCGACATTTTTTAAGGTATCCAGACACAATAGCTCATCGTATCCCCTGAGCAGGGAGATATGAAAATATTCCAGTCTCAAGTCATATTGGGATTTATCTTCAAACTGATTGTTCCGGATTTGGTCCAGGATATAATCGGGAGAAGAAAAGGAAAAATGCACATCGACGCAATAATCCTCTGTTTTGGCTGGGGATGCCTTTTTGACCTCGAACAAAGAACCCTCTTCAGGCGCATTTGCCTTCTCTTTCCTTTCTTTTGGCGCAGGTCCCTTTTCCCTACGGGTGACATCAGCCTTGGATCTCCCAGCCTGTCTTTGTTTAATGAATTCATAATAATAAAGTGCAGTCTTCCTTTTTTCTGTTATCTCTTCCTTTTTTTTCCTGGCGGTCTTTTTGATGAATTCGTTTAAATTTTTCTGGGCAAGATCCAGCCGGGTGTCGCTGAAAAAATAAGCAAGGCCCAGAAAAAATTCGAGAAAAGGCCAATCTGTACCTGCCTTTTTTGCTCTTTCAAAATAATGAGTCGCTTCCAAATATTTTTTTGAATTGTATTCAATTTCAGCCATCCACATCAGGGCATCTTTTGCATTCGGCTTGATATTAAGGATCTTTTTGAGGTGAAAAATCAGGGATTTTTTGTCATCGTAACGTCTGGCCCATTCGGCGGCTATGTAATGATCGGCGATGATATCTTTTGTTTTTGCCTGTGCCTTTTTCTTCTTCTTTTCCTTTTCTTTCTTCTTTTTTTTGTCAGCTTTTTTTATTCCCATGATTTTTTCTTCTATGAAAGGTCTGATTTGGATGAGGGCTAAAATCTTTTATAGAAATAATATACCTATAATATCAACTCCGGGTCAAGTCGAAAGTTATACAGAAAGTTTTATGAAATTAAGCTGTTCTTTTAGAAACTTTATATTTTATGGGAAAAAGTCTTTCTAAGTTAATGTGTTTTGACGCGTCTATAATTTCAATACCAATAACTCTCTCATCCTCACCGATATCCAGTACAATATCTTCAGATACTCGCCTGTTTATAACATTTTGTTTTCTGTCATCTAAACGAATATAGAGTAAATCTGTCTTATCGTTATAAGTGATGTTCTTTTCTCCTCTGCTCGATCTAAGGTATGAGGATCAATACGTATTTCCATTTATTATTTACCCTTTTATCATTGGCAGTGTTACAAAATAATTTTTATTAGCTGGCATTAATATCTTTTTTATTTATAATTATAACAGAATATTTCAACTAAATCTCTTCTTTGGGGAAAAAATTAAAATTCTATCATTATATTAACCCTGCAACGTCATTTGGCATTTTTAATGCGATATATTGTGGCAAATAACCAGGAATAGCCACTATATATTGAGTCAAATTTATGAAGTGATGTTGTAGTAGTATAGTATAATGAAAGATCGCAATTTTTCGACCATTACTTTTTCAGCGTTTACTACAAGCTTGAAGCAGACGCTCTTCTCTTTAATAGAAAGCTTCCTCATGCTGAAATAGTCGGGATTGAAAATGAAGCAGCACTATCAAATCTCTTATGAGAGTTTCTCCCACCTCGCTTTGGTATTAAGGTTTCTGGAATCGTTATAAATCATTTTGGGAGTTAGAGCAAACAATTGCGATATAATTATTTATATGAATCGAATTGAAAATTTATTCTTTAATGCGGTTAGGGATGAGAATTCTACCACTAATTTTTTTTGTAATTTAATTTGTTACTCAGTCTTCTGTGAGTCATGGACAACCTGATATAATGATTAAATATGCAAATCAATAATAAACTAAGCAAACTATACAGACGGATCTTCTAAAGGTAATTCGGGTCCCAGAGGTTATGGAGTGGTTTTGCTTTGTGAAGGCAAAAGGAAGGAAATTTCAAAAGGATTTAGGGAGACAACAAATAATCGTATGGAGCTAATGGCGGTTATTGCCGGACTAAGTATTCTAAAAGTGAAATGCAATGTAACCATTTATAGTGACTCAAAATATGTTGTAGATGCGATAAATAAAGGGTGGCTCAGAAATTGGCATAAAAAGGTTGGAGGCTCAACTCAAATAAACCGGTTCTTAATGTTGACCTTTGGAAGAAATTGCTTGAATTATTAGAAAGACATAATGTTAAATTCATCTGGGTAAAAGGACATGATAGCAATAAAGAAAACCATCGTTGTGATCTTTTAGCCGTTACTGCTACTGGGGGGTCAAACCTTAATGTGGATGATGTATACGAAAAAGAACATGAATCATTAAAATCAACTAAAATCGACTGAAATCTGCCGAACAAAAATGTAGTAATTTCATTAAGTTACTTTAAATTAAGGAGGTTAGGAAACTTAAGGGTTATGATTACGAATCTGTAGATCTCAGGCATGCTATGTTAAATGCCTAATATGCCTGTTGTCTTCTTTCTTTACCTTCATAATGTCCTCCATCTCCTCTAATCTTATCTACGCCTATAACAGCCCAACCGTCTGCTCTTTTGAATTTCTTTATCTCTCCCTGCAGAATAAATTCATCAAGCAACTTTGGTTTAATCATATCATATTTGTCATCAGTATACTGAACATGAATAAGCATAATCTCTTCTCCAATGGATTTTTGTTAGTATTACAGAATTTCTGTTCAATTAATAAGACTAACTCCTCTATAATAGAGATTTTAGAATGTCTGCTACAAGTTGTACAAGAAATGCAGGCATGAAATATATTCACATCGCATACAATTATGGTTTTTTTTATCATTTTTGTTCATATTTTTTCTCGATTTTTTTGATGTGGAAATTAATAATCTCTACCTTTAATATCGGATTTCCTTTCAGAGTGCATTTATGAATATTGAATTAATCTTGACTTCCCAATTTTTTGTTATAATCTGAAACAGAATATTACAGTTCCAAACTAATTTTATGAACCTAGAGGTTTAAATTTGGGGGATTAGGTCTCTAATGATGAGTAAAAATTTCTTTACCACTACAAAATTGAAATCTCATAAGATCATGCCGATTTTTGTGGCTGGTGTAAGTCTTGAGACACTTAAACATTTGCATTCTTCAACGGTCAGTCTTGTTGACCAAGGTCTTCTGCCCATTTTTCGATTTTTTTCCTAAATAATTAATGAAAACATACTTTTTTGTCTAAAAAAAATATTCAAATCATTATATCATATTTTTGATAGAATTTTCAGGCAATTTCCGGATTGAAAATCGGAACAGGTTAGAAGGCCCATTGAGTAACTTTAAAAGTGATACAAATTTGAACCGAATGGGATTGATCTTACAGAGAAAACCATTACCAAAGCTCTTCGGCTTTATGAGCAAGAGCCGCTCCACACTGGAGCAAGGCGGCTCGAAGAGTATACAATAAGATGGACAACATGGGCACTCGCAAGACTTCTTAATTTTTAATCAATATTAAATTCTTCATGACACCATTGGACGGTACCCCATACGTAGCCTACATCACTTGCACCCATGCATTCCCTGTCTGCGCCGAACGAATCATCGAAGGGATGCCTCACGGATCGTGATATTCGATTCCAGGCAACTGGGGCCGCCTCTATCAAATGCATTTGCCACAATACCACTCAGTAGACCGAATATATAATCTACCACTGGTATTGCTAATTTCAGAAATAATCACACATCATCCATCCGGAGCACCCGCCAATACCGGTGATCGTACCAACCCCAAAATCGTAGATATCACCAATATCGCTACTAAGGCCGTAGCGTACAGGGGGCTTATTCAGGTAAGAAAGAGACCCTCCGGTCCACGTAGTCAGAAACGATGGGGATGAAGATGGCAGTGAATAATTGACCGTCACGGGACTGGAAAATGGAAATCCATAGCCTACCCTGTCATATGCGCTTATGGTGTACAACTGCGATCCAAAATTACTAGGACTATATTGCATGGTTGTTCCAAGCTGCAAGCCCGTTCTGTCTATGATTGATGAAGTGCTTCCCCTGAACAGTGACTGCCCGATGGCGATAGGCAGCAAATAACTTAGGTCTGAAAGCTTGAGAGCACCCCATGTTGGGCTGTTCATCCAAATTGGTAACGGCGCGGCATAGAAGCCTTCGTCAAAATTTCCAAAGGGGGTGTTCAATTGGTTATAGATATCCGGAGGTCGGAAGTCAATGGGTGGAAAACGGCTCACACTTTGCAATACATTCACACTATCAGTGGCCAATTGGCAACGCCCGCTGTGCACGAAGCAGCAGAGTAAGAATGAAAAGCCAAAAGCTAAAACTAAAACAAATATAAAAAATCTGCGAATGAAATGATACATAAATTCCTCCTATCTTCTAGAATATACTATATAACCATTACATACGGGGAAAGATGAATCATATTTACACCACCTCCTCTCTTAAAAATTGGAAGACACCCAGACATATAAAAATAGTAGCTTTCTTACATTTTTAATAGACGTAATGAGGATCGAATTTTCCCAAACAGGACTGTGTCAACCATCCATTTATAGCTGCGTATTAGGTTGGACTTAAATGAACAGGATAATAATCAATCGAATAGGAGTTTAGTATCTCGATTCCCTAATTATTATTATTACTACAACGTCACTTCATAAATTTGACTCAATATATAGTGGCTATTCCTGGTTATTTGCCACAATATATCGCATTAAAAAAGCTAAATGACGTTGTAGGGTTAATCTTAATCAAAAAGAAACCCAAAATTCAATGAAAAGGGTGTTAGGAAGGCCGGCATCGTCAGGTAAGAAATAAAATATTTTTTATCTATATCTTGGTAAGGGTAGTTTTGTCTCCACTTCTTATAAATTCAGCCTCTTTTTTCATCTCAGGCAGGTAATTCCTTATGAATCTTTTTGCCAGTGGTTTCCTCTCGGGAAAATTCTTTGCTTCATCCACCAGGATATCGCTGATAACCTTGTAGGCCTTTAATCTTGTCAGCCTTTCTGCATACAGCATGGCATAGGACAGGGCCTCTGTTTCCTTTTTCTTGTTTTTTAATAACTTTGCCGTTACGAAGGGCCTCTTCAGATAATCTACTGCGGAATTGAAATATATTTCAGCTTTAATCGATTTTCTATTGATCCCGGATGTAAAGATGCCCTTTATACGCTTCAGTATGTTTCTGAAGGTTTCCAGGTAGGGGAAGATTTTTGATTTTTTGAGGGTGTCACCCATGGCCATTAAAGCCTGGATCTGGCTGGTGCCCTCATAGATAGTTGTGATTATGGAGTCTCTCAAATGCAGTTCTGCTGTATAATCCGTTGTATAGCCATTCCCTCCGTGGATCTGGATATTGTCCCTTGTGATCTGTATGCATTTTTCAGTGATAAAATATTTGACTATCGGCACCATCTCCCTGGTCAAGTGCTTATATTTTTTAAGCTCTCTTTTCAGACGCTCTTTTTCTTCCGGGTCTCCATTAAAACCCTTTAATTTATCCTCCAATCCTGCCCTTATATCTTCATACTCGCACGCCTTATAAAGTATGCTTCTCATGGCCCTGATATCAGTTTCCATATCCAGCAGCTTATCTGCCACCAATTCATGTTGGGCAATGGGTTTGCCAAACTGGACCCTCTGGGATGCATATTCTTTCGCCTCTTCCAATGCCTTTTGGGCAATTCCCACGGCCTGAGCTGATACGCCTAATCTGGCCTCATTCATCAGATAAAACATCTGCTTAAGACCTTCGCCCTCTTTCCCCACCAGATAGCCGATGGATTTATCAAATAAAAGCTCCAAAGTAGGTGACGCGTGTATGCCGAGCTTATGTTCCGCGGTTCCCAGTGAGAAATTCTTTATCCTCGAGCCGTTTTTTTCTATGAATCTTGGTAGTATGAACATGCTCAGGCCTTTTGTGCCTTGTTTTTCCTGATCCGATCTTGCCAGGGCAAGGGTAAGCTCTCCGTTACCGTTTGTAATGAAGGTCTTGCTCCCTGTTAGCTCCCAATGGCCCCCGTTTTTTACTGCTATGGTTCTTATTTGACCCAGGTCCGAGCCCGCATCCGATTCCGTTAGGGACATGGACCCGCCGTATTCTCCGGTGACAAGCTTGGGTATGTATTTCTTTTTCAGATCTTCAGAGGCGAATACCTCCAATGTCTTTGCTACACCGGAATAGAATGCGTAGACTGTCATAAATGCCGCGTCTGCCTTGCAGATCATCTCCATATTAATCATGTGAATCAATCCGGGCATCCCGGGACCTTCGTATTCCGGTTTTACATTGAGGGCAAGCGCTTCCGCATCTTTAAATGCCTTGAGACCTTTTTTAAAACCTTCGGTATAGATCACGTCTCCGTTTTCAAATCTAACGCCTATTTCATCGCTTTCCCTGGCGGTTTCTTCAAGTTCGTTGGCCGCAATGGTCCCCAGCTCCTTTAATGTGTCATGATACATGTTTACAGCCTGTGTGAGCTTGAAATTTCCATTCAGGTCTTCATACAGAGGAACGATCTTTTCCCAGTTAATCGTGTTCTTGAAATGAAATTGTATATCTTCATCCAAAAAGTAGGTCTTTTTCGCCATTTTCTATAATCTCCTTTTTTATGAAATTAAATTTATTGATTTTTTTGTCTTCTATTTCGATCGGCATCCAATAATGGAAAAGCCTTTTTCTTAGTAACTTTTTAAATAAATATATTAACGGATATGCAGCCACACATGGCCGGTGAAAATTACAGTAATATAAAGAATAAATCGGTATTTGGAATATTTTTCTATTTATGAGAATAGTTATATGTGAACAGATTTAGACAAAATTTTTATTCAAATTAAAAGATGTCTTGCCAAAGCAGGCTATGATCAAGCCAGGATGGTATTTACTACCGTTCGCGTTTGGCACGCTGCGACTCCATCCAGAAATATAGGGCGTGAAGATGATTGGGAAATTGATATCCCCCCAGGACATCCGGGTCAGCAGCCAATCCTCCGAGTTTTTTCATACGCTGAAGGAAGTTGTCCATTACTTTCTTTTCCTCACCGGATAGACATTCTCCAAGTTGTGCTCTCTGAAAACTCATCTCCAGTGGTTTATCCGCCATTTTTCTGAGGATTGAACGATAACGGTCACTGCGGATTGAACTGAAGATCTGCGGTTCCAGTAGCTTTCTGCCTACTACATCGGCAGCAATGAAGATACCTTGCCAAATTTCATTTGACCTAATTGCCGGTGTTTGAGCCACTCGCCAAATAGAGTCACCGATCTCATGCGCTAAGACCGGAAGCCCACCGGTAAATTGGACAAGAGTGTTCATATCCTCATCGGTGACCTTTGCCGAAGCCGATTCGAAAGATTTCTTGTAGAACTGTCTGGCTTCCTCATTTGACCATGGAGCGATATCGATCAATTCAAAGACGCGGGCGAGAGAAGGTTGCCTCGCCACCAGTTCTTGCCGTCGATCCTCCAATCCCACAATAAAGATACAAAGCCGCATTTCTTGTTGGGATGTAGCAATCTCATCCACCATGCTTTTCAGCCAGTTGGCTAAGTCTTCGGAAGATGCCAGACCGTTGATGTCGTCCAGAATAAGGAGGAGAGACTTCTTTTGCCCTTTGAGCTTGTCCGGGAGCCGCCTGATGGATGGGACAAAGCCATGGGTAATTGCGGACAGGTCATTGCCTTTTAGATCAAGTTCGAGCGTAATACCAAACAGGCCAATTTCGCGGACGTAGTCGCCGAAAAAGTCCTTGACACGCGAGTGCCACGGTTTATCGATGCTTTCCTTCAAAAGGCGGTCAAATGTCCTCCGAACCATTTCGTTCAGATCCCTCACCCCGCCAAGGGAAACATGGCATCCGGCGACATCGCTTTCTCGATCGGAAAGGTGACGTACAAATGAAACAAGTGAACTCTTGCCTATACCGCGCTCGCCGCTTACGAATCCAATCTTGAAGCGGCCTTGAACGCTTGCTTTCACCATGCTTCGCAGGTGCTCGATTTCCTCGATACGCCCGACAAAAAACTCTATTGGCACAGGCTGCCCAGGTCTAAACGGACTGGATTCCAGATCCATAATGTTTATCCTTTTTTTTATATTCAATTGATTTTAATTAATAATTGACAGGACATTGTTTTATATGGATAAAAGTATAAACAGAATTTTTACTTTTGTCAAAACAATTATTCAATGATAATTTATTATATGTTGTGTGTATCAATCCAAAGGAGGGTATAAAAGACACTATAATCTTGTCAAAAACACTCTTGGATGAGTTGCTTAATATCAGGGGCAATGTCTCAATGTAGCTTTTACTGATAGCAGGTTAGCTGTTTTTAACTTTTAAAATGATTTTTTTATCATTAACTTCTTTTTCTAACTTTTTCTTAGTTAGTAATTTCTCGTCGATTTCTGAGTATCCAGGGATATACCAATATTTTTCATCCTTCTCGTTCTTAAAAAAAACATCTTTCCGAAATTTATCAGCTTCTTTTTCCATAAAATTATTTTCAAGGTTATTAGGGGGATTAGATTTATCAACTTCCCAAACTGTCACATGCTCACAATCCCTTTGAGTTCTATCCTTTTCTTCTATGAACCTTTTAATTACCAATGCCTCTTTTAATCCAGGATCAGGAATATTATTTAATGCAGTCTCTAACAATTTTTTATCTATTTTGGGTTGCTTTACTTTTATATTATTTTTGGAAATTTCTTCATATAACTGTTTTGCTAAAGATGAAAGTTGGTCATGCCTTATAAAAACAAACTTTACCAGAGACCAATTTGTTTTATTGATTATTATCTCAAAATTCTTATCATTATTATTTATATCCTTTACATTCATATTTGTTTGAATTTTTTTTACAATATCATTGATTTCATCTTCTGTCACATTTATTTTGCAAGTTAATCCATATTGTTTCTTTAGTATTTTTCTTAATTTTCTTTTTTTTATGTCAAATGATGGAGGTGGGATATATATTAAACTGTCAAAACGGTGTCCCCGGATTATGGCATAATCAAAATTTTTCAAAAAATTAGTTGCAACAAAGAAAATAACTTTTCTTTGTTGCCATAATTTTGCTATTTTAGGCAACATGGTTGTGGTTAAAAATCTCCCATAAATATCAGAGCCATCTTCTTTCTCTCTGCTTCTTACTAATTCATCTATTTCATCGAATAGAATGACAGTTTGATCTAATTCCATTAATTGATCGAATATTTCGTCGGCCTTCTTATGAATATTAGGTAATCCTTCTGATAAAAAATCACTAGCATTGATTTCAATATAGTCCCATCCAATTGCGCCAGCCATTGATTGTGCTAATGTTGTTTTACTAGTCCCAGGTGGGCCAAATAATATAGCAGATCTGGATTGGTTTTCACTAATAATATATTTATCCGGCTCAATTTCTTCTTCATTTTGGGCTTTTTTTATTAGTATTGGATTTACAAAGGAATTCAATAGATGCTCACTTGGTTGAATTTCGTTTTCATTAAAGCGCCAGGCAAATCCTCTTTCTTTAATTTTTTCCAAAGATTCTTTTTGAGAATAAATAGTAATATTTGGTTTATGTAAATTTTTTAATACCTTCTCTTTAGTCCAAAAACCAATCAATCGCCTCATTTGTTGAAAAAACGCATAAACAGAAGCAGTTGCCCAAGACTCGGCACGCAGGTTATTAATACGATGGCCGGATGACCATAGACAAAGAAGCTCATTATTACGAGGGTTTTTATAATAAATACATGTTGAATTTGCATACTTTATCATATTTAGTAATTTTTCATAATTAATTTCCAGCAATTGCCTTAAAAAATCATTTTCTTTCTTCAAGGCGCTCTTAATAATTTCTGAGAATGTTTCAAACATATAACAATGAGCATCACCAGCATTTTTAAAATGGAATAGCGGCTTACCAGTTATCCAGATTCCATCCGGTCTTTGAGCATTAAATAGGCATTCGAATCCCTTTTTTATTAAATCTCTGATTGGTGAAGCAGAACTCAGATCTTCACGAAACCGTGTTAGTATTGAAAGAGCCCATGCCAATTGATCTGAGTCTTTATAAGGAGAGTCTGCCTCATGATAAGCTATTTGTTTTGCTAGAAATGTTTCTGACCAGTCTAATAATCCTGTTTTTATTTCTTCAATTGCTTTTTTATTCAAAACTTTTTCTTTTGCAGTCCTTTTTTTACCATTATTAGTTTGATATCCATTAATAGGGCAAATTTTTTTGTTCAACTTTTTAAAATCCTCTAATATCTTAAGAGTATAAAATGTATGATAAGCATTTTCTGGATAATGATTGTTATTAATTTTTTTATTATTATTGTCTCCTGCGTCTTCACAGCAAAATTCACCAATTGCTTTTCGATTTTTAGATAACTGCAATAATATATGAGAAATGTGTTTATGAATTATTTTAAGATCATTAATTTTTAAGCATTTATTACCATTATTACTAATAATTTCATATATTAATTTACCATTTTTCTCTTCACATTTTATATACGACACTATCAAAGGAAGTGCCCTGCAACGACAATAAATCTCTGCAGAACCTTCTGCTTTCCATTTTTTAAATTTACGTTTTAATGCCTTTTTTATAAAACTAGATATTAAATTATCTATATCGAAATTATTATTGCCATTTTTAGGTAAGAATATATCAGAAATTTCTAAAATAGATTCTATGCAAGTTGCAGTGGTAGTCATATGAGTGAGATCACCATTATCATTATTTAAATTTTCTTCATGATTAATTTTAAAACTGATACCCTTCTTAATCTTAAAAATTTCAAGACTTTTGGGATGTTTATCACATAGATCTTGTAGATCTTTTCTTATTTGTGTTAATCCATTGAAATTTTTCATTGATGTTTTCATATAATTCATTAATCCAGTTATTATGACTTAAAATAATTTATATGCTAATTTTTTTAATTTATCATTGTTTTCCATACTTCTATTAATTGCTAATTCCCAAAATGATCTTGTTATCTCTCTGTTTTTAAAATCATACTTTGATCTTCTATAATTCAAATTATAATTTGAATAATCTGATTTATGAATTGCATCACTTGGAGTTGAGACCACATGTATGGGAAATTTTTCGATCTCTTTTGGTAATGAACATGATTCTAAAAAAATCTCTTTACCAATTGAGATTGCATAACTGATTTCTGCAAGTGCTGTATATCCTATATATCCATCAGGAGCAAACAACCAAACAATGTCTGCTTTTTGAATATTTAATAAATGATTTTTTTCAATAAGTTCTGGAGTAAAACATGTTTCCCCTTTCATAAATACAAATCCAGTTTCTTCACTAACTATGTCAACATTTTGGGGGGATATTACATTGAAATGAAAGTCTCTTAATTTTGCAAATAGTTCTCTTAGCCCTTTGTCATCTTTTCTAAATGAACCACATAAAACAATATTTGGATTATTAAGATTTTTATTCATCTCATCACCTATAATCTATTATCATCATACAAAAATTTTCTATTATCATTTTCGTCAATTGATCAGAGAGTGTACGAAAGTGAAAAAATATGAATTTTTGAGGCAAGATGAGGGGAGGGGAAGGGAGGACGATCAAGAATCTTGTTAAATGACTGCTGATAAGCTGCCACAATTTTTATAAATAATTTTCAATGGTGCATATTAAAAATTTCTATTGACCTGGGCTATTTATGGTGACATAATTTATTCATTATGAGGGTACAAGTTAATAAAACAGTTGAAATATGGAAGCCAAGGGGAATTGTTGCGGAAGAAATTGAAACTCAATGCATCTTTGGAACAAAATTGGGAGTTTTATATCAAGGGGATTGTTTTAAGATACTGCCATATATCCGAAAAGAAACAATCGACATGGTTTTCGCTGATCCACCGTTTAATCTCTCAAAGGATTATGGTGTAAATATAAATGATAATATGCCTGATGAGGAATATGTAAAATGGTGCAAGTCATGGATTGATCATTGTTTACGGGTACTCAAAAAAGGTGGATCGTTATTTATCTATAATATACCCAAATGGAACATCATACTAGGTAATTATCTGAATGAGTGTGGTTTGGATTTTCGTCACTGGATAGCCATCAATATAAAATTATCTCTCCCTATTCCCGGGCGTTTATATCCTTCCCATTATAGCCTCTTATATTACTCCAAGGGAAAGCCTAAGACCTTTAGGAGGATCAGGACGCCCATTGAGTGTTGCCGGCATTGCGGCAGGGAGATAAAGGATTATGGAGGCCATAGGGGCGCTATGAATCCTAAGGGAGTGAACCTTACAGATGTATGGAATGATATTCCCCCTTTCAGACACTGGAAATTCAAGAGTAGAAAAAGAACCAGTAATCAATTATCTACAAAGCTGGTCAACCGAGCCATCCAAATGTCGACAGAAAAACATGATATTGTTCTTGATCCGTTTGGGGGGAGCGGGACTACTTATGATGTATGTGAGCGTGAAAACAGACATTGGATCGGAATTGAGATGGAAAGTTGTGATGTGATAATAGAACGTCTTGAAAACAAGGGAATCTCTCCTCACAATTCTGATGACTATATTGAGGATTAAAATCAGGCGATAAAGATGCGGATATTAGAACAAAAGGCTACTCTACAAATTTCTGGTCGGCACAATAAGGATTCCTCCAATTAAAATATCCCTGATTATACCAAGGGCCATTTTATTTATTGCCCTGTGGCTGGAAGAAATATTCCCTGTTTCCCATTCAACACAGAAAAGTCGGTCTCCAACAATATAAGTTGCATCCTTGGTTATGTTTAGCATTTCCAGGAGCAGTGCCAACTTAATCCTATTTATTTTTCATTATCTGGACAGGCCATTCATTTGATCAATTTTTCCGATAAGAGAATAGGAGAAATGTGTTATCTCCCTTATTGTTAGAAGCGATTATTGGATATTTTTACCGGTTAATTAATCAACATGAAATCAACAAAGGATTTATCAAATAGCCTGAATCAATAAAATATGGAGCTGAACGGGAAAAAGATAGGTGTTTTTATTTGTCATTGCGGGACAAACATTGCCGGTACCCTCGATGTCAAAAGGATAGTGGAGTCCGTAAAAGACTACCCCGGTGTGGCTCAATGTGTGGATTATGTCTATATGTGCTCGGAACCCGGGCAAAAGATGATAAAGGATGCCATCAGGGATAAGAACCTGGAAGGCATTGTCATTGCTTCCTGCTCACCGACGCTCCATCAGGCGACCTTCAGAAAGACCATATCCTCGGCAGGGTTGAATCCTTATCAATGCGAGATCGCCAACATCAGAGAGCAATGCAGTTGGGTGCATATGAATGATAAAGAGAGGGCCACACAAAAGGCCATAGGCATTATCCGCAGCATCATTGAAAAGTTAAGGCTGGATGAGTCGCTTCTGCCTGTTTCGGTCCATATGACAAAGAGGGCATTGGTCATTGGCGGAGGGATCGCCGGGATACAGTCGGCACTGGATATTGCAAACTCGGGATACGAGGTGGTCCTGGTCGAGAAGCAGTCTTCCATCGGCGGACATATGGCCCAGTTGTCGGAGACATTTCCCACGCTGGATTGTTCACAGTGCATCCTTACACCGAGGATGGTGGAGGCGGGGCAGCATCCGGGGATAAAACTGTTGACATATTCCGAGGTGGAAGAGATCTCAGGGTATGTGGGAAATTTCAGGGTCAGGATAAAAAGGAAACCGACCTTTGTTGACTGGAATAAATGCACGGCATGCGGGCTTTGCTCAGAAAAGTGCCCAACAAAAGTTCCCTCTGAATTTGACAGGGGTTTAAAGACAAGGAAGGCGATCTATGTGCCTTTTCCCCAGGCCGTTCCCAATAAACCGGTTATAGACAGTGAAAACTGTTTATACCTCAAAACCGGCAAATGTAAATTATGCGAGAAGACATGCCAGGCAGGGGCAATCAATTTCAAGGATGAAGTTTCCTATATTGAAGAAGATGTCGGCGCCGTGGTCGTGGCAACAGGGTACGAGCTTTACGGCATGGAAAACCTCCCTGAATACGGGATGGGCAAGTACGCGGATATCACTGACGGGCTTGCCTTTGAGCGCCTTTTGTCCGCCTCCGGTCCGACCGCGGGCGAAGTAAGGAGGCCGTCCGACGGCAAAGTCCCAAAGAGGGTGGTGTTTGTTGCATGTGTAGGCTCAAGGGACAGGGAACACCATTTCCCCTACTGCTCCAAAATATGCTGTATGTATACCGCAAAACATGCCATGCTCTATAAGCATAAGGTGCCGGACGGAGAGGCAATTGTATTCTTTATCGATACAAGGGCGGGCGGAAAGAATTACGAGGAGTTTATGGAAAGGGCCCAGGAAGAGGACGAGGTGATTTATATCAGGGGCAAGGTCTCCAGGGTCTTAAAGAATGATGATGGCAAGCTCACTGTCCTGGGCGCTGATACGGTCCTGGGGAAACAGATCAAGGTGGAATGCGATATGGTTGTCCTTTCCATGGCGATCGTTCCGTCACCGGGCATAAAGGAGCTTGGGAGGAAGCTGAAGATTCAGACGGACGCTTATGGATTTCTCTCAGAAGCCCATCCGAAGCTTCGGCCTGTTGAGACATTGACTGCCGGCTTCTATCTGGCGGGTTGCGCCCAGGCCCCCAAGGACATACCGGATGTGGTCGCGCAGGCAAGCGGGGCGGCAAGTAAGGTCTTTACACTTTTTTCCCGGGAGGAACTATCGCATGAACCCATTGTCCCGTATATCGATGATGAGGTGTGCAGTGGGTGTGGAAGGTGTATCAAGGCATGTGCCTATGAAGCAATTGAGCTTGATACGAAACGAAAGGTAGCCAGGGTGAACGAGGTGGTATGTGAAGGGTGTGGCGCATGTGCCTGCGCCTGTCCGAACGGGGCATGCCAGTTGAGAAACCTCACGAGCACCCAGGTATTTAACATAATCGATGCCCTGGAAGGATAAAAAAATAACTATTCAAAAACCGTGTGGTTTTCGAGTAGTTAATGAAAATTGCAAATTGTAAAATGAAAAATGCAAATTAAAGGAATACATTATTTTAAATTTTAAAATTTGCATTTTGCATTTTGCAATTTATCTCAAAGTCGCGCCGGGATTTTGAGAGATTACCAGAAAAGGATAGAGGGATATATAGATTTGAAAAAGGATACAAAAATAGGGGCTGTATTGATTATTGGCGGAGGGATCGGAGGTATCCAGGCATCCCTGGACCTGGCAGAGTCCGGATACAAGGTCTACCTGGTGGAGTCAAAGCCCTCCATCGGCGGGGTTATGCCTCAACTGGACAAGACATTCCCGACCAATGACTGCGCCATGTGTATCCTTTCACCCAAGCTGGTCGATTGCGGAAGACATAAGGACATAGAGCTGATCACCTATGCGGAGGTGATGAGTGTTGATGGTGAACCAGGGAATTTCAAGGTGCGGATAAAGAAACATCCAAGATATGTGGATGCGGTGAAATGCAATGGCTGCGGCCATTGCAGTGAGCAATGCACGGTTGAGATGGAATCGGAATTCGATTTCGGTCTCAAGAACAGGAAGGCCATATATACACTCTTTCCCCAGGCGGTCCCGAATGTCTTTACCATAGACAAAAAGGGGACACCACCCTGCAGGGTGAGATGCCCGGCAGGCATAAATATACAGGGTTTCATCGCGCTCATACGCGCCCGTAAATATGCTGAGGCACTTGATTTGATAAGAGAGAGGATGCCTCTGCCTGCGGTCTGCGGCCGCATATGTCCCCATCCCTGTGAGGAGGAATGCAGAAGGGGGGATGTGGACGAGCCTGTCAGTATCTGCGCTCTTAAGCGGTTTGCTGCGGATTATGGAGGGCAAAGGCAGCAAGAGTGTAATATTAAAGAGTCAAAAACTAATGAATCGAAAACTAAAGAGTCGAAAACCAAAGCGTTGAATGCGCGAAAGAGAGAAAAACGCAAAGAAAAGGTCGCTATAATCGGCTCAGGGCCGGCGGGGCTGACTGCAGCGTATGACCTGGCATTATTGGGCTACGGGGTAACTGTATTCGAATCTTTGCCTGTCCCGGGCGGAATGCTAGCTGTGGGCATCCCGGAGTTTCGTCTTCCCAGGGATGTTCTTCAGAAGGAGATAGATTTCATCAGGGAGGCCGGTGTTGAGATAAAGACAAATACACCCATCGGCGGCGATAGAGACATAGATAACCTTTTAAAGGATCATAAAGCAATATTTATCGCAACTGGAGCGCATCAGGGACTGAAGCTTGGCATTCCGGGGGAGGAAGGACTGGAGGGAATCCTCGATTCCGTCACTTTCTTGAGGAAGGTCAGCCTTAAGGAGAAGATGGAAACAGGAAAGAAGGTCATTGTTATCGGTGGAGGAAATGCCGCCATCGATTCGGCAAGGTCCGCTTTGCGACTTGGCTCCGAGGTCCATATTTTATATAGAAGATCCAGATCAGAAATGCCTGCCTATGAGTGGGAGATCGAAGCTGCAGAAAAGGAGGGCATAAAGATCCATTATCTGGCTTCCCCTGTTAGAATACTGGGCAGTAACGGAAAGGTAACCGGTGTGGAATGTGTGAATATGAGGCTTGGTGAACCTGATTCCAGCGGCAGGAGAAGGCCCATACCGGTTGAAGGGTCGGAATTCACCATAGAGGCGGATACTGTCATACGATCCATCAGCCAGGCCCTGTCCCTGAATTTTCTCGGAAAGAAACATGGATTTGAGGTTTCGAGCAGGGGTTCCTTTGTTGTGGATGAAGAGACCATGGCAACCAATAAACCGGGTATATTTGCGGGCGGTGACGCTGTTACCGGCCCCAGGACCGCAATAGAGGCCATTGCAGCAGGCAAGAAGGCGGCTATCTCCATTGATCGATACATCCGGGGCAGGGACCTGAAAGAGGGCAGGGCTGCTGAGATGACGCCGGTGGACACCTCTCAGCCTGCTAAATTGTCAAAGGGGATGGAAGGTGTGGAGCGGCAAAAGACGAATGAGATTCCATCCAGGAAAAGACTGGCCGGTTTCAGGGAGATCGATCTGGGATTTGATGAAGAAACTGCCATAAAGGAATCAGAACGCTGTTTGAACTGCGGCGGCTGCTCAGAGTGTATGGTGTGTGAGACGGCTTGTGAAGCCGGTGCAATAAATCATAAACAGAAAGAAGAAGAGATGGAGATCGAGGTTGGGGCGATTCTGCTTGCGCCGGGTTATCAGAGCTTTGATCCCGAATCGCGGCCGCAATACGGATATAAAAGGTTTCCCAATGTGGTCACCAGTGTGGAGTATGAACGCATACTTTCGGCCTCCGGACCTTTTCACGGACATGTGGTCAGACTTTCCGACAGGAAGGAGCCCAGGAAGATCGCCTTCATTCAGTGTGTGGGATCGAGGGAAGAGGGGCAGAATTATTGTTCTTCAGTATGCTGTATGTATTCCACAAAGGAGGCGTTGATCACAAAGGAGCATGCGCCGGAAACCGAAATCACCATATTCTATATGGATATGAGGGCATACGGAAAGGAGTTTGACAAATATATCGACAGGGCGCAAAAGGAGTACGGGATCAAATATGTCCGGTGCAGGATTACCGAGATCGAGGAGATAGCGGATAACCATGATCTGAAGATAAGATACGAAACCGAGGACGGGGAGCTATTGGAGGATGATTTTAGCCTCGTGGTTCTGTCCGTAGGGCTAAGGCCCCCTGCAAATATAGAGGAGATTAGAGAGCGCCTTGGCATTGAGCTGAATAAATACAATTTTATAAGGACAAATCCATGGGCACCCGAAGAGACTACCAGACCGGGGATATATGTATGCGGGGCATCTTCGGAGCCGAGGGATATCCCGGAGACCGTTACCCAGGCATCGGGCGCTTCCGCTAAGATATCCGCTCTTCTCTCGTCTGCAAGGGGAACTCTGCTCAAGGAAAAGATATATCCTGAAGAGATGGATGTTACGGAACAACCTCCTAGGGTGGGGGTTTTTATTTGTAACTGCGGAATCAATATCGGTGGAGTGGTTCGGGTCCCTGAGATTGTAGAATTCGCAAAGACACTTCCGGATGTTCAATACGTGGAGGAGAACCTCTATACATGCTCCCAGGACACCCAGGATAAGATAAAAGAAAAGATCGCCGGGCATAAGCTCAACAGAGTGGTAGTTGCGTCATGCACACCCAGGACCCATGAATTCCTGTTCCGGAACACCATCAGGGAGGCAGGGCTAAACCCTTACCTGTTCGAGCTAGCAAACATCAGGGACCAGTGCTCCTGGGTGCATATGTACGAGCCCGAGAGGGCTACACAAAAGGCAAAAGAATTGCTCTCCATGGCTGTAGCCAAGGCCAGGTTACTCAAACCGCTCCATCCTGCTTCCATTACCATCGAGTCAAAGGCCCTGGTTATTGGCGGCGGACTTTCAGGCCTCACCGCATCTCTCTCTCTGGCGGATCAGGGATATGAGGTATATCTGGTGGAAAAGGAGAAGGAACTGGGGGGAAATCTGCGAAGGCTATATTACACCCTGAACGGACCGGACCCGCAGAAACTCCTGAGGGATACCATTAAGAAGGCGGAAGGAAACAAGCGTATACATATCTATAAGGATACGGAGTTAAAAGAGGTTTCAGGATATGTGGGCAACTTCAAAACAACCATAAAAACAGGTGCCGGAGTTCAGAAAAAAGAGCTCAGGGAGATAGATCACGGAATCATCATCGTGGCTACAGGCGCACAGGAGTCGGTTCCGCAGGGGTATCTTTACGGGGAAAATGATCGCATCATAACACAATCCGATCTCGAGAGACGACTCTCCGAGAAAAGACCCGAGATCCTGGACCTGAAAAATATTGTCATGATTCAGTGTGTGGGATCAAGAAATGATGAACATCCTTACTGCAGCAGGATATGCTGCTCCGAGGCCCTTAAAAACGCATTGAATCTAAAGGAGCAAAACCCTGACGTAAATATATTCATACTCTATAGGGATATCAGGACCTATGGATTTAAGGAGGAATACTACGAGAAGGCAAGGGAAAAGGGGATAACTTTTATTCGATATGATCTGGGGGCCGGGCCTGAGGTGTGCAGTGAGAACGGCTACCTGCTGTTGAAGGTTTTGGAGCCCATATTACACAGAAAGGTCAGGATCATTCCGGACCTGATCGTATTGAGTCCTGCCATCGTCCCTAACAATAACAAGGAGCTTGCAAAGCTTCTCAAGGTGCCTTTGACCGGGGATGAGTTCTTCCTGGAGGCGCATGTGAAACTCCGCCCTCTGGATTTTGCAGCGGACGGCATTTTTCTGTGCGGGCTTGCACATTCTCCCAGGTTTATAGAGGAATCCATATCACAGGCAAACGGGGTCGCTCAGCGGGCAGCTACCATCCTGTCCAAGGACCACCTGGAGGCTCAGGGTACAGTGGTGTATGTCAATAAACGATGGTGCACGGGATGCGGCATATGTGTATCGGTATGCCCATATGATGCAAGAGAGATAGATGAGAAGACAGGGATTGCAAAGATAAACGAGGTATTGTGCCAGGGATGCGGCGCCTGTGCTGCGGCCTGTCCTTCTGGCGCCACTCAGCAGAGGGGATTCGAGAAATGTCAGATACTCTCTATGGTGGATGCGGCCACAGGTTAGGAGGATAACATGAGTGAATACGAACCGAAGATCATTGCCTTTTTATGTAACTGGTGCACATACGCAGGGGCAGACCTTGCGGGGACTTCGAGGATTCAGTATCCGCCGAATATCAAGGTGATCAGGGTGATGTGCAGCGGCTCCATCGATCCCGTATATGTGATGAAACCCCTGCTGGAGGGAGTGGATGGGGTCTTCATAGGGGGATGCCATCCGGGCGATTGTCATTATGTATCGGGCAACTATAAGGCGAGAAGAAGGATAACCGTGCTAAAGAGCATTCTCAAGGAACTTGGATTCGGAGAAGAGAGGGTAAAGATTCGCTGGGTTTCGGCATCGGAAGGACAAAGGTTCGCGGACACCATTAAGGAGATGGTGGAAGACCTGAAACGATTGGGGCCAAACCCGATGCAGAATTGTTGGTCCATATGATTGAGACGCTTTCAAAAAAATCAAACGGGCGGGAGGTGAAAATGGCAAAGGATTTTAAACTGCCGGTTAAGGATAATGATGTAATCGGCTCGATCAACGGTTTCCTCAGGGATATGCTGGAGAAGGAATTGGTTCATGCCATTCTTGTTCCCCAGGAGGTCCCTTCCGGTGATAATGTGGTGCAGACACTGGTCAGGGACCCTGACAATCTGGAAAAGGCAAATCCTTTGTGCCCTGTAATGGGGGTCAATTCATCGAGGATCATATCAAGGATGACAAAACATTCGCCAAACTCCAGGAAAGTGGCGGCAGTCCTGAAACCTTGTGAATTGAGGGCCCTAGTAGAGCTGATCAAGCTTAAGCAGGCATCGATAGAGAACATGGTTATCATTGGTATAGACTGCCTGGGCACTTATCCGCTAAAACATTATAAAAATATGATAGAAAAAGGGACTTCCCCAACCCTGGAGATACTGAAGGCAGCCGAAGAGGAGAGGGATGATCCGGACCTGAGGACCGCCTGCCAGGTGTGCGAGCATTTTATTCCCCTGGGAGCGGATATTGTTGTAGGATTGATTGGCAAGGATCTGGAGAAAGATATCTTTCTCCGGGCGAATACGGAAGAGGGCGAGAGGATCTTAAGCGGCCTTAAACTGGAAGGTAACGAGGGACCAGGGGTAACAGATAAAAGGGAAGATGCCATAACAAGGCTCTTCACAGAAAGAACAAAGAAAAGGGATGCGTTGTTTGAGGAGACCAAAAAGGAGATAGGATCACCTGATAAGCTCCTCTCGTTTTTTTCAGCCTGCATCAAATGCCATAACTGTATGGGGGTATGCCCCATTTGCTATTGCAGAGAATGTTTCTTCGGGTCTCCGACCTTTGACTTCGAACCTGAAAAATACCTTACATGGGCAGAGAGAAAGGGCTCCATAAAGATGCCCACGGATACACTCCTTTTCCATTTAACAAGAATGAATCACATGCTTTTGTCATGTGTGGGATGCGGCGTTTGCGAAGAGGCCTGTCCGAACGATATACCCTTATTCAGGGTCTTCAGGATGTTGGGGCATAATGTACAGCAGTTATTCAATTATGTACCCGGAAAAAACCCGGAAGAGGAGCCTCCGCTCTCCGCATTCAAGGAGGACGAGCTAAAGGACGTGGGGGAATAGAGTTGAGTGTCAAAGAATCGATAATAACGTTAAATGAGCAGGACCTTGGTTTCAAGTATGAGATTCAGAAAGAGCCGGGAGGGGAGGGTATAATGCATTGCTTTGCCTGTGGAGGCTGCACTGCCCGCTGCCCTGTCCGGGAGATCGATGAGAGATACAATCCCAGGAAGATCATCCGGATGGCCCTTTTGGGACTCAAGGAAGAGGTGTTCAAGTCAGAGTTTGTCTGGCTTTGTTCCTCTCATTCCAGATGCGTGGCCCGCTGTCCACAGGAGGTAAATATCGGAGGAATTGCCAATGCGTGCAGAAACATGGCCATGCGGGAAGGATATGATCATCAGAGTTCAAAACAGGACGCGAAATCGAACAATGCAATAAGGTCGGGCGAGCTCAATCCTGACTTCAAATATAAGGTTCAAGGAGAGCCGGGGGCTGAAAGTATCACCCATTGTTTTGCATGTGGCACCTGCACGGCGAGCTGTCCTGAAATGGAGATGGACAACAGATATGATCCAAGAAGGTTCATTAGAAAAATCATACTTGGAATGAAAGAAGAGGCCCTCACTGATGGCTTCATGTGGCACTGCTCCACGCACTATGCCTGCAATGAGAGATGCCCGCAGGGAGTCAGGATCAGCGAGCTTATGAATGCAATCAGAAACATTGCCATAAGAGAGGGAAATGCGCCGCCAAGATAAAATAAAATCTGTAAAAAAAATAAACAACAATCCCTGTACCCTGCCGGTCGGCGCTGTTATGGTAGTGGGCGGAGGGATAGGAGGCATCCAGTCCTCCCTGGACCTGGCGGAGTCCGGATACAAGGTCTACCTGGTAGATGTCAAACCATCTATTGGCGGGGTGATGCCTCAACTGGATAAGACATTTCCCACAAATGACTGCTCCATGTGCATACTTGCACCGAAACTTATGGAATGCGGCAGGCATCCGAACATAGAGATCCTTACCCTGTCTGATATTGAAAAGATAAGCGGTGAGGCAGGAAATTTCATTGTCTCCTTAATAAAGAGGCCAAGATATGTGGATGAGGAGAAATGTAATGGTTGCGGACTTTGCTCTGAGAAATGCCCCACAAAGGTCCCGTCCGAATTCGATAAAGGGCTGAAAACAAGAAAGGCCATCTATCTGCCCTTTCCCCAGGCCGTTCCAAATAAACCCGTGATTGACAGCAGCAATTGTCTTTATTTCACAAAGGGAAAGTGTCAGATATGCAAGAAGACGTGTCAGGCAGATGCCATTAATTATGAACAAAAGATCGAACATCTCAGTCTCCATGTGGGTGCCATTATCCTTGCCTCGGGTTATGACCTTTTTGACGCCCGTATCAAACCTGGTTATGGCTATGGTCAGTTCAGGAATGTTATAACAAGCCTTGAGTTCGAGCGGATACTATCCGCTTCGGGGCCTTTCCAGGGGCATCTTGTCAGGTTGTCAGACCATAAAGAACCAAAGAAAATTGCCTTTATCCAGTGCGTTGGCTCACGGGACACCTCTTGCAAGATCGAATACTGCTCCTCGGTATGCTGCACCTATGCTATAAAAGAGGCGGTCATAGCAAAAGAACACTCAAAAAACAGCCTTGAAACAGCCATATTTTATATGGATATGCGAACGTTCGGAAAGGGATTCGACCCTTACTTCGATCGGGCGCAGGATGAATACGGGGTCAGGTTCATAAGGAGCAGAGTGTCCGAGATCTATGAGGTCCCTGAAACAGGGAGCTTGCGCATCCAGTATAGTGAGAACGGTGCCCTTGAAAGTGAGGAATTTGATATGGTAGTTCTATCAGTGGGGTTCCTCCCACAAGAGGGAACCCTGGAATTCGCCCGAAGGTTCGGGATTACACTGAATAGCCATGGTTTTTGCCAGACCTCTGAATTCACTCCTGTTGAGACTTCAAAGGATGGCATCTTTGTCTGTGGCGCGTTTGCTGGCCCGAAGGACATCCCTGAGACGGTTATGCAGGCCTCGGGCGCGGCAGGCAAGGCATCCGCTCTGCTTGAACATGCCCGTGGAACACTTATAAAAAAAAGGGAATATCCGGAGGAATTAAGTTTAGACGGGCAACAGCCGAGGATCGGGGCCTTTATTTGTCACTGCGGAATCAATATCGGCGGCTATATCGATGTTCCATCCGTGGTCAAATACGTTAGAACACTAAACAATGTCGTCTATGCCGAAGACAGCCTTTACGCATGTTCTCCGGATGCACAACGCAGAATACTCGAGATAATTAAGGAGCACCGGTTGAACCGGATCATGATCGCCTCCTGTACACCAAGGACTCATGAGCCTTTATTCCGGGAAACACTCAAAGAAGCAGGCCTTAATCCTCATCTTTTTGAGATGGCCAATATCAGGGACCAATGCTCCTGGATACACATGCATGAGCCGGAGGAGGCAACCTTAAAGGCAAAGGACCTGGTCAGGATGGCAGTCACAAAGCTGAGATTGCTCGAGCCCCTACCTGTTGTATCCATAGATGTGATTCAAAAGGGATTGGTGATCGGGGGCGGGCTTGCCGGGATGACAGCCGCCCTGGAGATGGCAGCACAGGGATTTGAGGTGAATCTTATAGAGAAGGAGGCCCGGCTTGGGGGCAACCTGAGAAATCTCTACTTTACAGTAGAAGGAAGCGAAGTACAGGATCATTTACGCACAATGATAGAGAAGGTGGAGGATAACCCACTCATTCATGTCTATAAAAAAGCAAAAATTGAAAATATAGAAGGGTACATTGGAAATTATAAAACTCGCTTTAAGATAGACCCAACCCCTCCGGGCTTGCCTGAGACTGATACCGAACAACACTCACAACATTCAAAAGGCCCTGGCTTCAAGGTCCAAGACTCAGAGATCAGGGAGATAGAGCATGGTATAATCATTGTAGCGACAGGCACCAGGGAATCCATCCCAAGAGAATATCTTTATGGTAAAAATAAGCGGGTCCTGACACAACTGGAATTCGAGAAATGGCTTTCCGAAGAGAGATCCGGAGAGGGATCCGTTGAGAAAACCGATAACCACTATCCGGAAACAGTAGTTATGATCCAATGTGTCGGCTCGAGGGAGTCGGACCACCCCTATTGCAGCAGGGTCTGTTGCACAGGGGCCATTAAAAACGCGTTGAAACTGAAAGAAAAACACCCTGAAACGAATGTATTCATCCTGTACCGGGATATTAGGACATATGGGGCCAGGGAGAAATATTACAGAGAGGCAAGGGATAAAGGGGTGATATTCATAAGATATGATAAGGACCACAAGCCGAAGGTCCAATATGCCGAAGACTGCAATCCCGAAGTTGAATCCAAAAGTAATATTAGATCCAGGGATAATAGAATGGAAGTAAAAATAAAAGATCCAATATTAGACAGGGATCTATTACTGGAAACCGATCTCCTGGTTCTCTCTGCTTGTATGATACCCAGTGAAGGCACCCAAGATCTGGCCAGGATGTTGAAGGTGCCCCTGAACAGTGACGGTTTCTTTCTGGAGGCCCATATGAAACTGCGCCCTGTGGATTTTGCAACCGAAGGTATATTCATGGCCGGAACATGTCATTCCCCGAAATCCATTGATGAGACCATCTCTCAGTCAATCGCGGCAGTGAGCAGGGCATGCACTATCATATCAAAAGATACTTACGAAGCAGAGGCTGCTATTGCCTCTGTCAATGAGGATATATGTGCCGGTTGCGGGATATGTAAAGCGGTATGTTCTTATGGCGCAATCGAGATAATAACGGAGGGAGAAAAACATAAGGTAAAGGTAACCGACGCGGTATGCAAAGGCTGCGGATCGTGTGTTGCTGCGTGCCCCAGCGGGGCCATGGAACAGAAGGGCTTTAAGTCCGGCCAGATCCTGGCAATGGTTGACGCTGCATTGGAGTAAAAGTAAAAAGGGTAAAAAGTAAAAAGAGGACAGTTCTATTTTTTGAGATTTAAATCATTTCTCGAAACAAACAGGTCTTCCCCTTAATTATATATTTTTTCTTATTTTTTGCTTATCCTGGATTTTATCCCCTAAATCTAATTTCTCTTATGTTCATCATCCGGTAAGTTTTAATTGAATGTTTGCTTTGACAAAATTGACAATTTTTGATATGTTTCTTCGAAAATAAAAGGAATTCTATCCTTACTATGACAGAAAAAAAAGCATTCAACAAAAATCTTATATATTTATTAATTATATTATTTCTCGGCGGATTATTGCGCTTCTCCAAATTATCCTTTCAATCCCCATGGAACGATGAATTATACTCCGTAACAGCGACCAGTAAAAGCAGCTTAATGCGGGTTTTGAAAGATAATCAGAAGGATGTCCATCCTCCATTTTATAACATTCTTATCTATTTCTGGCAGAAATTGTATGGAAATTCTATATTTTCATTGAGGTTTCTCTCAGCAATATTTGGAACATTAGCAATATTGGCAATTTTTTTTCTGGGTAAGACACTTTATTCTGAAAAAGAAGGACTTATCAGTGCATTAATATTATCCATCTCATACTTCGGTATATATTACTCTCAAGAGGCAAGAAGTTATAGTTTATTGCTTTTATTGTCGATTTGCTCATATTTATTTTTCGTTAAGATCGTGATGCATCTCAACGATCTGGAAAAAATGAAAAAGGTTTATCTTTATATATTATATCTTTTAACCACTACTATTTTGATTTATACCCATTATTTCGGTATTTTGGTTCTGGTTTCTCAATTTTTGTTCATCTTTTGTATATTTATATATAATAAAGAAAAAAATATACTTAAAATAATTTTTTTCCATTTTATTATTGGTTTTCTTTATATTCCACAAATTATGATTATGAAATATGCCTGGAATATGGAAAAATTTTGGATTCCAAAGCCGAATTTTGATTTTTTTATTTTTTATCTTAATGACTTCTGGGGGAAAAATGAAGCATTATTTATTATTTCATTAACTTTTATCCTTTTTTTCATATTTTTTAAAAGAGAGGATGATGAAAGCAAAAAAAGACAAGATATTTTAAAAGTATTGCTTATTTCGGGCTGGTATATTATTCCGCTTTTTTTGGCCTTTCTAAGATCCATCTTCTCAACACCTATATTGACATCCAGAAATGCGGTTATTGTTATGCCTCCTGTAATTCTGATGATGTCCAAAGGGATCACAAATCTGAAAAAAGAAGCTGTCATAATAGCCTTAACGATTACAGTCTTTGTTTCCGGGCTTTGCAGCCTGTTCATAACAAATGATTATTATCACAAAATAACAAAAGAACAATTTAGAGAGGTTGCTGATGTAGTAATGCAGCAGAAGACAATCACGGATAACTCAATAATTGTGACATCTTCTCATAAAACCAATTTTTTCGAATATTTCTTTAAACAGGCAGGAAGCCCTTACAAAGTTGCAGGAGTCTTTGAAAAAGGTGAAGACATTGGTGATTTAGATCGATTAATAAAGAACTCTAACAAGAAATATCTATGGCTTCTTGCAGGGCATAGATATCCTTCACGAGAACTTTTGAAATATCTGGATAACAATTACAGGATGATAGGGCAGGATAAGTATATCGGGAGCAGCTACTTCATTTTTCAATTAAAGTAAAAAAGGGTGTGCGTCCTCTTATTCTTTATTTTATTACGATTTGAAAAGAAAAGTGGGTATCTCTATGGTTCGTTCGGTTTTTGTAATGAACGTCCGATCGTAAAAACAGATTTCTCCCCGAATAATGGCTTATAAAAACCAGGATTATCGGGAACGGGATCGGCGTATACTATAATCAGGAATCCTTTTTCCGTTTGAAAAGGGAAGTCTTTTTGAGCCTTTTTATTTCCTTTTTTTTGTTTTTCCGGATCATCAACGGATAAAATATGTATGAGACTTTTGGGTTTTAAATTGTCTTCACCTTTTACAACATGAACGACCTTCAAGACAAGAAATCGATTTAATGGTGGTGACATAGGCTTTTCAGGGGCGTTTCTAATTAAAATCGCGGCCCCTATATCGTAAACCTCACCGATTACAATAACTCCGGCACCCTGATTTTTTTCGGTTAGTTCTTCCGGCAGGATTTTACCAAAGACTATTTTGGGCTGAAAAATTAGAAAGATAACAATGATTATCAATGCTTTTTTTATCAAATTAAAAGATCGATTAAACACCTTTATTTATTCCCCAGTTTATTTCCGTTTATTAATTTAATTTATAATTGCCAGGTCCTCAATAAGATTGGTCTTTAAAATAGTTTTTGACGAACCCTTTTCATCCAAAAGATACACACACCTGCCATTTGTATAAATGGTCCCGCCATCCGGGACAAAGTCATAAGCCACCACACCCCTTGCAATCACCCTTTCTTCACCTGAACCGCTTTTCTTTACCAACTCCCAGGAAGAAGGCACAAGGGATGGAGCATCCTTATCCCTTTCATATTCACCATATGCCTTCCGGGCATCGATTATCCTCCCCCTAAGAATCAGGTTCTTTTGATCAATGCCTTTAATCTTTGGTCCGCCGGCAGTTGTTAATGGTTTGCGGGAGTAGGTCAATGAAAAGAAATTGAGGAAATGAAATATCGCCCTAAGCAAGCGAAATGGAAACAATAAAAAATCTTCAATAAATTTTATAGGAGAATATTGGGATTGCCCTAACATTCTGTATGGACGACGAATAAAAAAGAGATCGCCAGATACATTGACACGCGGGAGCAAAAAGTCATAAGCCTTGTCTTCCTATAGGGTTATTAGGTTTCCGTTCTCCAAATCTATTTTCTGGATAGTAAAAGGGCCGATTCCTATGGCATAACCCTGTTCATTTCGGGCAACACCGGCTGATTGAAATACAATTTGTCTTTTATTTCCGGGTATCCAGGAAGGGGCTTCATCAAATGAGTCACCTTCTGTAATTGCCTGCAAATCACGCCCATCCTCGTTCATAATAATGATATTGGCAGTCCCATTTTGAAAATATTGTGAACAGGTTATCAATTTGAAGGTAGGATGTAGATTTAGATCCCTGGCCCGAAAATTTTCTTTATGAAATAGACGCTTTTCATTGTTTTTAGACAGATCGTATAAAAAAAGCCCGCCAATATTATTTGATTGTAAAACAAAAAACAACTTTTCTTTTTCAGGGCTTCTTGAAACTCCGGAAACATGAATCCTTATAGCTTTGGGATCAAAATCTTTTACATTCCATAGTATCCCCCCGGAAAAATATGTATTTTGGTCTTTGGTCTTCCATTCGTTTCTTTGATGTATTTCAAGAGATCTTTTAATTATATCGTTTCCGAATTCGCTTTCTATCTGGGAAACTTCTCTGTCACCATCTTTAAAAAACAGTTTTCCTTGAGATAAGTAGGCAAACTTTATTTCCGAATTTTGATTAGACTCTTTCAAAGCATGAAACCTCATTGATTGGAAATTTTATTGATATATTAACTGCTTTTGACGAAAAAAATCAAGAAACTTCATTGAGTAAATATTTTCTGGATTATCATTTATCAGTAAAGGACTCAGGGTGTGATCAATTTTAACAATATAGTATTTTTGATTTATAATATTAATATCGAGTAAAGCAAATAGATGTAATATAGCTATTAAATCAAGCCTAAATTAACTGTGTGTGTCTGGATGTGTTACTCCTGAAAAGATCATTATAGAATAACATCTAGAATAATATCCGCCATAATTAACTTATTCAGCCCAAAAAGGGGGTGCTCAAATGAGGTATTTAAAATCCATTTTTATCTCAATGGGATGCCTGTTCTTATTATCAGGTTATACATTAAATTTAAGGGCTAGCGAAAATGTCAATATCTATATTGAGACAGGCTATAATTTGTCAGAAGGATTTCCGACCTTAGGTCCAATGACTAACATTAATATGGACCTCCCCCCTGGCTGGAGCATGATCTCTCTTCCGGTTCTACCGTTAAATCCCACAGCTTCGATAGTATTCCCGGGGGCCAGGGTAATCTATGGTTTTGATAGAGAAACAGGCTATGTGCGGGTGACTAATAACGAAACCCTGGAGGTGGGAAAGGGATACTGGATATTATTGGAAGAGGCTAGGGAATTTGTCCTTACCGGTCAATCGATAAGAGACTATTTCCTTGATGTTGATGAATCGGGATGGCGGATGATAGGAGGATGCACATCCCCTGCTTTGCCCTCTATTGAAAGCGGTGCCGGAAATATAGTGGTTATTTATGGCTATGTCCAGGGAACAGGATATGAAAGGGTCAGGGTCCTGGAAGGAGATAATCTGGAGAGAGGAAAGGGGTATTGGATATCTGTCAGTGGTCCGGCTAAGGTAATTATTGAGAGCATAGAGATGCCTCCGGGCTTTGATGATCTCCTGGCCCTTATTGATGCTTCTTCTTTACCTGAGGGGCTGAAGGCCGATCTTAAAACCATGGTTGAGTCAGCCTCCGATGCGTATGATCTTGGAGACAATTCAACTGCCATTGATCTTTTAAAGGGATTCATCAATGAGGTCCGGGTCTGCCCGGATGGACCAATTATTCATGATCTCATTTTCAGGGTTTATACGATTTTAAGGGAAGTGATCGTTGATACCAAACCGCCGGAAGCAATTTTTGATTTCAATCTTATAACTAATGAAATAGAGATTTTTTCCATTGATAATAAGGACCTAAATATAACACTTGCCGAATCATCCCGATCTGAAGGACCGGGAAATATAATAAACAAGACATTTACTACAGCGGACGAATCAGGGAATAGATTATCCCTGGATGTGGAATTCGATAACGGATCGGATCCGGGCAACTGGGTACAATCAAAGATAACGGAGATCCGGTACAATGACTCAGAGGGTATTGTCCCGGTTAACAATCTTTACAGAGCTGAATTTGAGCTTGATGTTGGTACAGGCCTGTTAAAGCTGTTGCACATGATCATTTATGTCCAGGATTATTTTAATGTTGTTATGACCTATGACAGGCAAACCAATCAAACAAATATTACGGTTACGGTAATTCCCCAGGGTAATGATTATAACTATACCTTTGATGGATTATATCTCATGCAGCTTTTAACCGGTAATGGAGATTTTGGACTCTCGGGCGCTCAAACGGCCGCCTGTGCAAATACAGATAATCCCTTAAGAGGGGATAGGTTGATAGACTGGAATTCAATCATTAATTATCGACCTCCTTCGCATCATTCTTATGTGCCGCCCGGTTTTTCCGATACCAGTGAGTATATGATGGGAACCGTGGCGGTAAAGGTTATCCTTATGGAAAGCGCAGGCCCTGCCAGTATGGAAGATTGGTCCGCTGCCGAGAGATCCAATGTACAGGCTGAGATACAAGAGGCCCTCAACTGGTGGCAAGGCAGATTTAATTCCCAGGGATTTAGCCTGCCTGCCTCTGCTAAACCTAATTTCATATTTGATTGGACACATCTCAATAATCCCATACCCACTATCAATGAACCCATAAACGGGCCGGGGATAACCTCTTCTTTGGCCAGGATGAACGGACATTTTCAATGGATAGCCGAGGCGAATGCCTTTCT
The DNA here is from genome assembly GCA_049472335.1 of bacterium. GTDB lineage: Bacteria > SZUA-182 > SZUA-182 > DTGQ01 > JAFGSM01 > JBLIRM01. The sequence continues at coordinate 7,163 of JBLIRO010000035.1, read as the reverse complement.
CGGTTTTACCGCCTTCGCAGACCCCATTATCAATGTGCGTCAATATCTCAATAATTTTCGTGCTCAGATGGGTACGGATTGGGCCTTTGTCGTTTTTGTCATAGACAGCTCCAATGACACTGACGGATGCTTTGCGGACCCGCCACCAATGCCAACGCCTGTAGGATGGTTGCCTTCATCCGCATATGCCTTCCTGGGGGGCCCATTCATGATTATGACATATGATAATGACGGATGGGGCATAGGCGCAATGAACAGTGTGTGCGCCCATGAAACAGGGCACATCTTTTATGCCACCGATGAATATAACGGTATAACCGAAAATAGCGGTTTTCTTAACGCCCCCGATACAGAGGGGTCCAATTGCCTTATGGATAACAATCTATTGAGCCTTTCTCTCGGGACTATAAACCAGGTAGGATGGCGGGATAATAATCATAACTCCATCCCCGATATCCTGGATACCTTTCCGTCAGCGACCCTGAACCCATATCTGCCTGACCCGACCACATCTCCTTTTGTTACATATTCGGGCCTGGCTGAGGTCAATCCCCAAACCAACCTCAATCCGCAGGATTCGGGAAAAGACATCACCCTTAATACAATTACCAAGGTGGAATATCGTATAGATGGGGGATCATGGATACCCGGCGCCCAGGCCCTTGACGGGGCATTTGACAGCCATACCGAGCAATTTACCTTTACCATTTACCTCCCCGGGAGCCCTTCAGGCCTTATGCACACCATTGAAACGAGGGCCTTCAATTCCGTAAATAACACAGTTGCAAGTGCAAGTGACACCCTAACCGTTACAGGTCTTGCAGGCTCCGATACCAGGCTGACCACTTCAACGCCTTTGCCTTCCACAACCATGGCCAACTGGATAGGTGATATAGGGACCAGCGGTAACAACATCCATATAGTATGGACCGAGATTGTTTTTACCGGCCAGGCAGGAGGATTATATAATTACTATACGATAAGATATATGCGCAGCACGAATGGCGGCCAGACATGGGATGACGGCCTGGGAAATATTGGCTGGACGAGAAACCTTTCCCATTATACCACATCTTCCAGCTGTTCCAGGCCACGTATGGCCCTATCAGGAAATCATGTACATATAGTCTGGACTGTTAATTCACAATCCAATCCCTCAGGGAATATTATTTATATGCATAGCGCGGACAATGGTTTTTCCTGGGGTTTTGCCAAACAGTTGACCAATTATTCTCCCCAATCCGGGCCGGGACCTTTTGGCAAGACAGTAACTGAGTTTGATATTGATGCAAGTGGGAATAATGTTTATATGCCATACATATTATCGATAGATAATTCTCAACCGGGGCCGGGCCCTGTGGTATATAATTTTGCCCTCTATCTTGATAAGAGCACAGATAATGGCACCTCGTGGTTGGCAAGTCCTATAAAGCTCAGTGGGGATTTCTTACACATGAGCGGGGTTTCTGTTGCATCAGACAATAATAATGTCCACGTTGTATGGGCGGATGACCGGATAGCAAATAATTATGAGATATACTATAAAAGATCCGTAGACTGTGGGGCAACATGGTCTTCCGACTCCCGCCTTACTAATGATCCCGGGGGAACGGGGATGAGTCAGATTGCGGTGAGCGGCACAAATCTGCACCTTGCATGGATCGATGACAGGGACGGGAATAAAGAGGTATATTACAAGAGGTCTGTGAATAACGGTGACACCTGGGAGCCGGATGCAAGACTCACGAATAATGCAGTCCTGGATCATATTCCGTTCATAGCGGTAAATCAAAATACGGTTTATTTAACCAGGTATTCCGAGCAGGTGCCTGCTCCCGGACAATGGGGTATTCACTATATCCATTCAACGGACAATGGCCAGTCCTGGTCTCCTGATATACCTTTGGTGACCATTCCTACCGCTTCACCCGCTTATCCGTCCAAAATCGGGATAACGGGAAGCACCGTTCATATTGTATGGGAGGATTCAAGACACACGAACGCAAGCGAGATATATTACAAGGGGTTTCAGCCTTAACACTCTGATTTTTATTTTTATTTCATAAGCTGACCAAGCTCATGTTGTACAAAAAGTTGTACAAAAAGTTGTTCTTTTTTGTGATTTATGGTAATATAGATTATATAAAAAATAACATATCAAATCTTTAAATGGAGTGCCGGAGTATGAGCCGCTCCTTAAAAGGCTTGATGGCCTGCATAATTCTAATTATATCTTTAACAATTTTCATTTCAAATGCTGCCATGGCACAGGTGGGTTTTGGATTCCCACCATATCCATATTTTCCGTCAAATAACCCGCCTGTTTCAAAAAGATCAACCATAATAGAAGGTGACATCCTGATAGAGGACTTTGAATATACGGATACCATACACAATCATGGATGGAGCCAGGGATGGGGTGTGATGAATATTTGGCCGCCCGGAATAATCCCGATTTTTGATTCTCTAAAAGGAAGCTGGGTGCTTGATGGGTATTATCCTGAATCGGTATTTTTGCTTGGCACGCCTTATGAAAAAAAACGATTTACTTATGACCTCTTTACTCCTTCGACACAGGGGCCGGATTCTGCTATTGATCATATCAGCCTTGATACGTATCCTATAGCATCTTTTTATTATAGATCCACTGAAGCGCCGAAAGTATTTGAATTTTATGTCGGAGGTTTTACGAAATCAGACTGTATAATAACACTTAAAATCATTTTTAATAAGCCGCCTAAAGAAACGCTTAATTCTCATCAATATTCTCCCTTTATTAAAATTGACAAAAAAAACGCGAGCTATTCAGAGAATGTGACTGTAATTTATCAAGAATCTTTATTGGTTACGGTCTATGTTCTTGATGAAATAGTGGATAATTTTTGGCATGATGTGTGGGTTGATGTTTCCCGGATAATAAAGGAAGCCGTTGATCATTATGTTGATTATCATGATGATTTAGAATGCAAGGAAGACTGGTATATGGATCAGGCTACCCATATTATAATCAGCTCTTATAATTTCCGCATTGATGATATATTTTTCAGGTCAGAAAGAAATTACTCCTCTAAGCTTAGCAATCCTGATCTTTTTGAGATGGGGCCATTATATGTCCAAATCTTTAAACCCTACAGGTTCCTTTTTATTGCTGATTATGAAGGCCTGGACATTACAGTCCATGATATCAACGGAAATACCCATGGATGCTCACAAATTAACGAAATAATGCTTAATCCTGATAACTTTCTCCTTGTTCAGGACCCCAATGATCCGAATGATCCGGTTGTGAAATACTGGACAGATTTAGGTGCTGATCCTGACAAATTCGGGAAAGAATCGGATCCGAACCTTAAAGCCCTCTTTGGGAGGGACTTCACAGTTGATCTGAATCTGCCCATCTTTGCCGATCCGGAAATGAGAGTAGGTGGCTCCATAGCCAAAAGAATTATCGACCAGGGATCCCTTGGCTTTAACGCCACAATCAGTGGAGATCGTATTTATTGCTTTCTCATCCAGCCATTCCCGGTTTATCCGTATGACGGTATGCCAACCTATCTTCCTGCACACTATAATGTCTTAGATGTCATTGCCGCCCTGGGTAAACCATATTATCAATCCGAACTTGTTTATTCTCTGGAAGGGGCTCTGTGGAACGCGGGCATAACAATATGGCCCAATATTGCCGTAATTGATTACACACCCCAGTATTTTGAAGAACAGATTGTGACTATTGAGGTAACTGATGGCATCAATTATGATATAAGAAGATTTCCAATCAATGTGGTTCAGTATCCTGTGGAGAATCACTCGCCCGTACTTCAGTTGCCTGTAGAGGATTTAATCTTTTTTGTGGGGGAAGCCGGAAAAACCCAGGTGAATTTCATTGATCCTGATTGCTTTATATTCTCCATGTCTTCAACTTGCAGTGAGTGCGAACACCCTCGGGGATTCCCTGTTTCCGAAGATTTTAGAACCGATATGGACGAGCTTATTTGGGGGATTCATTCAATAACATTAGACGGGCAAATGGTTCCTTTAACTCATATTCATACTGCCTGGTGTGGGTGTGATGTTTTTAGTGAATTAATGGATGATTTTGATTATTGTGATTTCAGAACCACTGGTGTTATTCAGTTTACCCCTCAGTCTGAAAAGACTTTAGATATAGGAATAAATGTTTCTGATGAAATGGGCGGCACTGCCTTTGGTGAAATAAAAATCATGTGCGTATCCAGGTCGGACCTTGATGGTGACCTGATTTATGATTCATTGGATAATTGCCCGGAAGATCCCAATCCCGGCCAGGCGGACATTGATCAGGATGGAATAGGGGATATCTGCGACCTATGTCCAAATGATATTAACAATGATATAGATGGTGATGATTTGTGCGGTGATGTTGATAACTGCCCTGATATCTTTAATCCCGATCAGGCAGATACAAATGGAAATAATATAGGTGATGCCTGTGATAGCACCCCGGACACGCCGGACAATAGTCAGGACGGGGCCTGTTTTCCTTATAATCGATTTTGGCCCCGGGTATCTAATTTCTTTGGATTTATGCCCAATATCTTTTCAGGATACAGACCAAACCTTAATACGGGTAAGTTTTCAGACAATTTTCAAATCCCATATCTTTTTCCTTTTTCGGGAAGTTACGCAATCCATGGTTATTGGCCAATCCCTGTGCAAAATCCCATTATGAATTATTTGTATTCTGAAGGACTGTACAGGAATGATCTCTTTTCCAATTCGTCTTCGGGAGATTCTTTTATGTATCCCTTTTGGATATCTCCTCTTATCACTAAGTTACATATTCAATATTAATAATATTTCACCTTCTGCTAAATTCTTTTGAAAATTTGTTTGAAAAATTTGTCTTGACAAAAATTGAAATTTCTGCCTATACTTTAACCACAAAGGCAAGTTCTATCACAATCAGAGGTTATTCCTTACATGAAAGTTATTAAATTACCTCAGGAGGTATAATAAGATGTCTGTCTTGTCAGCAAAGATTGGCGAAATCTTAGTTAAGACAACACATTCAAAGGATTTAGATGATGCTTTACACAAGATTATTTCTGAATATTTAGAGTTAAAGTTAAATACATTACAAGAGATTATTGATAAATTTCGGGAAAAATGGGATATGAACTTTGAAGATTTCAAAAAGAGAATGAAAGATGGAAGACTAAACAAAGATATTTATTCCTTTGAAGTGGAACAAGATTTCTGGAAATGGGAAGAAGCTGAGACTTTAAAAAAACATTATGAAGAAATCAAAAGCCAATGGATTTGAGTCAATTCCTTCTTATATTACTAAGAAGCCTTTCTGAAATTGACTTTGTTGAAAAGGTGGATATACAAACAGAAGTTTTTATTCTTAAAGGTCGTGCTATCCTAAAGAAAAATTGTTTCCTGCAAATATATTTCAATGGGATTACAGGGACTATAGCCTTTGCACTTATTGAGAATGATAGAAGGATCTGGGGTATAGATTATGATAATACACGGAGTTGGCTTTACATCCACTGGAAAATCCGGAAATACACCAAAATATAGAAGAGAAGACTATAGAGGAGATTATAGAGATGCTATCGGCGATATGGTTATCTTTGTAAAATCCTCCATGACCCATCACTCTTTAAGAATAAATTTGGATAAATTTTGCTTATGGGGAACACTGATAGCCCGAGTCAAATTTTGTCATGAAAAATATTGGCAATTATTTTCTAATAAAATTAATAGGTAAAAAATAAAAAAAGGAATCCATAGATATTAGTCAATCCCTGCTCAAAATCCAGTTATGAATTATTTATATTCTGAAGGACTGTCGCGGAATGATCTCTCGTCGAATTCTTCTTCGGAAGATACTTTTATGAACCCCTTTTGGCTATCTCCTTTTTTAATAATAAAATCAAATCCTGCGGATTGAATGGTTTTTCAAGACATATTTTTATTCCGCATAAATCCATGAGTGAGAAATGATTTTTCCCGGTGAAAACACCAGTCATTGCAATAATTGGAATCTCTGAAGTCAAAGGACATTTTTTGAGTGATTGAGCTATACGGAATCCACTCATTCCATCCATATTCAGATCAAGCAATATCACATCCGGCTTTGAAGTAGATGCAAGTTCAAGAACAGTAGTGCTATCATTTATCACTATGGAATAATAGCCTTCTAGAAAGAGAGTTTCCCGAAGCTCTTCCAAAAAATCCTTATCGTCATCCACAATCATTAGTTTTTTTCCATCCATCTACTTCTGCTCCTCTAAAACCTTTCTATCAAAAATTTTATGTTTTATAGGCAAATAGACTATAACGGTCGTTCCTTTGTCCTTTTTGCTTAAGATATCGATATGTCCGTCGTGAAGCTTGACTATTTGCAAACATATGGTAAGGCCCAGGCCGGTTCCATTGGATTTTGTGGTAAAAAAGGGTTCATAAACCATCTTTAAATCCTTTTCGTTTAATCCTGAACCGTTATCTTTAAAAGATATTTTGATGAACCCGTTTGCATTGGAACCTAAATCTACTTCTATTTCGCCAGTTTGTTCTTTGACGGCATCGTAAGCATTGTTGAGTATGTTGATAAATAGCTCCTTAATCTGAAGACGATCAGCCTCTATAAAGAATGGTAGATGTACGGCCCAATTTTTATGTATAGTTCCCCTCTTTCTGTTTAATCCCTCGCTTAAATCACAGATACATTCTTCAAGAACAAGAGAGATATCTATATTTTCAAAATGAGGCATCTTTATACGGGAATAGAATAGAAGGTTTTTGATAATCTGATTGCAGTCTGATAATCGGATTTCTATATTATCAAGGTTTTTATCAATGGAGGGATTGAGCCTTTTCTGCCTTATGTTGAAGCATCCCATTCTTATAACCGCTAATGGACTCCGCAACTCATGGGCAACTGTAGCTGCAAGCAAGCCAATATCTGAAAGCCGTTTGGCGTCCGATAATTTTCTTTGAATCTTTACTAATTCCTCTGTTTTTTCATTGACAAGCCTCTCAAAAGTTTCTTTGTCTCTCTTTAAAATCCTTTCAGCTTTTTTTTGTTTGGTAATGTCCCTTATAACCGTAACGACCCGGACGACTCTACCTGTTTCAAAGACCGGGATTTTTCTTGTTTCGGTTATGAATTCCTT
>JBLIRO010000034.1:0-53575 GCA_049472335.1 bacterium | reverse complement strand
ACAAAGGGACCCATAGAGTATGAATTTACCAAAAGAAGGGTTGTCCTCTCAAGGAATGGACTTCCCTATAAGTCGGTATGGCTTGTGATTAAACGAACCATAGGTGATAAACCCTCCTATTCTTTTTACATAAGCAATGCCTCTTTAAGCACCCGCTTGGGCACATTTGTATGGCTTAGTGGGATGCGATGGGCGATAGAACAGTGCTTTGAGGAAACAAAAACTGAGTTGGGCATGGATCACTATGAGGTAAGAAAGTTTTTAGGCTGGCATCATCATATCCTCATGTGTATGCTCTCACATTTTTTCCTCTGGCATCTGATGATAAAATTGGGGGGAAAAAGCACCTGCTATTACGCTCTCGCAGCTTAGGATTTTACTTGAGACCGTGTTACCTTTGAAGGTTTTTAATAGTGAAACTGCCATAGAATTGGTAGAATGGATTCAAAAGAAAAATCGTGCAGCTTATCTTTCCCATAGGAAGAAAAAATCATTGTTGGGATGCTTTCTGAACAATATAACGTTGTAGGGTTAATATTAAATTAAATATAATTATTTAAGATGATAATATTACTTATTATAACAGGACTATGTCATATAGAGTACTAATAGTTGATGATGATCATTTAATTAGCAGAAGCATATGCCGGTATCTTGAATCCGAGAGCTTAGATTGTCATGCTGTATATAGTGGTGAAGATGCATTGCAACTACTGAAAAATGAGGAATTTGATATAGTCCTTCTTGACCTTTCACTTCCCGGGATTGACGGTTTTCAAACAATGAAAAGGGTGAAGGCAGATTACCCTGATATTCAGATTATTATTCTCACTTCTTCTCAGAATCTCCACGACGCCATAAAGGCCATTAAACTTGGTGCTGATGACTATTTAGTAAAATCCACTGACATAGAGGAACTAAGAATAACCATAAAAAAGGCGATCAAGACATATAACCTTGTTACAGAGAATATACTGCTCAAGCAATTAACGCAAAGATTTGATATAGCCCATATTACTATTATTGAAAGTCCCAAGATGAAACAGGTATACCAATTAGTCAATAAAATCTCTAAATTAGAAAACAGTACTGTACTTATCATGGGGGAAAGTGGTACAGGGAAAGAATTGGTCGCAAGGACAATACATCATTTAGGCCCTAGGGCAGATAAGCCATTTATAGATATAAGCTGTTCTGCATTGCCCAGTTCATTGATGGAGAGTGAACTGTTCGGCTTTGAAAAAGGGGCATTCACAGATGCAAAGAATCCCAAAAAGGGCCTCCTGGAACTTACAGATCGCGGCACATTGTTTTTAGATGAAATCTCAACACTGGATCTTTCAATTCAGGCAAAACTGTTAAGGTTCCTTGAACAGCGGAGTTTTAGAAGGATCGGGGGTACTGTTGACCATAAAGTCGATCTGAGGGTAATAGCTGCAACAAACCGTGATTTAAGAAAAAAAATTGTCTCCAAAGAATTCAGGGAAGATTTATTTTACCGGCTCAATGTATTCCCTATCACCATACCACCTTTAAGGGAGAGGAAGGAAGATATTATACCCCTTGCAAATTGCTTTATTGAAAGATTTAATCGTGAATTTCATAAAAATATTAAAAGCCTGCATCAAGAATCAATACCACTTTTACATCAATATATCTATCCAGGGAATGTCAGGGAACTAAAAAATATAATCGAAAGGGCAATGATAATGGAGGAAAATGATAGCCTTACACCTTCTTCTCTCCATTTTCCAAGGGAGGATGCATTTTTTGCTGAGCCTATAACCACCGAACCTGCCTATTGTATTGAGAAATCGAAAAAAGAAAATGATTTTGGCACCCTGGCAGAGATGGAAAAAAAATGCATACGAGAGGTCTTGCGCAGGGCAGGCGGAAATAAAACACTTGCAGCAAAATTACTTGGGATTGGCAGATCCACGCTTTTTCGGAAACTTGAATTTATTGATAAAACTTAAAACAATTCATTATATGGTCTCATTATGGGATTATATGAGTTTACAGTCATCTCATTTTGAAACATTAATGCTTTTCTATAACTTTACTACCTTATAAAACAACGACTTTAATATTGGCATATAAAATGCTCTAATATCTTTCTGTCAATAGTTACTATCCGGATTGGAAAAGATCTTTAACCGAAATTTTGAATTCTGATTATAGATCTTTTGTGCAACTTAATTTTTGAGCCCCGTTTCTTATTGAAATTGGTGTTGTAGAGTTCAAAGTGATTAACAAAATTTTGGTTATAGATGACAATATTATCTTCTGTAATGCCTTAAAATATCATTTGTCACATAAAGAATATGATGTGGAAATATGTATTTCCTATGCTGAATTTCAGGACAAAATAGATATCAGGGAATTTGATCTTGTTTTGCTGGATATGAGACTCAAAGATTCAAAAGGTCTTGATATCCTTCAATATATTTTAAAAATCAATCCAAACCAAAGAATAATAATGGTTTCTTCCTATCTTGATAATGAAAACATTTTAAAGGCAAAGGAGATCGGAGCATACATATGTATAAATAAAAATAGTAATTTGTTTCATGAATTAGATCATATCATAGAAACTCTATAGCGTTGTAAATTAAATAGTAAAGAAATGCCAGACTCTTCATGTAAACAAAAACTATTAGTTGCAGCTATGGGAAGGGAGAGCAGGGGGTGGTTTTTATAAAAAAAAATATTTGACTTTTTTTGCTAATTTTTTCAATATTATTCTTAAAGAAAATAAGTTTTTTTAATTAATTTATTATTTTTAAAACTTGTTGTAATGAGGTTAAAAAGAATGTCACATAAGATTATGGTTAAAAGTGTTTTATTTTTATCGATCCTCTTTTTAGGGATTTTATTAGTATCTTCCAATGTGTGTTTTGCACAATTTACTTCTCCATATACATCCAGCTATGGTTATAGTCCATATGGTATGTACGGTATGTACGGATCTGGTTATGGTATGTACGGTAGTGGTTTAGGTAGCTACGGCATGTATGGATCTGGCTACGGCATGTATGGATCTGGCTACGGCATGTATGGATCTGGCTACGGCATGTATGGTGGTATGTATGGCATGTATGGTAGTGGCCTAGGCGGTATGTTTGGTTTAGGTTCCCAGTATGGATATGGTACTACTTCAATGAGTCCCTATATGATGGGAGGCTATGGCATGATGGGCCTTGGTGGCCTCGGATTAGGCAGCAGTCTTGGTGGCCTCGGATTAGGTGGCCTTGGCATGGGGCTTGGCGGTTATGGCATGATGGGCCTTGGTGGGCTTGGTTTAGGTGGCCTTGGCATGGGGCTTGGCGGTTATGGCATGATGGGCCTTGGTGGGCTTGGTTTAGGCGGCGGTCTTGGTATGATGGGCCTTGGTGGCCTTATGTCCCCATTGATGATGGGTGGACTTGGAAGTCTTAGCCTGGGTCTTGGTGGTTTAGGCATGACGGGGTTAGGCCTAACGGGTTTAGGCATGACGGGCTTTGGCCTGACCGGCTTAATTTAATACAACGAACTTTTTAAATATCAACAAAAGGAGCCCGCATATTTTATGCGGGTTCTTTTTTTACTATAATCTACTAGTCTCACACGTATGTTAGCCATCCATGCTAATCTTCTGAATTTCCCATGATCCGCAATGGTTGAGAAACCGAAAATTCACATTTTCTGTCACCTAGATAACTGGCTCCGATCTTCATTTAATTTTATCTCTTTTGAAAAGAATATGTCGAAAGATTATAAAAATTCCACTTTGTTCTTTGGCTTAATTTTTTTATGGTCTTAAATCTTAATTCCATATCTGAGCGATATTGAGAAAAAGAGAGTGTTGACACAGTGACTTCATATCGTAATCATTTAATAGATTCTTCGTCTTATATGTCGAAAGGATTTTATGAAATATAAAATGGTATTATAAATTCAATTTAATAAATAGAAATGCTAAATAATTTGCTTCTCAGATAATCAAATCATTTGCTTTCCAAAAAAATCAAATCATTTGCTTCCCTGATAATCAAACAATTTTATTCCTAGATAACATAGAAAAGATAAATTATTAAAAACATAAGTTAATTTTAATATTAACATCAATTACTAACTAAATATGTTTTATTATTTTAATAAATGAAAAGAAGATAACAATGAATTGATTACTAATATTTATTCATATAATTTAGTTCAATTATTAAAATTATCAATTAACAAAAAATTGAAAAAAAGAGGAGAATTAACCAATGAAAACTAAAATACTAATATTTAATCTAATAGTTATATTTTCAACATTATTATTTATTTTAAAATCTAACGATATCAATGCATTTATATCAAGAAGATGTTTTGGAAGTGGTATATCTGAATCCGAGATAGAAATTTTAGATAATAACATTATGCAATCCATTAATGAAATGATATCTGAATACAATCCAGAAATATTTGACAAGATTAATATTAAATTATATTGCGGTATTGTTAATATATCAGGGTCAGTAAATAGTTTAAGAGACAGGGAAAAGATAATAGCCATTATTAAAACAGTTAAAGGTGTGAGAGGAGTCATAGATAATACTATATTAACACCAATACTCAGAGGAGATAAAGATATAAGAGACGATATTGTCGTATCATTTTTGGATAATCCAAGTGTCTATGCCCCAAGGATTACAATAAAAGTTTTGGATGCAGTCGTGACATTGAGTGGATCAGTGGCAAATTCCTGGGAAAAAGAAGAGGCCGAAAATGTAACCAAAGGAATCGCAGGGGTTGTGACAGTAAAAAGTGATCTCTTGATCAATTCTCATATCATACTTTCAAATTTAGAGTTAATGGATGCCATAAAGGCCATGGTACGCGGTGATGAATATCTTTTTAATAATACAATTATAGTAGAAATCCAGCAAGGACGAGTTCTCCTTCAGGGAGTAGTTGATACAGCATCAGAAAAGGTATTGGCATCTGCGAAAGTTTCGACACTGGGGGTAAAAGAGATAGAGAATCAACTTACAATAGGGGAATTGTCAACCAGACATGCACAGAGGAGCGATTTTGATTTTCAGGACTTGGAGATTGAGAAGGCTATTAATGATACCATTAGATTAGATGACAGGATTGATCCACCGCATTTTGATATTTTTGTTAAGGATGGGATTGTGACATTGAATGGTAATGTTCAAGATGTATATCAGAAATCTTTTCTGGATCAGGATATCCTAAATGTTCCTGGTGTACAATTTATTGATAATGCCTTAATTGCCCAAGAAACGATTCGAAGTGATGGGCACATTATAAAGGATATTGAGCGGTTTCTGCAGTCTAAACCAAATCTTGCGGTTCTGGATATCCTCGTCACATGTAATGCAGGTGATGTCACCCTGGAGGGGAAAATTGCTACTATCGCAGAGAAGGTAATGTTAAAAGGAATCATAAGGAATATCAGTGGCATTAAAGAAGTTTTCAGTCATCTTCAGATTGAAGGGTCCAAGGCATCTTATAATAGATCCACTGGTATGAAAAAAAATAGAGATCCATCTGACATCTTACATTGGAATATGGATATAGGGAACAGCATATTCCAAATATCGGTGGATCGGCCCCATAAAACCGTAACCATTCGAGGTGACGTAAAAGACCTGGAACAAAAAGATAGAGCTGAACACCTGGTGAGATTAAGGGCCCCTGACAATTTTTCTATCATCAATAAAATCAGCATTATTAATTAAAGCCTTAGATGCAATCTTTGTAACTTCTCAAAATCCTGGTGGGATCTTGAGAAAAATTGCAAATTGCAAAATGCAAATTTTAAAATGCAAGATAATGTATTCCTTAAATTTTCATTTTTCATTTTGCAATTTGCAATTTGCATTACCTACTCCAAGACCACACGGTTTTTGAGTAGGTACCAATCTTTGCAAGCTTGCTAAAATTATTATATGTTTTATAATAGTATTATATACACAAGTTTTATGTAGCCGATCACCTCAGAAAGGGGATACTTTCATGGGGTAAGGAAAAAGAACGCGAAGCAAAAGAAGGCTCCCCAAAAGGCTGTCAAGGAAGAAACGATTCAATCTCCTCCAAATAAAACGCTTCCTTCAACCGCAGAAAAGACTTCTCCCCGGATAAAAAAAGACAAAGTTTTTTTTATTGCAGGCATGGGTGCTTCTGCCGGGGGGTTGGATGCCTTTGGGCGTTTTTTTCAGGGTATGCCGTCTGAGAGTGGGATGGCATTTGTACTGATTACGCATCTTTCCCCCACCCACCATAGCTTGATGCCTGAGCTGTTAAAAAAATATACCAAAATGGAGGTGTGCCAGGCAGATGAGGGGATGCATGTAAAACCGAATTGTATATACGTCATCCCGCCGAATAAAAACATCGCCATCCTGCAAGGAACGCTTCAGCTCATAGCTCCGGTAAAACCTCATGGTTCAAGGTTGCCAATTGACTTTTTTTTCCAGTCTTTGGCTGAAGACCAGGGAGAAAGGGCGATTGGGATTATTCTTTCCGGAACCGGAACAGACGGAACTCATGGCTTGAGAGCGATCAAGGCGAAACTGGGGATGGTGATGGCCCAGGATGCAAAGACTGCTGAATATGATTCCATGCCCAGAAGTGCCACGGAAACGGGACTTGTGGATTATATCTTGCCTGTGGAGAAAATGCCTGATCAACTTATAAAATATGTAAACCACACGCACCCGACTGTCAGAGAAAAGATTTTACCTGTTACGGAAAAAGGTGCTCATGCCTTACAGAAGATCATATATCTCATACGGGCTCAAACAGGGCATGATTTTTCTTTTTACAAGAAAAATACCATTTACCGGCGAATTGAAAGGCGGATCAATATCCACCAGATCGATAGAATTTCGGATTATGTTCGTTATCTCCAGCAAAACCCCAATGAAATAGACATCCTTTTCAAAGACCTTTTGATTGGCGTAACCAGTTTTTTCAGGGATCCCGATGCCTTTGAAGTCATAGGGAAAGATGCATTGCCGAAGCTTTTTGCGAAAAAATCCGACGGTGATAAGTTGCGGGTGTGGGTTGCCGGCTGCTCAAGCGGTGAAGAGGTTTATTCTGTTGCCATCGTGATCAGGGAATGTCTGGATACGCTCAAGCGAAAATCTGGGGTGCAGATTTTTGGGACAGACATCGATAAAGATGCCATTAATACAGCCCGAACAGGGATTTATCCAGAGAACATTTCCGCTGACGTAAGCCCGGAGCGTTTAATGCGATTTTTTGTAAAGCAGGGCAATACATACCACATCTGCCAGGAGATCAGGGAAATGGCGATTTTTTCGATCCAGAACATCGTGAAAGATCCCCCCTTTACCAAACTGGATCTGATTTGCTGCAGGAATTTCCTGATTTATCTGGATGCCGAGCTACAGAAAAAGCTTTTGCCAATTTTCCATTACGCGTTAAAACCCGGTGGGATTCTATTCCTGGGATCTTCCGAAACCATCACCGGGTTCGGAGATCTTTTCTCTATAATCAATAAGAAATGGAAGATTTTTCAATGCAAGGAAACGTCTCTTATGTTACGCCACATTGTGGATTTTCCCCATCGATTTCCAGATGGAGGTATTAGGAAGGTTGAAATACCTCTGGCATTAGAAACCCTCCAGCCCATCAATATGTCCGGATTGGTCGAAAGGACATTACTGGAAGAGTTTGCCCCCCCATGCGTAATTATCGATGAAAAAGGGGAGATTATTTATTTTCATGGTCGAACGGGCAAATATCTGGAACCCGCCTCCGGAAAAGCCAGTCTGAACATATTCGAGATGATCCGGGAGGGTTTGAAACTCGAATTGGCCTCTCTCATTCGCAGAGCTATTTCAAAAAAAGAGGGGATCACCAAAAACAACCTTGAAGTCAGAACCAACGGGGATTTCCAATTAATCAATTTAACCGTTAAACCCTTTAAAGAAACCAAAGCCAGGCAGGGATTGATGATGGTGGTCTTTGAAGAGGCGACGTCTCCCCAGAAGAGATCAGTAAAAAAAAGGGGTCGTAAAACCCGAGAGGATGATCATCAAATTACGGAGATGGAGGAGGAATTAAGGTTTACAAAAGAAAGTCTTCACGCCACTATTGAAGAACTGGAAACAGCCAATGAAGAGCTCAAATCGGCAAATGAAGAACTGCAATCAACCAACGAGGAATTACAAAGCACCAACGAAGAACTGGAGACCTCAAAAGAAGAACTGCAATCCCTGAATGAGGAACTATCCACCGTAAACATGGAACTTCAGGGCAGGAACGATGACCTGTCCACGATCAATAATGACATGAGGAATCTGTTTGAAAGCATAGAAATTGCCACGATATTTCTGGATAATCATTTTTGTGTCAGGCGTTTCACCACGCAGTCAAACCAAATCATCAACCTGATCCAGGCGGATATCGGACGCCCTTTAAGTCACATTGTGTCTAATCTGAAATACGAGAAATTGATGGAAGATGCGACAGAGGTATTAAAAAACCTGACGCCCATAGAAAAAGAGGTTCAAACAATGGACGGTCATTGTTACTTTATGCGGATGACCCCATATCGTACAACAGAGAATGTTATCGACGGCGTGGTGATGACCTTTGTGGATATTCAAAAACAGAAGGAAGCCACAGAAAGACTCTTTAAATTAACCGAAGAGATGGATCATGCCCGCGAATATTACGAGAATATCTTAAATACAGTTCGGGAATCACTCATTGTGATGGACAAAGACCTAAGGATCATCTCGTGTAATCGTTCCTTTTATACCACATTTCGAGTCATGCCTGAAGATACGGAAGGACGTCTGATTTATGAAATCGGCAATGGACAGTGGGATATTCCGCGACTCCGGGAGCTTCTGGAAAAGATCATCCCCAGTAATACCATTTTTGAAAATTATGAGGTTGAGCACGATTTTCCTATGATCGGGCAAAAAAAGATGATCCTCAACGCCCGTAAGATTTACAAGAAAGAGCCGGATGCCCATTTAATACTTCTTGCCATTGAGGACATAAGCAGTATAAAAGGGAATTGAGTAATTCAACGATTGTCAATAAAAGCAAACCGTTAGAGAATGGATTGGTCATGGAAAAGGATCGACGCAAATCCGAAAGATTCGACAAATTACGCAGGCAGGCTGAAGCAATATTAGGTCAAAAAAACGAGGGCGCTCAAAAAGGGCAGAGGGATGAGTATCATAAACTGCTTCACGAACTGGAGGTCCATCAAATTGAATTGGAGATGCAAAATGAAGAGCTTCGCAATGCCCATGAAAAACTTCTGGAGTCACAGGAAAGATATGTGGACCTTTATGATTTTGCTCCCATTGGATATCTGGGCATTGACCAAAACGGACAGATCCTTGAGGCAAATCTGACCGGCGCCTGGTTATTAGGCGTTGAGAGGTATAATTTGTTGAGGACCCCTTTTTCCCGTTTTATTGCCAAAGAAAGCCAGGACATGTTTTATCTGCATTGCAAACAGATTTTTGAGACCACACGCAAACAGACTTGCGAACTGCTAATGGTAAAGAAAGACGGCAGACCTTTTCATGCTCAACTGGAAAGCATCGCAATTGCGGATAGTGACGGGGAGTATAAACAATTTAGAACAGCACTCCTGGATATTACAGAGCGGAAGAAAGTGGAAGAGGAACTTGAGAAGAGGACACATGATCTCATCAAACGGATAAAGGAGCTGAATTGCCTCTATGCCATTTCCAATATTGTTGAGAAATCCTGGATTTCTTTAGAGGAAATCATTCAAAGAATAGTGGATATCATCCCTCCTTCCTGGCAATATTCAGAGATTGCCTGCGCCCGAATCTTCCTGGAAGGACAGAAGTGGTGCACAAAAAATTTCCAGGAGACCATTTGGAAACAGACGAGCGATATTATGGTATATGGGCAACGGATAGGTGCTTTAGATGTCTTTTACTTAGAGAAAAAACCGGAAAGCGATGAGGGACCTTTCCTCAAGGAGGAAAGAAGCTTGATTGATGCAGTTGCCGAGCGGTTAGGACGTATCATCGAATATAAGAAAGCGGAGATCGCAAAAGAATTAAAAATCGAACAAGAGCTGCAACATCATGGAAGACTTCAGTTGATGGGCAAGCTTGCTGCGTCTATTGTGCATGAGATCAAGAATCCCCTTGTAAGTATTGGACTGATGACACAATCAATGATGGAGCGTTTGAAACAAAACAAGGTAGGGGATGATATATTTCAAGACATGGAAAGTGTAATCCATGAGGTTCAACGATTAGAAAAACTTCTTGAAAATTTGACGGATTTTGGCAAACCTAAAGTCTTCCGAACCACAAGGGAAGATATCCATTACCCCATTAATGAAACATTAAAATTATTGAGTAAAGAAATAAGGACCAGCAAGATAACGATTGAGAAATCCTTTAATCCGGATATTCCCTCTGTTTTGATTGATGTTTCTAAAATGCAGCAGGTCTTCCTGAATGTTTTGCTTAATGCGATTGATGCGATGACGGAGGGTGGGAATATTATCATTAAAACAGATTTCATCCGGGAAAAAATTGAAGATAAGATAACCCAAAATTGGGTGCAAATAGCGATTCAGGACAGTGGAATAGGGATTAAAAGGGAAGATATGCCTCATTTATTCGAGCCGTTTTATTCAAAATCATCTGAAAGAACGGGCCTGGGGCTTTCAATCGTTTTAGGATTAATAGAGTTGCACAATGGAAAGATAAAAATCGATAGTCAAGAAGGTAAGGGTACTACTGTAAAAATACATTTGCCAGTTGACTAATTAAAATAATTGAATATCACTCATCCGCATGAATTTTGCTAATATGTTTTTCAAGTGATCATTATTCAAAGCAATAACATGATCAAGGCAGTGTTAACGAATACTCACATTATTTTAGAAAATACAGGTAAGGGTTCAGGACCTTGTTCTTATCTTCCTGAGTCCCGTCGTAGGTGATAGATACTATGGGTATCCCGATCTCTTTTTCTACCTTCTTGTAAATAGCTTCACTGATCAATCCCGGACAACAAAAAATGGGATTGGCATTAATGATGAGCTTCAACTCCGGATAATTGTCTCTGAGATAATACACCTTAAGGAGATTCTCAGAGGTCTCGCCCCCATGTTTGATGGTGAAACAGCGTTTCTGCAGATAATCCAGAGGGTCACGGTCGTATCCGGAGGAAAGGTCATCCAGAATCGGTTTTGTAATTTCGTTTAATCTGCGATTAAATACCGTGAGCATATTGAAGGCGACCTTGTCCCTTAGCAGATGGATATACCGGCCGTCTTCCCACTGGGTCTGAAAATGTTTTTTCTTTAGCAGGTTCAGTGTGTCAAGAAAAGGAACGGTAATTACTTCGGCCCCTTTTTTTTCACAATGCCTGACCAGGCCTTGATTGAAGGTATCGTTGTCCCGAACATACAGGTCACCCACGATGCCCACCTGGGGCAGGACATCGCTGTATGTGTCAATCGTCAGGAAATCTTGAACTGCCTGCTTGAAGGTCTCTTCCTTTGATGTGCCTGCAGCAAAACATTCAAATAGTCTCTCCGATGCCATATAAAAGTACCGGTCGGCTATACCGGCTGTTTTTTCCCGTGGACGAATTTTATGGGTTATCTTTTGCACCAGACCCGCCAGTGCATAAGCCATATAGATTTCATAGATAAGTACCAGCGGTAAGTCTGTGGGGAGAAATCGAGTTACCAGGATATCTACCTTTTCCATACCCTTGCCCATCTTTTCAAGGGTCTGTTTGATCATTACCGGATACTGGGGCAGGTTGCATGCCAGTTCGGCTTCGCTGTTACAAAAAAAAGCTATTTGTTTAGGATTTAAACCGTGGCTGTGTATCGTATGCCTTATCCCCTGGGTCAATATGCTCACAGGCAGACACTGCCCATCATTAATCTGGAGGCTCTGGGAGATGATATCGGGAGTTTGCTCAATGACAAGGGCCTTGATACGAGCGTGGGTAAAGGCACCCTGAATCAACCTGGCGCTAAGTAGATCATACCCAGGGATCAGATAGGTTTTATCCTCAAACGCATTCTTCAATGTGATGGTAGGTCGGTGTTGCCGTTTTTTCCCAGTCCTAAAATGACGGAAGGTTTCAACAGCCGCTTCCAGACGAGTATCATAACCTTCAGCAGCCACATGTTCATCCATCTGCAGGATCAGGTAGGGTTTTTGATAGTAGTCCATAATGGCCTTGAAATATTCAATAATGAAAGAATCGGGAGCACATTTGAACGCAGTGACATATATGGGGAATAGCCCTTCAATCTGCGCAACCCTCTCGGCGCTTTTAATGATAAGGTTGCCATAATGCCAGTGGTTCAGCCGGATAAAGTCCCGGGCTGCATCTACTGTTTCATCATCGGTGGGGATCATATCCATATAAAAGGACTGAATACCCATTTCAGCAAGCTTATCAGGAATCCTTTTGTTGAGTGTAGGATGCAAAATCAGATAAGGACGCCCCATAAGGACCACGCCGATATCGTTGGAAGCGCCCACTTGGTCACGGAATAGATACTGCAAATCCGCTTTTCTTTCCCGGTACCAATCCCAGGCCAGAGTGAATGCCTCTTCAAAGCTGGAAAATGTGGTCTTACTTTTTATGGCATCCGGCAGATGGAGGTATACCGTTCGTATGGTTTCATCAATATTTTTATTCAGGTCCAGGACCGGAGCAATGATCTTTGGGCCAAGGTCCAGTCCGGGTATGTTTTGAATCATGGGGACAGAATAATGGCAGTAATAACAGTAGGCCTTTTTTTCATTCTCATTGATATTTTCAAAAAGCTGGGGATAAAAGATATAATCCACCTTCTGGCTCAGATCCCTGATATGATCGTGGTAGTCCGTGATCGGGGCGCAGAAATCCGCCCCTGTAATTTCTCTGCCTGCCGTGATATGGTTTTCCTTCATAGAGGAAACGATAGTTGTGAATCCGAGCCGCTTAAAAAAAAGTTCCCATAAGGGAAGATATTCAAGAAGGGTCAAGGTGGCGGGCAGCCCGATTTTCAAAGATGGGGTATGAGTGTTTTTCTTTTGTCGTGGGAAAATCCCTGATGAGAAGATCTCTCCACGCATCTCAAGCACATTGAACTGGATGCGGTTCCGGATGCGGGCCAGGGAAATCCCTGGACGGCGTATAACGGATCGTATCCCTCCCTGTTTGAATTCATGAAACCAGTGAACACCTGCCGGCGTTTTTGACTGTCCGGTGTCTTTGGAAATTGTGAAAACCTTGCGATGGTCTCGAAGCAGATCAAACCCGGATCGCTCTCTTTTTCGATACTTGGGATTCTTTTCATCCCTGCCGCAGAGATATCCCCATCCCAAAGATTCGCCGTTAATTTCGATAGTCTTCACCTTGCAATGATTATTACAATAGCTGCAGACATATTCACCTGCAACGATCTTCTCGGTATGCAGGTCCTTCCTGAAATGGGACTTTTCCGAAAATGCCGCATCCGCCATTTTGAGGCAAACGCCAAGTGCCCCGGTGAGGTGGCAGAATTTTGAAACATAGATAGGCCTTTGTAATTTCTGTTCAAATGCCTTGACAAGGGCATGATTCTTAGCTGTTGCACCCTGAAAGGTTATATGTTCGCCGATTTTATTAACATGTGCCACCTTTGACAAATAATTATCCCGGACCGAATGGAGTGTCGCAGCCAGAAGCTCCTCGCGACTATAACCTACGCTGAGCAAATGATTTAGGTCCCGCTGCATAAAGACGGTGCACCGGTCGCTGATCAAGGGTGCTGGATGCCCTTCGGCCAGAGCTGCAAAATCATTAAGGAAGACACCGAGCCACCGTGCCTGCTCCTCGATGAAGCTGCCGGTACCAGCTGCACAGACATAATTCATCACGGAGAAGGTGACTGTTCCGTTGTACATTACAGTAAATTTTGCATCCTGGCCGCCGATTTCAATGATAGTATCAATTTCAGGTCTCAAGTGATATGCAGCCCTGGCATGGGCGGTAATCTCATCAACACAATATTCAGCCTTTGCCAACTTTTGAATGAATTTGCGGCCTGATCCTGTAGTGCCGGTTCCAAGCAGAGAAAATCGAACCGCAAAACGTTTTTCCAGGTCTTCTATGGCCCTGGTGATTTTCTGTAAAGCGATAATCGGCTGTCCGCCAGTCCGTGTATACAGGCCCACCACTACAGCTTTCTGGCCATTCATGAGTATTGCTTTTGTGCTTGTCGAACCGATATCAATCCCAAGATAACAATCAAGTACCGTATCCCTGCAAAGCGCTTCATAAATATCCACTTCGACATTATATTGCATATAAGACTGCCATGCAGAAAAGTCTGGGACCCGGCCCTTTGTTTCCAAAAGGGGTGCATTAAAGTATGATTTTGAAGTGGATGGGCGGTTAAGCAGGCTATTTAAGGCAATGGAAGTTCGTAGTTTGAGGGCTTTGTATTGACAGGCAGCTGCCAGTGCGGCTCCGATGGACCCTATGTATTCACTGTTCGGGGGAATTTTCAGGGGGAAGTGTACTTCCTCTTCCAGATATTGAACGACCTTTTTATTCTTGCTGACTCCACCGACTACCACAATCGGCTCAAGCAACTCTATGCCGTGAAAAAGGGTATTGCTGATATTCCGGGCCACTCCGTGACAGAGGCCGGCAGCGATCGCTGGTAATCTATATCCTTGCTGTTGCATGTGCATCAGATCGGTCTTAGCAAAAACCGCACAGCGCGTGGCAATTTTGGGCGGTACTCCCTGATAGTTTTGGGCAAGTTTGCTCAGTTGAGCGCTTCGGGACAATCCGAGCCGTGCAGCCTGCTGGTCCAGAAAGGAACCAGTACCTGCGGCACAGGCAGGGTTGGCAATGTATTTTTTGTACTGTCCATCCTGGTCAAACAGGATGAGGCCAAAGGTCTCGCCACCCATGGTGATGATGGAGCCCGGGTTCGGGACATAATGCTTGACACCCTTAATGATAGCCACCTGCTCATTGACCTCGACACCGGTCTTGAAGAATTCGCGACCCTTCTCGGAAATCACACCCATTGTAGTCAGGTTTTGAACCGGGAATTTACGGATCATGTCTTCCAGTTCTACATAGACATTTCCATTGTGGAATTGATAATCTTTGAAAACGACCGAACAGTTGCTGTCCAGTAAAACAACGGCAATGGATGTGGTGCCAATGTCTATACCCGCTATGAGATTTTCACGCATCAAAGGCGATTTTGTCACGCCAAACTCGCATCCAGGCCATCGACATCCATAAATACCTCAAAATAATTTTTTGCATATTGGACCACATCCGCCATCTCAGTGTTCAGTGAATCAATATTTATAATCTTGATTCTCTTTTTATTGCCTCTCAGTCTCTTCAGGAACAAGAATAGTGTATCCCGTTCGGCGCAGGTAATCTCATTGAAATTAATGGCAAGGTGTCCCATATTCTCTTTTAGATAGGCATTAATCCTTTTTTTCAGCTTCATCGCTGTCATCCTGTCAAAAACGCCCTGGAGATCTACAACCAGGAGATGATGGGTCGCATACCACAGCCTTGGCTTTATCGTAAGAATACCGCTGCCTCTAAGGGCTGCAGGGCGCATTAAATTTTCGGATATTCTGTATTCAGTGCGCTGCAGCTTTGCCTGCGGATAAGCACAGTACTTTAATTTGAATCTTTCCACAAGGGCAAGCACCGGCACTATGGCTGAAAGGATCTTGTTTTTCAGACCACCTGTGCCCATCTCACTAACGATGGAGCGATGACTGCCTCTGATCCGCAGAGCCAATTCTTCTGTCGGAGCGTTTCTTGCGGCAGTTGGAAAGAGCGGCAAAGCCTTAAGGCATCCCTGCCTGTATTGCTCTGCCCGCTTCTTAAGAAGCGGATCAGTTGTATTTTTGAATTGCAGGTAACCCTTAAACTGCTTTTCAATATACCTTATGGCTGATGGGCCCAGCCTGCGATATTCCTCATCATAAACCTCCAGAATCAGTTGTTCCATTTTTTGTTTTCCAATATGGGGATGATTAAATGCCAGGTGAAATCCGTCCCAGTGTTTATGGAGCATATCAATCAACCTGCCTTCCTTTTTGAGCCTGTCAAAGAGGGGGGTACTGCAGGCTGGGGTTAGAATAAGAAACTGGCATAGGCTCGGATTCAGGGATACGAGATATTCAAAATCCTCCCACACTTTTTCAACTGTATGAAAATCATGCCCGATAATAAGGGATGCAAGGGTGTTGATACCATGAGAGTGAAGTGTTTTAAAAATTGCTTCAATATCAAAACCCTTTAATTTGTTATAGTTGGCCTGCCTGGATTCAACCCCGATCCAAACCGTCTCAATTCCCATCCTGACTAGATCCTCGGGGTCCCATTGCGCTATTGAATAAGCACTTGCAAAACAGGAAATCTTTATTGGATCTTCCATATCTCTCTTAACACAGTCAAGATACTCTGCAGCCCGTTCTTTATGGAGTAGAAAATCCTCTTCAATAATGCCAATAGGGAGATTTGGATTGCCAAGGATCTTTTGCACCCGTCTGATTTCCCGGTGCAAGTCTGTTCCTGTCTTTAAAAGGGGGATATGGCGCTTCTTATGAAAATGAGATGTTGCACAGAACTCACATCCATGAGGACAGCCCAATCCTGCCAGAACCACGGCGCCTTTCATTATAGGAAATCCAAGAACCTTACCTATGGTTGGGCATACAACATGCTTTTTGGGTTCGTCATTGTGGATTTCTCCCAAAAGACGCCGCATAAAGTCCACCCCTTCCTCTCGACAGACATAGTCGCCATATTGATCACATTCAGGAAGCATAGTGCCATATCCGCCTAGTATTATTTTGGTGCCCGGTGAAACCTCCTTTACCATCCTGCACATTTTTTTCAGCTTATCAAATGTGGCGATCACAAAACTGATTCCAACATAATCATACCTTTTTTTCAGCTCTCGTTTAAACTGCTTCATGGTAGGGTATTGCAAAACGGTTGTAGGAGTCGTTATGTTTTCAGCAATATATTCCAGCCCATATGAAATATAGGTGGACCGTAGGCTAAAAATTTTCTGTGAGCGTGTGACCTGGGCATGGAAAAGCTCCGGCATTACGTGCTTGGTGCAGTCATCAGTGTCTGCTCCAAAAGGTCCACAAACAGTTGATAGAAGTACTTTTTTCATTAACCTTTCCTTTTTGGCTTAAAAATAATGTCGTGTATGGTATAACATTTGGCCCTAAGGTGTAAGTTACAGAGATGATTTTCGAAAAAATCAGGTTACGGATGTATATGTATCTCTCCAAAAAAACTGATAAATATAGCAATTCTAACGATTGATAATTAAAGCTTATGACTGTTAAGAAATTTTTATCTTTTGGATTCTAAGTTCTCAAAATTGCATTTATTGTTCCATTTTATGTGTTCAAAAATCCCTTGGCCTATAAAGCTGAGTTTATTAGAGGTTGTTATAGAAATTACGTAATGTCTCAAAATGGGACGATTGGTTATCCCTAAATCCCATATTGGGACTCTACATAAAGATAATGTCTACCTTCCAGGATCTTTATAAACTTGTCTTAAGATGCCATGGTAAATATTTTTCTAACTATTTCATGATATTTATCGATAAACCTCAGCACAGCCTCAACAAGCGGTTTTTGATTATGGACATTTACATATCAGACCAAATCTAAAATATCAGCTGTTTCTTTTCGTCATGAAATTTTTTTAACTCTTTATAAACATTACAGAATCAGGTTATGATTCATTACTTGAACTACAGTTTAGTTATTGTTTTTTGGGTATGATTTTTTTCTAATTAGGAATGATAGAATACCAGGCTCAATTAAGGTTCCACATTAACCAGAAATTCTATCATATCAGTACCACCTTTTTGGTCGGAAAAGATAATCTCCACCTGATAAGAGCCTGGGACGTTGCTTTGGAATTTCCACATAAAGGAGCCATCCGGAGCGCGTCCGCAGGAGCCTATGTTGCACGATGCATATATTTCATCTCCATCAGGATCTTCAACTGCAAATTCTGGTGCATGCAGTATGAACTCTTCTCCAGCTTTTATTACGACTGGCTGAGTAGGTCCAGCAATGATGATTGGTGCATGGTTTGTGGCCATAGACATTGAATCCATAAAAGTATATGCCCACAAGGGAGGATTAAGTGAATCCTGATGAACCAACATTGACCATTCCTCGTCATTGAGCCTTTTCATTTCAGTTTCGGTCTTCTCATAATACGAGAATACCGGCCCTACATAAAGTGTGGGTCCGGCGCATGTCTCAGCAGTAAAATAGATGACATTAATCCTGCCGACTCCCACATGCAGTACATCATAATTACCATAAGGAGGGCCATTAGGATTTGTGTGAACATCGGCTACAATAAAGTCCGGTTCTACACAAAATTCAGGGTCTTTATAAAAAAGCTTAGGATACCATCCTCCGTAAAAGGTGATAGGGGGACCACCACAAACACCCGGATATGTTTTCTTATCTATTGTATCTTTAATGAATTGTGTCTCCTCTTTCGTTCTCGGCTGGCCGTCAATTTGTTTTTTGGCTAGAATCTCCAACGTATTCATCGTATTGGCAAATGTTTCGTAATATGAGATATAGCTTTGTTTCAAATCATTAGGAATATAAATACTGTTCAAGATATCCCTGGCTTTATTGGCAAAATTTTTCAACTTTCTGTAGAACTCAGGGATGGATTCAACATATCCATCAGGATATTCACAGATAATTCCGCCTGTATATGATTGTTTGACATAAAGAATGTTATCGTGACGAAGCTCGGCCCATGAAGCTAGCTGAGTATAAAGCAACTTGTCTCTATATGCCGGTGTACGCATACTTTTTGGATACCCTTCTCCTTCAAAGGGGGCTGAGAGACTTCTCAGGGCATCAAGCCAGCCATTATACATATTTGATTCCCAGAATTCTCCTGTGTATTGATCCAAAAGATAACGTAAAATAAACAGATTACCCTGATACTGCCATTTTGTTAATTCATCCTCCATATGATAAAGGGCTCTGTTATTGCCAATGACAAACATGACATCCAGCGGGTCCGGCATCATTCTTCGTATCTTCACACCATTTACAACAATCCGATCAAAGACTACATTAGAAAATACGTGACTATCCACAGTAAACCTCTGTCCCATGAATGTGAAGGACTTTGGCATTTGTGTCACTTCCGGTTTAAAAGGATCACAAGCTAAATAATGAGAACAAATCCGTTGCTCACCATAGCCCTTTTCTTCTATAGTCTCGAGAATTTTGCCCTGCATTTGCGGATTCAATAAGTCTTCCAATCCTTGGACTCCGGCATCTCCCATAAGCATGGTAAATGTTCTCAAGTTCATTGCATCCGGTTCACCCACCATAAGTTCGAACATTTTATCCATATCATCCCAAGCATGACGGACGCCTGCTTCTTCCACACTTCTCCATATCAGATAGGAGCCCAGGAGTTGCCTTGGATATTCCACTCGTAAATCGATCCTGCCAAGCCACATCATGGCGCGAAAATACCTCTTAAACTCTTCAGATTTTGTATAGTGGCCTCTTGGTTTAAACTGGCTGAAATCGATATTTCTTGTTTCACCAAAGATATTAAAATTTTTAAATGCTAATGCATTCACAGAATTTAGAATGGACTGAACCAGTTCATCTTCCAAATAAGGTAGGGGGGAATTATATCTGCCGAGTAATTTTCTGGCTACGGTATAAAAAACATTTATATCATGATAGGTATCAGCCAACATACCTGTCGGATTGGCAACTATTTGCGGAAGTACGGCCTGTGCCCGGGATAGGATTAATTCAAGCCTATTCATAAGCACCTCCTTTTCCAGTTCGGACAGAATTTCATCATAGGAGCGATGAAGTGCTTGAAGTATTGAATCTGTTGATATAAAAAGAGGGAGGTCTTTTTTATAAAAATCCAGATAGGCTTCCCCAAAGGATAAGTAACTGTTTCTATTACTGACCACAAATCCGTTTTTATTGATTTTTTCTTCTTCTGCCTGGGTAAGTCCCATTTGGCTTTTCACGAGATCATAAAAATTCGTTTCGGATACAGTATAGCCCAGGTCAGTTACATATTCGTCTTCCGGAAATTTCTGAATAAGATCCCGGCAGGTTAAATTTTTTGCTTCATCAAGGGCCATAAGATAATTTTCCATAAATTCCTCAATGTCGTCCTTGATATCTTCAGCAATAATAACCTCTTGTGATTCAAAATCATTCCGGTATCCTTGCGTAAAGGGAAGAAACCAGGAGTACCAATGAGGGAACTCAAAAGAAGTATACTTTAATGGAGGAAAAAAGAGGGTATAATGATAAAAATCATATTGATTATAAAAGCGTAATGATTCGGGTAAAAGCACCCCGTATGGGTAAAGAGTAAAAGGGAAAAATAGATCCTGGGGGGGCAGGTTGTTGAAAGATAGATCAAAGGGATGATATAAAGAACCTTCGTAGTTTATTAATGTAAAAGGAATCAATATAAAAGGATTCCGATTGAATATTACTTCCTGGGCATGGGATTGACTAATTATTGATAAGTTAAAAACTAATATACAAATGGTGGAAATGATTATGACCAGCTTAAACCTATGACTAAAATTAAATTTCTTTAAAGGGAATGACATATTTGCGTAATTTTTCGTTTTACATCTCCCTTATTATGAGTTAAATAAAATTGATTATTTAATTGATTTTATTAAGGCAAAAAATATATCCTGTAATGGGCGAACGTATCATTTCCTCAGTAGTTTATTATCTTCTTGGAATCACTGATAGTATTGATAATAGGTGGTTATTCCCTTCAGCTATTAAAAAGGCTCTGAAATCATTTGCCGGTCTTTATTAAAGAGAATTTCCGGATACACAAAATTATCTGCAAGCATATCTTCCGGAGTGAAAGATGAAGATGATTGTTTTAGGATATATAAGAAATCTAAATTCCAAAATAGAGGGATATCCAATATTCACCTGAGCTAAAGCCCTTGAACTAACCATAGCTAATGAAATGGTAGCAATCAGACAGATCATCAAAATTTTAATATTAACCCATTATATAATCCTCATATAAGTTTATCGGATGATTATCCTCCTATATTGATTACATTAGAATAACTATTACAATAGTACCACTAAATTGAAAAAAACACAATAATTGTTATCCCTCGCAACAATTAAATCAGAGGAAATTCTGACAGACAATATCCAAATTTAAAGAACTAATAAAAGGGAATTGTGCTTTAAAGAAATTTTTGGGGGTGACTTTGAATATGAATTTTTTTTCAGGATATGCCAGAATTTGCTAAAATATGACAAAGCTAAAATTCAATAATACTCAATAATTTAAACAAAAAATTTAATAATTTCGGCAAGTTGCTTTAAAATAAGGCTATAGGAAGTTCAGAGGCTATTGGTTCAAAATCCCGCGGGCCTTGCGCCCATGGGTATTCGATTCCCCCCCCCTCCGGCACAAAATTATAAATGGACAGACACTAATTAATAGATTAAAGCTAAAAATTATCTGTGATTCATTTTTTGTACTTTATCAATGATCGTATCTCTATATTTTTTAATATCTTCATCTTTCGATCTTATCATGCTATCCGACATCATCAATTCAATTGCCTTTTCATGCCTTTTGTTTGCAAGTTCATAATCAACAATAGCCTGTAATGCGTCAAAATTTTCGGACAGATTATTTAAAATGTACTCGATAGAAAATAATGCCTTCGAGTTTCCGGTTTTCCAAAAGCCGATTAAATCATTTTGCGTAAAGTGAGTTTTCAGCTTCGAAAGTGATATAACCTCTTCCCGGTCTAAACTTTGTTCAAGGAAAAATAGTATTTCTTTTTTATGTATAACATTATTATAGGCTTGGAGGCCTGCCAATAATGGTATTATTCGCCTCCCTTTTTCCTTTTCTTGAAGGGCATTGAACAGTAAAAAATTTAATGCCTCTGAATTGCTTACTTCGCCTATGCCCTTACAAATCGGGATTCTATCCGCAACGTGTTCCGTGTATAGGCGAAAAAGCTCTGACAAGCCCGTTTGGGGATTGACTCTAGCATAATAATAAGCAATATTCGGAAAGCTGCCTTGAGAGTTTTCCAATGTCCTTTTTGCCGCTGGGCTCAATTTGTAAAGGCAATCATTTTGAGATTCCATTAACACAAAAATCAAAGTACTGACATTTTTTTCCCTTATTGATGTCAATGTGACCTCTATATCGTTTATATCTATGCCCTTTATCTTTTTCCTCATCTCTTCGAGGGTTTTAAACCTTTCCCCCTCATCAACGGATGTAAGCCTATTCAATACTAAATTGTTGTTATATCCTGTCTCCGGAGAAGGTTTGAATGAAGATGATTGTAATCTCTTTTCTTTGCACCCGTAACAGGTAAAAATTAATATCAGAATTAGTATTTCTAAATTTCGTTTCTTATTCAGCATGATTATTACAGAACGAGGGCTTTTTGTAATTTATAGGTCCCACATCCCCGATATTTGTTTTAAATCTGAGGTTTTTTCCATACTTGTTGCTAAAAGGATTTGTGTTGGCAATCTTGAGATTAAGAGGTTCATCCTGTTCCACAGGGGGTTTTTTGAGTCTGAGGCTTCCGGGAAGAGCCCACCAAAAATTGTATGCATATAAAAAATTGTCAGACTCATAGAGTTCATCGATCAAAAAAGAAAAATCAATCCAGATTATCCATGAATAAATATGGCCATCGGCAAATTCTGATGGAATATAAAAATCGAATGACAGGGTATGATAGTTTTCGGGTGAAAGAGGTAATTGCCCTGCTGAGGCAAAATCCGAAGCATTACGAAGTGAGGAAATCTCATATATTGAATCGTCAATCCAATCATATACTAATATCATTATGGAATAGTCTGTGATCTCTGTTGAACCGTCATTCCATACAGTTAGTTTGAACTCTACCGGATTATTATGTATCTGCCCATAGTTATAAGTAAAGTCGTGTAAATATAGATTGGGCTGGTTCGCGGATATCTTTATCGGCTCTTCAGTGATCTTGGGCTCACTATATGTTCCTCGATATACAGCAAATATTCCATAATAGTAGCTTTTCGCAGGAATTGCCCATTTATCGGTAAAGGAAAATTCCTTTGAAGAGGCGTAACCGATCAGAATCCATTCATTTGTACCATCAGTAGATGCCAGATAACGCCATATTTCAAAGAAATCCACATTATCATTATCAATAGTCCAGGATAATGTGATTGAATCGTCATCTGATGTTCCATTTAATGTTTGAATAGAAGCGACATTAACCAAAGAAATTATTGGAGTCATTACCTGAGCCGAATTGGAATATTCGCTGTATCCATCATTTTTACATAATCTAACCCTTACATATGGCTTCTTGCCAATATATTCCGAATCATCCCCCCAGGAAATCCTAAAATTTCCGGGGGCTATCCAACCTAAAGAATACCAGGGTCCTTCCGATGCGGTTGACACGGCTACATTCATTGAATCAGATGTATTATCAATATTTGAAACTTCAAAATATGAATTGGTATTGTCATTTAATGTCCATGTCAGGACCGGACTCTCCATATATAAGCCTTTAGCCATTCCCCGGTCAACATAGCTTTTTATATCCGTATCGTTTGCAAAGTGATCCGATTCACCAAATTCATTGACTGCGACAACTGAATAGTAATAGTCGACTCCGGGTTCCGGATAATCCCGATAATTGTTTTCGTAAGCAATACCAATAACCTCATATGTGTTTGGGTCTCCGACAGCAGCTCTATATATCCTATAATATCTTGTCATGCCTGTTTCATCCCAGGCCACATTTACGTAAGGCCCCACATTGTCCGAAGCGATAACATTCGATGGTTCTTCCGGTTTTTCTGTAATGGGAGAACCCGGGCTTTTCACATTGGGTAAGTCTTTAATAGTCATCGCGAATATGACTATATTTGAAAAATCTGAATATTTAATCCAGGAATAACCATGTTCGCCCCAGTCTTCTCCCCAGCTATTTACGAATTTAAGTGCTCCCTCACCGAATTTGCCATCATCATATCCGACACATAATACTGCATGTCCAGCATCTGAATTTGTAGGATCATAGGGCATGAAATTGTTTTCGGGCGAAACATTTTGAGGCGGATATGCATATTTATTGATTCCCAGCAAAACGGGTGTTAAAGTAAGTGCTTGTTTAACCTGATTTAAATTATAAAGGCGAACCATTTCCCCACATCTATATTGTCTGGCTTCTGTATTTATGCTCTCCGGAATGTTTAAATTTGCATATGCTACCCTATTGTCGTTGAAATCTTTATAAGGCAGCGTGGACCACTTTGCGCATCCATAGCTTTTTAGAATTTCATATGCAGGGATGAAAGAATAAGGCTGGAGAAAGTTTTTGCATTGCATGGCAAAAAGATACATCGGGCTAAAGGTGTTTAAGTCTTTATCCCAGCCCTCTTCCATTACTTCATGATATGTTTTAAAGTAATATCCCGCAGCCCAAGAAGTGCAAGAGCCTGTTGCTCCTTGATCCCTTGCCTTAGGGATGTATGTCGAATGATCAATGCGGGTTGGCAGTAATGAATTTTGCGCGTCGTCAACCCTGTATCCATGAAGGGGATCAGATGCCTCCCCTGCTTCGATAGTAAAATCCTGATTGCCTGTATTATAAGTAGAACGAGAATTTATTTGATCGTTTTCGTCGCCTCCGCCGCAACCAATAAAAACCGTTATTAAAAATATAAACATAAGAGAGAATATAAGCTTTTTCATTATGTAATCCTCCGAACGAGAAATATTCTTGATATTTAATCATTGATTAATATTAAAGGCTGAATTAAGCAAGACCTTTATTAAATATATTGTCTTAATCTATTATAAAATTTAAAATGTTTATATAATCATCCAAAATATAAGTATAGAAACTATTTTATAAAATTAAAGGCTACATCTCAATATTTCTTTTCTGCATTAAACATATTCCGGAGTTTATGAAAAGGTTGAAATAGCCTGGCCGATGATTTTTCGCCTCAAGCCTCAATCCCTTCAGCTCTGACAATTAGCTTGTTTTACAGACTTATTTTCATAAATAAACAAAAAAGTTATTTAATTGAATTTCAGCGGATAAAATAATTTCGGAAAACCCCGAATAACCCTAAAAAATTATAAAAAAATGGATGTGGAAATTATAGTGGAAATTAATAGTGGATAAACTCTTATGTAACGTATATACTATTTAATAAAACAGAAAATAGATAGAAAATAAATCGATAGTTTGAGTAATCCATAACATGTCCTCACAAGACCAAAAAAACATACAGACCCATCTGCCTTGGTATGCGATAATTATCATAGGTCTGGTCATATCCGGTTTGGTGCCATGGATGATTATCTCCTGGTCACTCTATAGGCAGGAGAAAAAACGTACGGCTTTCCTGATCTTTATCATTAACATACTACTTTTTCTTGTCCTTAACTGGATATTTTTTCAATGTACACTGAGATGGCGGGCATTAACCCTTATTGTCTATTTTATTAATGGCGTATGGGCATTTTTCGCATGGTTATGGTCATCCCGATATTATATAACAGGGCATAAAATTCGTAAAAGGCCGGAGATCATTGAATGGAAGACCTGGGCTCCACCCATGATGACCGGTGCACTTCTTGGATTCTCTATGGGATCTGTTGTCTTTATGCTTAATTTCATAGGGGGGGAATCATGGGATATCCCCGGTTATTCAACAATACTTTTGGAGTTTATAAGATATG
Organism: bacterium; assembly: GCA_049472335.1. Taxonomy (GTDB): domain Bacteria; phylum SZUA-182; class SZUA-182; order DTGQ01; family JAFGSM01; genus JBLIRM01. The sequence goes on along the minus strand of JBLIRO010000034.1, from coordinate 27,718 downwards.
GGATATACGGAGTGCCAAGCGGCCTTATTGTTGGTTTTTGGTGGGCCAGGAAAGGGAAAGGATTCAGAATCTCGGATGTTTTTACTTATCTCGCCGGATTTTTTTCCATGATAATTCAGTGTGTTCTCTATTATGCAATCCTGACATCCATTCTGAAATCTAATTACCTAAACTGGCATTTGATTCCTCCATGGGTTGAAATACTGCCCGGTTTGAGTTTGACACAATTTTTCTATTTTCAATTTATTCTTTTATTGACTATTATGCCCTTCTTTTTAGGAAGTCCCGATTCTATTAGTTCCTTTATGAAGCGACAATTGGTTGTTCCATTATTATTCATTGTTTCAATACTTATGGGAATGCATATTGCCTCGGGAATGGATCTTATACAGCCCCATATAATTTATGAAATGTCTTCGCCGGATGGCGGCGCTCGGTCCACAGCCCATAAGCGGGCCTTTGTATTACTCAAAAGGTATCCGAATCATGAAAAATGGCCACAAATAGCCCTTTCCCATGCAAGCTATCTATATGAGCAAAGAGATTTCGAGGCATCAAAGGCTTTATATGCTGAAATAATAGACCGGTACCCGGGATCAAATAAATGGTTCTGGGCTGTCTCTCTTGCCCGGACTGCTCTTGCTAATCCGCGTTTTAATGAACCTGTTCCCGGACCCGCGTTACAGATCCCTTTGGTTGACTATTCACCTTATCTGACAGCAAATTGGATGACCCTTTTGTCCGTTATATGGTACTGGGAAGGTCAGGGGATATCTGAATCTGAATTGGAGATCAAGCTCAAAAAACTTTCGCAAAGTGATGAAAGGATTAGCCTAAGGCCTTTGAAAGACTTTATTGCTCTTGATGATGTGGCTGGGATTCTTGGAAATTATGATGTATTCATCCTTTCTTCTGATCTGAACAGGGCAAAAGATCTGGTTCGTGAAGGGATACCTGTTATTCATCAATATAATAACGACTTTTTGATTTTATATGACTTTGATGAAGGCCGGTCATTGTTCTCCGGGTACGACTTAAGTAAACTGTCAAAAAGGTTCAGGGAATCTATCCGTAAAGAGTCTAAGGAGATTCTGCTTATTGAGGAAGAAGGATACGGGGAGAGCCGGTTGAGACGTATACGTCTCCGGAATGAGGCATATGAGGAGTATCCCTTTGATCTATGGGACAATGCATTGCACCTGAAAAATGATGGTCCCCTGATGGCCGTTATCTTCCCTGCCGGCAACTCAGAACTGGTTTCAGCAGCGTTAAATATGGATCAGGCAAAGCTCAAAAAAGAAAGTGACGGATATCTCAGCACCCTTATAGGCCTTAGGTTCCTCGACCAGGCGGATTTTGTTAACGCGGTTGAATGGGCCAAAACCTCCGTAAAGAAGATTTCTGATCCATTACCCCTGTACATAGCTCATGTTGCCAATGTTTACTGGCAGAACAGGGGGGATGATTTCATATTGAGCAACATTCCCTTACAAAATCAATTCCCGGATATAGCCGGAATATTTCACTATTTCTCCGATTCTGAGAATCAAGCCTTCCTCGATAGAGCTAAAGAGAGTTTTGAAAAAGACCTCCAGAATGGTGAAATCCCGTGGATGATTTTACAAATGTATACAGAAATACTCGATAAGAACGATCCCGTTGAGTTTCAAATATATATAAACATATTAAAAAACAGGCTATCGGCGGACCCGGGTAATACTGGCGATTACGGATGGGAGTCTTTGGCCAATGCTTATGAATTTGTAGATAATATGCCGGGCATGGTGGAAGCATTGGAGGGATACATATCCGCAAATCCTTTCAACGATCAGGCAAGACTCCGTCTGGCAAAAGGATATATCCTCCTTAACCAATACGAAAAGGCAAAATCCATATTCCAAAAAACAGATACATCGGAATTGAAAGGTCATGGGGATCTTTACTTTTGTCTGGGAGCTATAGCTGAAAAAGAAGGAAAAATCAAAAAGGCATTAAAGAATTACGAAAAGGCAATAGATTTGTGTTGTTTCAGACCTGTTTATCATTTACGATACGGCAGATTACTACTCGAAGAAGGAAAATTAGATGATGCGGCAAGGGCCCTTGAATGGGCGGCCCGGATCGATGCTGGTAATGAAATCAAAGAAGAAGCGCAACATTTAATCATGAAAGAAGGGATAGGCAAATTAAATCCAATCACCCTTTAAATCCTCTATGGCTGATACCTGTAACCCTTGTTGCAGGACCGGCAGCATCAGGTCCTATGGCGGGAAATATACTCTGCCATTGTGATTATAGAAAGACCGGATGGACCGTGGGCATTTCTCTAGCTGCTTTTGGACTTTTGCTTTTTGTCTTAATGATTTTTTGGCCCATAGAGTGGTACTGGGCAGCTCTCACTCTGCTGGGCATTCACATTTTAGTGAGCATAGCCCTCCCTGTTTTGTTAAAAGTTCCTTTCCGTGAATATAAAGCACAATATCCTCTCCCTCATAAAGAGCAGGGCAAATTCCGAAACATAGTGGTTGGAATGGCTGGTGGCGCTTTTATTGCCGGAATATTGGGAGCAATGACCTCTGTTTTATATCTGCTTTTTATGGACAAGCTGTTTTCCACTCTGCTTCCGGTGATTTTTTTGGATTATTATGCAGTGACTCGCATTGTATTAAGCACGATTTGCATTATATTCTCAGGTATTATAGCCGGAGGATTCCTGGGCCGGTTCAAGCCCAACATCACTCCTTCCCGGGGGATTCTTTATGGCTTTATCCTGTTATGGGCTTATTTTACCTGGGCTATGGCTATTGAGGGTCTCATCGTGTTCCCCTCGTTTCAGGCCAATGCGGCAACCGGTAAGGGCTTGTTGTCATCTGTCACCCCTCTTATTATAGCCGGTTTTTTCATCGGTTGCTTGTGGGTAAACTTTCTCCTCTATTATATCATCTCAGCACAGCGGCCATGGAAAAAAGTACATCGCGTTTTACAGGTAATGGTCATTAATATTATGGCTGCCTTCACCATTTCAATCCTGTTCGGATATACCTCGGATGTTTTTCTTGCCTCTGGACAGCATTTCGAGCGAGAGGGATTACCTCAAAGGGCCTTGTGGTTCTATGAACTTGGATTAGAGAAAGAAGCTACAAACCAGATCACTTCATATCTTCAATATCGTGCTGCACTCTTAAACCACAAATTGGGGAATGACATAAAGGCGCAACGAGGATTCAGGGGTGTTGTTGTAAAAAACAATAAAAATCAATATTTGGTTAAAAAGGCAAACAGGTTCCTTGATAACCTCACAAAATCAATAGAGAAAAGCCGTGTGGTATTGCCGGGGATTGACATGAACACCGAGCACAAAGCTGCATATTGTGTCCCCAACTCATTAGCCCTGGTTATGCGGTATTGGGGAGCAGACATTAATGCCAAAAAAATAGGATCAAAGATCACCAGACTCGGAGGTGGCACCTACGCTGTTGAACAGGCGTGGTTTGCCCATCAGATGGATTTTAATCATGATTTTCTCCCCATGGCAAGTATAGAGGATATCAAGGAGTGTATAGATGCCGGATTTCCCGTGATGGTCTATGTGCCACAGCACGCGTTTGTTATTTTCGGGTATGACGAGACACTGGAGACCTTCGTTACCTATGACATGAGCACACCAAGTATATGGGAGGATTATCTATCAGAAGATTTCATCAAAATTTGGAAGAGAGATTCGACCACCCTTATTCTGGTTTATCCGGACGAGAAAGCGCAATATATTCCACAGCACATCTATTACCGGCTTAAGAAATTGAGCCCTCAATATCTGCATTTCCAGCTTCATTACCTTGACAAGCCAAAGGAATCGATCTCTATCCCTCACCTTTATGCAGCGGCCGGAGATACAGGGGAATTTTTTCCCCCTGTTACGATTTTATATTGTACCTTTCCCGGATTAAGAGGAAGTATTGAAAAAGAATATGATTCTGAGGTCATCATCAATGCTATGAAACAATATTTTCTCGATGATTTTGATGAAGGAGTTCATCGCTGGGGACAATACCATAATAATAGCACTTCAGAAAGAGATTTAGCCCTTGAAAATAGTATCTATTATCTGATAGGGCACAAAAGGCTTGACCTGGTTCAACATATCATTGAGGAGATTGATAGAGAGGGGCAAATAAGCTATTCGATGCTGGACGTCTCAGGCATGATAGATCTTTCATCCGGTCATCTCGAGCAGGGCCTTGATCGTCTGAAACGAGCCGGCGTTTATTATAGCTCGCTTTATGGCGGCCTTGCCCACCTGCAACTGGGAGATACGCTTAATGCGGTTCGGCCTTTGACAGAAGTCTTATGTACACGAAAATACCTTTATGCTTCCGGGAATAGAATAGACTTAAATAAATATGGGCATCCGGAATTGACTCTTGCGAAAGGAATTTTGCTTCGCATGGATAATTATGGTGAAAGCAGGGAAAAGCTTGAGGACTTGTGGGAAGAATTGAGCAATTATGTACCCTTTGATATTCCTATAGCAAAGGTCCTGGAAAGGATATACACAGAGAGGCTTTCTGAAATAGATAAAGAGGAAGAACCTCAGCGTTATGAAAAGTTAATCGAGAAAATAAAGATCTTGCGGCAAAGACTCGATCGTTATTCACCTCTTAATGATGGGGGACGGAGTTAGTTTATTAGTTTAACATTTAAAGCATATCATTTAATTCTAATATCATCTCATGCCAGGGCACAAATGAGTTAAACCTGCCCGGTTGCATTTGTCATGTAATTAAAAGGGGGCTATAATCTAAAAACATATTTACGGATAAATATGGTCATAGTCAATGTATAAGCCGGTTATCCCTATGTTTAAAAACCTGTTGTCAATGTCCGGGATGGGCATTAATACCTAATCATTTTCATTTATTAATCAGTATGGGAAGAGACTTTTTAACTTTACTAATGAGAAAGTTATTAACAGGATATGCTATCTATTTTAATGTAAGACATACTCGTCATAGTATATAGATGAGAATGGAGTTAAACTAATAAACTAACACCGTCCCTCTATTATTTTATGGTGGGGTTGTCTGATGTTCCGCACTGGGCGCAAAGTGAAGCGTGTGAGTGTATTTCGGGAATTCAACCTTCACACTGTATTTTGCCGATATGCTTAGGCGCAGTTCTTCCCGGTCATAAACGATTTTCAGATCGTTTTCTTTCAAAGGGATATTGTGTTTTCCGATCGTGTCCATGACATTGCTGACAAGATTGGCGTGATCATAAGAAGTGCGGGTAAGACACTGATCCGTCCAAAAATCCATGGTCCTTTTTAAATCATAATACGCATAATAGTGTTTCCCTATTTTTTTACCCACATATATTGAAGCAGCTATAATCAGTATAATGATTATGACGGTTATTTTCCCCATTCCTCTTGAGTCTTTAAGCAAATTGAACATTTTTTACCCTTTAATGTTTATAATGGATTATAAATTTAGAAAATCATGATATGGATTGAATATAAAATCTTTACACAAATCAGTGTAAAAATCAACACTTTTTCTTAGGAAAAGTGTTTTTCAAGAAAACCGAATCAATTTACCCCAAATGTCTCTCCCCATTGGCTAATTCCTCTAATCCTTTCCTTTCCACTATCTTTATAAAACGTTTGCTGTCCGAATTGATAAGTCCTTGTTTTACCATCCTGGTTAAGATCCGTGAAAGGGTTTCCGGTATTGTCCCTAAAAGGCTTGCCAATTGCCCCTTGGAAATATCCAGAGAGAATTCATCGGACCCGTTCTTACTTTCACTTATGTAAAGCAGATATGCGGCCAATCTTCCCGGGACTTCTTTAAGGGAGAGGTTTTCTATTACATTCGTGAACCTTTGCAGGCGCCTGGATAGGATAGCCAACATGTTCAGTGCCAGTGACGGGTCATTTTTGATCAGAGCCACAAATGCATCCTTAGGGAAGAATAAAACCTGTGTTTCTTTGATTGCCTCAGCATAGGCTGGAAAGCGGTCTCCTGTAAATGCCGGAACCTCTCCAAAAGGTTCCCCCGGTCCGAAAAAATGAAGGATTTGTTCTTTGCCTTCGGAAGATAATTTATAGATTTTCACCTTACCGGAGATCACAATATAAAAGCCGTTACTTTCACTTCCTTCCCAAAAAATCACCTTGCCTTTACTAACCCCCTTTTTTATGGCGATAGATGTAAGTTTTTCCATCTGTGTTGTGGGAAGCCCTTTAAAAAGAGGAATTTTCGAAAGATGAGCTATGATCTCCATATATATTTCTCCAAAGTCATTATAACATCTTTTTCTCTTTCGTTGAATTTACAAAAATTTGACTTATGTCAATGTAAATTTAAACAGGAATGATTATAATTAAAAATAGAACGAGTTAACAGGAGAATACAGGATTTTTTTAATGTCTTTACGTTTAGAAGGTAATGTGATTTAAAGGTGAAAAGGTGAACGAAGTCGGCTATCATAAAAAATATTTCATAAACCTTCACTGTCCGTATGACATTGCCTGTATACGATACCATAATAGGGAATACAATTTTGATAATGGCGGACGGCTTTTATGGCTCCTAAAAGGGTATAAAAAGATTGAAAGGAGCCTTAATAACAGGTTTGTTGAAAAGTGGGATATAGGGGATGACGGCATTTTTAGAAACACCAGGTTATTGACGGACAAAGAAGCAGAGATCCTCTATCGTAAAATGAGCCGGGACCTTTCAGAGATCATCGAAATCCTTAGATCCGATCCGCGAAGCTTTGAGAGATATTCTGTAACCTCAAATAGAAAAGAAGTGCTTGAATTTATTTCTAAATCAATCTTTAGAGATTATCAAGCAACCACAGAGGATAAAAAAAGATTCGAGGCGATATACGGACGGATAGAAATCTTTCCAAGTGACCTTCCCATGCCATTGATTGTTAAATTGACCGAGGGATGTGCTTACAATGAGTGTACATTTTGTGGATTTTACAAAGACAAGCCCTTCAGAATAAAAGACCTGAATGAAGTAAAAAGGCATATTTGGGATATAAAGTCCTTTTTGGGAGAATCCATGTTGAACAGACGAAGCATCTTCCTGGGAGATGCCAATGCATTGATGATAGAACAAGATGTATTGCTTCAAATGCTGGACTTTATAAACGAAGAGTTCACGATAAAGCCCTTGTTTAATGAGGAAATCAATAAAGAAAATTTTTATCAAGCAACCGAAGCAACCAATAGGGTTCATTCTTTTGGAGGGATCTATTCCTTTATTGATGCCTTCCATGGGAAGCAAAAAAGCACAAAGGATTTTAGAGAATTAAAGGAAAGAAATATTAGGAGGATCTATATCGGTATGGAATCCGGTTCCAATAGGCTGCTTGCCTTTATCAAAAAGTGTAATAAGGCAGAGGATGTCATAAAGATGACCAACAGAATCAAGGAGGCTGGTATCTCTTTAGGGATAATGCTGATAGCAGGATTGGGTGGAAAGGGATTTTATGATGAACATTTGGAAGAATCCATACGTATTATCAATAGCCTCAATTTAGACAGTTGTGACAATATCTATTTTTCCCATCTTTTTTTCCATGAAAAGGCCTCATATAAATATGACATTACAGAAGAAGGGATTCAAAGCTTAAGCTATGAAGAGGAAAATCAACAAATCCGGGAGATCGTTGCAGGATTTGACTTTGATCCCTTTCACTCTCCGGATATTAAAGGATATGAAATAAAATATGTAAGGTTTTGACCGGAGAGGGGGAAGAAATGTTTTGTTTTCAATGTGAACAAACAGCTTTCCCTTATATTTTAGTTGACTATGTCAGTGGCTTTTGATAATTTTAGATCTGTGAGGAGCGAACCTTTTGATGTTTAATTGGCAGAAAAGTCATGAAAGGTGACTTATGAAGAAATGTCCTAATATTGTATGTGTAGGTGGGGGAACCGGGCAGGCGGCAGTATTGCGGGGGTTGAAAAAATATCCTGTTAATATCACTGCGGTTGTGACAGTAACCGATTCCGGCCGCAGTTCGGGAAGGATAAGGCGGGAACAGGGGATACTGCCTCCCGGGGATATAAGGAATTGTCTGGTAAGTCTCGCCAGTTCAGAAAAGATACTCAAGGATCTCTTTCAATATAGGTTCCGGGGTGGAGACGGTCTGGACGGGATGAGTTTTGGAAACCTGTTTATTGCGGCGCTTACAAAGATTACCGGAAGTTTTGATAAGGCGGTCCGCGAGACAAGCAAGATATTGGCTATTCAGGGGAAAGTTCTTCCGTCAACTCTCCAGGATACTCATATATGCGCTGAGCTGGATGACAAGACAATTATAGAAGAAGAATTCAATATCCGATGTCCCAATAAACGTCCTATATCCAGGGTTTTCTTGAAGGATGAAGGGGTAAAGAGTTCCCCGGAGTGTATCGATGCACTCCTCAAAGCGGACCTTATCGTATTGGGACCCGGAAGCCTTTATACCTCGGTAATCTGTAACCTTCTTATAAAAGATATACAGATGGCTATAAAGAAATCCAGAGCGATTAAGGTCTATATCTGTAATTTAATGACTCACCCGGGGCAGACGGATGATTACACTGCAAATAAGCACGTGGAAGAGGTGGTCCGGTATTTAGGGGAGGGTGTGCTTGATTATGTAATTATCAATAGGGAGAGACCCGAAGAAAAATTACTGAAACGCTATTATCGGGAGGAGGGAGCAACGCTCCTGCAAGCGGATATTAATGGTATAAAGGCTTTAGGGATTACCCCGATTGTCCGCAATATTGTTGATAAAAGCCATGATAAAATGGAGCTTTGGCAGAAACAGGATTTATTGAGACATGATCCTCATAAGCTCGCGAAGATCCTGATAAAATTATATAAAGGGGAAATCCCTAAAAAAAGAGTCGACAAATGTTAACATTGGAATATCTCAAATAGATTTCAAATGCAAGATCTGAGTTAAACGTGACATTATGAAATCAAAGGCAGGGCCCATTGACCGACCCTGCCTTTTTTATTCCATTAATTCAATAGCTTAAAAAATATCTATTTCTTAAATCTTCTCAACGCTTATTTACAGTTCAAAGTTGCTATGAGTTCATCTATCATTTCTGCCAGCTCTGAAACTGCATCCCCTGTGGCAGAGTCCGGGGGGCCGGGCAGACCATCGATAAGTTTAAGGATCTGCTGCAATTGCTGGCAGGCTGCTTTAAATCTGCCTTCCATTATGAGATTACCTGCCATATCTAATTTACTTCTCAACAGCATTAATTGAATATCCGCCTGAACAGGATTCTTCCCTGTACCCTGTAATGTCCCTTCTTCTACGGAATTATCCAAGAAGTCCAGAATATGGGCTATCTGTTCCTCGGGAGGAAATTGCACATCATTGACTGTGACAATTATAATCTTTGATCCCACACCGCCATCGTCGTCTGTTACCGTAAAGGTGGCCGTGTAAATTCCACTATTCATATATGTATGTGTAGGTGTCAATGTTCCTGATACAGAATTGCCATCTCCGAAATCCCATTCTATGGTGTGTGTATCCCTTCCGCCCGGATCTGAAAAGCTGCCTGAAAAGATTACGGGCTCACGCTCATTTACCGTCATCGTTTGATCCGGTCCAACATCAGGCGCCACGTTCTGGATTTCGACAATGGCAGTATCCATATCAGAATATTTACCATCGGTCACCTCCAGTTTGGCCAGACCGCTATAATCATCCAACCATGTACACATTATATTTGGGTATTGCGACCAATCAGTGTCCCATATGCCATCATTATTGAAATCCCAACGGTACTGCAGAGGATTGCCATCAGGATCGTTCGAACCACTAGCGCTTAAAATAACCGGTGAGCCTTCGCTGCCTCGATAAGGGCCATCTGCATCAGCTATGGGGGGATGGTTGATTTCACAGGCATCGCCTATTCCGTTCCCATCAGTATCCGTTTGATCCGGATTATAGGTGGCAGGGCAATTATCACATTCGTCACCAATACCATCACTATCCATATCGGCCTGATCCGGATTGGGCACTTGCGGACAGTTATCCATTGAATCGTAGATGCCATCACCATCGGTGTCCATGCCGGTAATGCAAAAAAATGTAAGTTCCGCAGATGTAGTTGCACCTTGACCATCCTTACAGGAGATAATTGCATCGTACACACCTTCATATGGAGGCTTGAAGCTTATCAAACCATTATACGGATTGATAATGTTTTCCATCCATGGGCCTTGCTGATCAGGAGGCACATTGGTTAGTGTCATTGACCAGAATAATTCATCCATATCAGTCCTGAAATCCGAAGAAATAGGAAATCCCGGCACATGGCTTGTTGTGGGCACCGGAGACAAGGAAAAGATGAAGCAGTCGGGATCGATAAAATTGACATGAGATTCACATATTTCACCAACATAGCAAATCTGATCCTCTATGTCCAATTGAAGTACAGGCGGATAATTTTCCAATGGGTAGTTGATAGTGCTTAAGGGGAAGATTATTACATCGGAAGAGATCCCGTCACTTACCTCAATAGTAACGATAACATCCTCAAAATACTGCGGTACATAATCAAGGGCAGCAATATTAGGCCAGAGTATTACATTCGCATTCCAGAGGGCGCCTTCAAGCAGAAAGACCAGACCGGGCTGAAAGTACGGCTTGCCAAGTGCTGAAATAGCCTCTATTGCAGCATATCTTGCCGGCAAATATGTGGGCATGCCGTCATAGGGATAAACCGGCAGTGGTGTCAGCAGGAAGGCCTGAATGCCTCCACCACCATATCCGCCTACTGTGGAATCCCAGCTCAGGGTGCCGGCTTGGATGATCCTCTCAATGGCAGATCCGCCTACTCTCAGATTAGGATCAGCAAAGATAGGCAGACTGAGATCCACTATGAAGTCCCTGCCAAAAACCTCGGTCATGGCAGGATCGTTTTGCCCGAAAAGATTGGGATCTGCTCCGAGGTCAGTCCAATATCTCACAACAGGATCGTTTGGATCATTGGGATCCTGAACAAGCAGGAAGTTTTCAGGATTGAGCATTAAATCTGTAACCCTGATTTCATCCTCACCAACCTCGTAGTCAGCTATGAAAAGGTATCTGTATGGTTCAAAGATCTGAGCATATAGAGGCCCCATCTCAAACAAATCAATATTCTTGTTGTTTTCGTTTTGATCTTCAGAAAGAAGGATGTTTACCGGGATTTCAGACATTTCAATATTAGAGATTTGCTCGCTTAATAGGTCCCCTGTTATATCTTCTCCTCCGGCAATAACCGGTATACAGATTATCAAAAGAAGCACAACAGCTAAAGAAAAATAATTGAATTTTACTTTGCCTTTTTTCATTAGTTACTCCCTAATCCATGGATTGATTCAAGATAATTTGAAGAGAATATTGATAGAGAAATATTAGTTCATCGGCCTCACCTCCTCAGGATAAAAAAATGGATGTTCAATCCCTTAAAAAGCTGTGTTAAGTCGCGATATTCATCCCAATATATTTATCTGTCTCCGTTAATCTCTAAATGGCAAACAAGGTTAGCTGTTTCTTGAAGATTAAAACTTATGATGATTAAACATAGAAGATATGAACCCGGCCTTTTTTAAAAGACGTTGTTTTATGTCTAAAAGGTACGGGTTCAAATTTTCCTGATTATCAAATGCAAATAACAGGCCAGATTGAAGATGAATAAGAAGCAAAAGAGCAATCCAAGATAATCATCCATATTGGATTAGAAGTGAAATTTATTGGAATAGAAGTGAAACTTTTGGGACCGGGAGTGAAACTTAAATATAATTCATTTATGGAAAACGTGAAAAAACCCGCCAGTTCTGTGACCGGCGGGGATAGATAAAATATTTTAAAATAGCTTAAGATAACATTATGAACAAAACTGATATTATGTTTTTAATTATTAATTTCCATGATACTTGAAGGAGACATTAACCCTTGCGCGATAAAGGGCAATCTTGCCATCTTCGACAGTCATATCAAGTTTTACAACTTCGGCAATCCTTAAATCCTTGAGTTTTTTTCCAGCCATTTCAACAGCGTTTTTCGCGGCATCTTCCCATGATTTTTCACTTGTTCCTACCAACTCTATGATTTTATAAACACTGTCAGCCATTGTTGACCTCCTAACAATTAAATTAAATAATAAAAAACAACTTCCCAGGATATTATCTATTGATAGAAACCTGGATCTCTCATTAAAGAGTATAAAATAACCCGTCGGATAAAATCAACAAAAAATTTTATCTTATTCATTTTTATTTTATAAAATCATACAATTTCAAAAAAGATCATTAATCATTATTATAAATGATATTTACAGGACAAATAATAATGATACAAAACTGGAAAAAATATGCAAGCGCATCTGTCATAAGCAATTCCAATATGTCTTTTTCTGCTGCCTATTCTTTAACAATCAGAATAACAAAGGCGTAAAAATCATTACCGGATGTATCGGAGGGGCATGCATCGAGACCGAAACAGCTTATTCTGTCGTTTTCCCTGACGTCTCCAAAATCGAAAAGACTAACAACCTGTCCTCTAAGATCCATAATTGTTGCTCCATTTTGGACATGAATATTGTTTCCATCTACAATCAGGGCCTTCGTATCATTATCGATATCTCCCACAATACCGCTGAGATTTTCCGGACTGATTTTCAGTTCGCTGGCAGCAAGAATCTTCAATTCCTCTGACAGGTAAGGATTTATAACGGCCTGCACCTGTATCCCGGCGCAAAGGAGACTCAATGGAACTATGCCGTCACCCACCAGACAAATTGAGGCGGATTCGGGGAGAAATATGGTAATCTCTCTGTTTTCATCATCTATGATTGTCAGGTCTCTTCCCTGGATGATATCCTGGCCGGAGCTGTACTCAGAATATTCCATCGATGCAAGCTCTCCTGAAACAGGGCTTAGAAATAAGACTATTGCACGAAGGACCTGTTTATCGATCGATAATTTTCCGAAGATCTTTACAGGCAAACCAGGATTGATGGCGCCAACTGCAACCTCATTTTCACATCCTGCGAGGACGAGCGTCTCATCCGTCAACTGCACGGTAATATTAGGATCAAAGACCAACTGATTCTCAGCGAGTCTTAGTGAAAATTGCTGACCCTGACCATCATCATATACTTCACTATCTACTGTCCCTTTCAGGGCCGCAATCTCCCCGATCACGATCTCTGAGGCATGAAAATCCCCCTGTGAATCCAGTTTTCCTCTGATCCATACCGTCTGCCCAGGTTCAAGAATACCTCCTGGATTGCCTTCATTATCGAATATTACTGTAGTGTTTAAAGGATCATTCAAAAGAAAAACATCCAGAGTGCCTCTACTTTCAGGCAGATCAAGGACAATGTCTTCTATCTCTCCACTATTATCCTCCTCGATAATATCGATAATTTCGCCTTTAAGGACCTTGGGACAGCGGGGCTGCCATTCGATTGTTTCAATATCCACAAAAACGACCGGTCTGAATATACATTTATCTCCCGCAGGGTGAAGGTTGATGGACTTTTCGGCGTCGATGTCAAGCCTGATTGCCAGAATTGCATCTTCCTTCACATAAAAGCCTTCCCGAGGATTAAGATCAATCTTATTGCCGGTGACCTTAATCAGCTCCAGGTCGCATTCTCCTCCCTCTGATTCAATTTTTAATACATTAAGTCTGATTTTTTTATAGAATCCAGCAGGAATATCATGCTTCACTGTAAACAGGAAATCATTATCGACATAATCAAGAATGTTTAATTTGTAACCATTAGGGTCCTGTGATTCATAAATGATAACGGGATCTCCTCCTTTTGCTTCATTGGGCAACAGGGAGACCTCCTTTATCCATATATAGATAGCCTCATAAACATCAGCAGGCCCATCCGCCAGGAATAGGGCAACTGATCCGGTATTGCCGGACGTATTAGATTGTGTCCCTGAGCCTTCGTTGCCACCGCAGGCAGAAAACAGTATCAAGCACAGAAAAAAATGGATGAAAAATAAATTTCTTAATGTTTTCATTTCAGATACTCCCTTTAAACCTAAACGTCTCTATTATATTGATTAGATTTCTATTATTTATTAGCATCTTAGTTGCTTAAACCCAGATTTTGATGGATTCACGCTTCTTTTTTAATGCTATTATTTATGTCTATATGATTCATTAAAATTGAAGATAATTTTTTTAGATATCATTATTCGCGCTCGAATTTTATATCTCAGATCGTGGCGACAAGATGTGTAAACAAAGAAGGAACTGGCTATTAGAAGGTACTGTCACGCCTATATATGTTAATTATATCCAGTCATAATAAAAAAAACAATTTATTTTATAAATTTAAAAATTTTGTTCTATGGACCTGAAAATGTCTGTCGGTCATACATGAAATTCTACGATATCCTTGTCCTGAAGGATATGATCTTTATGAACCTTCTGGCCGGGAAATTTTGAAGAGCCCCACACGCAGGCATGTTTGAGGTTTACAAGGAATTCCTTGTGGATTGCCTCTGCGAGATCAAGAACTGTAGAGCCGAGGGGAAGGGTAAAAGGTACATTGAGGTCTGGTTCCTTTCCGGGTTCTTTCGAATATATACGGATTATTCCAGATACCTCAAATATTTCGTGCCTTAGATCCTCTATTCCTGCTTTGGTTTTTGATGAAACGGCAATAAGCGGATATTCGATCCCGTATTTTTTGCGAAGTGTTTCAAATCCTTTTTTCGCGTTATCCAGATCGAGCTTGTTTCCTATCATGATCATCCTTTTGATGTGTTTTTCAGTAATACATGTATTAATTTCTCCTTTTTTCATTATAGGGATCCTCCACTGATCGATCTGGTCAAGGAGAAGCTCAGCCTGTATATCCGGATCTTCGCTTAGGTCCAGAACCAGCAAGAAGGCGTCGGAGTTCCTAAGAATCCCCGATACCCATCCATCTGTAGACCTGTTCCCTATGGGGGGCAGATCCACGATCTGGAATTGGATATCTTCGAATGGCATCATGCCGGAGAGCGGCATGACCGTTGACATGGGATAATCCGCGATCACTGGATGAGCATGAGTCAGGCTTGCCAGTAATGATGATTTTCCGGAATTGGAAAAGCCGACAAGTCCTACCTGTGCAGCCCCTTCCCGTTCAACGGTATATAGGTCGCCCTTCCCGGATTTTTTTCTTTTAGATGCCTCATCCCTTAGCTTTGAGAGCCTTCGCCTCAGGTCGGCCCGCAGCTTGTCGGTGCCCTTGTGTTTCGGTACGGTGGCAATAAGGGCCTCAAGCGCAGAGATCTTTTCCGTAGGGCTCCCTGCCTCCTTGTACCTTTTTTCGGCTTCGAAATATTCTGGCGGCAGATTGGCTGGCATATTTTAAATATACCATAAAACGTCATTATCTTTAACCCGTATTTTGCCGTCGAGATGGTAATGAGACGCAGAAGAAGCTCACCTTTCTATTTCTTCATTGATCATTGCCTCTATGTTTTCAGGGCTTCTGCTCTTCACCTCTTTTCCGTTAATAAAGATCGTAGGAATACCATTTACACCCGCTTCCAGGGCATTACCGATATCTCTCATAATGAGATTATTGATGTCGGGGTTGTTAATATCCTGGTTGAATTTTTCCATATCGAGATTTAGTCCTTTTGCGATTTCTTGTATTTTGGCTTCATCCAGATCATTATAGTTTTCGAATAACCTTTTGTGGAATTCCCAGAACTTGCCCTGAATGCCAGCAGAAAGAGCGGCTTGCGCGGCTATTTTGGCAAACTTATGGCTGGATAATGGAAAGTGCTTAAAAACAAGTTTTGCATTCTTGGAGTGTTTGTCTATTATCTGGTCCATAACTGGATCGAGACGCGCGCAATATGGGCACTGATAGTCACCGAAAACTACTATGGTGACGGGAGCTGTCTCAGGTCCCTTGAAAGGCGAGCCTGAGATATCAAATTTTTCGATTGGTTCCAATTGAATTATTTTTAGTATTCTTTCCCTGCTGCTGGTCAAAATGAGTGTATTATTGGATTCGTAATATAGAAGACCGTCAAGTGCCTTATCAACCGGTATCCTGGTTTTTACTTTATCTTCAGGATTCGAGTAGATAAGGATTTCTCCCGGACTCAGTATGAATATCCATTTCCCGTCCTCGGATTGGGAGATATCCAAAGCCGGGGCTTTAAGCTCCAGCTCTTTTTTTATAGTCCATTCGAAATCGGTTGTTGATGCTTTGGGCACAAACAGCACGGTTAGGATAAGTAAAATCCCTGATATGCATAATATCTTTTTCATAATTTTCTCCTCCCTTCAAGTATGTTTGAAAGAGATGATTGTCTTTTATTGATTGTCAGATGTCAAGACCTGATTTGAACTGATAAGATATTTATATGATTAGCGTCACATTGAATAGGTGCATGGGCTCTTTTTACTGAATGCCCTTATCGAGGTTAATCGTCATGGATGTTTGTTTTGAAATTAGTCATAAAAATTGATAGATTAGTCTTATAATAAAACATGATATAGATCCATATATTTGACATAACAGATTATGAAAAAAACATGTGTTTATATTCTAATCCTGATCTCTTTAGTTTTCTGTATTGCAGATTCAAGCGCTTTTGATATAAAGATAACGGATGATAAGTTTACCCTTCATGCGGACAATGTCCCACTTCAGGATATATTGCAGCATATCTCTGATATGGGGATAAACGTTAGGATTGATCCTCAGATAAATCCAAAGATTTCAGCCTCTTTCGAAGATCTTGATATGCAAAGCAGTTTAAAGTCTATTTTAAAATCCTTCGACCATATTCTGATTTGGGATGCAATTAAAGATCTCAATGATAATAGTTCTTCAAAGATGCGATTTAAGCTTGTTGAAATACAGGTTTTTCAATCCGGCAGAAAAGATCTTATGAAACCACTTGAAGGACTGGGCGAAATAGGGATTTTTCTTAATGATAAAGAAACAAAGGTTATTATAAAAAAGGATCAGGTTTATATCCCTGTCACATTGGGCTATAAAGGTAATGAAATCAAGACCTTTTTGGCTTTCGACACCGGCGCTAACAGCATAGTGCTCCATAAACAAATTGCTGATAAACTGAATATAACAAAATATGTCAAATCCAAGGCAAAGATCGCGGATGGAACAGAGATCGATACAGATATTTCTCTGCTGGATTATGTAAAGGTAGGACCCTATATCAAAGAAGATTTGCTTGTAAGTGTGATCGATTACAGGGGCCCTCCCGATTCTTATTACAATGGCTTGCTAGGAATGAATTTTTTAAGGGATTTTGAATATAGCATAGACTTCGAAAGAGAAGTTATAAAATGGAAATAAAGTATTTTAATCGGGCGTTTATTATTTCCATAATACCGCAAAAAAACATTTTACCATGTATAAAGGACGAATTCGTCAAAGCTCAATTCTAACTTTGCGAGGGCAATAGCTATGAAAATGATTATGGATTTGACACTTCGGCTGTTTGTGGCCGCGTTCCTGGGAGGTATTATCGGCCTGGAAAGGGAAAAGCACGGAAGACCTGCGGGCCTTAGGACACACATTCTGGTTGCCCTCGGGTCTGCATTAACCATGATAGTATCTCTTCATCTCTATGATATATTCAAGATTTACAATACATCCAACTATGCGAGCGGTGTGGATCCAAGCAGAGTTGCATCTCTGGTAATGACGGGCATCGGTTTTATCGGTGCGGGTACCATTATTCAGAGCAAAGGGAGTATCTGGGGCTTGACGACAGCGGCATGTTTATGGGTGTCAGCAGCTCTGGGCCTCGCCGTGGGATGCGGTCATTATGTGCCGGCGGTTATTGCCACATTGATCTCTGTGGCTACTTTGCTTTTTTTAAAGATCCCCGTAGAATCCCACTTGAAAAAGGACTGGTACCAGCATATTGATATTGAGATGGAAGATAGAAAGGACGGGCTGGAGGATATCAAAGGGGTTTTTAAGGGACATAATGCAAATATCCTGAAGGTGAATTTTGTTAAACAGATACCTGATAATGAGATAACCTATAATTTTTCACTTCGGTTAAAAAACAATCTGGACTATGATCTGATAAACGGCTTAGCCAAAGTGAAAGGAGTAAAAAGGGTAATAACCACATAACCAAATTTAATTTTAATATGATTTTGTTTCATTAAACTATATGTTAAGCATTAAAAGATCTAAATAACCAAATTTAATTTTAATATGATTTTGTTTCATTAAACTAAATATTAAGCATCAAAAGGTCTGAGTTCAATCAATAAATATAATGAGACCGATCCAGTTTATACATTGCGCTGATCTTCACATTGATTCTCCGTTTAAGGGGCTTTCAGAGGTCCATCCCGACCTGAAAGAAATAATCTGTCAATCCACATATCTCTCCTTCAATCGGATAGTTGAGCGGGCCATTAAGGAATCGGTGGACTGTGTTTTGATATCCGGCGATATATACAATAGCGCTGATAAAAGTCTTCACGCCCAGATTAAGTTCCGTAATGAATTAAAGCGGCTATCGGATGCCCGGATTCCGAGCTTTATCGTTTACGGCAATCATGATCCTCTTGATAGCTGGTCTGCCTCCTTGATCCGGCCGGATAAAGCCACCATCTTTGGGGGGGATAAGGTAGAGTGTTTCCCTCTGGTAAGAGAAGGCAGGATTATCGCCAATATCTTTGGAATAAGTTTTCCTATAAGGGATGTTTATGAAAATCTTGCTTTACGTTTTGAATATCATAAGGATAATGTGCCTGCTATTGGGCTGTTGCATTCGAATGTTGGAAAAAATACCGGACATAAACCCTATGCCCCGGCTTCCATAGAGGACCTTTCCTCAACTGCAATGGATTATTGGGCCTTGGGCCACGTTCATAAGCATGTCATTTTGAAAGAAAAGGACCCCGCAATTGTATATCCCGGGAATCCCCAGGCAATAAACTCGACTGAATCCGGCGCCAAGGGTTGTTGCCTTGTAACCTTGTACCAAGGAGGTGAATGCGATATCGAGTTTATCCCGACCGATATCTTTCGTTACCAGTCAGAAAGTCTGGACATCTCCGGCCTGTATTCCCTGGATGCGCTTATAAATTCCATTAAAGAAAGATGTGAAAATACGCTGCAGGAAATGGATGGAAGACATGCCATAATCCGTTTGTCGCTCGAAGGAAGAACAGACCTGCACCAAGAGCTGCAAAGGGGAGGGAATATCAGTGATCTTCTGGAACAGGTCCGGGAGTGTTTAGACGGAAGAGAACCATGGATATGGCTTGAAAAGATCATCCTTAAAACGGCAGGGACATATGATATCGGAACGCTTAGAGACGGAGAGAATTTTCTTTCTGATTTGATATGTCTGTATGATGAGTTGGCAGAGGCCGGCAGCAAACATTGGGATGATATCCTCAAGGCTCAACAACCATTATTCTCAGAATGGCAGGGTGGAAGATATCTTGAGGAATTATCTCCGGGAGAATTGTTGAAACTCCTTGAGGAAGCCAGAAATTGGACCCTGGACAGCATTATAAAGGAAGATTGAATGCAGATTAATGAGATATATGTTGAAGGATTCGGTATCTTTGCCAATAAGCATATTAAGGGATTACAAGAAGGGATAAATATTATCTTTGGTGAGAATGAATTCGGTAAAAGCACCCTGCTTGAGTTTATCCGACGCATATTATTCGGGTTTCCCAGAAGCTCCTTAAATATAAATCCGTACCCGCCGCTTCAAGGAGGCAGCTATGGAGGCAGATTGATCTGTACGCTGGATAGCGGTAAACAACTGAATATCGCCAGATATTCCGGACCATATGGGGGCAGGTTAACCTTGATGCTGGATACCATCAGGTTAGACGGACAGGATGAGCTAAATAATTTATTGGGTCATGTCACAAGGACCTTTTATGAAAACGTCTATGCCGTCAGCCTGGATGAAATCCAGGCCGTCCGCTCTCTCCAGGAAGATGAGGTGAAAGGCTTTATTTATGGCGCCGGGCTTGGGCTGGGGAGCATTTCCTTAAGCGACATAAAGAGCGAATTCAAATCGTATGCGGAAGCTATCTATAAACCTCGCGGGTCTGCGCAGAAAGCCCCAGTTATTTTTAATGAGATCAGGAAACTGGAAAAACAGATACATGAGATACAGAAGGGGCTCTCCTATTACGATAGCCTTTCCAGGGAGCGGAGCGCATTGTTATCCCGGATCGGTCAAATAGATGAACAGATTCATGAGCTTACGGCAGAGCAGGGCTCTCTGGAGAATAGACATAAGATGTATCCTCATTACCTCGATCTTATAAATACGGAATCCGAATTGTCCCGATTGGGCGCCCATGAATCACTCCCGCAGGACACCCTGGAGGTTTTGAAAGAGATGAAGATGGAACTGTCGGACATTGAAAAGAGGATCGATGAGGAATACAAGGCTGAGCTTGATTCAATCACGATGAAAAATGACAACTTAACATACAATGAGGATCTTGTCAGGCAGGAGGCTGCTATAGGCTCGCTACAGAGATTGAGTGAAAAATACCGGTCGGCTTTAAATGAGTCCGGCCTAGCGCGGGACGAAAAGGAAAAACTGTCCCAAAGGATTCGTTCAGAGATTGGGACCATGGGTAGAGGGTGGTCGGAGGAATCGATTAAAGATTTTATGTTCACACATATTCTGGATGATAGGATTATGTCTTTTAAAGATAGATTTGAGAAGGTCAGATCAAGGATCGATCGAATTGAAAGCAAGCTTGAACATCATAGAGAAATGAAGGCGGTGAAGGCATCGGAATCTTTTTACGGAGGCAGAACTTATAGATTTGCCTTTTATGCCTTTGTCATTATAGGTCTCATTGGTATTCTTTCAGGTATAGCTGGACAATCTATTTTACAATTTAATCCTCGATGGATTGTTTTTATTATTTCCGGTTTTGTTTTGATTTTGGGTTTGTTTTTCTCTTTTGAAATGGCTAAAAGGAGATTTAAAGAGGAAATAAGGGACCCGTTGGAAAAGAATTACGAAAAGGAACTGGATCTGGCGAGGTCTGAGCTTGATCATGTGAATGAAGAATGGACCTGCTTTTTAAGAAAGGATATGAACCTTGATGAGAATGTGTCACCTGATGGTGTATATGAGGTCATTAATACTGTTAAAGCGGTCCAGGCAGATATGTTGAGGATGAACGAGCTTGAAAAAAGGATTGGACAAATGCAAGGAACTATAGATGAAGTTAAGAAATTATATGAAGATATTACCCCTTTTCTGGATACATCCGGATTGAGCCATGACATAAACACAGATACAGAGATCATCATTCAACAATTCAACGATGAAAAGGAAAAAAAGATAGAAAAAGAGCATCTTGCCGCCCGTATAAAGGAGCTGACAGCCAAGATTAAGACATTGATGGAGAGGAAGGCAATAAAAGATGAAGATATACGCAGATATGTTTCTTCCTTTGGAGCAGCCGGAGAGGAAGATCTTAAAGAGAGGTATCTGGCATACATAAAGCATGGTGAATTAAACAAAAAAATAGAGGAGATAAAAAGAATCATTCAGTCAGCAGCAGGAGCGGGTGACCATTACGCAAGGTTTGTGGAATTGCTTTCATCAGCGGACCCTGAGGCAATAAATTATGAATTGAAGGAAGTAACAGCCCGTATAGATTCCCTGAAGAATGAACGTGATAAAAAGAATCGTTCCATAGGTGAATTATGCAACCGGTTGGAACAGCTTTCTTCCAGCGAGGATTTATTGTTTTTGCAAAATGAGCTGGAAATGAAAAAACAACAGCTAATGGATTATGCGAGGGATTGGGTTAAATCCAGGATTGCACTGATCATGCTTGAAAAGGCCATATCAAAGTATGAAAATACCCGTCAGCCTGAGGTGATTAAAGCTGCAGGCGATATCTTTTCCACTATTACGAATAAAAGATATACGGGGATTATTAAACCTATAAATAACAACGAGCTGCAAATAAAGGATGGTAAAAAAAATATCAAGAATGTTATTGAGATGAGCAGGGGCACAAAGGAACAGCTATATCTGGCAATGAGGCTCGGCTTGATAAAGGAGTATGAGAAACGGTCGGAATCGATGCCGGTCATTATGGATGATATTATGGTAAATTTCGATGACAAAAGAAATCCTTTGGCAATCAAAGCCTTAAAGGAGTTTGCTGATGGAAGGCAGTTGATTATTCTGACCTGCCACAGGAATATTCTCGATAAATATAAAGAATTGGGTGTTCATGAGCCTGTTTTCTTAAGGGGCCAGCCCTAGGATCTATTACAAATTTTCACATATCGCGGACGCAAACTCCGAGGTCTTGAGAGATGTAGCCCCTGACATCTGGCGCTCCAGATCATAGGTTACCCTTTTCTGGCTTATTGTCAGCTCCATCCCCTTTTTAACCATGTCCGCGGCTTCCTGCCAGCCGAGGTACTCAAGCATCATTACGCCCGAAAGTATGAGAGAGCCTGGATTGGCCTTGTCTTGTCCGGTATATTTGGGCGCGGTGCCATGGGTTGCTTCAAAGAGTGCGAGATCATCAGCCATGTTGGCCCCCGGGGCCAGGCCTAATCCCCCGACTTGAGCGGCACAAGCATCTGAAAGGTAGTCTCCGTTTAGATTGGGCGCGGCAATGACATGATACTCTTCCGGCCTGAGCAGTACCTGCTGAAACATCTGATCCGCGATCCGGTCCTTCAGCACTATTTTATCTCCGGGGAAGCTTTCTTGTGGGCAGGCGGCTTCCGGGATTACATTGTCCGCAAACTCTTCTTGGGCAAGTTCATAACCCCAATCCCTGAAGGCCCCTTCGGTAAATTTCATGATGTTCCCTTTATGGACCATGGTTACTGATGGAAGGTTATACTGTATGGCATAAAGTATTGCCTTTCTTATCAGGCGCTTGCTTCTAGAAGGGCTTATGGACTTTATACCGATACCGCTTTCCTCTAATATTTCTTTCCCCATCTTTTCCTTGAGGAAATTTATCAGAAGGGAGGCATCTTTGCTTCCGGAGGAAAATTCAATACCCGCATAAACATCTTCCGTATTTTCCCGGAAAATTACAATATTAAGTTTTTGGGGACTTTTAACAGGGGTAGGGACTCCCGGATACCACCGGACGGGTCTAACACAGGCATATAGATCCAGGACCTGCCTGAGTGTCACATTAAGCGACCGAAAACGTTTTGTAACGAAAGAAGAACCGCATTTCCGGCAGTTCAAGGGCCTGTTCAGATCAGGTCCTCCCTGTTCTTCAGCACATTCAAGGCATACATAAGGGTACCCTCCCACCGGTGTTGTTAAAGGTCCCTTTATGGCAACCTTAAACATCTTTATGGCCTCAATCGTCTCATCGGGAAGAACAATGTCCCGGCCATATACCTGTAATGCCGACAGACCGGCATGTATCTGAAACCAGTTTATCTTCCTTGCCCCTTCATAGGCCTTTTTAACGGCCTCATCCAGTACTCGTTTCGTCGCATTCCATACATCGGTCCCAATGCCGTCACCACTGATGAATGGGATTATAGGATAAGAGGGAGTAATAACTCTTCCCCGTTCGAATCTAATTATTTCACCCTGAGAGGGCGGAAAAATTTTTTTAAAGGGGTTCATAATTTTTGCCTTGCCTTATTAGAAAAAAACAGCCTTTGGATATGTAGTTTTAATTATATCCAATTTAATTATATGTATCAAACCATTTACGAATCCATCAAAAGTTGACTTTTTACAAAATTATCTCTATTGTATAAAAAATGAAAAAGTCCAAGGAAAAAAATAAGAGATGGATTATTGCTATTGACGGGCCTTCTGCAGCGGGAAAGAGTACTCTGGGTAAGGCGCTTGCGCGCAGATACGATTTAATATATATCGATACAGGGGCAATGTATCGTGCTGTGGCATTGCTGGCCAGCAAAATGGGGATTCTTTGGTCAGATGAAAAGGCGCTGATAGAACTAACCGAATCAAAACCCATTGAAATTCATATGAAAAATGATTCTGTCAAGGTATGCATTGATGGTCATGAAGTGACTGATTTGATAAGGACCCCGGAGATGGGATCTGGCGCGTCACAGATATCGGCCTTGCCGGGTGTTAAGAGGGCAATGATCCGCAAACAGCAAGAAATGGGAAATTCAGGTGGTGTTATAATGGATGGCCGTGATATTGGCACCTTCGTCTTTCCACAGGCTGATTTTAAATTTTATCTGGACGCATCTGTCGAAACAAGGGGTTTGAGGCGATATAACGAATTGAAAGCAAAAGGGATGGATATAAGTCTCGATGAAATAATTAAATCAATGAAGGTCCGTGATCACACTGACAGTCACAGAGCGGTTGCCCCGCTTCAAATAGCTGCTGATGCTATGGTGATAGATACCACCAATCTGAGCATTCAACAGGTGCTGGAAGTAATAATCGATAGGATAGACAGCCTTTCTAAAAACTTATAGATCTTTAATCTCTTAACATATTATTTCCTTTTTATTTTTTGTAATTCCCTTAGCGACGTTTTTCGGATTTTTTATTTATAAAAAAAGAGGGCAGCGGTTTTGCCGCTGCCCTCTCCTTAATATCCAGATTTAGGGTATTAATAAGTCCACCAGGGTTTCACGTCAAGGAAGAATTCCATAATCGCGTATCCGCCTCTGATATCGAAGAATACGATCTCTACAAGGTATGAGCCTGGGAAGTTGCTCTGGAACCTCCAAATAAAGGAGCCGTCCGGCGCACGTCCGCAGGAACCTATGTTACAGGATGCATATAGCTGGTCACCGTCAGGATCTTCAACATTTATGGTCGGATAATTCAACATAAACTCTTCTCCGGCCTTAATGACGACCGGTTGAGTCGGCCTGCCCTTTACGATTGGCGGGTGGTTCAACCATGTGCCCTGATTCACGGCAAAAATGGTGATCTCTCCGAAAGCATTACCGCCACGGGCATCAGCGCAGGTAACAACAGCGTTGTAAGCGCCTTCGAACTTAGGCACCCAACTGATCAAACCTGTGCAGGGATCAATGATTGTCTCAATCCACGGACCGTACTGATAGGCCGTCATACCATTAATTGTCATACCCCAGTTCAAATCATCCATATCGGTCCTGAAGGACCCGGAAATGGGGAATCCCGGGACATGTGTCGTAGCCGGTGCAGATGAAAGTGAAAAGATAAAGCAGTCGGGATCAATGAAATTTATAATATATCCGTTCTGCTGACCCACATAGAAGATCTGATCTTCGATATTCAACTGCAGCACAGGCGGATAATTTTCCACCGGATAATTGACCACACTGATTGGGAATGTCCTTATATCGGAATGTGACCCATTGGTCACCTCAAGGGTCACGATCAGGTCCTCGAAATACTGCGGTGTAAAATCGAGGGCAGCTATATTGGGCCATACAGTGAATCCCGAATTCCATAGAGCGCCTTCGAGTAAGAAAATAAGCCCTGGTTGAAAGTATGGCTTACCCAGGGCTAAGACAGCCTCTATGGCGGCATATTTTGCCGGCAGATATGTCGGCATTCCATCATAAGGATAAACCGGCAATGGCTGCAGCAGAAAGGCCTGAACTCCATTAGCGCCATATCCGCCTATTGTGGAATTCCAGCCCAGGGTGCCTGAGTTAATGATAGTTTCAGCAGCGTTTCCCGGTCCATCTGCTGTCATCCGCAAGTTAGGATCAGCAAAAATGGGCAGACTCAGGTCTACCGTAAATGACTGCCTGCCAAAAATCTCAGCTATATTAGGATCATTTGTTCCGAATCGATTGGGATCCGCGCCCAGATCGGTCCAGTATTTAACGACCGGATCGTCAGGATCATTCGGGTCTTGTGTTAGTATAAAATTTGCCGGGTTAAGCATCAGATCGGTGATTTTAATTTCTTCCTCCGGCACCTCATAGTCGGCAATGAAAAGATATCTGTAAGGCTCGAAGATCTGAGCATATAGCGGACCCATTTCAAAAAGGTCCGGACTTCCAATATGCGCATAGCCGTAATCAGATCTGAAGAAGAGGTTGTCCAGACGGAACATCTGGCCGCCTATCATTACTGCATTGGCCCTTTCAATATACCAATCTTCTTTATCGTTTTCGGAAATGGTGCTGAAGACTTCCACGGCTGCCTCTACGGATTTATACAAATCAACCCATACAGCATGCCAGGAACCATCGAGCATGCCACGCCCGATTATTACAGTGACCTGTAACTGTCCTTGAGCAAAGCCGGTAACAACGGCCCCGGCGCCAAACATGCCTGCAGTGCTGTTAACCGGTCCCAGCGCGGATCCGGCAGGAGGCTCCAACGGTACAATTTGGACGCTGACGATATCTCCACCTGCTGTTTCACCTATAACGGTGAATTCAAAGATGTCAAAAGGCTCGATACCAAGAGGAGCCCTGAAGTCGAAACTTACGACAGCATTCTTCTCAATGCTTATGCCGGCCTCACCCTGGGGGTTGGAAGAGGTTGGCGGAGTGACAAGGCTGCGGAGTATACGGTGCTTTTCATACTGAGTGCTGACAATAAAAATGGAATTAGGACGGTACACATCCAGCACCCTGCTCCCTTCCTGGAGATCCATAACTGTATTGAAAATTGTGGCATAGCCAATACCGAATCCATAGACAGGATAGGGAGGCTCTTGTTGCATCCATCCATGATTGTATGGGCTGTCCCAATATTCGAAGTTGTCGACGAGGATATCTCCCTTTCCAGTAAAAGGGTCTTCATATGTTGGGACTTGAAGCGGTTGGCTTCCCAAAGTGGGTAATTGCCAAAGTGGCGGAAAACCAAACCCTACCTGCGCTATGGCCGCTGACCTTACCGTAACAAACGTTAGAGTTACGATCAAGCAAACCATCAAGATTTTCATTGTATTTTTCATATCTATGCACCTCACATTTCAAAATAGTCTATATGGTTTTAAACTTTTTGATTGCATTATTGTAAAAATATCTAACTTATTGCAAAAGCACCCAGCTCAGATAGAAATCAGGTGAACCATATGCATAGGTCGGATAATCAAACCTTGCGTATGGAATCGGAGTACCAGGCAAAGTTGTGTAAGGGAACGTCGTCTGATAGGGTGACCCAAAATACGGATATGTTGGGATACCGAATGCATTGTAAGAATAAGCCACATTTGGTGTCAAAAATGGTGTGAAAGGTGCAAACCCCAACAGGTAACCGTTGATTGAGTTAAAATAACCATAGCCGCTGTAATATAATGGATTCGTGTAATAATAAGAAGTTGGAAAAATCTGAGCCTGAGTCACAGAACCAAAAGTGAAGATTAAACCGATTACCAGGGCTATTGCAATTATCCATATCTTCAAAAATCTAAAATTATCCATAACCATTCTCCTTAATCTTTAATAAAGGAGTTAAAAAGGAATTAAGTTTTCAAATTTTTAAAATTCGAAGACTTATATTTAATCACCCCCTATTCAACGAAGATTTTTAGATCTTTTATAAATTTTAAGGATAAAGACCTTTATATACTTATAATTAAAATCGTTGTGCCTCACCCCCCTTTTATAAAAATTTTAACTACACAATTCTATAAGAAACCAAAGGAAAGAAGGATCTTTATATTTTTTAATTAAACCGTTAATAAAAATAATAAATTATTTGAGCTTTTAAAATATATTGAA